>NZ_CP043312.1:0-605311 GCF_008189685.1 Candidatus Sneabacter namystus
ATGATACAAACTGTTATTAAAACATATGTGCTACTGATATGCGCCTCTTTTGCATTCGTTCATGGACATCAGATAGAAATATCCGGAAAAAGCTATGAACCAATTTCTGTCGCCATCAACGATTTCTATAGCGAAACTGAAACAAGATTGGCCAAGTCGATAGTGGAACTTGTCAAAACAGATTTAGATAACTCGGGATTGTTAAAAACCGTTCCAGGAGATTCCTTTATCTCAACAGATATTGGCATAAAAGCTGTGCCTTTTTTTGAGGCATGGAGAAAAATAAACGCAACCATCTTAGTAAATGGAGAAATAGAACGTGCGAGGAATAATTCTATTAATATAAAGTTCAAGGTATGGGACATCGTATTAGGAAAGAGTGTTATAACCAAAGTTTTAGAGTTTAAGTACGATAACTGGAGAAGGGCTGCGCATAAAATTGCAAATCAGGTATATCACACTCTTACAGGGGAAGAAGGACCGTTCGATAGTAAAATAGTCTACATATCAGAGTATCCATCAAATAACAAAATTATAAAAAGATTAGCTATCATGGATCAAGATGGCGCTAATCACAAGTATCTCTCTGATGGTACGTATATAACTATCTCTCCTAAAATATCTAGTAATAACGAAAAGATAATTTATACAGATTTTAGAAATGGAATATCAAAACTGTTCCTAAGACATTTATACACAGGAGAAGATACATTAGTGTCAACTATACCTGGAAACATCTTTTCTCCTAGATTTTCTCATGATGGAAAGAAAATCTTGTTTTCTGTAGCACACAGGGGGTCCACTCACATCTTTGTCTCACATATAGATAAAAAGGAAACAAGGAGACTAACTCACGGAGCGGCAATTAACACATCACCAAGTTATTCTCCTAATGACAAACGTATAATATTTAACTCAGATAGATCAGGCTCTCCACAGCTTTATGTTATGTCTGATGATGGATCAAATGTGCAGTGTATCACATCAAATAGATCGGGTGGCATTTATGCAGAACCATCATGGTCTCCTAGAGGTGACTACGTAGCATGTACAAAAATTGTAAAAGGAGAAGGGTTTTTGGTAAACGTTATAAACCTTAAATCTGGAGCTGAAAAGACTATAACCAGAGCTAGAATGACAAATGGACACTGTTGGTCTCAAAACGGTCATTTTCTTATAGTGGCAAAGGAAAGCGTCATAGGAAGCGTACTTACAAAGCGTATGTACAAGGTAGACCTATATGGATGCTCTTCTGTATATATACCAACTCCGCATGGAGCGTCTGACCCTAATTGGGTCAACGTAGAAGATTAGTCATGCATGATAGCAAAGATAGTAGGAATACTTGAAGATCTAGAAGAAGAATTTGCAACAGTTATGACCAACTCTGGCGTTGGATACCTGATTCATTGCACCAAAGCAGCTTTAATGAATACCACAATAGGAGAGTCAATATCATTACTGATAAATACTCATTATAAAGAGCAGAAAGGTATTCAGCTATTCGGTTTTGCTTCAAAAACAGAAAAAAACTTTTTCAACATGCTACAATCAGTAAGCGGAGTAGGAAGCAAGATGGCAATGGCTATAATTTCACACCTAAGCGCACAAGGCATAATTAATTCTGTACATACCAAAAATGCCCTAGAGTTTTCGGCAGTACCAGGAGTAGGTAAAAAACTATCTGAACGCATTGTATTAGAATTACAAAGTAAAATATCTAAGATAGCACTCTACTCTGAGACCACGAATAACCAATACACTGAACCATCCATCAGAAGAGATGCTATTTTAGCACTTACCCAATTGGGACTGAACCAACTAGATGCAGCAACCAGAGTCAACAAAGTGCTAGAAGAAAATGCTGCACATACAAAAGAAGATGAAGAAGGCAATCTTTCAGTCACTAGCCTAATCAAGAAAGCCTTGCAACAATAGGCTATTTACACAAAACTTTAACGAGGTACTTGTAATGTACATAAAACATGAAAATACACAATTATCTAAAGAAGATGAGTCTTACGCGCCAAAACGACTAGAATCTTTCATAGGACAAGATTATATAAAAGATAATTTGTCAGTTTTCACAATAGCAGCAAGACAAAGAAACGAGCCTCTAGATCATGTACTATTACATGGACCACCCGGGTTAGGAAAAACCACACTTGCTCATATTATTGCAAACGAAATGGAAGGGACATTAAAGTCTACGTCAGGACCTATGTTATCTAAACCAGCCGATTTAGCAGGAGTGCTAACAAATTTAAAAGACAAAGATGTACTGTTCATTGATGAAATACATAGAATCAATATCTCTTTAGAGGAAGTACTTTACGGCGCCATGGAAAATTTTTCTATAGATATATTGGTGGGAGAAGGAAATACAGCACGCCCTATAAAGCTGCCTATACCTAAGTTCACTTTAGTAGGAGCTACAACAAGAATAGGTTTATTGAGTAATCCTTTGAGAGATCGCTTTGGAATACATCTAAGAACAGAGTTTTATTCAGCCATCTCTTTACAACAAATCATAACTAAAGCATGTTGTGCTAAAGAAATGAAAATTTCTGACACAGCAGCATTGGAGATAGCTGAAAGATCCAGAGGCACGCCAAGAATAGCACTTAGATTATTACGTAGAGTTGCAGATTTTGCCCTCATTGAAGGTACAAATTATCCAATAACTATAGACATTGCCACTAAGGCATTAGAAAAACTGAAAGTAGATAAAAAAGGTCTAGATATAAATGATTACAAATACCTAACACTTATATCCGAAAACTACAATGGTGGACCAGTTGGCATAGATACCATAGCATCATCCCTTTCTGAGCAAAAAGATACCATAGAAGAAATGATAGAACCGTATATGCTGCAAATAGGCTTTGTACAAAAGACGCCAAGAGGGCGTGTTTTATCACATCTTGCACTAGAATATCTGTGCAATAATAGGCATAAAAAGTAGTATAAATACTCATGCTAAAAACAAAACAACATTTAAGCGCGGTATATTTTTTCCTATGCGGATCTACGTTATGCATAATATCTGACGTTATTACAAAGTACGTGGGTGTAACACTTGAAGAACTACATGTAACAGGTTTACGTTTCTTATTCTGCCTTATTTTTGCAACATGCATGAAAAAACACATAACTAAACCAGTCAACATTTGGGTAGAAGTTACACGAGGTATATTATTCTTTTTAGCTCAAGCATTATGGATATATGGACTCAACAAAGTACAGATAATAATTGCAACAATAATAGGTTTTCTAACACCAAGCATCACGCTAATACTATCTGTGTTTCTTACGAAAGAGAAAATATCTTGGCAAAGATGGACAGCTACTATAGTAGGATTTACCAGCATATGCATCTGCTGTAATAAAACAACAGAACATCACATACCAAAATACGTTTCTGCATTGTTGCTTTCCACCTTTATATTCACAGTCATTGATGTCATAAACAAAAAATATGCTGCTTCTCAATCACCAATAAATACAATCTTTTATTGCTCTTTATTTAGCACAATAGTTTCAATACCAAGCACTATATACTATTGGAAAACTCCAACTATAACAGAACTCCTCCTTGTCGCAACTATAGGTATTATAAGTAACATTACTTTCTTGTGCTTGTTAAAAGCATTTCAGCGTGAAGATATAACAGCACTTGTCCCGTACAAATATTTAGAGATTGTAATAGCAGCAGTGCTTGGTTATATAATCTTTCAAGAAGTTCCGTCAAAGACTACACTTGTTACATCTGCGATAATAGTTACCGCATCTATTTGGCTCTCTAAACAAGAAAATAAATATACCAGACATTAAAATTATTCATGCTTTGCCAACAGTGCACAAACATGCCACATCCACAAAATATGCTTTCTGAGTAAAATAAAACGTGTTACACTTGCTAGTTGTACGTATAACTCACTTAAGGTTGAATATTATGCAAGAAGAACAGCGTCCAAAAACAACACCTTTAAGTAAAGGGCTCTTATCTAAACTAGATATATCAACAAGACATAAATTAGCACGTGATGCTTCTAGGCAAAATAATATGCAGTTACTAGAAGATATATGGAACTCCGACGATTACACATTAAAAATAGAAATATTGCATGACGGAATGAAGGATATGCAAGTAAAACAGATAAGACACTTGCTACACAACACAGATATAGATGAGTTATTTATAGATTCAACCTTGATTTACGATATAAAGATTAACAAACCCTACGATTATGTTAGCACAATAACAAAAAAGATTGTGTTAAAACCTTTAGAATATGCTTGCGAGATAAACAATTTAAGCTCATTTGAGCGTATTATATGTGCTGATAGAAAAGAATTTTTACAGAAAAAGAATGACATAGTTTCACATGTAGCTCAGTTTGCCACAAGGATATTGACACACCTTACTGAAAGAGTAGCTGCCAACATAAGAGAGCTAGAAAAAACAAAGCCAGAAGGCGTAGAAGTAGCTATGGCCGATCAAGCAGAGAAATTAAAGGTAATAGATAGTTCCCGTGTAGGAAAAGGAGCAGCGATAAAACTAGAATTAGGGCCAGGTGTTAAAGATATTG
Organism: Candidatus Sneabacter namystus; assembly: GCF_008189685.1. Classification (GTDB taxonomy): domain Bacteria; phylum Pseudomonadota; class Alphaproteobacteria; order Rickettsiales; family Rickettsiaceae; genus Sneabacter; species Sneabacter namystus. The sequence continues at coordinate 4,593 of NZ_CP043312.1, forward strand.
ATCAACAAGCACTAGGAGAATCAAGCAAAGAAGGATCAGCAGCAGATATACAAAAAAAAGAAAAGTCAGAAAAAAGTGAAAAAGTACAAAAAGAAACAGCGGTGGCAGCAGGTGCACGCTTAGCGGAAGCAGGAGGAAAAGGAATAGAGGCGGCAGGAAAAGGAGCAGCGGCAGAAGGAAAAGGAGCAGCGGTAGCAGGTGCTGGCTTAGCGGTAGCAGAAAAGGCAATGGTGGCAGGAAAAGGAATAGAGGCGGCAGGAAAAGGAGCAGCAGGAGCGGCAGCAATAGCAGCAGTATCAGAAGATGATAAATTTCAAGAAATAAAAAAATTACAAGCAGATCCAGATAAAGCTATATTTGATGAATGTATTAGTTACAAAACAAAAAAAGAAAGGTTCGAGGAAATAATACGAGATATAAATGACACGGCATCACAAATTGCTAAGAAGCTTTTTTTCGATGCATCTCATGACACATTTAATCAATTTGTTATTCAAGCAAGAAAAGATATCTTACCAAAATTAGAGAGCATTGCACCAGATCTCCTCAAAAAAGACAAAGGGTCATTCATTCACAACCAACTTGAAAAATTAGATTTGCCTTCGGAGCGTTTACCATCACCTGTGTCAATACTAGCAAACAATACATACATTTTTACCTCTAGAGAAAGACAAGACAGAGAAAGCGAGTTTCGACAAATGACGATAGATGATAAAGTATGCGCTCTATACGAAAGCCTCCTCCCCTCAGTACAAAAACTAAAAGAAGAAAGTAACTGTGCAGAGAAAATATTAGATTTCATTGCGACAAAGATCTCAAATCACACCGGACCAAGAATAGTATTTGGTTGTAACATAATGGAACAAATATCGCTAGGACCTCTTTACTCTACAGGCTCAAGCACAATCTTTTCTACTGTTCATGATATTGACTCTATAAAGCCGGATGCTGTTTTTATACATGAATGCTCTCACTACGTGATGGATGAGCTGTATTTAAGTAACTGCTTGCCTGTAGCAGTTACAACTCCAGTACTTTCAATAACTGAAATGTTACTCAAAAAGTATGGAATAGATCCTATCCGTGACGCAAGAAAATTAGGAGCAATGACCTTAGCAAAAATACTAAAAAATGGTTTTCAAACAGAAGGTGATGGCGATGATCGAAAGCATCACTTTAAAATACCTCTTGAAAAGGAGCTATCAGAGAAAGCAGTCTTCGAATGTGATAGATATATTGCCTACTCAGAGGCGGTATATCATCTCCTTTCTAAAGTATCAAGCCTTGTGAGCATCAAGGGTAAAGAACTAGAAATGCCATCACAAGATGTCTTCCCTGGATGTATAAAATTTTTAAAAAATCAGTCATTGCTATCCCTATTTTTATTCTCCGGCATGAACCGAATTTTACGAGAAGAGTTTAAAAAAGAGGATGATAGAGAAGAACATTTAGATAATTTTGTAGAAAAATGTAAAGAAGAATTATGTTTCTTGGTGTACAACTTACACAAAGAAGGCATATTAGACATGGATAAAGAAGAGATACAGTTCGAAAGTAAAAAAGATACTCGACAAACATTAAATTACATTCTTCAGCATTTAGATGAAATAGTAAGTAAATTACACTGCGGAGAAAGTCACATCAAAACAGAAAGTACTATGTTTTTCCTCGAGAGAATGGCGGATGCTGTTTTCCGAAAAGATGAAGTACCTCTGAGTGAGTTCGTAGTCAGATATCCTGAAACCCTTCTCTTGCATGAACATAAAACCGGAATTGTCGATACAGAGATATTGGAACACTTTAGACCGATGAAAGAGTTCTGGAATGATTATATAATTCCGGATATCGATAGGTATATACAAGAGGAAGGTTTCGGAGCAGGTGGATAATTTTATTAGAATAAATACAAAATAAGTATAAGAGCCCTATTGTATTCTATGCTTGTTTCAGCAAGGAATGCAATATGGATCATTTCCTAAAAACTGGTTTGTTTTCAAGACTTTGACATAATCTTAGCTTACAATTTACAACTTAAGAGTCGATAGTACGATGGTTAGATTCCTGTGCATAAGAAACAGACAGTAAAAGTGTTTTATAATGACGGTACTCCAAAGAATATAGAGAGATAAATGCTCTAACAGCTACATTGTGGAACATTTTAACGCTACAAAAGTTCCTATAATGCTGTGCAATTAGGCTTTAGTAATAGAGGTCCCTAAAAGAAGTAATATCACAATGTAAGCAACTACATTTCTGGTAAAAAATGAAACACTGTTTCGTCTAAAAAGTACATATGAGCACAGTGAAATACATACGAATAAATAGTCAAAGTTTATGTGATGCTCCTCAAAATAAACGATGCTGCACTACTAGTTGAGCAACGCATCTTTGTTGTGAAATATATCTAAAAAGCCTTATCCTGTACTTTTGCAAAATAGCAAAATTCTCTAACTTCAATACAGTTTGTCTACTTATGCTTAAGCTATTACAGACATCTAATCTTATTTATTAGATTATTAATTTAATCTATATTTCCTTTTTTCACTAAGCTTTATTATACAAAACGCTACACAAATTTATTTGACATTATATACATTTATCATTTCTATTTTTTTACACAGACACAGCACTAATAGTAGTATTGCAGAGAAATCCATTACCACAACACAAAAGACAATTTTTCTCAAATTATAAACATACAAAGCTATCTTAGGGTAAAAATCCAATACATTTTACCATTCTTACTACTTTACATTATCAAGTATAATTAATACTTGTCTTATTAAAAGTTATGTTATATAAAGATACAGTTTAATAATTACTAATAAAAATAATAGATAGAAATGCATAAAACTAGAGTTAAAACATTGGATCAATTTAAAGAATCTGTAGCTACAAACCCTAACTATACTATGTCAACACAGCCTTTTCACATATCAGTAACGTATAATAGGCAAGATATGCAAAAACCGCTTGTGTGCGATAGAGTGCAATTACATGCAAGGCTCTTTGATACAGACAGCACTCACTTGGAGACAATTGACGAACATATCTCTCCGCAAATAAAGTTACTAACCTTTGGACAGAAGGATAAAATAGACGATTTTGTCGGTAGATGGTACGATATAAACGAAAGTAAGGATAGTATTCTAAAAGCCTTTGCAATACGTAGCACGCATGAACTTGTAAGAAAGATGCAGCCAATACCTACTAAACCAATACCTACTAAACAATTAGATGATCTAAAAAGCGCGGCACATGCCTTACGGGAACTGACAATAGAAAAACCATTATTTTTTAGTAGTGAAGGTATGTGCTCGTCACTTATTACAGGACTCAGAATGAACAAACAACAACAAGAACTACAAAAAATAGAAGAGAAAATACAAGAACTACAAAAAATAGAAGAGGAAAGACAAGAACTACACAAACAAAGCGAAGACGTCACTCGCAAGCCATCAAAATTACATGGCCTAGTAAGCATAGATATTTGTGATTATCTACCTCATCCAAGCAATATTCATAACAGAGGACCTTACTTTTTAAAATTAGAATTTTTCTCAACAGGACAAAACGCAGAAGGTGAACTTATAACACCATTTTTAAACCATGTGATGTCTGCTAAATTAGCTGTTGAGCATTGCAGAAAAACATGTGCAAATTGGCCAGAAGACAGATCTATGTCACAACATTCTTACCGACAAGACGGTAAGAATGTGTATAGCTGTCTGTTCAGTGTAACACCATCTGTAGAAGAGTATAATGACTTTGAAAACAAAAAACCAATTCTGCAAAGACAACTAGCGCTAAAAGCGGCCGGTTTTGTACACTATAACAGTTTGATAAAAAATCGTGTGACAAACGACATATTAAACACAGAAGAATCTTTAGAAGGGTTTAAGGTAATTCACAACGCTATTTTCAACCATAAATATAAAATAGATCAAGAAGTGGAAAAACGAGCAGTAGAGACAGTAGAGGTAAATGACCCAGAAGATCCTGAAAACAAATTTTTTACCGGGAAAGTTAATTTTCTTATACAAGGACATGAAAAGCAGGTAGAAATTTTCTTTGTTAACTTGCCATGTGGTGACGCTGCGTATAACAACTTTCAAACAAGTGAGCAATACAATCGTGAGAAAGAGGGAGCTATACACGAATTGCGTCAAAATGAACATTTCACTCATTTATCTACAAATCCAGGAATAAAAGACAAGCTTTTAGATATAATTGGAAGCAATGAATTATTCTTTTCAGAAATATCTGAGAAGATACCAGAATATCATCATACAGCGGAACAGCACTAAAAGATTCAACCCTTTGGGTAGTGGTTGGTACAGCCACTACCCCTATCATCCAACTACATATCATCCATACCAACTATATAAGATGTGAGAACATTGGTTGCAACAACTACGTTCACGTGCTAGAAGAAAAGATGTCAATAGTTTAAAAGTTTTTGGTACTAGTGATATGTAACAACCTCTGCATCCAACAAGCAAAGGAAGCCCTAGTGGTAGTCTAGGTAGCGTTAGTGATCGCCCTCCTCTAATGAGTAGAGATAGTTTTCCAAAGCAGGTAGACCATACATCTGAGGACGAAGCTACTACCATAAGTGGCAGCCAAGGTAGCAGTAGAGCTAGGGTTAACATAAATTGGCCAGATAAACAAATAACAGATGAAATCCTCTCACAGCGACAGATACCAACTAGTGCACAGCAACTCAATCTCACAGGTAATCTAATACAGGACGTTAGTTCTTACCATGCAAAGTTGCAACATTTAACAGGCCTGAATTTAAACAGCAATAGAATATGTGATGTTACATCTATCACAGTACTTACAAAGTTAGCACTACTTGGTCTAAGCAATAATAGCATACGGAACATTGCCCCTCTTGAAAGTCTCACAAATTTAACAGAGCTTAATCTCAACAATAATCACATAAGATCTGTTAAGCCTCTTGCACGTCTGACAAAGCTCAAGGTATTTAGTTTAACTCACAATAGTCAGATAGATACTAACGATCTTGCATGTTTGAAAAACTTTGAACAATTAGAGACGCTTAATATAAGTCACAATAGCATAAGTAATTTAGAACATATAAAACATGTCAACAGCCTAACGGAGCTTGATTTATCAAATAATTGCATAGAAAATCTGAGTGGTTTAGAAAATTTGACAAATCTAAAAAAACTAAATCTAAGCTATAATAAAATAGGTTCGTGTAACCTTGCAAATATGCCAAATCTAGAAAATTTAAATCTAAGTTTGAATAAAGTAGTTACGTGTAATGTCGTAAACAATGCGCAGCTAAAAGAGATAAATCTAAGTCGTAATAAAATTAATGATATAAAATTTGGCAATACACATAATTCGCTAAAAAAACTAGATCTAAGCTATAATAAAATAGGTTCGTGTAACCTTGCAAATATGCCAAATCTAGAAAATTTAAATCTAAGTGTTAACAAAATATTGTCAATCGAGTTTATCAAACGTCTTAGTCTAAAAACAATAGATCTAGGTTATAACGCAATAGATTCATGTAAATTTTCAACTTCTTTGAATATAGAAGAGATAAATTTAAGCTGTAATAGAATTTCAAGTATCAAATTTGAAAATCAGAGTTCAATAACAAAACTAAATTTTAGCAAAAACGTAATCAGATTGTGTAAATTTAAAAAGTTCTCGAAGCTGGAAGAACTTGATCTAAGTCATAATCAAATATGGGAAGTGAAACTTGAAAACATGGGTGAGCTAGAAGCGCTTAATCTAAGTCATAATCGCATTACAGGACACTATATTGACTGTGCTTTACCAAAGCTGAAAGTGATTTGTTTGGATGGTAATCAGGTTAAAACTGTTAATACACTACCATCTTCTGTAACAAATCTTAGTCTTAATAATACAGGAATAACAAATATAACAGAAGTTGGATATTTTAATAATTTGACGCAGCTGAATTTAGGAAATAATAGACTAGGAAATGAAAGTCTATCATCAATTCAACGGAACAGTACTATAGTAGATCTTGACCTAAGTAATACCAAGTTAGATTCTGTCGCATACCTTAGAGAGCTTACACAAATGAAGACTCTTATTTTAAGTGGTAACAGAATTGGTACTCTTAACCCGTCTTCTCTACCTTTTAAGACGCTAGAAACTCTCCATTTGGAATGTACTGAGACAATTAAATATGACAATTTGCAATATTTCACCAATCTAACAGATGTTAGTTTTAGCGGTAACAAAGAAATGCAACGGTTGTGTATTCCTGCAGAGTGGAAAAAGCTAAAAGTTCTTAGTCTAAACAATACTCATGAACAGGATGTCGGATCATTAAAAACGCAAAAAGGTATTACCAAGCTCTCGCTACAAAATACCAAGCTGTTGAATATAGGCGATTTAAGTGCATTTTCTTTGATAAAAGAACTTAATCTGCGCGGTACTCAAACGAGTGATATTAGCGCAATCTCACAACTTACTCAACTCACAGCACTAAATCTGGGTGATAATGGTATAACTGATACAACACCTCTTGCTGACCTTGTGCAACTAATAACACTGGATCTAAGGAGAGCACTGTTTGAAAATACTAAAGATTTTTCAAATCTTACTCAAATAACAGAGCTTAATTTAAAAAGGAATCCAAACTTAGAGAGCATCGAAGAGCTTCGTTATCTTACCAATCTGAAAGCACTTAATCTGAAGAAATGTACGAAAGTGCCCGATGACCTTGAACCTATTCAGTCTATCAGGCCTCTTTCACTGATTCACCCAAACTGTGATGCAATGTATTTAGTAGAGGATGACATTGTTAAACAACAAATATGCGAAATTTTGTAGAACAATAAAAACGTACTGCAAGCTGATATACTCTTCTCATGCTTTTGATAATATATGGAAGTGATGCTGCTGCATTGTGTTTATACGATCATGCATCGTAGTTCATTAATTCGTGACCAGAAATGGATGGCTCTGATACAGGATATTAAAAAATAACGCCTAATTAAAATGCATCTAGATATTCCTTAAAACACCTTTTGTGCAACTATAATCTTATTATACGGCAATAAAATAAACGTCTTTACATCATATCATTGATCTTACAAACATGCAGAAAAATGAGGCATATGCAATATGAAACATTCCTTCTAAAAGATACGTCTGCCAGATAAATATATGACATTCTTATGCCTTTAGCCCCCTAGAAAATAAGACAACTCTTACATAAAGTAGAAACAACAATATTTACCTTCTACCAAAATTTCTTTTTTTCTAAGTACCAAAACATACTAAAGAACAAAATGGATAAACCTTTACTTTTTTATAAAACAAGCAAAAAAAACCGTTAAGAATATGAATCTCACTTACAACACATTATCAAGATACAGGCAATTGACTGAAGTGCAAAAAGCGATTTTAATAACCTATATAAGCAAAGATGAAGGAATGTGTGCTGAGAATAAAACGTCGTAAAAAAGTTGTTCTCAATATACATTGCTATATATAACTTTTTCAGGAAATCAGCTAAGCAAAGGTCTCTCGTAAGTAAGTCTGCTACCTGACATTTGCGTCTCATCAAACAATTAATGTCAAGTAGCAGTTTTAAGCACGATGCATATAAAAAAACCTGTAGTTCTTAGAATGCTCACCAATTGCTTCTTTTACCCCATTTATATGAGTCCCCATCATAAGGACGTTGGTGAGAATATTTTCTGTTCTTTCTATGAAAACTTCTACATTGGCACCAATGTAAGATCATACTTTCATTACGATTATAATTTGCCATCACAATCCAACGTAAATGAGATATTAACTGCTTGATTGTCACGGAAAAATCTCCACTAGCAAAAGGATTGCATAATGTGTTATCGTCTGTATTTGGGTAAGCTAAGCTTCTTGGTACTCGCAAAAGAGTACGTACACCATTGTTATCATAGAATACGCCAGCTGGACTACCGTCAAATAAGCCATTTACACCATACATTCTGAAATTTCTTATCATGTTACGAGATATTTCGTTGTAACCACCTCCATACCAACTACGAAAGAAGGAATAATAATCTTGACCGTACGATCGTCCCATTATACTACTTGTTCCAGATGGAGCATTACGTCTCCTTACAAATCCCACTCTATTTATATCACCTTCGTCTAAAGACAGAGCATCTGCTAAACCACCCCCCATCGCATATCCAGGAGGTCCGTAAAAGTATATTCTTTCGCCGGGTAGTAAATCTCTTCTAAAAACATCACCATCGTTTTCTCTGTATTGTCCATGTCCTCTTAGGTAAAAATCTGCCATAGTAAAAAATTATGTATCATTTAGTATTAACGTTGCACAGTGTTTCTATGCGACGTCTTTGTACAACACTTTTTGCAATTATACAACTAATAATAGCATTAATTTCATAACAACAATTAGAGGTTCGTGTCATGTATAATTGATGATAGAAATAGCTCATATTAAAGTAAGAAATGTGACAAACAACATAGACAAAATGTATCCATACCTATATCCCATTTATATGCCAGTACAAAAGACTAAGATATGCATTTCTGGTTTGTGTAGCACCTGCCTTTCACAATTCGAACAAACAGGTTGAATACTCTCGATCCATACAACCTAAAAGTACCGTAAAAGCAAAACCTTTTATGGCATCCAATCGTCTTTATCTGTACTTATTGTTCCATTTTACTAGCCCTTTTAAAACAATAATCAACATGATCATCTATTAGTCCTATGGATTGCATATAAGAGTACGCTATTGTAGGACCGATAAAACTCATGCCCCTTTTGATTAAGTCTTTAGAAAGAGAATGGGATTCTCTGCTATTAGTTGGCACATCAGCAGCACAGGCATTACGGCGCACTATCTGCTTACCTTTCACGAAATTCCAAACATAACTATAGAATGATCCAAATTCTTTTTGTATTTCCAAAAAGATCTTTGCATTTTTTCTGGCAGAAAAAATTTTGCGCCTATTCCTTATAATTCTTCCAGTACAAAGTAACTCCTCGAGTTCTTCATCGCTCATATTTGCCACATCAACTGGAACAAACTGCTTAAATAATTTTCTATACTCTCCTCTTCTATTTAATATAGTTTGCCAACTTAATCCAGCCTGAGCTCCCTCTAATATAAGCATTTCAAACAATTTGTTCTCATCCATCACAGGTATTCCCCATTCATTGTCATGATAACTAATAGAAATAGGACTGTTTACGTTTACCCAACTACACCTACGTAACGTCATAATAATTAAATGGAATCTGAGTGGTTCTACATAACAACATCAATTTACTTGTATTGCATATTTGTTCCATAATGGCTTTCCAGACGAAGCAGATCTTGTTTCAATGTCTCTCCAGCAGCATAACCTCCTATTCTGCCATCTGTTCTTTTTAACCTATGACATGGAACAAATATTATTATTGGATTACGGCCAACAGCGCTTGCAACCGATCTGACGGCAGCAACAACAGATACCTTTTTAGCGTATTCTTGATATGTCATAGTCATACCGTAAGGTATATCTGTCAAATGCTTCCAAACCTTAGTTTGTAAATAAGTAGCCACATCAGGAAATTCATATTCTAAATCAAAATTTTTTCGAACACCTGAAAAATATTCTTTTAGCTGTTTCCCAGCTTGTACAAAAATCTCTAATTCATCATTTCTCCGCCAACTACTACGAATCATTGGATAATATCTCTGATTTTTAATATATGCCCCTTTCAACTTATTTGAAGAATTCGCTGTTAGAATAATCTCAAATTTTGGAATTGTAATAACTCCATGTTGCATGCTTACTTGCGGGACAGTCATTTTGCTGTAGATCATCACTAACCCATCACTTTTTTTGATATAGCACCCTTTCTAAATCTCTTATCATGAGAGTATCTGTCTCCACTTCCTATTTTTTGCTCATTAAGACGATAAAACCAAGAGAAGTGGGCAAATCCTCAGTTTTTTCACAGTAACACAATCAAGATCCATATAATTATAATAGCATATACGCAAATTTTTAACTACCGATGCAAAACACTCAGGATCCTTTAACTTGGCAGAACACTCGGCAAATAAAAAGACTATTTGCATATGTGAATTGAGTTTATATTTGTAATTCTTAAGTTCTCTTACATATACTTTAGAAAGCATTTTCAGCTGACTATTGCCAACTACCCATATAGGCGCGCAACGTAAAGTAAACGATGTCCTCCATGCATTCTAGAACCCGATCCGATCATTACAGGCCCATTCCTACTATTGACTCTTGCAGAAAACATCAAAGAGCGATATTTCCCTGCAAAGTGCACAATTACGTTTAAACAACTATAAAGCCAGCAGCGTTACTCAGATATCTCAGAAAATAAAAGTTCAGTACCTCCAACAATCTTGAGCATATCGTCTTTACACCTGACAAAGGGAGCGCTAACTCCCAAATGCCAGGGGCATTAACGTTTTAACGCTTGACCAGCTCCTCTAATCGAATGCCATTTTTGTGTACATAGCACCTTTAAAATACTTTTATTGCGATGCTGTATCTACTACTGCTTCAAGCTGATCTCCCATAGGACCTGCCGCATCTACATGATGCGCAGATTGAGAAGTCACAGACCCCGCTGCTGCGGCTGCACCTTCTTCTGCACGATCAACAAGGCCACCTGCTGCTGCATCTGCATGACGTGGAGATTGCCCTGCCGCATCTACATGATGTGCAGATTCAGGAGTCATACCCGCTGCTGCGGCTGCACCTTCCTCTTCGCGATCAACAAGGCCACCTGCTGCATCTGCATGACGTGGAGATTGCCCTGCCGCATCTACATGACGTGGAGATTGCCCTGCCGCATCTACATGATGTGCAGATTCAGGAGTCATACCTGCTGCTGCTGCATCTACATGATGTGGAGCTTGCCCTGCCGCATCTACATGATGTGCAGATTCAGGAGCCATAGGCCTTGCTGCATCCATATCAACAGCAGTAGCTGTAGCACTTTCTTCTTGATCACCTGCTTCTGATCCTTTAGTAGCAACTACAAGTTGTTGTTCAAGACTTGCTTGTTGAACTGCCTCTCTTTCTTCTATGATTATAGGAAGCAACTTACTCTTTATCTCGAGTTTTGGTAGCGCAGACCTAGGATATTCAATCAGGCATTGCTTTGCAATATCTAACATCTTTTGTTCATATTCCTTTAGCACTTCTTTCTCAGCTTCATCTCTCTCAATGAGAATTGCTTTCTCAGCTTCATCTCTCTCAATGAGAATTTTTCGTTTTTGCTCGATAAGAAACTTTGTTCTTCCTCTGTTTGCAAGAAGGAGCACTGTTGTAAACTTACATATGTCACGTGTTTGCATATAACCATACATGTGGGATGCTAGATCTTTTGGTAGCATAAGCAAATGTAACGCTGGATCTTGTTGTAGCCCAAGCGAGCTACCGATCTCATTTTTGGAAAGCATGTTAAATCGTAATACTTCCTTCTTTACTTTGTTATATACAGGAAGGTGTGTTAAAGGAGAAAGGTCCTTTACGTCTATTGGATTTTCTATTAGATCAAGTTCTCTTAGCCGTGTAAGTCCACTTAGATCACTAACGTCTGTTATTTGATTATTGCGTAGATCAAGTTCTATTAGCCGTGTAAGTCCACTTAGATCACTAACGTCTGTTATTTGATTATTGCGTAGATCAAGTTCTATTAGCAATGTAAGTCCACTTATAGGACGGACATCTGTTATTTGATTATTGCGTAGATCAAGTTCCATTAGCCGTGTAAGTCCACTTATAGGACGGACATCTGTTATTTGATTATTGCCTAGATGAAGACTTGTTAGATTTGGTGTGTCTTTAAAAACATCCATACTTTCTATTTTAGCCCTTGATAGATCAAGACTTCGGAGTCGGCCTAGGGCCTGAAAAGCACCTGTATCTAGGCCACCATTTATTGTGGCATCTAATAGCTTAAGCTTTTCGAGATTTGGTGTGTCTTTAAAAACATCCATACTTTCTATTTTAGCCCTTGATAGATCAAGACTTCGGAGTCGGCCTAGGGCCTGAAAAGCACCTGTAGCTATATTACCACCTATTGTGATATGTGATAGCGCGAGCTTGAGCGTTGGTTTATCTAGGCCACGGAATGCACCTGTATCTAGGCCACCATTTATTGTGGCATCTGATAGATCAAGACTTGTTAGATTTGGGAGATTTTGAAAAGCACCTGTAGCTATGCCTCCTTCTATTGTGGCATCTAATAGTTTAAGTTCTTTGAGATTTGGGAGATTTTGAAAAGCACCTGTAGCTATACCTCCTTCTATTGTGGCATCTAATAGTTTAAGTTCTTTGAGATTTGGGAGATTTTGAAAAGCACCTGTAGCTATACCTCCTTCTATTTTGGCATTTGATAGGTCAAGCTTTGTGAGGTTTGGTGTGTCTTTAAAAACATCCATACTTTCTATTTTAGCCCTTGATAGATCAAGACTTCGGAGTCGGCCTAGGGCCTGAAAAGCACCTGTAGCTATATTACCACCTATTGTGATATGTGATAGCGCGAGCTTGAGCGTTGGTTTATCTAGGCCACGGAATGCACCTGTATCTAGGCCACCATTTATTGTGGCATCTGATAGATCAAGACTTGTTAGATTTGGGAGATTTTGAAAAGCACCTGTATCTAGGCCACCATTTATTGTGGCATCTAATAGCTTAAGCTTTTCGAGATTTGGTGTGTCTTTAAAAACGTCCATACTTTCTATTTCGGAAGTTGATAGATTAAGCCCTGCGAGATTGACAAGGCCCTTAAAAGCACCTTTACCTATACCACCCTCTATTTTGGCACGTGATAGATTAAGACTTGTTAGATTTGGTGTGTCTTTAAAAACATCCATACTTTTTATTTTGACACCTGCTAGATTAAGGCTTGTGAGGCTAGATAAATCCTCAAGATTACCTGGAGATATGTCTCCTTTTATTTCGACAGATGCTAATTTAAGCTCTGTGAGATTAGGTAAGCAACTAAAAACTCCTATATCTATACCACCCTCTATTTTGGCATATGACAGATCAAGACTTGTGAGGCTGACAAGGTCTCGAAAAGCATCTGACGCTATCGTGGCATGTCTTAGATCAAGCTCTGTGAGACTAGATAAGTCTGCAAAAGTACGTGGAGTGATACAACCATTTATTGTTGTGGTACCTGCAAGATGAAGCTTTGTGAGCTTATCTAGGCCCCTAAAAGCACCTGGAGCTATGCCGCCTTCTATTGTGGCATATGACAGATCAAGACTTGTGAGGCTGACAAGGCCCTTAAAAGCACCTTTACCTATACCACCCTCTATTTTGGCACGTGATAGATTAAGACTTGTGAGGCTAGATAAGCCTGCAAAAGTACCTGGAGCTATGCCGCCTTCTATTATTGTGGCATAGTTTAGATTAAGACTTGTAATATCTGTTGGATATTGCTTACCCGCTATTGTAACTGTTTTTGGTGGCATAATAATTAATATCTTACTTAAAAAAGGATTATTTTATAAAAGTATTCTAAATAAAGCAAATTTTTTTTAACACACTCCCTGATTACCGGTTGCATAAGTAGTATATAATAATTCATTTATTTGACCTCTTTAAGGCCGCAAGTCGTGGATATGACTATACGGGATGGTTCCACTCTTTGAGGTTTCTGCCGGCAAGTGAAAAAGATACGTACAAGATGTGTGTAAAAAGTGATTTCTTTAAAAATTGGATAATGGACAACTAAGAAAACGTGCTAGATGCACTAAAAGATAGCCTCAAGGAGAGATGCAGCATCACGCTAGAGGATGACATCTGTTTGCTTAATTAGTTAAAAGATGGTTGATTCCACTCATAAAAAGAGATAGCCTCAAGACAGATAACTGTAAGAAATAGATATGGAAAACACTCACAGTTCAGGCAAGGGCTCTGGCATTGTTGGGGGGAGTATAGACTCTCTTGATCAGAGGAAAATCAATTCCCTTTTATTCTAAGCAATATGGTCACTCCTTCCACTACTGCCGGCTCTACAAATAACAAACTAGAAAAATGGCAAAAAGAGGCCGTTGCTATGCTCTCCATTGGTACTATGTTGGAGTACCTAGATGTCATGTTATACGTGCACATGGCGATAGTCATAGATAGAGTGTTTTTTACCAATAGTGCATGGTGGGCAAAAATATCTCTATGTCTTCCATTTTTCTTGAGGCCGTTGGGTTCGATTTTGTGGGGTTGGATAGGAGATCATTTTGGCAGACAAACTACGATATTTGTTACAACCTTTGTTACAGCTGTAGCATGTCTTTTTATAGCTGGATTACCTGGATATGATACGTTGGGTGTTACTGCTTCTTATTGCTTAATATTATGCAGAGCAGTGCATGGTGTTACCTCTATGGGAGAATTGTTCGGATCTCAAATATATGTGACGGAAACGATTGTACATTATAATACCAGATGCTTTGCGACATCCATTTTATCTGCATTTTCATATTGTGGCACTTTTCTAGCAATTACAATTGCTACTATTGCAATCAGACTAGATGAGGTATTTCCCGGTGCTTGGCGAATTTCATTTATTATTGGTAGTGCTGTTGCCTTTGTTGCTACATATGCAAGATCTGTGCTTAGAGAAACTGTGGATTTTGATGGAATAAAGAAACGATTATTGCTGCAATTGAGTGGAAAGGAGCTTAACAGCCCAATACTAAAAGAAAATGTTGATAGAAAGGCTTTTTTTTATTACACCTTAACCAGGGCTGGTAATGAAATAGCATGTATATTTGTTCCGTACCTATATTGTAAATCGTTGCTTTTGAAGGTGGGGTGCAGTGCTTCAGAAATAGGAAAACAAAATTTATTTGTTGCACTGGTTGCGTTAATCAGTATGTTTGTTCAATCTTTTCTAGTTAGAACTGTGAACCCCATGAAAGTAGCAATCTTTAGAAATTGGGTTTACATATTTTTTCTTATATTAATTCCATTGTGGTTTAATACTGTAGGTCTTTCTCGAGAATCAATATTCGTTGTACAGGCTTTTGGCTTCTTGTGCTTTATTAGCGACTATCCAGCTGCCCCTGTTGCTATTGCTCAATTTCCTATTTTGAAAAGGTCCAGATGCGTTTTTTTGGGAGCAGGAATTGGAGTGTTACTTGGTCCCTTACTGTTCATTTTTCCAAATGAGTTCTTGATACCAAAATTCGGACATTATGCCTTGTATCTCATTCTTTTACCACTTTCCATTGTTACTTTACGTGGTAAATATTACTTTCTAAAAAGATACGCGAACACTTAAACATTAGGATAGAAGTCTCGCATATAAAGGAAAGTATTGTGATTCTATGCGGGTTTTGATTAGCATTTTCTATCATGTGCGGGTTGTAGACTGCAGGCAAAATATAGTTTTTCTTTCGTTGCATTTTAATCCTAAAGAGAATACCAAAGGGAGTATTTCCTCGATCGTTTCCCTCTTTAGCTTTTCCTGTTTTTCAGTGGAGAAGCAATTCATGGTCTCAAGGTTATGGAGACGATCCATGATTTTAATAAGGCAGATAGCTCGCTTTGTATTTTCATCGTAGCTTTTAAATGCAAGCCGTAGGCAATCCAGTACAGAAGATTGTTTTTGTCTAGCAATGGCAGAAATACCGTGCGCTATAGACATCATATCTCTGCCTAAACACTGTAGTACTCTGCTGTATGGACCTCGTTTCCTTTTATTTTACCTATCTCTTTTATGCCCTTTTCAACCATCTATCACATTGACTCTATAATCTCTTACTACTTATGCAACCTGCTATCAGGGAGTGTGTTAGAAAAAATTTGCTTTATTTAGAATACTTTTGTACACTCCTACGAAATGAATCTTTTTTTAAGTAAAAAATGATCTTTTTTAAGTAAGATATTAATTAATATATGCCACCAAAAACAGTTACAATAGCGGGTAAGCAATATCCAACAGATATTACAAGTCTTAATCTAAACTATGCCACAATAATAGAAGGCGGCATAGCTCCAGGTACTTTTGCAGGCTTATCTAGCCTCACAAGTCTTAATCTATCACGTGCCAAAATAGAGGGTGGTATAGGTAAAGGTGCTTTTAAGGGCCTTGTCAGCCTCACAAGTCTTGATCTGTCATATGCCACAATAGAAGGCGGCATAGCTCCAGGTACTTTTGCAGGCTTACCTAGTCTCACAAAGCTTTCTCTAAACCATGCCACAGTAGGTAATATAGCTCCAGGTGCTTTTCAAGGCCTAGATAAACTCACAAAGCTTAGTCTAAGGGCCAAAATAGAAGGAGGTATAGCTACAGGTGCTTTTCAAGGCCTAGATGAACTCACAAGTCTTGATCTGTCATATGCCAAAATAGAAGGAGGTATAGCTCCAGGTGCTTTTCAAGGCCTAGATAAACTCACAAAGCTTTCTCTAAACCATGCCACAGTAGGTAATATAGCTCCAGGTGCTTTTCAAGGCCTAGATAAACTCACAGAGCTTAGTCTAAGTGCCAAAATAGAAGGAGGTATAGCTACAGGTGCTTTTCAAGGCCTTGTCAGCCTCACAAGTCTTGATCTGTCATATGCCAAAATAGAAGGAGGTATAGCTCCAGGTGCTTTTCAAGGCCTAGATAAACTCACAGAGCTTAGTCTAAGGGCCAAAATAGAAGGAGGTATAGCTCCAGGTGCTTTTCAAGGCCTAGATAAACTCACAGAGCTTAGTCTAAGTGCCAAAATAGAAGGAGGTATAGCTACAGGTGCTTTTCAAGGCCTTGTCAGCCTCACAAGTCTTGATCTGTCATATGCCAAAATAGAAGGAGGTATAGCTCCAGGTGCTTTTCAAGGCCTAGATAAACTCACAAAGCTTTCTCTAAACCATGCCACAGTAGGTAATATAGCTCCAGGTGCTTTTCAAGGCCTAGATAAACTCACAAAGCTTAGTCTAAGGGCCAAAATAGAAGGAGGTATAGCTACAGGTGCTTTTCAAGGCCTAGATGAACTCACAAGTCTTGATCTGTCATATGCCAAAATAGAAGGAGGTATAGCTCCAGGTGCTTTTCAAGGCCTAGATAAACTCACAAAGCTTTCTCTAAACCATGCCACAGTAGGTAATATAGCTCCAGGTGCTTTTGCAGGCTTATCTAGCCTCACAGAGCTTTCTCTAAGCCATGCCACAGTAGGTAATATAGCTCCAGGTGCTTTTCAAGGCCTAGATGAACTCACGCTCAAGCTCAAGCTATCACATATCACAATA
Source organism: Candidatus Sneabacter namystus (assembly GCF_008189685.1). GTDB lineage: Bacteria > Pseudomonadota > Alphaproteobacteria > Rickettsiales > Rickettsiaceae > Sneabacter > Sneabacter namystus. The sequence goes on from NZ_CP043312.1 coordinate 21,846, forward strand.
GGTGGTAATATAGCTACAGGTGCTTTTCAGGCCCTAGGCCAACTCCAAAGTCTTGATATATCAAGGGCTAAAATAGAAAGTATGGACGTTTTTAAAGACACACCAAATCTCGAAAAGCTTAAGCTATCAGATGCCACAATAAATGGTGGCCTAGATACAGGTGCTTTTCAAAATCTCCCAAATCTCAAAGAACTTAAACTATTAGATGCCACAATAGAAGGAGGTATAGCTACAGATGCCTTCCGTGGCCTAGATAAACCCACGCTCAAGCTCGAGCTATCACATATCACAATAGGTGGTAATATAGCTACAGGTGCTTTTCAGGCCCTAGGCCAACTCCAAAGTCTTGATCTATCAAGGGCTAAAATAGAAAGTATGGATGTTTTTAAAGACACACCAAATCTAACAAGTCTTGATCTACGCAATAATCAAATAACAGATGTCCGTCCTATAAGTGAACTTAGATATCTAAGAGAACTTGATCTAATAGAAAATCCAATAGACGTAAAGGACCTTTCTCCTCTAACACACCTTCCTGTATATAACAAAGTAAAGAAGGAAGTATTACGATTTAACATGCTTTCCAAAAATGAGATCGGTAGCTCGCTTGGGCTACAACAAGATCCAGCGTTACATTTGCTTATGCTACCAAAAGATCTAGCATCCCACATGTATGGTTATATGCAAACACGTGACATATGTAAGTTTACAACAGTGCTCCTTCTTGCAAACAGAGGAAGAACAAAGTTTCTTATCGAGCAAAAACGAAAAATTCTCATTGAGAGAGATGAAGCTGAGAAAGCAATTCTCATTGAGAGAGATGAAGCTGAGAAAGAAGTGCTAAAGGAATATGAACAAAAGATGTTAGATATTGCAAAGCAATGCCTGATTGAATATCCTAGGTCTGCGCTACCAAAACTCGAGATAAAGAGTAAGTTGCTTCCTATAATCATAGAAGAAAGAGAGGCAGTTCAACAAGCAAGTCTTGAACAACAACTTGTAGTTGCTACTAAAGGATCAGAAGCAGGTGATCAAGAAGAAAGTGCTACAGCTACTGCTGTTGATATGGATGCAGCAAGGCCTATGGCTCCTGAATCTGCACATCATGTAGATGCGGCAGGGCAAGCTCCACATCATGTAGATGCAGCAGCAGCAGGTATGACTCCTGAATCTGCACATCATGTAGATGCGGCAGGGGGCAATCTCCACGTCATGTAGATGCGGCAGGGCAATCTCCACGTCATGCAGATGCAGCAGGTGGCCTTGTTGATCGCGAAGAGGAAGGTGCAGCCGCAGCAGCGGGTATGACTCCTGAATCTGCACATCATGTAGATGCGGCAGGTCCTATGGGAGATCTTGAAGCAGTAGTAGATACAACATCGCAATAAAAGTATTGCCTTATCTTTACAGAAAAGTTCTTGCCTTCTAAAAGATAAGTTGCATCTGCTATCATAAATTTTTACTTAGCGAAGTTTTCTCTTCTAAGTATAGTGACTTACAAACCAGCGCTAATTCCGCTTAGGTTTGACGTGATTGCATTGCCTGATAGAGAAAAAATTTCGGCATAGACTGCCCATTTTACACCATTATATACAAACACTAACAGCGCTAACCTCCCTGCCATACAAATGCCATATGAAAGCCATATATTTTGTCCTTAATATTGCCCCTTTTTGGGCCTTTTTAACCCCCTGTGCCATACGAAAGCCATACAAAATACCCCCCCCCATATTTAGCGGTTTTTTTGCGGTCTTTTGCAAAAATGTGCTATAGAGCAACAAATTACTCCCTTATTTGAATAGGCTTACAGAGGAAAGGGAAAAGACCATGGTGGTCTCTTTCACTATCCGGGTTTGTACTTGATATGAGATGGAGCAATTCCAAAAAGGAATTTGGTGTAGATTTAGAAAACAGCAAGTGGACTTATTTACCACAAAAACAAATAAAGAAAGAAGTAGTACACGCTCCTTTAAGCAAAAGGATATGTGCATTTTTACAAACTAAGACAAAAGAATCTAAACAAGTATTAAACTTCCCATATCTCAGAGTGTATAGAGAGTGGGTAAAAATACGCAAACAAATGCCAGAGAGTTTATGGCAACTCAACATACATGATTTAAGACGCACTAGAGTACATTGGGGTAAAACGGAGGACGTGCTAATCACTCAGCACACGCTAGGACATAAGCTAAAGCTTGGCAATATGAGTACATACACATCTAATGCTGCAACATTTGAAAAGCGCCTACAAATTACTCAAGAGCTAGAAGATAAACTCTATAGCCTAATGAATATAAAAGATGAATAAACAACAAGAAGCGATACAGCATGCAAAAAGAGCGCTCCCTGAGTTTGTCTATGATGCTGCGCAGTTAGAGGGAATCAATTTTACGCTGATTGAGGTCAAGACTCTTTTAGATGGAGTAACTATTGGAGGTAAGAAACTATCTGATCAAGAGATTGTAATCAATCAAAAAAATGCCTGGGAGTTTCTGTTTGATGCAATTTCAAGAGGGATATTTGGCATGTCTTCTAGTTTTGTGTGTAAATTGCACAGCATTGCAGGATTAAATGAAGCTTTAGAATGGGGCAAATTTAGAAGTAAAGAAGTAACAATTGCTGGCACCAAATACTGCCCTCCAAAAGCCACAGATCTTGTAGAACACTGGAACAAAATTGAGCACTGCTATGCTAGCAATTTTCCAGAAGAAAAGATCTACACGTATGCTATAGAGGTATTTCTCAAGATGGCAAGGTACAAATTCTTCTTTGATGTAAATAAGCGCATGGGAAGATTCATGATGAATGGCATCTTACTTAGCCATGGATATCCAGCTATTAACCTTCCATCATCATCTAAAGAAGAGTTCAACAAACTGATGCTAGAGTTTTATCCAACAGGTAAAACTGAGGCAATGGTAGAGTTTATGAAGTCTCATTTAGATGAAAGAATCGTAAGCTCTATGGGATATGAGATTGATAAATTGTTGGGTATGTAGTGCATAATCATTGTGTTATAATTTGGTATATGCTACTATTGCTTTATAACATATAAGCTTTAATAACATAATTGTATGATAAAAGTAGTGAGTATAGATAGAAATGGCAGGGTGTTTATACCGGCATCTATCAGAAAAGATATGGAGTTACAATCGGGTGGACGAGCCTTAGTGGAATATTCACATGGAGAACTAAAAATAAAAAGGCCAACAGTCGATATAGATAAGGTGCATGCTATTTTTACTAAAAGAAAAAAGAGAAAAAATGTTGTTTCTGATCTTTTAGAACAAAGACGTAGGGAAGTAGAACAAGAAGAAAGAGAATGTCTAAGAAAGTAGTGCTAGATGCTTCTGCAGTGCTTGCAGTGTTTAATAAAGAAAAGGGGCGCGAACTGATTTTGGAATATATGGAAGGTTCAATCATATCCTCTGTAAATAGTTCGGAAGTATATAAATCTTGCTTTTATGATTCTGACCTAAGAGAAGAAGAAGTAAATGAAATGATGGAAGAAATCAGAGTCAAAGTAATAAGCTTTGATGATATACATGCACGTATTGCAGCGCAGCTCTATGCCACAACCAAAAGCTGCGGCCTATCTTTAGGAGACAGAGCATGTATAGCGCTTGGAATGATAAAGAAGATTCCGGTACTAACGTGCGACACTATCTGGCAGCAGTGCAATTTAGATGTGCAAATAATAACAGCAAGGTAATTATGACAGATCCATGGGATATGAGATGGATAAATTATTGAATATGTGAATATGCGAGTAATCACTGCTCAATAGTTGAAAATCACAAAACTGAAAAATCAATTGATTAATTCAAATACATGATTTGCAAGATTCGCTCTTTTCTAAAATTATATTAGCATGTAACTATCATTAAATATTTATATCAATGGAAACAAAAATTCTCAACATCGACAGAAATGGTAAGGTGCTAATACCTGCTAATATTAGAAAAAACTCAAGATTCCTAATATGGGAAGTGTTGCAATGGAAGTTGATGATAACAAAGTGATTATCAAGAATGCACTGCGTACACTGGATGAGATACGTAGCGTTTTTGCAAAACATCGTAAGCCTGGTATGGCATTCGTTGATGATTTTTTAAAGCACAAAAGAAAAGCTGCTCTCCAGGAAATGAAAAAATTTGAAAAATAGGCAAAGATGAGAAGTAAAGTTGTGGTAGATGCATCTTCTGTAATTGCTGTCTTTGCTGAAGAACCAGGATATGACTTTATAGAGCGTTATATTGGAAATGCATTAATATCCAGTGTCAACGTCGCTGAAGTATATAAATATTGCCTTGATGCCAAAAAGCTTACAAGCGTAGAGGCAAAAAAGCTCTTGTAAGCAGAGCAAAAATAAAGGTAGTTAATTTCGATGATGCACAGGCATCAAAAACAGCAGAGCTCTATTCCACAACAACAAGCTGCGGCCTCAGGAGATAGAAGATATACTTTCAGCTATAGATGACTAACAGTCTCCGATATATTCAAAGTAGTAGACTGTTTTTTCCGTAAAATCAGTAGGAGACTCTTCTACGCAATCCCAATATTCAATAGGTACGTCACTATCTTTGTTGGATATAGAGGAGGCAGATATAGCACTTTTTACATGAGAGTCTTGTTTCGGTAACGCTATAGGCAATTCTTGGTATACCAGTCCTTCTATTACTGGCATGTAGCGTGTGTAAGATAGAGTTGCCATATGGGCAGAATCATCTGGAAGATTTTTTGCCACAATCCCAGTATGGAACCTGCTTGTTACAAATACGTCTCCTGCTTTAATTTCTCTATCTTGCTTGAGAGGTGTGAGCACGCCTTTTACATAATCTGGGTGCTGTCCAGGCATGTCGTTTATGACAGCTAACATATCGCGTGTTGTAAATGTATGTTCTGCTTTTGTCCATTTTTGTACAGAGGATGAACAATCCTCTGCTCTAAATTGCTTATCCAGATATCTAACATCTTGTCTAGATCCTCCAAAAAAAAAACCTACGTGTGGGAACGCAATTTCTCCATTTTGCGGAGATTTGTCATCTTTAAAATACCAATTCCAATCTTTTACCAATTTGGCAGTTTCTTCTGAGACTCTTACCCCTTGTATATTGGGACTATTATCTACAGCATAGATTCCTTCTTTTTGTAGTCTTGGTATGTCAAAAATCTTTTTTCCTTTACTTTCTTCAATGAGAACAGATAGTCCTGCAGTTTGAATAAAATTCAACAGTGAACTAGTAGATATGTTATAGAAGCGTTGTCCGATAGGATATTCTTCACAATTTTTCCAATTAGCGAAGTTGCTTAACGTACCGCCACTGATCGCATCCCAGTGCTCTGAGATAATATATTCAGCTCCGTTAAGTAAATTTGACATCTTATTACTAGTAAGGGCTGGAATGTCTTTCTCAGGGAAAAATGTACCAACAGCCTTCTGAAGCATAGAGCGATCTTCTTTTATACGAGCAAGAGTCCTGCATTGCAATGCTTCTTCCCCATCGTGGAAATTTTTTATAGCATCTTCCACGACTTTCAGAAGCTTTTGTACTTCTGTAGTGGTGTGTTGTCGCCTTTGTTCGGCTTCTTTGTGAACTTCATGATATAACGTCATAACTTTACACCACAGAAAAGAAATAGTGGTCACGCACATGAGCATGATATCGTACTCAATAAGGTAAAACAAGCACAATAATAATTTTTATTAAGCAGATGATACGGTAACGATACTAAGATGTGCAGATGATTGCTGTCCATATGCCGCTTTTCAATCTGCAACGTTGTACAGCGCAAAGCAAATAAGGCTGTTTAAGAGAAACGATAAATGATAGGCATAGAAGGGCTAAAGTTCTAAAAAGCAATTGCAAAAGCCTCTCTTGATCTACAAGAAGGCAACTGGAAACCTGTGCAAGAGGCAGAAAAACTACATATTCGTTACAAGAAGTGAAATGATAGGCAACTACAGCGAACGCTTTGCTCCTATACTTGCGTACTTGGCAAAGCTTGCATTTGTGAAATAACTGCATATAATATCACTTTTCAAATAAACAGAAAATTAATATGCCAGTACGTAATATCGCAGTAAATACAGAAGTCCAGATGGGGAATAACGATAGTCCATCTTTACTACGTTTCATAAAGATAGAAGAACTTGTTATAAGCAATAAGCAAATAGCAGACTTGAGTCCTCTCAGAGATTTTGTGAACCTAACGAAACTTATTCTAGATCACAATGATATAGGAGACATAGGGCCGCTTAGCAGTCTTACAGAACTAAAAGAACTTAGTCTAGATTACAATAACATAGGAGGCATCGAGCCGCTTAGCAGTCTTACAAAACTAACGTACTTTAGTCTAGATCACAATAACATAGAAGGCATCGAGCCGCTTAGAAGTCTTACAAAACTAGAAACACTTTATCTAGTTTACAATAACATAGAAGACATAGGGCCGCTTAGCAGTCTTACAAAACTAACAGCACTTGGTCTAAATAACAATAACATAGGAGACATAGGGCCGATTAGCAGTCTTACAAAACTAGAAGAACTTAGTCTAGATCACAATAACATAGGATGCATCAAGCCGCTTAGCAGTCTTACAGAACTAACAACACTTAGTCTAGATCACAATAACATAGGAGACATCGAGCCGCTTAGAAGTCTTACAAAACTAGAAACACTTAATCTAGATCACAATAACATAGAAGGCATCGAGCCGCTTAGCCGTCTTACAGAACTAACGTACCTTAGTCTAAAGAACAATAACATAGGAGGCATCGAGTCGCTTAGCAGTCTTACAAAACTAACGTACCTTAGTCTAAATAACAATAACATAGGAGACATAGGGCCGATTAGCAGTCTTACAAAACTAGAAATACTTCGTCTAGATCACAATAACATAGGATGCATCAAGCCGCTTAGCAGTCTTACAAAACTAAGGAACCTTAATCTAAATAACAATAACATAAAAGGCATCGAGCCGCTTAGCCGTCTTACAGAACTAAGGCACCTTAGTCTAGATCACAATAACATAGAAGGCATCGAGCCGCTTAGAAGTCTTACAAAACTAGAAACACTTTATCTAGTTTACAATAACATAGAAGACATAGGGCCGCTTAGCAGTCTTACAAAACTATGGCTCCTTCATCTAGATCACAATGACATAGGAGGCATCGATCCGCTTAGCGGTCTTACAAAACTAACAGTACTTAGTCTAAAGAACAATAACATAGGCAACATAGGGCCGCTTAGCAGTCTTACACTACGGATACTTAATCTAAATAACAATAACATAGAAGGCATCGAGCCTCTTAGCAGTCTTACACAGCTAAAAGAACTAGAATTAAGAGGGAATCCGATAGACATAGAAAGAGGTCTTGTATCTATAAAAGATTTGCCTGTATATGAAAAAGTCAAGAGACAACTGTTGTGCTTTGACATTTTAGCAAAAGAAGAAGAAGGAAAGAAAACCCTTGCTAAACAAAGTAAGATTAAAGGCTTTTTTGATTCACCACAAGATCTAGTAGTGTTACTAATGCGGGATTATATGAAAACAGATAACATGTGTAAGTTTGTTAAGATGCTTCTTTTTGTGGCAGAAAGAGGTAGAATACGATCGCTTGTTGAGCATGATAAACAAATACTAATAGATGACCCCAGATCTGACCTTGTAACGCCTAAGATGAGATCAATTTTGCTTCCTATGATAATAGAAGAGCAACGAGACAAGATTGAACAATTTGAACAAAGAGAGTTGGGAGGTGGCATAGTTGGTGATGAAGAATACTACGGTGATGCATTTGCTGAGGAAAATGATGCATGTGGTGCAGCAAAATGTCCATTTCATGGAGAAGACAATGGTAATTGCTCTGTAATGTGATTCGTGCTGTTTCTAGTGATGTTGTTTATTTTTGCAATCAGGACAGATAGCAAAAGATACGTACAGGATGTGTGTAAAAAGTGATTTCTTTAAAAATTGGATAATGGACAACTACGAAAACTTGCTAGATGCACTAAAAAGATAGCCTCAAGGAGAGATGCAGCATCACGCTAGAGGATGACATCTGTTTGCTTAATTAGTTAAAAAATAGTTGATCTGACTTACGAAAAGAGCTAACCTCAAGGCAGCTAACTGTAAGAAATGATATGGAAAACACTCACAGTTCAGGCAAGGGCTCTGGCATTGTTGGGGGGAGTATAGACTCTTCTGACCAGAGGAAAATCAATTCCCTTTTATTCTAAGCAATATGGTCACTCCTCCCACTACTGCCGGCTCTACAAATAACAAACTAGAAAAATGGCAAAAGGAGGCCGTTGCTATGATATCAGTGGGAACTCTGCTTGAGTATTTCGATCTTATGCTATACGTGCACATTGCTGGCTTAGTAGAGGAATGTTTTTTTCCCAAGGACATTTCTGGTATGTGGATCTTATCAAACTTAACAATGTGCTCCACTTTTCTCTTTAGGCCGTTAGGATCCGTCCTTTTCGGATGGATTGGTGATCATTTGGGAAGAAAATTTACAATTTTTTGGACAACAATCATAACCTCTATAGCTTGCGCAACAACTGCATTTTTACCTGGCTACAATAAGTTTGGCCTGTTAGCTACTTACATACTTACAGGTTGCCGAGTATTGCAGGGAATGGCCTCTCTTGGAGAATTGCAAGGTGCCAAAATATATATTACGGAAAGTGTTAGCGGATTTAGAAGGCAGTGTATGCTTACCTCTACTCTAACTTTTAGCGCTGAATCAGGAACCACACTTGCTGTATTGGCTGCTCTATTTGCAACTTTTTTAAACAAAGAAGGAATCTTGGTAGATGGATGGAGGTTAATTTTCTTGCTCGGAGCTTTTATTGGAGTAACGGGTACCTATGCTAGATTTAATTTACGCGAAAGTACTGAATTTGCAGATGCTAACAAAAAACTGCAGATATCTGAACACCATCCTTCGAAAGCTAAAGTTGATAAGCTTTGGTTTTTTTTCTACTTTATAATGAAGAGTGGAACATCTTTTGGAATAGTCTTTTTTCCATATATATACTGCAAAAATTTGATGAAGAGTTACTCAGCTGCTGAGGTGATTTCACAAAACTTTCTAGCATCCATCATTGGCCCCATAAAAATACTTGCGTTTATATACCTAGTATATAAATACGTGCATCCTTTAAAAATTCTTATGTACAGAACTTGGATGTTTTTAGTTTTTATGTTTGTTTTACCATTTTTCTGGTGGAATATAGAGTCGAAGACTGCAATATTTTTGGTACAGACTATTTCTCTAATTCTTGCTATTGGAGATGTTCCAGCAAGTCCATTGTTTTTTGCTCCATTTCCAGTACTAAAAAGAGCTAGATGTATACTATTGGGAGACTCATGTGGATGGGCTTTCATGTCCGTGATGTATACATTCATCATCCCTTTGTGTCAGCGTTTTATAGGTGACTATGTCATATTTGGTTTCGGTGTCATATTGTCCATTATCACCTTAGTAGGACTTGAGTATCTGAAAAGATCATATGTAGTCTCGAGAGAGTTGATATAGCTCTTTGTGCGAGATACTGTTGCATACTTTAAAAATATGAAATGCTAAATTGCTGCTTCTCATGGTGGTAGCCAAAGGGAGTATTTCCTCGATCGTTTCTCTCTTTAGCTTTTCCTGTTTTTCAGTGGAGAAGCAATTCATAGTCTCAAGGTTATGGAGGCGATCCATTATTTTAATAAGGCAGATAGCTCGCTTTGTATTTTCATCGTAGCTTTTAAATGCAAGTCGTAGGCAATCCAGTACAGAGGATTGTTTTTGTCTAGCAATGGCAGAAATACCGTGCGCTATAGACATCATATCTCTACCTAAACACTGTAGTACTCTGCTGTATGGTATCTCGTTTCCTTTTATTTTACCCAGCTCTTTTATGCCCTTTTCAAACGTTGCGATAAACTCAGGTACATCGTCTTTTTTACCAATAATCTTCTTGATTGCCTGTAGAAGACTTGTGCACACTTTTTCTAATGCAGAGCTCTTATACCAGAGAGTATTACACCAGGGAGAATGAGCCTCATTTAATCTTTTGAGAGCCTCATAGTAATCATCTACAATTCTTTGTGCAAGGCCGCACACGACCTCTTTGTTGGCCTTTTTATTGCGTGTCAGGCCCTCTACCATCTGCATGACCCACATGCCAAATTCATCTAGGACATGCAAGTATGAAACATCTGTATCTTCTATGATGTCATGAAGTAATGCTGCAACGATAACATCTTGATCAACACGATAATCTGCTACCATGTTTGCAACAGCAATAGGATGCGTATATGCTGGCTCTCCAGTCAGATGCTTTTGATCTTTATAGTGATGCTTTATAAATGCAAGTGCCTTTTGGATTTTGCCAACATCCAACCCCTGGCTACAAAGCCTATTTAGCAATTGTTCTTCGATTAAGCACTTCATTGGCACACTTATATTAAGGGCTACGAAAGGTAGTCTAACTGGTTTTTGTGCAAAACAGAAGAAGAATCTAGTAACCACTTTAGAAAAGTCATCCACTTTTTGCTCATAAAGTATGCATTTACACATTAATTTTTAATGTGTTAATGTATGCTTTTAATTAAACAAGGTTAAGTTATGCTTAAGAGTTTTAAAACTTTTGCGGATAAAGAAAACGCTAATATGCTTGTCAGTACAAACCGTATGGCAAGAGAAAGGTCTGGTGCAAAAGACATATCGTTTTCAATACAGCCAGTTGAGGCTGTAGTTGGAAAGGTAGAACTTGCTCGTGGTATTAGTAATGAATCGATAAGCTTGCTGACTTTTGGGCAGAAGCAAAATATACAGGAAGTAGGGGCGAGATGGACGGAAATAAATAGACACTCTGGCATAGAGAAAGCTTTTGTATTAAGCAGAAATGACTATGTTTATGGATCGGAAGCTGTGCTAAACCTCGTAGACACGGGTTCTCTGCAGCAAAAATTACAAGTAGGACCGGTATCTTATGTAAGTGTGTTTTGCCCATTTATAAGTTATGCGGGATCGTCGCAAGAGTCGTATTTTATGAGGTTGTGTCATACTACTTTGCCAAACTCAGTTCAGGTCAAATGGGATGGAATAAGCGACACTGCAGTGTGTGGAAAATTTGACCTTCTCTTGCCATACAATAGAGGCCCACTTCTTGATACAATGCCAAGTGGCATGTTACTACATAGGCCAACTCCTATTGGAGTAGGTACAGTGCATGATCCACTATCAGAGCAAGAGTGGTTATCTACTCATCGGATATGCCACAACACCTATCAGGATACTTTTTCTGCCGGACCACAAACTCAGCAATACGTTCGCCATGTCATATTAGAGAAAGAAGCATTTTTACGAAAAGGAGAGGAAGTACCACAAGCATTTGTGAGTATCGAGCGTTGTGACTATCTTCCGCATCCAGGTAATATTTTTAACAATCCCACAGGTCCTGCGTTTTTAAAATTGGAATTTTTTACAAAAGGTGATACAGACCGTGGTACTGCATTTTTGAATCAGGTAATGGCAGCAAGAGCTGCTGTTGAACATTGCTTAGTAACATGCGCTAAATGGAATAACAGGGCGTCTGAGTCGCAAGATGCATACGTTGATGAAGGTCGGGCTTTGTTTAGCTGCCTATTTGCTGTCACTCCATTTGTAGATCAACTTGAAGGTGATGCATGCAGAGAAGTGATGCAGCGTCATCAAGCGTTAAAAATGTCTGGCTTTATACACTATAACAATTTTATCAAAGGTCGGACAACTCAAGGTATTCAAGACAATACTCCAGAATGGTTTCAGCGTATTCATAAAATTCTGTCACGCGAACAAGGGCATCAGGCATGCTCTGTAAAAACAAAAGATATAGGAAGGGGCAGTAAAGTCTTCAAAGGAGATGTTACTATTATGATAGGAAATACAGAAAAACCTGTAGATCTTTTCTTCATTAACTTTAAGTGTGGTGATCAAGTATCTTCATATCTTCCAGACCATCTGTATCTTAAAAGTCAGCAAGAAGCAATAGAGGCAGTAAAAATAGATAATCACGTATGTCCTCTATCTCATGATCTAGCACATCAAGACGCTATGCTAAAAATTGTTGGAGGAACTGAACTTTTATTTTCTGAGATATCTGAGTAATTATACCTTGGGCTTAATTAGGTTGTCGTGCTTGTATGGCTTTCATATGGCATTTGTATGGCAGGGAGGTTAGCGCTGTTAGTGTTTGTATATAATGGTGTAAAATGGGCAGTCTATGCCGAAATTTTTTCTCTATCAGGCAATGCAATCACGTCAAACCTAAGCGGAATTAGCGCTGGTTTGTAAGTCACTATACTTAGAAGAGAAAACTTCGCTAAGTAAAAATTTATGATAGCAGATGCAACTTATCTTTTAGAAGGCAAGAACTTTTCTGTAAAGATAAGGCAATACTTTTATTGCGATGTTGTATCTACTACTGCTTCAAGATCTCCCATAGGACCTGCTGCATCTACATGATGTGCAGGTTGAGAAGTCACAGACCCTGCCGCTGCGGCTGCACCTTCTTCTGCACGATCAACAAGGCCACCTGCTGCTGCATCTGCATGACGTGGAGATTTGCCCCCTGCCGCATCTACATGATGTGCAGATTCAGGAGTCATACCTGCTGCTGCTGCATCTACATGATGTGGAGCTTGCCCTGCCGCATCTACATGACGTAGAAATTGCCCTGCCGCATCTGCATGACGTGAGGCTTGCCCTGCTGCATCGGCATGATGCGCAGATTGAGAAGTCACAGACCCTGCCGCTGCGGCTGCACGATCAACAAGGCCAACTTTTGCTTTACCTGAAAGACATATCTTCAAGAAAGCGTGATTTGCAAATGGTGGTAAATTGTTAGGTGCTAAATAATTGCCAACTATGTTAAGAAGCTCTTTCGCTAGACCAAAGCTTTGATGAACATTTTCAAATACCTTATCCCTATCCTTGTTGAACTTTATGAATCGACTTGTCAGATCATCGTTATTAGAAGATGGATCAAGTCCTACAATGGTAAGGCCAAAAGCACCTGTAGCTATACTACCTATTATAGTGCCTGTTAGATCAAGCTTTGTGAGACTAGATAAGTCTGCAAAAGCACCTGGAGCTATACCACCATTTATTGTGGCACTATCAAGATCAAGCTCTGTGAGACTAGATAAGTCTGCAAAAGCACCTGGAGCTATGTCTCCTTCTATTGTGGAATGCCTGAGAATAAGACTTGTGAGGCTGACAAGGTCTTGAAAAGCACCTGGAGCTATACCTACTTTAGCATAGGTTAGATCAAGCGTTGTGAGACTAGATAAGCCTGCAAAAGTACCTGGAGCTATACCTTTTTCTCCAAAGGAATAGGAAATATAAAGCTTTGTGAGACTAGATAAGCCTGCAAAAGTACCTAGAGCTATGTCGCCTTCGGAATACTTGAGACTAAGACTTGTGAGGCTGACAAGGTCTTGAAAAGCACCTGGAACTATGCCGCCTTCTATTTTGGCACCTGATAAACTAAGACTTGTGAGACTAGATAAGCCTGCAAAAGTACCTGGAGCTATATTTCCCCTTATTGTGGCATATTTTAGATCAAGCTCTGTGAGACTAGATAAGCCTGCAAAAGCACCTGGAGCTATGCCGCCTTCTATTTTGGCATCTTCAAGATGAAGCTTTGTGAGACTAGGTAAGCCTGCAAAAGCATCTGGAGCTATACTACCATTTATTGTGGCACCTTCAAGATGAAGCTTTGTGAGACTAGATAAGCCTGCAAAAGCATCTGGAACTATGCCGCCTTCTATTTTGGTATAGCCTAGATTAAGCGTTGTGAGACTAGATAAGCCTGCAAAAGTACCTGGAGCTATACCGCCTTCTATTGTGGAATACATGAAACTAAGACTTGTGAGGCTGACAAGGTCTCGAAAAGCACCTGGCGCTATATTTCCCCTTATCGTGGCGCTCTCAAGATTAAGACTTGTGAGGCTGACAAGGTCTTGAAAAGCACCTGGATATATACAACCCTCTATTGTGGCACGTTCAAGATGAAGCTCTGTGAGACTAGATAAGCCTGCAAAAATACCTGGAGCTATGCCGCCTTCTATTTTGGCATAGCCTAGATTAAGCGTTGTGAGACTAGATAAGCATGCAAAAGCATCTGGAGCTATACTACCTATTTTGGCATAGCTTAGATTAAGACTTGTGAGGCTGACAAGGTCTTGAAAAGCACCTGGCGCTATATTTCCCCTTATCGTGGCGCTCTCAAGATTAAGACTTGTGAGGCTGACAAGGTCTTGAAAAGCACCTGGATATATACAACCCTCTATTGTGGCACGTTCAAGATCAAGCTCTGTGAGACTAGATAAGCCTGCAAAAATACCTGGAGCTATGCCGCCTTCTATTGTGACATGGCGTAGATCCAGCGTTGTAATATCTGTTGGATATTGCTTACCCGCTATTGTAACTGTTTTTGGTGGCATAATATATTGCTTACCCGCTATTGTAACTGTTTCTGGTGGCATAATTAATACTCTTACTTAAAAAAGGACTATTTTATAAAAGTATTCTAAATAAAGCAAATTTTTTTTAACACACTCCCTGATAGCCGGTTGCATAAGTAGTAAGAGATTATAGAGTCAATGTGATAGATGGTTGAAAAGGGCATTTGCTGCCGCATTATCTAGATGTTTTAGAAGATAAGAAGTACAGGTATCGAAAAATTGTACTGCCGCACGATCAAGCAAGGCGAAATGCTTTTGGCACAACTGTTTTAATGGAGGCAGATAGCCTTGCTAAAGAAAAGGGATTACCTCCTATTGAGATTGGAAAGATGATAGCTAGAGATACGAGAATATACCAAGCGTTAGATTTTCTAGCATCAGGTAAGTGCTTTATTGATGAGGGCAATTGCAAAGAGGGGATAGAAGGGCTAGAGGGCTTTATGCATGAAAAGCGCTCAACGCATAGTGCTTCAACAAAAGAGACAGATATAGCAGATAGTTTTTGCTATATGGCAAGTGATGCAAAGGCAAATGAGGGCAATTGCACATTTCTTAACAGCCTTGATAAATTGCCAAGGGACTTGCGAAAAATGCCAGCTGTTTTTCGGTCAACAAAACCGCGCTTGCGATAAATCAAACTCAATTAGAAGGCACTGCTACATCTTCATTAAAATCATCACCAGGAGCAGCCCCCATCATCGCATCACTAAAACCAAGACCAACCTGATCACTAGTAACATGCTTGTGTCCATCGAAAGCACAATTTGGATATTTGTTGTGATCCTGATCGCAATAAGCATTAGTTGAATATCCTCGCTTATGTGTTCCACAAGGCTTGTTATTTCCTATGGAAGGGATGTTTATACCATTTCCATCACCGTCATCCATATGTTTGGCCACGTCAAGAGTAGAGTCGATCATTTTTCCTTTCTGAAAGATATCTTCCTGGAAGCAATCTATACGTTCATTAATTGAGATAAGACTCCCTGGATCTCCTTCAGTTCTCAGCTTTTGAAGCGTGTCACAGTTTACTGTATGTCCTCCGCGTTTTATTACTCCAAAGAGCGTTTCACACTGTGCTTCACTTTTGTTGCCTTTGTTATCATCCACAAGCATTAATGGTACTGTTGGTCGTTACCGTGTTGTTCGCTTTTGTATATCTTGTTGTGAGGCATGCCAAAGTATACATTTTTGTACAACAAATAGAACAAGCAGCTAGGACACATTAACTTATCTTTGACTATAACTAGAGGATCACTTGGTAGTAATCCCTCGCATTTTAACCATATGTATAAATATCTTTCCGAGTGTGCTCCACTATCGTCACGTTCCTTCTCAAACTTTTTGGTGTCATGACTAACATTAGTAAAATTCACGAAGCAGAATTATTCTTCTGTCGTTAATTTATAATTTTTGGCAACGGCTTGCAAATCTGTTATTAACTTTGAGTAATCCTCTCTTAACTTGCCATCATAGAACTGGCGCCACGGCTTGCCTGCGACTTTTCTTTCAAATTTTCTCTGCTCGCGTGCTAAGAATTTACTTTCTTTGAAATGATAGCTAACAAAGTCTTCTATTTTCAGTTTTTCTTGCACTACATCGACAAAATCTCTCCTTATTTTGTTTAAGACTTGCTCGTTTATTACCTTATCATAATTGAAAGCAATATATATTCTATACTCATTGTCGTGTTCTAGTATTGTTGCAGTACAACATGGACCAGTATTTTTCAAAGAAAACATTTGTGGAAATGACTGTATATCTTCGTATATTTTCTTGCAGCTTTCTATTACTTCTCTGGTATGGCCATTCTCTTTCAACGTTTTTGCTAATTCAACCTCTGCGAATTTCTTGAGTTTATCATGCTCTGATATTGCTTTTAAGTTTAACTTGTCTAGCAAACTGTAGCAGTTAGGACGACTCACATGGTAACGCAACCCAACGAAAGCGCGGTGCAAAATGGGCTTTGGTAAGTGATGTATCGTACCCCAACTTAAAGAACGTATCATATCTGTTCGGGACAAAAATCTGAAAAACTATGTTCTCCCGAACACACGGTTTCTGTACACTTAGCCTGCTTGCATGGAATGTGGTAGAGAGTATCTAGTGATTGTGTATATGCCTCAGGGCAGTACATATCATCTAGCGCAGACACAACGATGTCTGGATAAGGTTCCTTGAGTGCTCCTTCAGATTTGAGTTTGTCCGCTACTCCTTTGAGTAAAGCAACATTGTCTCTATCAAAACTTTGCAGGATCATCAGCACAATTGGCGTCGTTTTGCTGCCGTTATAAGGCATACCACCATTTTTCTTATCGATGTACTTTAGTACCTCTTCATCTTTGTACTGTTCTTTAGTGAGAGTTTTTAACAATTTAAAATCTTTCTCTCTTACTGTTGTATTACAGTCTTCCAGACCTTTTAGTATAGGAGAATCTTTGACTTTTTGTTTCCATTTTGGCTCTTGTACTTTAACTGCTTCTCTTTTTGCACTTTTCGCAAGGAGATTGAAAGATCGTTTCATAACAAATTACCTCAATTAGTCAATTGACTGTAGCCATTATACCTCAAAAATTGATAAAGAAGTTCTTAGTTGCAATGTAGCAAATTGCAAAAAGTATTGACATTCATGCGTAGGCTCCAAAAGGAAGAGTTAAGTGGTAAAGAGCACACACATAAAAATTTTGTGGGATTTTGCATAGGTTAAAAAATTTGACAAAATAATTAACCTTATGTTATTTCAAAAAAATAGCGGGAGTGTAGACGAAGGAAGGTGAATTAACCTAAGTCTATGCCCCACCTCTTAGTAATACTTTCTCCGCAGTTTTTCCTGCTTTTTTTGATTCTGATGATTTTAATTTTCTTATATGCTATCACATTGTTTCAGCTCTCCACAGAGCTCCTTATACTTTTTCTAGTACAACTCTTTTTTACAGTAATGTATTTGTTTAAAAGCAAAAGGATTTATACCAGAAAAGCCAGCTGTTCTACCAGCACCGATAATCAACGGATTACAGGCCCTATAAAGATTATACTTCATTACTACTCCTCTTCCGTCACATAGTCACACAAAAGATCGTTTGTCATTTGTTTACCAAGGAGGTGGGGTAATATCTCACGAACTGGAAAATTATCGTCATCATTATAAGGTAAATAAGTTTGAAGAATTTCATCTTCTTCGCCAATGAACTTGTGTTTTGCACAGTCCTCGCTAAATTTTGGTAAGGTCAATATGTACCCTTTCATAACCTCACTTATTTCCTTGTTTTTAGATCTGTGCAAAGTTGCAGTTACTGGACTAACATTATAACAATCTGTATCGAGAAGTTCATCTCTTGAGGGTTTTTCTTGATCTAAAATCTTTTTCAGCTCATCGACCCTCTCTTCTCTTATCATATGCACTAATGCAAGACACCGTTTTTCTTGTTCTTCGTCTGTATCACTTGTGACATCAGTCTTGGCAGTAAAAGAATATTCTCCCCTCTGCATATGCGTGGCAGATGTGATATCACCTTCCTTCGATTGGATAGAACCAGTAGTAGATGTATCTTTTTCTGCATCTATGGCATGAGAATCTTCCTCATATAATCTCGCATTCTTTAAAATTTCTTCCACATTAGGTGGTACACCTCTTTCCCTATATTTTTCAAAACCTGCATCTATATCCTGATAAAATTGTTCAGATGGCTTTCTGCTATAGTGTATACCTCTACAAGCATAGGAAGAAGATGACTTTAAAACACCCAATCCAGTGAAAATTCTCTTCATAAAAACTACCTCAATTAGGTTAATACGTGATTATAACTGATATGTGCCAGAAATATAAAAGTGTTTTTGGTTTGGTACTTCGTGTGAAGCATAAAAAGAGGTAAACTAGGGAAGAAAAAAATGATAAGTCTATGTTTTACT
The DNA here is from genome assembly GCF_008189685.1 of Candidatus Sneabacter namystus. Classification (GTDB taxonomy): domain Bacteria; phylum Pseudomonadota; class Alphaproteobacteria; order Rickettsiales; family Rickettsiaceae; genus Sneabacter; species Sneabacter namystus. The sequence continues at coordinate 40,266 of NZ_CP043312.1, forward strand.
CAAAAGACAATAAGGTGTTGCAAAACTCATATGAGGGGACAAATGCACTAGATAATTTGGGTACATGTCTATGTCTCAGGTATGCTGTGCTGTGGCTCGTGAGACATTTGAAGATAATCCTGAGGCACTTGTAAAGAGGCTGTATTTAAGTCATAAGCACAAACAGGGAGCTAAAATCAGTGAGGAAGAGTTCAATGAAGAGTATGGCAGTTCTGGTGTTAGTTGGGATCCTAACATGACACGTGAGTTTGCGGATTACTTGAGTGATTTGCATGAGCATCGAGCTAAGAATGAGTACATCATCTCTAAAGGACAGGGTGGTTTAATAGAAGGTATTGCTAAGTTTGGAACAAGCGTTGCAACATTATTTGCATCTCCCACAAATATAGCACTTGGTTTGATTCCGGTATTTCCAAAAACAACGTTGATGATGGGAGCTAAGTTTGGCACTTTGGCAGCCAAAACTGGGCAAGCAGCAGTTGCATCAGGTCTTGCTCAAGCAGCAACAGAGCCATTACTAAAGGCAGCTTATAGCCAGGAACAAACAGATTACGGCATTAGCAACTCTTTATCTAATCAGAAGTTGCATAAAAATTACATATCAAACGGTGAGATATATAGTCTTCCAACATCAAAGCTAATTGATTGAGGTGGTGTAAAAATATATTGCACCTTGCAGAAAAAAATCAAAGAGCGATATTTCCCTGCAAAGTGCATAACTACGTTCAAGAAATTATAAAGCCACCATCATTACTCAGATATCTCAGAAAATAAAAGTTCAGTTCCTCCAACAATTTTTAGCATAGCGTCTTGATGCGCTAGATCATGAGATAGAGGACATACGTGATTATCTATTTTTACTGCCTCTATTGCTTCTTGCTGACTTTTAAGATACAGATGGTCTGGAAGATATGAAGATACTTGATCACCACACTTAAAGTTAATGCAGAAAAGATCTACAGGTTTTTCTGCATTTCCTATCATAAGAGTAACATCTCCTTTGAAGACTTTACTGCCCCTTCCTATATCTTTTGTTTTTATAGAGCATGCCTGATGCCTTTGTTCGCTTGACAGAATTTTATGAATACGCTGAAACCATTCTGGAGTATTGTCTTGAATACTTTGAGTTTCTTTACCTTTGATAAAATTGTTATAGTGTATAAAGCCAGACATTTTTAACGCTTGATGACGCTGCATCACTTCTCTGCATGCATCACCTTCAAGTTGATCTACAGATGGAGTGACAGCAAATAGGCAGCTAAACAAAGCCAGGCCTTCATCAATGTATGCACCTTGCGACTCAGACGCTTTGTTATTCCATTTAGCGAATGTTGCTCCGCAATGTTCAACAGCAGCTCTTGCTGCCATTACCTGATTCAAAAATGCAGTACTACGGTCTGTATCACCTTTTGTAAAAAATTCCAATTTTAAAAACGCAGGACCTGTGGGATCGTTAAAAATATTCTCTGGATGCGGAAGATAGTCACAACGCTCGATACTCACAAATGCTTGTGGTACTTCTATTTTTCGTAAAAATGCTTCTTTCTCTAATATGACATGGCAAACGTATTGCTGAGTTTCTTGTTGGGCAGACAAAGTATCCTGATAGGTGTTATGGCATATCTGATGAGTAGATAACCACTCTTGCTCTGATAGTGGATAATTCACTTCACGTGTTCCATAAGAATCTGTCCGAAATAGTGCCATGCCACTTGGTATTGCTGCATCAAGAAGTGGGCCTCCATTTTGTGGCAAGAGAAGGTTAAATTTTCCACACACTGCAGTGTCGCTTATTCCATCCCATTTGACCTGAACTGAGTTTGGCAAAGTAGTATGACACAACCTCATAAAATACGACTCTTGCGACGATCCCGCATAACTTATAAATGGGCAAAACACACTTACATAAGATACCGGTCCTACTTGTAATTTTTGCTGCAGAGAACCCGTGTCTACGAGGTTTAGCACAGCTTCCGATCCATAAACATAGTCATTTCTGCTTAATACAAAAGCTTTCTCTATGCCAGAGTGTCTATTTATTTCCGTCCATCTCGCCCCTACTTCCTGTATATTTTGCTTCTGCCCAAAAGTCAGCAAGCTTATCGATTCATTACTAATACCACGAGCAAGTTCTACCTTTCCAACTACAGCCTCAACTGGCTGTATTGAAAACGATATGTCTTTTGCACCAGACCTTTCTCTTGCCATACGGTTTGTACTGACAAGCATATTAGCGTTTTCTTTATCCGCAAAAGTTTTAAAACTCTTAAGCATAACTTAACCTTGTTTAATGAAAAAAGACTTATTATAAGTATTTTTTCATTAAAGTAAAGTACGATTTGTACTTCTTTCCAAGTACGACATGGCCTTATACTCCTCTACCAGAGGGAGAGTGCACATTTACAGATACAAAAGTCAAGAGCGCTACTAGTATTGAAGATGTAATGAATGCACTCACGTTCGTTGAACGACGCCTCTGCCCTAAATATGGCATTTAGAGAAAGAAGCATTTTTACAAAAATCGACTAAGTTTGCACACTTTGCAAGAAATGAGACAATCGGAAACTACAGCGTTTGCTCCCATACTTGCGTACTTTGACATCTATCAATTACAGGTAAAGGATGTTGAAAACAAGACAAAAATTTGCGCTCAATACGCCAAATCTAATTGCTCTTGCATTGCTCAATAAATCAAGAAAAGACAAAGAAAAATAGCATCGCTTACATGTATATAAAATAGCATTCGAGATGGTATTTTATCCCCTTCCATTGTGGACATTTCAATGAGTATGAGCAGTAAAGACACACCATACTGACGCACCTGTCAAAAATGTGTTTGAATATAAGAACGATAAAAAGCCGGTTGAAGAATTTGATACTGCCTTATAGAACCTCTTTCACTTTCCTCTAAACATCATTTTCTAAATCCTTCATGTCTAAAAGATATTTGAAAGACCTTAATGTATCATCAATATATGCCTTACACTCTGTACTCGTTACCATGCCATAATTGCCTTTAGCTACCAACGCATAAGCTCTTTTGATATATCCTAGCCCCGCCTGCTGCTTTCCGAGTTCGCTTAGTAAGTTACCACATTTACACATTGCCAGAACATCTTCAGGATTAAGCCTTATAGCTTTATCATAGCACTCAACTGCCTCTTCATATTTACCTAACTCTTGAAGAACTCCACCTTTATTATAATAAGCTTCAGCATCTTTAGGATCGAGACTTATCACTTTATCATAGCACTCAACTGCCTCTTCGTATTTACCTACAGCATTAAGAGCAATTCCTTTATTGTAGTAAGCATAAGTAAATTCAGGATCAAGCTCTATTGCCCTATCGTAGCACTCAACTGCTTCAGCATATTTACCTAACTCTTGAAGAACTCTACCTTTATCGTAATAAGCACTGGTATATTCAGAATCGCAGCTTATAGCCTTATCATAGCATTCAACTGCTTCAGAATATTTTCCTAAAGCGCCAAGAACAAGACCCTTGTTATAGTAAGACAAAACATCCAAAGGATCGAAACTTATAGACTGATCGTAACATTCAACTGCTTCAGTATATTTACCTAAACTATTAAGAGCAACACCTTTATTACAGTAAATTGCAGCATATTCGAAGTTAAGACCTATTGCTTTGTCGTAGCATTCAACTTCTTCAGCATATTTACCTAAACTATTAAGAGCAGCACCTTTATTACAGTAAGCTTCAGCATATTTAGAATCAATACCTATTGCTTTGTCGTAACACTCAATTGCCTCTTCGTATTTACCTAACTCTTGAAAAACAGTACCTTTGTTGAAGTAAGATGAAGCGTCTTTAGGATTAAGCTCTATTGCCTTATCGTAACATTCAATTGCCTCTTCGTATTTACCTAAATATTGAAAAACAGCACCTTTGTTGAAGTAAGATGAAGCATCTTCAGGATTAAGCCCTATAGCCAGATCATAGCACTCAATTGCCTCTTCGTATTTACCTAAATTTTCCAGAGCAATTCCCTTATTGTAGTACGCATTAGTATATTCAGGATCACAGCCTATAGCCTGGCCGTAGCACTTAACTGCTTCAGAATATTTTCCTAATTTACCAAAAATGACTCCCTTATTGTAGTGAGCTTCAGTATATTCAGGATCACAGCCTATAGCCTGGTCGTAGAATTCAACTGCTTCAGAATATTTTCCTAATTTACCAAAAACGACTCCCTTATTGTAGTGAGCTTCAGTATATTCAGGATCGCAGCTTATAGCCTGGTCGTAGCATTCAACTGCTTCAGAATATTTTTCTAAATCGGCAAACACGACTCCCTTATCATAATAAGCACTGGTATATTCAGGATCACAGCTTATAGCCTGATCGTAGAATTCAACTGCCTCAGAATATTTTCCTAAAGCGCCAAGAGTAAGGCCCATGTTATAATAAGCTAAGGCATCTTCAGGATCACAGCTTATAGCCTTATCGTAGCACTCAACCGCCTCTTCGTACTTACCTAAATATTGAAAAACAACACCTTTATTACAGTAAGCTTCAGCATATTTAGAATCAATACCTATTGCCCTATCATAACATTTCAAGGCCTCGCAATATTTGCCTAAATCTTGAAAAGCAACTCCTTTATTGTAGTGAGCTTCAGCATACGTAGGATTGAGTCTTACAGCTTTATCATAACACTCAATTGCCAAGTCATACTTTCCCAACTTTGCAAAATCAACTCCTTTACTAATCCATTCTTTTGCCGATAAAATCATTTGACTAACCACGTCATACACCTATTTGTAACATATTGCATTCTAAACCACATTCAAACGATTTGCCATTTAATAACAGACAATCTTAACTATGAGAAATGCATAAACACCAAAAGCATCACTTATAGAACATTAATCGAGAAGAGGCAGCAAAAACAAAGCAGCTTTTATCGTTACTGCAAAATTCAACATAAATCTAATCAATGTAATATATAAATCAGGCTAAACTTTTGCGAGCTAGAGCCCGATTTATTCAAAAAATCAGTTGTCATAGTTTTAATGATATACAAAAAAACTGCAGCGTTCATCATTCCATCAAAATGTGTAACTTCAAATCACGTAGAAAAGCCGTTATACACAAGCTATATCTTTGTTGTTAGACAAACATGAATATTTTTACACCTGATCTGTAGTTAATGAAATAGCATGTTTATTTTCAGATGCTTTTTGCCACCAAATAGGAGAAGCTCTGTGCGTCCACGTGGGCACTCTTTTACTGATGCGATACTTTTGTATCAAGTAACAAATGTATGCAAAATGTACATTTGGCTCACAAGAAAAATCCAGGCCCAACGCTTCCGAACGTGCACAATTAACAAACGGTGTTATTGAAGAACGTGGCAAATACATCTTATGATATAACCATAATTTTTCCATCAACGTGCTAGAACGATGAATTTTGTTGTAACGTAAAGTGTATTCTTCACACAAATACTTCATATGCAGAAACAACCATCGCCAATTATCTGAGCTTTTAGAAGCCCATAAAGTACATGGATGATTTACATGCGTTTTTCGATAAATGTCATCATGAGTTATGTTAGAATGTATGTGTATAGATGTGCTAAGCATTTGAGCACTTTCTAAGATCATCTTTACTACTCTTCTATCATCTAAAGATTCTGCACAAGCACGAGGGCAAGGACTAGTGACAAATATATTCACTGTTTATTTTTAGTGCTAAAAAACAAGAACGACGTAACACAAAGCCTAAAAAGTATTCAATCGCATTGGACAGAAAGTAAAAAAATATACAAAGCCAGCAAGCTAAGTTCCCCTTTGCAAAACCAATAAAGAGAGCCAACAGAAGCATTGTATAAAAGAAATGCTACATTGAAAATAACATTATCAACAAAGCATTAAGCATCTATCACTAGAAATTTGGTTGTAGACAATTTTATACAAGATTGACACGCAAAAGAGTATTTCAGATAAGACAAAAGGGGCGTAATATGCACTACAACAACTCGGCCCCCTTTTATCCTTTTATCCTTTTATCTTAAAAACCCATATCAGAAGGCATACCTCCTCCGCCAGGCATTCTATGTCCGCCACCTGCATCTGATTTAGGTTCAGCCTTGTCTGCTATCACCGCAGAGGTAGTAATTATCAAACCAGCGATAGAAACAGCGTCATTTAAAGCAATTTTCACCACTTTAGCAGGATCAACTATTCCAGATTTCAGCATATCAACATACTTCAACTCTTGCGCGTCAAATCCCATATTATGATCATCACCGTCCGCAAGCTTTGCAACTACAACAGAACTTTCACACCCTGCATTCTCAACAATTTGACGCAGAGGTGCCTGTAATGCCTTTTGCAAAATTTTCACTCCAACTGTCTGATCTTCATTATCACCTTCTAACTCATCTAACACTTTAGCAGCGTAAAACAGAGCAACACCTCCTCCAGGTACGATACCCTCTTCCACTGCAGCTCTTGTTGCATGTAATGCGTCCTCTACTCTATCTTTTTTTTCCTTCACTTCTACTTCAGTATGTCCTCCTATCTTTAATACAGCAACACCACCTGAAAGTTTTGCAAGCCGCTCCTGCAGTTTTTCTTTGTCATAATCAGAATCTGATTCTTCAATCTGATTACGTATCTGATTAATCCTGGTCTCTATATTAGCTTTATCTCCAGCACCATCAACAATAGTAGTACTATCTTTTGTAATAACCACCTTACCTGCGCTACCAAGCATACCTAAGTTCACACTTTCTAAGGTCACCCCAATATTTTCCGTAATCACCTGACCAGCAGTTAACACAGCAATATCCTCAAGCATAGCATTCCTTCTGTCACCAAATCCGGGAGCCTTGATTGCAGCAACCTTGAGACCGCCTCTTAATTTGTTGACAACTAACGTAGCAAGGGCTTCTCCCTCAACATCCTCAGCAATAATACACAAAGGTCTTCCTGATTGCACTACACCTTCAAGCAACTTGATCATTGGCTGCAACGCCGTGAGTTTCTTATCTACTATCAAAATATACGGTCTTTCTAGCTCCACCACCATTTTCTCTGAATTAGTAACAAAGTAAGGAGATATGTAGCCTCTATCGAACATCATACCTTCCACTACTTCTAGTTCGGACTCAACTCCCTTACCTTCATCTGCCGTAATAACACCTTCCTTACCAACTTTTTCCATAGCGTAAGCTATCTTACCCCCTATTTCTTTATCTCCATTTGCAGAAATAGTAGCCACTTGCTCTATCTCATCTCTAGAGCTAATTTGCTTTCTGATAGAATCTATTTCTTTCGAAATCGCTTGAGCCGCCAAATCAAAACCTCTTTTCAAGTCCATCGGATTACGCTCTGCAGCTATATGCTTTTGAGCTTCTCTAACTGCTGCTTGAGTCAAAACAGTGGAAGTTGTCGTTCCATCTCCAGCTATGTCTGCTGTCTTGCTTGCTACAGCTTTTACCAACTGAGCTCCAACATTTTCTACTTTATCCTCAAACTCTATAGACTTCGCCACAGTTACACCATCTTTTGTAATCTTAGGAGCACCGTAGGACTGCTCTATTATAACATTACGACCTCTCGGGCCTAAAGTCACTTTCACAGCGTCTGCTAGAGCGTCTAACCCTTTTAGCATACGTTCACGCGCAACCGCGTCATAATGTATCAACTTTGCTGACATATAAAATCACCTTCTTCTATATTTTTAATATCAATTAATTACAAGTTCTTACTCAAAAGTACGATCAATCACGCATTACAGCTAATATGTCGGACTCTTTCAAAATAACAACTTTTTTTCCATTCAACTCTATTTCATTACCTCCCCATTTTGCGTAAGTAACTAAATCACCCACTTTAACCATCAGAGGTAAAATTTTTCCATCATCAGATCTATAACCACAACCCACAGCCACAACTGTACCTCTAATTGGCTTATCTTTTACTGTATCAGGAATAATTATCCCTCCTTGTGTTTTTTCTTCTTGCTCAAGTGGCTCAACTGCAACTCGTTCATAAAGAGGTTCTACACTTTTTGCCATATGTAACCTGTTATTTTATTTACTATTTAAATCATGAATATCAGCGAAGAAACAAGATTCACCAATACATCGTCAACGGCTTCATATAGAAACCAAATTTAAAAATTCAATAGACAAAAGAAAACATTTTTACAAATCACTCAAATAAGTGAACATTGAAAGAATCTAAACAAGACACTATTGAAGTTATTATCAAGATAATAAGATTCATTCTTTCAAATTAAGCACAGACCCTTGATTTTGTAAAATAGTTAATAATGCTTTTGCTCTATCTACAATTTCCTTAGGGACGCCAGCAATTTGAGCAACATGAATACCATAAGATTTATCAGCTATACCCTTTTGCACAGAATATAAAAAGGATACAGAGTTTTCACTTTCTCTAACACACAAAGTATAATTCACAACATTTGGCAAAGATTCAGATAATTGTGTTAGTTCTTGATAATGCGTAGCAAAGAGGCATCTAGATCCAATGTGTTTCGATATATATTCAAGACACGACCCAGCAATAGAAATACCGTCATAAGTAGAAGTTCCACGCCCTACTTCATCTAAAATAACAAGAGAGCGTTCTGTAGCATGTGATAAGATAGCGGCAGTTTCACACATTTCTAGCATAAAGGTAGACTGCCCCATTGCTAAATCATCTCCTGCTCCTATACGGCAAAACAATTTATCCACGACCTGAATAATAGCAGATCGAGCAGGAACAAAAGAGCCTATCTGAGCCATTAAAACTATCAAAGCTACCTGTCTCATAAAGGTACTTTTGCCCCCCATATTAGGCCCTGTAATGACAAAAACACGCTCATGATCTGTAAAATAGCAGTCATTTGGCACAAAATGAGAAGCCTTCTCTGACATTACTTTCTCTACAACTGGATGACGCCCCTGTCTAATCATTGTTGCACATTGTTTTTGCACTAAAGGCATGACATAATTTTCATCTATAGCTTTTTTTGCAAAAGCTATAAAAACATCTAACATTGATACACCGCTAGCAACAGAATTGATTGCACCTTCTTCTTGCCGTACAAGACATGCTAAATTATCTATTACCAATTGTTCTACAGACATTAATTGCTGTCTTAACAGCGCCATCTTTTGCTCTAAATCAGTCAATTCAGCAGTAGAAAATCTAACATGATTAACAGTCGTTTGTCTGTGAGTAAAATAAGAACTCACCTTACTTGCGTGCTTTACTGGCACTTCTAAAAAAATACCTATAATGTTGTTATGCTGAATCTTTATGCTGTCTATGCCAGTCATAGCAATATACTTAACACGTAGCGAATTTTGTTCGGCGATAGCGCTTTTTAGCTCCTCATTTAATTCCCCTAATTTAGAATGGTAAGAAGGATTGATAAAACATTCTGAAGAAGATGTAGATGATAAATCTTTTACCTGAATAGCTGACGTTATTTCATCTATTACTGATACATTAACCTTCAGGTTACACAACAACTCTCTTAACAAAGTAGGTATATCGGAACCACATTGCTTAAAAATTAACTCCTTCATCTTCAAAGCTGCTAACAAACTATTACGCAGACTTAAAAAATCCCTTAACACCATCTTATTCATAAAAATCCTAGTCAACACTCTATCTAAATCAGATATACAATTAAGGTAGTTACGTAACTTATCCAACAATTCAACTCTTAAGTATAAAAACTGAGTCAATTGTAATCTATTATTTATAACAACCTCATTTGCAGAAGGATTTTTAAGATATTTAAAAAGTAGTCTACTCCCTCCTTTTGTAAGCGTGCAGTTTAAAATACTAAAAAGACTTACACCAGAAGTTCTAGAAGACACTATTTCTAAGTTACGCTGGGTAGATACGTCAATACGCATTAGATCATCATTCCCCATTAGTTTTGGAAAAGGAAGATTGATCTTATTGGTATCAACTAAACCAATATAAGACAATACTCCTCCAAGTGCAGATATTTGGAACTTACTTACTTCTCCCATAAAACTTAAAGAAGAAACAGAGTAAAAATCCTCTATCGTTCTTACAGATTTTAGATAATCAAAATAACTGTTGGAATAAATTACCAATTTTTGTTTGTATATATCATATATCTCTTTAAACTCATCTAATTCAATATCTCCTTTCCTCATTATCAACTCTTTAGGCTGTAACTTCTCAAGCTCTTGCAAACACTCAGCTACCTCAACCTCAAAAACACCAATCTCACGCACACCAAAATCTAGAAAGCAAATTGCACACTTACGCAACTTTGCATCATAAACCACACATACAAGATAATTAGGTAACGATGTATCAATCATAGACTCTTCTATAATAGTACCAGGAGTAAATATCCTTACTATCTTTCTATTAACTAAAGCCTTGCTACCACGTTTTTTCTTAGCCTCTAAAGGAGATTCTGTTTGTTCACACAATGCTACGGTATGACCAGATTTGACAAGTTTACAAAGGTGATTATCTAAAGAGTGGAAAGGTATACCACACATAGGAATTTCACCCGTGCTTTTATCCCTACTAGTTAACACAACACCTAATATTTTGCTAGCTGTTACAGCATCTTCAAAAAACAATTCGTAAAAATCTCCTAAACGGAAAAGTAACAGACTATCTTGACACTTATATTTAACCTCAACATACTGACGCATTAAGGGATTAAGATCATAATACCCATATTTAATCTTAAATTGCTCTGTAATACACATATTATCATTCATTGAAAGCTCTCTTGACCATATGTTCTTTATTATGTACTATTTGTTAGCTTTTTTATACATTTTGTAGGACAATTAGGACAATCATGACAAGACGTTGCGAGCTCACTGCAAAAAGTGTCCTGCATGGACACAATGTATCTCATTCTGAAAGAAAAACAAAAAGAACATTCCTGCCGAATTTGCAAAATAAACGCTTTGTGAGTGATACGCTAGGGTTGAAAATTAAGCTTCGTGTAGCTACAACAGCAATTAAATCAGTAGAAATAAAAGGAGGATTAGACACGTATCTTTTAAATACAAAGGACTCTTTTCTCTCTAACAAGGCTCGTAAACTAAAAAAATTGCTCCACGGGATAAAAATACAAAAAATTATAGATAAACAACAGTAGGACCCACAATCCGCTGAAGAGTTAATATGCGTTATGAAAAAAAATATACATCCTGAGTATTCAGAGATCACAGTTAAAATTGGTAAGGATGAATTCAAGACTATGTCTACTAGCAGTAAAAAGACACTTTTTATGGATGTAGACTTTAGACAACACCCTGCCTGGACTAAGAAGGGAGTAGTAGATGCAGGCTCTCAGAGCAGCGTTGTTAATAAATTTCAGAAAAAATATAAGGACCTAGGATTTTAGCCTTGAGTAAGCGTGGTTTTCATGTTAGAAACTAAGGGCAAATGCCGCGGAGTGGAGCAGTTTGGTAGCTCGTTAGGCTCATAACCTAAAGGTCGTAGGTTCGAATCCTGCCTCCGCAACCTTGTTTTTCTTTTGTGTATGTTTTCCCACATCAGATATCTCTGTCGACAGATTATAAAAAATATCTCTAGTCATAATATCGACAGGGAAACTCCTATACCTGGCACAAAGGCATAAAAATCTTTACACTTAATTAGCCTAAGTAATACTGGGGTAAAAGAAACAGACGCCATACCTACAGAAAATTTAACCCCCATCTCAAAAGCACAAAAGATACCATAATCATTATTTAAGACACTGGTATCATCTTTTTTTTGAAAGCCAAATGGAGTGGAGCCTCTGTTATTAGGGTGTACACATATAGCAGGACCTATTTTACCTCCTATATAAACATTACTCATCCATGGCAAATAACACCGACCTAAAATGTAAGGAGCCACGTACGCCAATTTATGCCCCTCATCTTTTAATGCTTTCAGTCTATTTATTTCTAAGAATTTTAAAACACCACCAGTAGATGCTCCCACTCCAGCTTCTAGAACACTAAAACTAGAACTCATCTCCAGATCAAAGGTAGTCATATATTCACGTGCACGATATATGTCAGTTACTTTTCCTGTAACGCCAGGACATAAGAGCTTCTGACGATGGAAATCATAACCATCCCCTTTAATCATAATACTAAATGAAGGAGCAACACTGCACGAAATCGTAGCGCTCGATTTATAAAACGCAATAGAAAGGGCAAGTATAGCAACAGACAAAAAATACAACTTTCTTAAATAATTAAGTGTACATTTCATAATCTTGCTTGTTAGTTAGTTATTATCTTAATTCGATCAATTTGCAATTGTCCCCTTTACCTCTCTACCATAGCTGAAAATGCCTGATCTAAAATAGGATCCAGCAAGTATCGTAACATAGTTCTTGTACCAGTCACAATTTGGATATCTGCAAACATTCCAGGCACAATCTTCATACCTCTTGGAATAAGGAAAGCATCTAATTCTTTTTGATCCATCTTGATTTTTGCAACATAAGCATATTGCTGCTGCATGCCGACATTTTCTACAACAATGTTAGGAGAAATCGAAACCACTTCTCCATGAAAAACAGGGGAAGTACGAGTTTTAAAAGCCACAAAACGTATTTTAGAAACTTGCCCTACTCTAACAGCATCTATATGCTGTGGGTTAATTTTAGCCTCAACAATCATTTCACCATCAGTAGGAGTAACTTCAGCAACAAAACCACCTGGATTTATAACAGAATCTTGTGTAACAAAGTTCACTATGCCAGAAATAGGAGCCTTAACAAACCTTTCTTCTAAATACTCCCTTGCAACATCATACCTTTCTTTTGCCTCTGTAAGACGCACCTTTACTTCTTTTAGCTCTTTCAATACTTCTTCAAATCTCCTATTACGTACATCTTGCTTTCGTAATTTCGAGCATATTAATTCCTTTTCTAAAACCATAATCTCAGAATTTATAGACGCAAGATCCGCCTTTGCCTTCTCATGTTCAGCCTCAGCCGTAGCTGCAGTCATTTTTGCAACAAACCCCTCTTTTTCTAACTCTTCATTAACATTCAAGCGTTCCTTAGTTACTTTAATATTTTGCAGATAAGATATTTTTGTAGACTTAGCAGAATCTAATTTCTTACTGCATTTGGAAAATTCTTGATCTAACAGCATTAAGTGGTTGTTCATTATACCTTCCATTTCCTTGAAAATTTTTGTCTGAACATCAATAAACTTAGATACTAAAGGGTTCTTTGCATTCTTTAACAAAATCCTATCAAAATTAATTTCATCTAGCCCGTCTCTTTGTGCTACAAGCCTATTTTCTAGAGCAATACAATCCAAATACCTCTCAAGACACAAAGAGTAATTTACTTTATCATCTGTACATGCAAGCTCTAATAAAACCTGACCAGAACTCACGTAATCGCCTTGTAATACACAAAACTCTTCAACTTTACCTCCTTTATGATGCTGTATCCTTTGCTTATTTGCCTCAAATTTTACTAACCCAGAAGCATGAGCTGCACTATCTAATGGCGCCAAAGATGCCCATAAACCGCCACAAAAAACAAAAATTAAAACTACATATACACCAAACATTATAGGAGCTCTAGCGTATATCATCACCTCTCCTATTGAAGCTGTATCTCTATTGACGATAAAACAAGCGCATTGATCCACAAATACTGCACTTTTACCAGCTAATTTTACTAAACTTCTAGTATGTCTACGAGCGTACAATTGCATTTGACGCACTAACGTAGTTTTACGCTTCTTTGCTTTAGTGTTTTCCATGATTTCTACACATTAGGATTTAGGCAGTACGTCTTGTACCGGACCGTAGGATGTCACAATTCCCTTATTCAAAACTAATACTTTATCCGCAACAGATAAAATTGAATGCCTATGTGAAATAACAACAATGGCAACACCATGATGCTTTGCAGTCCTAACTGCAGAAGATAAAGCATCTTCACCAGCAACATCAAGGCTGGCATTCGGTTCATCTAATACCAAGATTTTTGGGTTACCAAAAAACGCCCTTGCAAGAGCAACTCTCTGACGTTGCCCACCAGACAATCTTGCCCCAGCAACACCGATATCAGTATTATATCCATCACTTAAATTTGTTATCAACTCATGAGCTCCCGACATCTTAGCTGCTTTTACTACCTCATCAATTGAAAAATGAGGTTTCATACGAGCTATATTTTGCGCAACAGATCCATTAAATAGCTGTACGTCTTGAGGCAAGTACCCTATTTCCGGCCCCAACACATCTCTATGATGCTTGTGCGCTTCCAACCCATCAATTTTCACAACACCATAAGTAGGTACCCACACACCAGTTAACAATCTAGCAAGGGTAGATTTACCACTAGCACTACTTCCTATAATTGCTAACACCTCTCCCTGCTCTACCATAAAAGATACATCTTGCAATACGTAACTACCCACCTGTCCAGGATAGGCAAAATATACCCTCTCGATAACAATTATACCGTTTTCTATAGGGACAGGAGCAACATCACTACGAGGATCAGCATGAGAAAGTACATTATCTACACGCTTATATGCTTTAACAGCATCATTAAGACTTTGCCACAAACCAACAAAATTATTAAATGGAGCTAAAGCCTTCCCAACTAAAATAGAACTAGCGATCATCCCACCTGTTGTCATCTCTTGAGTAGTTACCACTACATATGCAGCAACGCCAGTTACAAACATTTGCAGCAAACTTCTAATAAACGCAGAAACATTCGAGATAATACCATTCCTATAACTTGCAACACTTTGGCTCTCCAAAGCTGCCTTCTGAGCCAACTTCCAAAATTCTGCAACATTATTCACCATTCCCATAGCCTCCACTACTTCGGCATTCCTAGAAGCGATCTCTAAGCGTGCAACACTCTTATTCATATGATCAGAGGACTCACGTAATTTTGCCTTAGTGATAATGCTATTGAGAAATGCAAAAAATATTATCAATACCGCACCAACCACAGCAATGATACACATATAAGGGTGTATCATATACAAAACTACCAAATAGGGAACAGTCCAAGGAGCGTCAAATATGGCGTTTATACCAGCACTAGTTAAGAAAATTTTCACAGTCTGGAAATCTCTTAAAGTCTGTCCACTTTGTAAAGTCTTAGTCCTTGCCTCAGCAACTATCACCTTCTTGAAAATTAAGTAAGAAACTTTTACATCAAGCCACTTACCTATCTTAATCAAAGTAAAAGAACGTGCCACTTGTAGCATGCCCAAAACACAATGCACCATTGCCATGATAAGGGACAGCATCAACAACGTAGCCCTGTTACCACTACCAATAACCCTATCCAACACTTGCAAAGAATAAAGAGGAGTAATTAATGAGAGCATATTCACTATAAGAGAAAAGAAGAAGACAACGATAAGTGCCTTCCTTACATCACCCAAATAACGCTTCAGCAAATCTCCTTCTTTCTCTCTCTCCGCAGATACAAGAGTAACATTACCCATAATTTCGTGGTGTCTAATTAAACTTAAATTCGATAGCGGTCATATTATCATAATTAATTATTATTAACCACCTTTAACCTTCCTAGAATAAAAACCAGTTCCAGCTGGAATTAGTCTACCTGTAATAACACTTTCTTTAATGCTCTTTAAACAGTCTACTTTGCCAGATACAGCAGCCTCCGTCAAAACTCTAGTAGTTTCTTGGAATGCGGCTGAAGAAATAAATGAAATATTTTGTGTAGCGGCCTTTGTAATACCAGAAATTATAACCTCACCTTCTGCACCACTTCCGCCTCGCTTTACTACATCTGAATTTACATTTTCAAATTCTGTTCTGTCAACTTTTTCTCCAACCAAAAATGTAGTATCGCCCGCATCAAGAATCCTAATTTTTTGTAACATTTGCCTTACTATTATTTCAATATGCTTATCATCTATTCTCACTCCTTGTAATCTGTATACAGACTGAACTTCTCTTATCATATATTCAGCCAACGCTCCGGTTCCTTTAATACTCAAAATATCTTGTAACAAAGGAGAACCATCTACAAGAATGGATCCTTTCAGCACTCTTTCACCATTACTACATTCTATATGCCTACCTTTAGACACGCTATATTCATAAACTTTCTTCCCATCTTCACTAGTCAAAACAATAACTCTCTTTCCTCTAGATTCATCTTTGATCTCCACACATCCATCACATCCTGCCATAATACTAGTAATTTTAGGCTTTCTTGCCTCAAAGAGATCGGAAACACGAGGCAACCCTCCTGTTATATCACGGCTTTTCATAAACTCTTTTGGTATACGTGCCAACATGTCACCAGCCTTAACTAAAGCCTCATTTTCAACAAGTAACAGAGAATTGATAGGTAGGTAAGAAGAAAATTGCTTTGTGTCAGAAACAATCTCTAACATCGGCTGCAATTTACTACTACTTCCAACATCTGTCACAACAGACCTAGAAATACCAGTAGATTCATCAAAACTACTACTTACGTTATAGCCATGCTTGATATCATGAAACACCACCTTTCCTTCTGCTTCAGAAATAATTGGAATATTGTACGGATCCCATTCAGAAAGCCTTTCTCCTGTTTTCACTTTTGCTCCATCTTTTACAAGTAATAGAGCCCCATAAGGAACAAAATATTTCGCCATTTCTATAGAACCACGTTCCATGATAGCTATCTTGCAAGTTCTACTTAGTACAACAACATCTCCTTCGGAATTTATTACACTATTACCATCAATTATCTTCACGGTCCCCGAAACACTTGCATCAATATATGACGACTCTGCTTTTTTTGTCGAAGCTCCTCCTATGTGAAATGTTCTCATAGTTAACTGTGTTCCAGGCTCACCTATAGACTGTGCAGCTATTACACCGGCAGCTTCACCTACCGCTACGATAGAACCAGAAGATAAATCCAGACCATAACACATAGCACATATTCCATCTTTCGCTTCACACGTTAAAGCAGAGCGAATATAAACGCTTCTTACACCAGAATTTTTAATTACCTCCAAAGCATCTTCTGTAATAACTCCCCCACCATTTAAAATAATTTTACCACTTCTCACATCTTTTAAATCACTTGCAAGCACTCTACCCATTAACCTCTCTATCAATGGTACTACTACTTCACCAGAGCTGGTCAAATCCCTAACTTCTATTCCTACACCAGTTTTACAATCTTTTTCGACAACAACGCAATTAAGAGCAACATCAACTAACCTTCTAGTAAGGTAACCAGAGTTAGCTGTTTTCAAAGCCGTATCCGCAAGACCTTTTCTTGACCCATGAGTAGAGTTAAAATACTCAGACACAGTAAGACCTTCCTTAAAATTGGAAGTAATAGGGACCTCTATAATTTTTCCAGAAGAAGTATTAATCAACCCCCTCATTCCAGACATCTGTTTTATCTGAGTAACAGAACCTCTAGCTCCAGATGTGGACATAGCATACATCGGATGAAGATTGTCTATAGAATCAGTACTATCTTGGTACTTTATAGATTCGATCAAATCTTGAGTTACTAACTCTGTACAGTGAGTCCACGCATCAATAACCTTGTTATACTTTTCACCCTGTGTAATTAATCCGTCGTAATACTGAGACTCAAATTCTTCTACTTGTTGTTGAGTATCTGCCACATATTTGTCTTTAAACGCCGGAGCCACCATGTCCCCCATACCTAAAGATAAACCAGAACTACCAGAATATTTGAAACCTATTTCCATTAAATTATCAGCAAAAATAACAGTTTCTTTCGTGCCATATAAATCATGGGTGGTTTTTATAAGTAACGCTATATCACTTTTAGTTAAAGTTTTATTAACCACAGAAAAAGGTATCTTATCTCCACTCGGTAAAATACGACTAAAAATCAATCTACCTGGCGTAGTAACAACAAATTCAGACACGCCATTTTGCACAATTTTATACTTAATTTTGTCATGCAGTTTTACCTCGCCATAATGAAGAGCATACTCAACATCACGCATACTAGCATAAATTTTGCAATTTTGTTTATCACTACCTATCATAGTTGTAAGGTAGAATATGCCCAATATTATATCTTTATCAGCCATAATTACAGGCTGTCCATTAGAGATACTGATAATATTGTTTGTGGACATCATAAGCACCCTAGCCTCCATTTGAGCTTCTATAGACAAAGGTACATGCACAGCCATTTGATCTCCGTCAAAGTCAGCATTAAAAGCTAAACATACAAGAGGATGTAAAGTAATCGCCTTACCTTCTACCAACACAGGCTCAAAAGCCTGTACGCTCAATCTGTGCAATGTAGGAGCTCTGTTCAACAGCACAGGATGTCCTTTAACGACCTCTTCTAACATATCCCATATTTCTGGGCGGCCACTTTCCACCATTTTTTTAGCAGCCTTAATACTGCTTGCTATACCATAACCTGTCAATTTCGAGTATAAAAACGGCTTAAATAACTCCAACGCCATGTTTTTAGGAATACCACATTCATGCAACTTTAATGTAGGCCCGGCAACAATTACAGACCTACCAGAATAATCAACACGCTTACCTAGCAAATTTTGTCTAAACCTGCCGCTTTTTCCCTTCAGCATATCTCCTATAGCCTTCAAAGGCCTTTTGTTAGAACCTTTTACCTTTTCCCCCTTACCATTATCCAGCAAAGCATCTACAGCCTCTTGTAGCATACGCTTTTCATTGGAAATAATGATATCAGGAGCCTTCAAGGCCAATAATCTTTTTAGCCTATTATTACGATTTAAAACTCTTCTATACAAATCATTAAGATCCGAAGTAGCAAACCTACCCCCATCCAACATAACTAAAGGACGTAACTCAGGAGGCATAACAGGTAGAACTGTTATCATCATCCATTCAGGTTTATTCTTTGATGAAATAAAGTTTTCTACTATCTTTAATCTTTTTACAATCTTCTTTCTCTTAATTTCAGATTCACAACTACTTAATTCTTTCCTTAAACTAAGTTGCAACTCACCCAAATCTAAATTAGATAACATAGTTTCTACAGCCTCTCCCCCAATAGAGCTTTCAAACCCTTCTTCTCCGAACTGATCTCTAGCCTCTTGTAACTCATCCTCTGTTAACAACGTACCTACCTCTAAAGGAGACACACCAGAATCTATCACGACATGAGATTCAAAATATAAAATTTTCTCTAAATCCTTAAGAGACATATTCAATAAACCACCAATACGGGATGGTAAAGAACGTAAAAACCAAACATGAGCAACAGGAGCCGCAAGAGTAATATGACCCATCCTTTCTCTCCTTACTCTAGAAACAGTCACCTCTACACCACATTTGTGACACACAATACCACGATATCTGATCCTTTTATATCTACCACAGAGGCATTCATAATCTTTTACGGGTCCAAATATTTTTGAGCAAAATAAACCACCCTTTTCAGGTTTAAACGTCCTGTAATTAATAGTCTCTGGTTTTAAAACCTCCCCATATGACCAAGATTTAATAGTATCAGGTCCAGCTATACCTATTCTCATGGAACTAAACTCCCCTTCAACACGATTTTCATCGCCAAAAAAACCTAAACCACTTCTAGACATACAAAAGATTACCTATAACAGATGAACTAAAATTTCTGAAAAACTTATAACTTGCAATACTCATCAACAATCACTTCTCTTATCCTCTTTGTGTTCAATATTAGACATTGACTCTTGCTCAAAGCTACTGGCATCTTGCCCCCCTTCCTCTAATGACTTTTTTTCTTCTTGCACATCAGAAACACCAGCCTTTTCTAGCTGAATATTCAAGCACAAAGACTGTAATTCCTTAACCATCACGTTAAACGATTCTGGTACACCATACTGGAAAGTATTATCTCCTTTAGCAATAGCCTCATACGCCTTTGCACGCCCAACTACATCATCAGATTTGACAGTCAACATCTCTTGTAGCGTGTAAGCAGCCCCATATGCTTGCAGAGCCCAGCATTCCATCTCTCCCAATCTTTGCCCTCCAAAGTGCACCTTTCCACCCAGAGGCTGCTGTGTAATTAGACTATAAGGACCAACAGAACGGGCATGAACTTTGTTATCTACTAAATGATGCAGCTTAAGTATGTATTGATACCCAACATTAACAGGAAGATCAATATATTCACCTGTACCTCCATCAATCAATCTAGATTTACCGGTTACACTGACTCCAGATAAAGCCAACATATTCTTCACGTCTTCCGCTTTAGCTCCATCAAATACAGGAGTTGCAAAATATATCCCTTTTTGCAATCTTTCTGCCATCTGCACAACATCCGCATCAGACAATACCTCCTCATTCATCTGACTACCATAAATATCGCGAATAAGTTTTCTGATAAAAGATACTCTATCTGGCGAATTGTCAGATAATAACTGTGAAAACTTTTTACCTAGATTTACACTTGCCCATCCAAGATGCGTTTCAAGAACCTGTCCAACGTTCATACGCGAAGGAATGCTCAAAGGATTTAGTATTATATCCACAACTGTACCATCTTCCAAAAATGGCATATCTTCCTCCGGCACAACACAAGACACGACACCCTTATTACCATGCCTTCCACACATCTTGTCACCAGGTTGCAACTTAGACTTAGTAGCAACAAAGACCTTCACAACCTTTAGCGCCCCTTGAGGTAATTCGTCTCCTGCATGCAACCTCTCTATTTCCATCTCCAACTTCTCTCTTAAACCCTTGATCAAATCATCGTACCATTTTTTTAGATCATGAATTTGATCCTGAACTGCTTCTTTTTTAGGAACAATACCCCACCATTTAGAAGCAGGTATAGAATCCATAACAATGGCAGAGCAAACTTTTTCGTCAATTTTAGTACCATGCCACTCTTTTATCTCTTGATTAAGCAAGAGACCTCTCAATTTCTGCAAAGCGAATCCTTCCAAGATAGACATTTCATCATCATGATTAGTCTGCAATTTATCAATTTGCTCTCTCACAAACATTAAGGATCTTTGGTCCCTTTGAACCCCCCTTCTACAAAACATCCTAACATCAACAACTACTCCACTAACACCAGAAGGAACATATAAAGATGAATCCGCGACATCATAAGCTTTTTCTCCAAAAATTGCCCTGAGAAGCTTTTCTTCGGGAGTAACGGGAGATTCGCTCTTAGGCGTCACCTTACCAACTAGTATATCTCCGGCCGTAACTCTTGTACCAACATGTACAACCCCGCTCTCATCTAAATGTAAAAGTTTCTCACTACCAACATTTGGAACATCGCGAGTAATATCCTCTGGACCAAACCTCGTATCTCGCACCACAATTTCAAACTCTTCTATATGAACAGAAGTAAAAACATCATCCTTGATCAATCGCTGAGAAATAACAACAGCGTCTTCAAATGTGTACCCTTTAAAACACGCAAATGCTATTAACACATTACGCCCTAACGCCAAATCTCCATCTTCTGTACTTGGCCCAGCAGCCAACATCTGACCTTTGACCACCTTTTGACCTTCTGCAACGATAGGTATTTGGTTGATACAAGTACTATGGTTTGATCTTTCCAATTTTCTTAGTTGATACGTCTTAACGCCCATCCCACTCACAGGCGTAACGATAACCTTATTATTACATACTTTTTCTACAACACCATCTTCCTGCGCATACACGGAAGTACCAGCTCCCCTTAAGGCTACACTTTCAACACCGGTTCCAACAAACGGAGACTCTGCCCTCAATAAAGGAACAGCTTGCCGCTGCATGTTAGCCCCCATCAAAGCTCTATGAGCGTCATCATTTTCTAAAAAAGGTATAAGAGAGGTGGCTAATGATACAACCTGCATACTTGTTAATCCAACAAAATGCACATCCTCTTTCTTGACATGAACCGTGTCACTTCCGCTCTTACACACAACCACATCTGCAAGTATCCCCCCTGCAGAATCTCTAGCAACGTCAAGATGAGCTATGTTGTATTGCTCTTCTTCTATGGCAGAAAGCTTAACTATTTCCTTAGTCACCTTGCCATTAAGCACTTTGTAATAAGGAGTTTCTATAAAACCATGACAATTGACACTAGCAAACGTAGTCAAAGAACTTACCAAACCAATATTTTGCCCCTCAGGTGTCTCAACAGGACATATTCTTCCAAAATGAGTAGTATGAACATCCCTCACTTCCAACCCGGCTCTTTCTCTATTTACTCCACCAGGTCCAAGAGCAGACAATCTACGTTTATGAGTAATTTCAGCTAAAGGATTAGTCTGATCCATAAACTGACACATCTGAGACGTATTAAAGAATTCTTTAATAGCATTAGAAAGCAAACGTGAGTTAAGAAAATCCTGCAATGAAGCACTCTCAATATCAGGCAATGTAGATATTCTTTCTGAAAAAGCTTTAATTACCCTCATCAACCCAAGCCTAAATTGATTTTCTACCAACTCACCAGGCACTCTCACACGCCTTACACCTAGATGGTCAATATCATCTACTTTACCTCTACCGTCTGCAACATCAGCAAATACACGCAGTGTGTGCTTTATATCATCATGAGTCAGATGCAATGTGTTTTCAGGTATATTCAAACCCAAACGAGAATTTATTTTTACACGCCCTACAAGAGATAGGTTATACCTGCCAGGAGAAAAAAAGAGATTATCCAGTAAAAATTTTCCAGCCTCAGTCGTAACTACCTCCCCAGGACGTAAAACCTTACATATCTCCATCAATGCATTTTCCTGATCTAAGTGTCTTGTAGTAGCCAATGTATTCGCTATAAACCCCCTATACTCCTCATCAATTCTCAATACTGTTATATTTTTAACACTCTCAGACAATTGTGAAACCATCTCATTATCAAGAATAGTGCCCACAGACGCGATAACATTACCTTCATCATCTAGTACATCTTTACCTAAATACATCTCTTGCAATTCATTTATATCAACTAGTATATTTTTCACACCAGCTGACACAAACCTAGAAGCAACCCTCTGAGTAAATCTCTCCCCAGCAGATAAAAGAACTTCTCCATTATCAGCATTAACAATATCTTTTTTCAAAATAGACGCTTTAACAAACTTAGGGTCCAATTTTGTGTACCAACCAAAATCCCCAAGATTATATTCAATCGACATATAATAAAAAGATAATATCTCTGCCTCAGTCATCCCAATCGCTGAAAGCAACACCGTGACGGGCAATTTCCTTCTTTTATCTATGCGAAAGTACATCAAATCTTTTGCATCAAACTCAAAATCCAACCACGACCCCCTGTAAGGTATAATTTTTGCAGAATATTGTAATTTTTGGTTTTTTACTGATTCGGATTTCACTCCATCATGATCAAAAAATACACCGGGAGATTTATGCATCTGAGAAACAACAACCTTCTCAACACCATTTATGATAAACGTGCCAGCATCAGTCATAAGGGGCAAGTCGCACAAAACGATATCCTGCTCTTTGACAGCTTTTTCCTTCAGTTCGTCTGTTGTATTATCCAATATCCTAGCACGAAGTGAAACAATCAAGGTTGCGTAATAAGTAACGCCACGTCTCTTACATTCTTTTACTGTATACCTACTTGGTTCAAATCTATAACTCAAGAACTCTAAAGTAACCGCATTACTTTTATCAGTAACAGGAAACATAGACGATAAAACAGCCTGCAAACCAACGTTTTGCCTTTTATCATGATCAACATCAAATTGCAAAAAACGAGACATATAAGAAAGCTGTACCTCATTAAAATCAGGACAATACAACCCTGAATCAGAGTTGCCAAATTTCTTCCTTAAGTGTGATATCATCACTTATGCAACCTTATGAATAGTTAAATAATAGTAGAAAAAAAACAGTTGATAATAGGATAAAGATCCCGCTTAACAAGACACCTGCTAATTAAAAATGTCAAGGTATTATAGGTCCTGGATATCAGAACAAAAAAGCCTATATCGCTAATCATAGATTTATATGAAGAATACATAAAAGAACTTTTAACAAACTGACACAGCTGGCCACATGCAACATACTTAACAACACAACACCCAGTGGGACACTGATACACCATTAAGTACAATAAATCAACAGGCAAATATAATAAATATCTAAAAATTTAAGAAAATCTATATAAATATATCACATAATTATATAGTTTCTAAAAAAATACTTAGACCATCTTCGCAAATACCATCCAAATGCTTTAACTCTGCTACTTCCTTCTCGTTAAAAATAATCCTTTTGGCAAGCATTGCGCTAGCCAAATCTCTGACTACATCCTGCGGCAACTGAATATCGCTAGTCGATACAACATAGAGTATGACAGGAGTTCTAGCAAACCCCTTTTTAAGCTTACGAGCAAGGCCCAAAATCTTTAACGCAGTATCAATACTATCTCTCGCATCAGCCGAAAAGCCAACATTTAGCTGTTTAGGCCATTGATGTCTAGCATGAATAGACGAATCGCCCGTTTTAGAAATATATGAAAAAAGCTCTTCTGTAATATATGGAAAAAAAGGAGCAAACAACTTAAGAAAAGTAACTATACAAAGGTACAAAGTCATTTTAGCACTATTTTGCCCTTCTTTATCGCGACCAACATCATCATAAACTCTAGCTTTAACCAACTCTATGTAATCAGAACAAAAATTAATCTTAAAAGACTGAGCCACGGTCTGACGAACAACATGATACCTATGCTTAGAAAAATCTTCCTCGCTACTTTTTATCAAATCGTTCATAATTTTCAAAATCCATAAATCAAAAGAACAAAATATCTTTCTAGAATCTATACTCTCTTGAAAAGAAGAATGTAACGACAAATCAGAAATATGTGTGTAGCAAAATTTAGCAGCATTCCAAATTTTTGTAATCAACTTCTTACCATCTTGCATCACTTCATCTGAATAGCAAATATCTGAACCAGGCTTAGTTGACGAACTCCAGTACCTTATTACGTCTGCACCATACTTCTCCATAACAGCTTCTGGACATACTACATTGCCCTTAGATTTAGACATCTTTTGCATATCAGGAGACAGGCACCATCCACTTATCAAAACAGTATTCCAAGGCGGTGTTTTAGCATGTAAATAAGATTTAAGTAATGTACCAAAAGCCCAAGTCCTTATGATCTCGGAACCTTGGGGCCGTAAATCAGCAGGAAAAATTTTGGCATATCTGTCTGCGTTCAGACAAAGATTTGCACTAATACCACCAGCGTTTAGCTGAGGAGAAAGACAACTTGTAGCCCAGGTATCCATAACATCATAATCAGGAATAACTTCATCTCTAGTATATCCTTGCGGAACATCAGTAACTGGGTTAACGGGCAAATCTGCTCTAGATGGCAAAATAACACTTCCATCTTTCTTGCTATACCAGACAGGAATCGGTATCCCAAAGAAACGCTGTCTACTAATGCACCAATCCATAGACAATCCATCAATCCAAGCTTCCATCTTAGACAACATATTACTAGGCACCCAATTTAGGTCTTGAGAATATCTTAAAAGAACATCTCTATGCTCCATACTTTTTATAAACCACTGTTTCATAACCCTTACATCTAACACGGCTCCGGATCTTTCAGCGCATTTCACACTGTGTGTTATAGGCCGTTTAGAAAGTAAAAAATGACCTTTCTGTAGCATGTCACAAATAGACTCTCTAGCGTCTGTAATACTAAGACCTATTAAAGCAGAAAAAATATCCTTAGCCTTGTCTTCTTGATATGAAATGCCCTTGAATGAAAAATTGGATATATGGCCAGATGTAGAAATAATACCTCGCGTAGGCAGCGCATGCCTCTTCCACCACACAACATCAGTAGCATCCCCAAATGTACAACACATAACAAGACCAGTACCTTTTTCAACTACAACATCCACATCTGGTAAAATAGGAACAGAGACGTCAAAAAGAGGCGTAACGGCCTTCTTACCATTTAAGTGCGAATACCTTGCATCAGTCGGATTATAAAAAACTGCAACACACGCTGGTAACAGTTCTGGTCTGGTAGTTGCTATAACAACATCATCCTCTCCCCCATCGATCTTAAACTTAATATCGTAAAAAAATGAATCTTTTTCTTTCTCTTCTACCTCTAGTTGTGAAATAGCTGTAAGGTCTACAGGATCCCACAACACCATATCTTCTTTACTGTACACTTGACCTTTTTCAAAAAGATCCATAAAAGAAAGTTGCGACAATCTCTGATTCTCTTTACTAAAAGTTGAATATTCAAGAGACCAATCAAAAGATAAGCCCACGCCTGACAAAATTTGCCTAAACTTTGGCTTCTCTTTACTTACAGTAGAATCGCATAATTCACGAAACTTTTCCCTGGATAATGTTTTAGATTTTACTCCATGTAACTTCTCCACTAATCTCTCCGTTGGTAGGCCATTATCATCAAATCCGATAGGATAAAATACATTCTTACCCCTCATACGTTGATAACGCGCAATCATATCAGAGTGGCAATAGCTAAAAACATGCCCCATATGCAATGCGCCAGAAATTGTAGGAGGTGGAGTGTCTATTACGAATGAATCACCCCTACTTTCCTCCTCAGACCATTTATACACCCCTTCTTTGTGCCAACTCTCATCCCACTTTTTTTGTATCATACGAGCGTCATATTTTGCCAACATGTCACCCTTATTTCCTTGCATAAAATTGATTTAGAACAAATTTCAAAAATAAGCCAATCAGCGCATCTTTAATAACTAAAAAAAGCACCCTTAGACAACTATAAACATAAGCTTTGTTCACAAGCATGGTAAAGAATATCTTGAAAGTTTCTCGTATACAAGTATAATTCTCTTGTCAAGGGCTATAGACAAGGTTTGAGGGTGTGTAATAAGTTGGGTCCTATCGTCAGGTAGTCACTTTTTATTTAGAATAAATTTCAAATAGGACAAAAATATGAGTTACAAACAAGGATACTCTTCTATAGAAATAGATTCAGGGCTAAGAACGTACATGCTAAGTGTGTACAAATATATGTGTTCAGCCCTTTTTACCTCAGCTGTAGCGGCGTTTTTGACCGCAAACGTTAGCTTTATAAGAGATATGATGTTCATCACTAACCCTTACGGCATGTTAGGAATGACAAAGTTAGGCATTCTTGTTTCACTGTCGCCTATGGGAATAGCATTATACTTTTTCCTAAAACAAGAAACCATGAGGTTAGATACCGCTCGCAACATGTTTTGGGCATACTCTATACTGACAGGAATGTCGTTGGCGTCAGTATGCTTTGCATTTACTGGAGAGTCCGTCGTTGTAACATTCTTAGTATGTGCCTCTCTTTTTGGGCTAATGAGTTTGTATGGTCACGTGACTAAAAAGGATCTAACAGCATTTGGATCTTTTTTACTCATGGGGTTGTGGGGATTAGTAATAGCATCTGTAATAAGTCTAATCTTACCCAACAATTCTACTTTAAACTTTGTAACGTCAGTTTTAGGAGTAGCAATATTTACAGGTATAGTTGCTTATGACACACAGAGGATAAAATCCTACTACTACTCTAGCTCACACAGTTCTGAAGATCTACATAAGGTCGCTATTATAGGAGCCTTTGTACTATACCTAGACGTGCTAAATATGTTCTTGTACTTACTTAGATTTTTCGGAGTGAGTTCCAGAAATAGCGATTAGGCAAATTTTTTTTCTTATCTTTTCGACACCACAGAAGCTGCGGTTAGAACATAGATTGTCTTAGCCCCAGCTTTCTTAAGAGCCTCAGCACAAAGATTTGCAGTACTTCCAGTAGTTAATACATCATCTATGAGGAGTACGTTTTTTCCTTGTATTTTGTCTTTTTGCTTCACGACAAAGCTGCCCAAAAGATTCTTTCTCCTTATTTTCCTATCTTGAGATTTTTGAGGTAATGTTAATTTGGATTTTTTCAAAACCATAGGATGGTAAGGCTTACCTGAAACTTTAGATAAATCCTTGGCTAATAAATGCGCCTGATTGTATTTTCGAAAAATCATTTTAAGAGGATGCATAGGAACGGCTAATAACACGTCCGCAACAGAAATAAAATCAGAGTATCTATTAAGCAACATCCTTGCAAAGAAGGCTGATACGTCATACCTATCACCATATTTGAGACGATATATCAAGCCGTTACTAAACTCATCAAAGTTAAGCAAGGCACGAGACTTATTATATTGCGGAGATTCTAGAAAACAAATACCACATTCTAAGCCCTGATAACAAGACAACCTACCACAAGTAATACAACAGTTATCTTGTATAAAAGTGCATGAGTTCCAACATATATGACACAAGCCACTTTCTCGTAAAATAAAATCTCCACAAGCAAGACACCTATTTGGCATCATAAAATTAAGACAAAGCCCAAAGAAACTCTTAATAGTCAACGACACTTCTATTTTGTCCTTTTATACTAAACAATACTTAAATCATCTAATTTGCTGTATAACTCCTCAACAGAGGAGTACTTAATAACATAATCAGGTGTAATTTGATTTTTAAACCAAGTAATCTGCCTCTTAGCATAATTTCTAGTACGTTGTTTGGCAACAAATACAGCATTTTCATAAGACAAGCAACCACGTACATACTGCAATAATTCCGTAACGCCTATTATATTGCTAGCGTTTTTCATTTTAACACCAGAGTCATTAGCAACCTTTACCTCACTAACCGCACCATTTTGCACCATATTATCAAAACGTTGATCGCACGCTTCATATAAAATTCTTCTTTCAGGCACAAGCGTAATAATCTTCTTTTTATAAGTTAAAAGAGGATTATACCTATCTCCTTCAAGAAAAGACGTAAGAGGTAAGCCAGTTTGTAAAAAAACAGCATATCCTCTTGCAACCCTATAGGAATCATTTGGAGATATCTTGTTTGCCCAAACAGGATCTACTTTTAACAAAAGGTCATAAATTGATCGTGTTCCATACTTTTGTATTTTTTCTTGAACTACAGAGCTTACGCAACACTGAACAGGAGGTAGGCTATGCACCCCTGATAAAAGAGCAGAAATATAAAAACCACTACCACCCACAACAATAGGATATTTTTGTCTCCCAAAGATATTTTCTATAACACCCGCAGCACGTGTTAAATAGTTTGCAACAGAAAACCCATCATTGACGCTTAAAAAGTTATATAGGCTATGCTCTACTACCTGCAAATCTTCTATCTTAGGAGAGGCTGTAAGAATACGAAATTCTTTATACACTTGAGCACTATCAGCATTAACGATCACCCCTTTACATTTTTTTGCTAAAAACACTGCAAGATCAGATTTGCCACTGGCAGTAGGGCCACAAATAATAAGAACTTCCATATAATCATTAAAACTAATGTCACATTTACTAAGAAGACATAATCATTTCAGCCTTATCAAATAAGTCAAAGAAATTTTTACTCGTCTCCTTGCATACTACGTCAAAGCTAATTCCTTTTACTTCTGCTATACATTTTGCAACCTCCACAATAAATGCAGGCTGATTAAGTTTACCCCTATACGGAACCGGAGCAAGATATGGAGCATCTGTCTCTATAAGTAGTCTAGATAAAGGAATCTTTTTGACTATACTACGTAGATCACTAGCATTAGAAAACGTTATTATACCAGAAATAGAAATATATAAATTCAAATCTAAAGCTCTTTCTGCTAAATCCCATCCACCAGTAAAACAATGCAAAAGACCTTTAAACGATTTTTGCATCATTTCTCTTTGCAAAATCTTTTGCATATCTATGTCTGCATTGCGTGAATGAATAATGAGAGGTAATCCACTTGTTTTAGACGCTGTAATATGAGTAAGAAATGACTCTATCTGACAAATTTTATTCTTGTCATCACCTTTATAAAAATCCAAACCAGTCTCGCCAATACCTATAATCTTTTCTTCTTGAGCATATAACAATATTTTCTCTAATGCCATCTTATCTTTGTCTGCCTCCAATGGATGTATTCCAACAGAACCAAAAATATTGTCGTATTGATTTACAAGCTCAAGTATTGCTGACACATCAGAACTTTTAGTACACACAGTCTGTACATACTCAACACCAGCTTTTTTCATATTTAACACTACATCATGTACACAATCAACAAAACTAGGCCAAGTCAAATGGCAGTGAGAATCTATCAACATAAAAATAAAAAAATAAAAGAAATAATACGTTACGCGTCTTTTGTATTTCGTAAAAAAGAAAAACTTTAGGTTGTCACAAAGAAATTTTAACTATAAGTTGTTATCAAGAAACTTGTTTTATACTTTTAATTATGTCTTACAACATACTTGCACCTGCGATAAAATTTACACTTTGCATAACAACAACGCTTCTACTGTTATTTAACAGTACCACAACAGCAAAGCCGAATGAATATGGCTCAAAAATACTTCTGTCTATAAATGAAAAAAACACGTTACACAAAATGCTAGGACAAATGATTATACTAGGATTCAAGGGTACAAGCATTAGAGATAGAAATGTAAAATCCATAATGCAGCACATAAAAAAGAGAGAAATAGGAGGAGTAATAATAGAAACTCATAACGTTTTAAATCCCAAACAACTGAAACACCTAAACAGAGCAATTTTGAATACTAAGAGCAAAAGCAAACATAACCTACCAACCATAATCGCAGTAGAAAGAGATGGAGGAAAATTCGGATGCCTATCACAAAAAAAAGGATTTAAAGTATACCCAAGACCATACAACATGACAAAACTGACAGCATCTAAAGCAAGAAGAATTTATGTACATATGTCTAAAAATACAAAATCACTAGGATTCAATATGTTGCTAGGACCATCTCTCAATATATCAAAGAAATCAGATATTTTAAATCCACACAGCACAATGTTTAGTAAAAACATTAATACAATCGTTACTTATGCTACAGAATTTATAAAAGCCCATAAGCATAATGGACTAATAACAAGCGTGAAATATTTTCCAGGGCAAAAATATCTTAACTATTCTGCGTCCGATGATGACGCTGATATAATAACAAATTGGGAAGAAGTAGAAATTACTCCGTTCAAAAAGATTATTAACTCTAACCTCTCCGACTCTGTAATGATAGGTCATACATACAACAGAGAAGTCGATGAAAAAAGGCCTTCACCTTTATCACACAAAACAGTGCATCAATTATTAAAAAAACAGCTGAAATATAAAGGGGTAATCGTGTCAGACAATCTAAACAAACATATCATCAGCAAGTACTGCGCTCCAGAAAAAGCAGCTATACAGTCCATTTTAGCCGGGAGTGACATAATAATTCTAGCGCAACAACAATCTAACAAAAAAGGAAAACACTTAAATAAAACAAAAAATATCCCAAACGCCATATGGAAAGAAACACTTTCCATTTTACAAAAAAGAAACACTCAGGCCTTATTCCTCAAACAGAGAATAATAGAGTCATACAACAAGATATCGAAACTAAAGAAAAAAGTACTAATCGCTATGTAAAAAAGATAGATTGGTTACTTTATTTCTACGGTAGCATCTAACGCTCCAGCAGATTTTAAGCACCCTATTATATCTATTAGATCTTTAGGCAGTACTCCCAATCTATTTAACCCCTCCACTATGCCATTTAAAGTTGCACCATAGGAAAAATTTTGCACACCAAATCCTCTCGTAGAGTCCGATTTCTTAGAAGATAGCGTTCTTAACATTCCATGCTCCTTACCAATGCTAAGAACCATATTGCCATGCGCAATAGCAACTGGCTTAACTTTTACATTGCCTCCTATTATAACTGTACCAGTAGTATCGTTCACTATCACTAACGCCTTTGCATCAGTATTAATCTCTATAGCTTCTATATTTGCTATAAGTTTTATCACGTTAGATTGTTTAGGGATTTTTACTTTTACTGTAGTAGAGTCAATAGCAGAAGCAAGGTTACCAGATATCATATCATTTATCCTATCAGCAATCGCAACAGCGGTAATAAAATCAGGATTATGTAGCACAACATCGATACTCTCTCTATCTTGCAAAGCAAAATCAGTGCTAGCTTCAACTACAGCACCACCCAAAATTGTTCCTGTAGTCAAATTTTCATTAGATTTAGTACGCACGTCAGCAGAAGCTGGAGAAAATCTCTGTACCATCACTGCTCCTTGAGCAATGGCATACACCATGCCATCTGGACCAGATAATGTCGTTGGTAATAGCACACCACCTGACAAACTAGTACAATCACCAACAGCACTAACCTTTACATCTATATGGCCACCTGGCTGAGCAAAAGTTGGAAGACTAGCAGTCACTATAACAGCCGCTACATTTCTAGTACGCACAGCCTCTCCGCTTATACTCATACCAAAACGGCTAAGCAAGTTACCCAATTCTTGTCTAGTAAATACAGAACTCCTAAGATTATCTCCTGTTGCAGCGAGACCACTAACAAGACCATACCCCATGATAAAATTCTCCCTCACACCCGCTATACTTGAGACATCCTTTATTCTGGTTTTGGCAGAAGCACCACCAAATAGAAAAAAAGACAAAAATATAGAAACTGTAAAAGTTTTAAACATAGCTATTGATTCCAGATACAGCTCTAATGAGTTCTAAAAATCTCTTCCTTACGTTTTTATCTTTGATACTATTGTAAAAGCGTACCAACGTTATAATTTCTTTCTCACTAGTAATAACATCTTGCTCTGAAGCTTTAGGAGTAAAAATAGCTTGATCTTCTGCAAAAGAAGCAGCCTTTTTACTTCTTCCATCCAAAATATCGTCCAGATTTTCAAAGAAGTATTCAACAGGAACTTTCAATAATTTTGCAAACCTGTATAACCTACCACCAGCAATTCTATTAGTAGATTTCTCATACTTTTGTATCTGCTGAATACTAACCCCAGCATACTCTGCTAAATCTTTTTGACTATATCCTAACAAACATCTTTTTCTAAAAAGCCTCTGGCCTATTATCACATCCACCTGATCAACTCTGCCATCCTTTTTTTTGTTTTCCATTTGACAATTGTGAATTAACGAATTAAAAACTTAACTGCATACTGGCAGGCCAGTATATCAACCATTCAACGCACAAGATTTTACAAAAACGTACGAAACCATATAATAACTCTAAGCTAATTATTAATTTTATACAAGAAAAATATTTGACACTTTGACTAAAAAGGTGATTTAAAAAGGCAAATATAGCATGTTGATATTATACCCAATTCTTAATCATTAACCTTTTATTATTAGGAAATAATGACAAATTTTACAATTCCCCCTATAGAGAAAGCAAAATATATTAATCGTATTCTTGTTGTTAATTTATACTCCTTAACAAAGATTAAAGATTTAGAAAAGCGTCAAATGCAATACTAATAAAAGCCTCTAAAAGCCATATAAAAGGCTCTTTCATCATATCACAAGAAGGAATAAATTGTGCATTTGCAGCAAATTCCGATATCGCGATACCATTTATAAAAAATATACTTAGACTACTTAAGATTGATGATTATGCATACAACTTCAGCAGAAGTACTATGAATCCTTTTTCTAAACTAAAGGTTAAAATCAAAACTGAAGTTGTAAAATTGAGGATAAATAATTTAGACTTAACAAAAAGAGGCAAATACATTAAAGCATCAACATGGAACGCTTTTACAAACCAAAATGACGTAGTAGTTTTAGACACAAGAAACGCTTATGAGTACTCACTTGGAGCGTTTGAAGACGCAATAAACCCACAAATTGAAACCTTTAGCGACTTTGCATGCTAAATGCGGTATGTCTGAAACGAAAGAAAATAGCAACATATTGCACAGGCGGAATACGCTGTGAAAAAGCTACCTCATATCTAATACAAGAACTAAACACAACTAGCGTGTTCCAACTCAAAGGGGGAATACTATCCTACCTAAGAAACACCAAAACAGACGCAAGCAAATAAAAAGGGAAATGTTTTGTATTCGACGATAGAGCAACAGTATTATAAATATTAACCTATTTATATGGCGGAAATAACAGGAGCTCTGCCAAACCTGGTCTTACGTCTGCGCTTGGAAGCCTCAGCAGATCTCCTTCTACTTTTTTCAGAAGGGCTTTCATAATGGCGCCTCTCACGCATTTTACTAAAGCGCAACTCTTGCCTTAACCTTTTTTGCAAAATTTTTAGCGTAGCATCCGTGTTACTACTACATCCCACAACAATTTTTGACATATTTATCTCTCTTTTTATATAAATTCAACCTTCAAAAGTAAGCGGAGAAGGAATTATACCATACGCAGAAAAAAACTTCTATTCTATTTGATCTACGTCTATAGCATTATGGATAAGCGCTACAGATACGACCCTCTCATTCTTACGAGTTTTTACCAAAATTACCCCTCTGGTATTACGCCCTGTCACCCTTACGTTGTCAAGCTTGCACCTTATCACCCGACCTAAATCCGTTATCAGCATCAATTCAGCCTCCGCAAGATCTTTCACCAATACAACGCCAACCACGTCGCCAGTCGTAGCAGAAACAGCAAGATTAGCTACGCCGCTACCACCTCTATTAGCAGTTCGATATTCAAAACACGAACTACATTTACCATAACCTTTTTCAGTAACAGACAAAAGAAATACGTCATCTCGAGCCATATCAGAAATTTTAGACAGTGAAATCATGTCTGTAATACCCATTTTTTCTACCACTTTCATAACAGACAAATCACCCTGATCTGACAATAACTTAGATCTTTGCTTGAATGGTATAGTAAGGTAAGCGTTTCTTTCTTGTTGAGAATAAGAACCACAACTTAGTATCGCTTTTGAAACTACTTTATCGTCTTTAGCAAGTTTTATTCCCCTTACACCGTCAGAACTGCGACTCTTAAACACTCTTACCGCATCAGAACAAAATCTAATACACTTTCCCTTAGCAGTTGCTAACATAATTTGATCATCTAACGAACATAATTGTACAGAAATCAATCTATCATCATCCTCTAACCTGATAGCCATCTTTCCATTAGAAGGAATGTACTCAAAATCAGAAAGCATATTCTTTCTGATTTTACCCTTTTGTGTGACAAATACTATACATACATCTTCCTTTGAAAGATTTTTCACAGAAAAAGACAATACATCAGCGATGCTTTCACCAGAAGCTAATGGTAACAAGTTAGCTATTGGTTTACCTTTAGCTTGCAAACTAGCAAGTGGCAATTCATGCAACTTCAACTTATATACCTGACCTGTGGTAGAAAAGAATAACAATTTAGCATGAGTACTACCTACTATTATATTAGTAATAGCATCATCCTCTTGCACATTAGTAGCCAATTTACCTTTACCGCCTCTTCTTTGAGCCCTGTAAGTATCTAGAGATAAACGCTTTACATATCCAGACATGGTAAACGTTACAACCATCTCTTCCTCCGGTATTAAATCCTCTTCAGACAAATCCTTCTCTTCAAATTTTTGTATTAGAGTAAGCCTAGGGCTGTTAAACTCTTTCCTTAAACATACCAACTCCTCTTTTAATATACTCAATAACTTTTCAGCAGATGACAAAATGCCTTCATATTCAGCTATTTCAACAACTAAAGCACGTAAATCATATATTATCTTTTGACTTTCTAAGCCTGTTAAACGGGCTATTCTCATATCTAAAATTGCCTTAGCTTGAGTGGCAGATAACTGCAATTGCGCACCGTATTCATGATCAGGAAATATATGACGCAAAAATTCTGTTACAGTCTCTGTATTCCATTTCATCAACATTAACCGCTCCTTAGCTTCGGTATAATCTTTAGATAACTTGATAGTCCTAACCAACTCATCAATGTTGCTCACAGCTAGCAGCAAACCAAGTAATATTTCCCCTTTATGCCTTGCCTCAATTAATAAAAATGTAGTACGACGATGTACAACTTCTTTTCTAAAATCTATAAATGAGCCAATGATCTCTCTGAGATTCATCAACTTTGGCATATTATTATCAAGAGCTAGCATATTCATACCATAACTCACCTGTAACGGTGTATAAGTATAAAGCTGCTTTACAACAACTTCAGCGATAGTATCCCTTTTGAGTTCTACTACAACCCTGATACCACTTCTATCAGACTCATCTCTCAAATCACTTACTCCAACAATACGCCCTTCTTTGATAAGCTCTCCTATCTTTTCAACCATCTTGGCTTTGTTAACAGCATAAGGAATTTCCGTGATCACAATAGCCTGCCTCTCTCCATAATTTTCTATTTCTGTCTTACCCTTGATCATTATCACTCCTCTGCCAGTCTTATATGCTTTACGCAGATTATTTATACCTATCACAACCCCTTGGGTAGGAAAATCAGGACCTTCTAGTACATCTATTAACTCATCAACAGATACATCAGGATTATCTACATACAAACAACAAGCATCCACAAGTTGACCTAAATTATGCGGAGGTATATTGGTTGCCATACCAACAGCAATCCCCCCAGAACCATTTAACAAAAGGTTAGGAACTAAAGCAGGCAACACTTCAGGCTCTTTTTCTGAATTATCGTAGTTGGGCCTAAAATTTACAGTACCTAGAGCTATATCTTTTAGCAAAAAATCAGAAATCTTAGCTAATCTTGCTTCTGTATAACGAATAGATGCTGCATCATCTCCATCTATTGAACCAAAATTTCCTTGCCCATCTATTAAAGGAATTCGCAAAGAAAAACCTTGAGCCATCCTCACTAAAGCATCATAAATAGCTGTCTCACCGTGAGGGTGGTATTTACCTATAACATCACCAACTGTTCTAGCAGATTTCTTGTGCGGCCTATTGTGCATAAAGCCAGACATATACATAGAATACAAAATCCTTCTGTGTACAGGTTTAAGACCATCTCTTACATCAGGTAAAGCTCTACTGACTATAACGCTCATAGCATAATCTAAGTACGAACCTTTGACCTCTTGTGTAATATCCACACTTTCAATTGCTTCCAAATTCATTTTCTGTAATACACCATTAATTGAGAAACTGACACATATTCATTTAAACCTACCTTTCTTACAAGCAAAAGATAATAACAGCATTTATAAGTAGTTGCCACTAACCACTGATCATTACGCACATAACACAATATAAAATGTGCTAAATAGCTTGATACTGGCAAATTCAAACCATGAAACTTTCATAAATTAATCAGCAATTCTCACCATAAAAAACTCTAAAACAACATCTGCAGCCTACAAGATCCACTTCACTAGAATTTCTGGTATAAAGCAGATAAATAACTTCCATTACAAAAATATAGGTGCTATAATCCGACCCGATATAGGAAGTAAATCTTGCAAACTGGCATTTGCTCATGTCACAGGTTGTTTTGTGTGAAAATGAAACAGGCAAGGTAGTTATAACTTAATTAAAAAGATACTGTACAATGCCCAATTTAATAGGATCGTCAGGGTCAGTTTACGAAAGCCTCTCTACTCAATCTATGCTTAAGTTTTGGAAAGCTAGAGAAGATTTTCAGCACGGAGAAAAACAGATTGAAAAAATGTCAATCAATGATCTGATTCAAAAGGAAAAAATAGAAACTACTTTGCTGGATATCAAAGGTAAACAAGCCTTTTTCAGTGAAGAGAAATGTGACCAGATAAATAGCGTATTAGATAGCGCAATAGAATGTATTAAAAAAATATCTAAGGAGACACGAGAAATGGGACTGTTGTTAGCAGATGTGCAGGATGAGGTTGGGAGGAGTAATCCTCAGGATCAACAAGCAATAGTAAGAGGGTCCATTTCAGCATTTATCGACGCTGTAAAAAGTAATATTGATAAATATGACGGTGTAGTAAAAGCTGTAAAAACACTCACTAATATAGATGGAAAATTCAGTATAGCGCTAAAGATGAATACACAGGGGAAAACTGTAGATTTTTCTTGGAATGATAGTATGAACTTTGATTTTGATCCTATAAAAATAATGCCTCATCAAAGCTTTTCTGGATATTTGCAAGAGATGTTACATAGTGCCTTAAATTACACTGATACAGAGGACGAAGCATCGCATTTGATAGATATATCCAATCTGCTCTATTACACCTCTAACGCAAAAGAGTACCACTTGAAAGAGTCAAAAGAAAAGCTATTGGAAACATTTGCCACTATAAGAAGATACACTAATGATACTATACAACAGCTAGATCAAGAGAAAAAAAATCTAATAGAACTAAACAGGGCAGAGGCACTAAGAGAAATAGAAAAAGAAGCAGAAAGAGAGCAATGTGCCGAAATGATTGCAAACTTCTATGCTTTACTAGCTTCTGAGAAGATGAAAAGAGCGTTAGATTTCTTTAGGAAGCGCTTACTAGGAGCGTAGAATTTATGTTTGGGGGTGTAGCTCAGTTGGTTAGAGTACCTGCCTGTCACGCAGGTGGTCGCGGGTTCGAGTCCCGTCACTCCCGCCATTCTTGTGTTAGTAGCATTGAGCGTGAGAGGAACAGTTTTTTTAAAGCAGCTTATTAGGAGGGCTAAATATTTCAGATAGGTCGCTTTCTTCATCGCCTAGCAAAGACATAACTTTCTCTTCAGCAGATTTGTTTCCATTGATACCCATTTTACAAAGCCTACCTAATTCACTTTCAACAGAATAGGCTCCAAAAAATAACGCTATGGCCAATACTTGCTCCAGCGTTTCTTGCAACATCGCTTTTCTTTTTTCTCTAGACAGAAAGTTAGCAGTCCTAACATTGTGTAGCCTATCAAAAAGCTTTATCAATAAAATCTCAAAATCATCTTTCTCGCAAGCACGATTCACTATGTATTCTATACTCACCTTCTCTCCTCCAACATATCTTGTCACGCCATCAACTAAAGTAGCAATGCGCCAACCAAAATGATCTAAAATATTACCAATGGTTGCTTCTGTATCTTCAACAACGTCATGCAATATACTAGCTGCTATAACACACGTTTTAAAACAATAGTCTGAAATCAAATAGGCAACCTCTAAAGGATGAGAATAGAAAGGCTCTCCATTTTTTCTAAATTGACCGTCATGATATTTTTTTGCAAACTCAATAGCCCTTTCTATCTTTTCCAAATCTACTTTAGAAGAAGACTCTTGGTTTAATTTTTCTAACTTTGTCATCAACCTCTGCGAATAAACGCAACGCCCTTCAGACACTAGAATAAGACCAGCCAATAGTTACAAAATAACACATACTGAGCTATACAACATATTGATCTAAGAGGCAACATACTTTTGTCATGATACACAGAAAGAGCTAAAGTTTCGCTGAAAATTTTCATTCAGTAAACGTACACAAACGCACTTAAAAAACGAACTAAATAGTACAACTTTTAGTAGCGATTATTCAGAGTTGAAATTAATCGCTATTGTTAAATACACCAAGGTATCAATCAACTACTCTTTTTCAAAAGAAATTGAAAAGTGATAAAACACAAGCTATACGTTAATAGAAAGTAAAAATGTGCTTTCAAGTAATAACCTTTAGACTAAAAAGACATGCAAACTAATACAATGGCAGTACAAATTAAATTCTTAGACAATGCACCATCACAAGATACACCTAAATATGCAACACAAGGAAGCGCGGGAGTAGATTTAAGAGCGGCGGTAGATGAAATGTGTATCAAACCTAGTACAACAGCAATCATACCAACTGGTATATCAATAGCAGTACCAGTAGGATATGAAGCGCAAGTACGATCAAGATCTGGTCTTGCGGCAAAACATTCCGTTATCGTTCTCAATGCACCAGGAACGATAGATAGTGATTACAGGGGAGAAATTAAGGTCATAATGACTAACTTAGGTCAACATGACTTTCACATCAATAAGGGAGACAGGATAGCTCAACTTGTATTAACTCAATACTCTTCTATAGATTTTATAAAAGTAGATACATTAAATGTAACTCAAAGAAACCAACAAGGGTTCGGTTCTACCGGTATACAATAAATGCCAAAAACGGTATCAATTCTTCATATACTGAAGAAAAAGTTGAGACAAGCCAACATCTCATCACCAGAAACAGAATCTAGGGCTATTTTATGCCACGTATCAAAAATGCGTTACGAAAAACTACTTGTAGAAAATGACATACCACAAGCTCATTTTGATGCTGCCTTACAAGCTGCTAAAAGAAGAATCAATGGAGAACCTTTAGCATATATATTGGGTAAAAAAGAATTTTTTAGTTTAGAGTTTCTCGTTAATCCAGACGTTTTAATTCCAAGACCCGAAACTGAAACATTAATTGAAGCAGCTTTAAGAAAAAAAAATGTTATATCCAATATACTAGAATTAGGTACTGGTAGCGGATGCATAATTATTACGCTCCTCAAAAACATACCTAATGCACAGGGAGTTGGAGTCGATATATCACAAAAAGCATTACAAGTTGCTGACATCAATGCTTCCCTTCATAAAGTACATAATAGGCTCACACTACTACTGAGTAACTGGTATTCTAATTTACACTCGAAGCAGTTTGATATAATCATATCTAACCCTCCCTACATAAAAAAAAGTGAAACATTAGATAGAACTCTTACATTTGAGCCAGCCCAGGCGCTATTGTCGGGCACAACAGGGTTAGAATCTTATAAAGCAATAGCGTCGTGTGCAAAACAGTTCTTAAAGTGCACAGGGTCTGTATTTGTAGAAATAGGAAAAGGACAAGATGTAGAAATAAAAAATATCTTTGAAAAAGAAGGATTTCAAATAGTCAATGAATTCCAAGATTTAGCTTCAATAAATCGCTGCCTAGAATTTACAAGTAAAAAAACATTTTAAAAAGAGAAATATTCTCCATGATCTAAAACCAACACATTATCTTCTTCTCCATGCTTTTGTTTTGCTAATTTTAGATCTTGCACAGGCTCATGATATTCCTCTGTACTTAAGCAAAAGGTACCGTAGTGCATAGCTATTGTTTTCTTAGAGAGAAGAATTTTGTGAGCTAGCACAGCCTCGTTAGGACTCATATGAACAGGAGACATAAACTCTTTTGGTTTATATGCTCCTATAGGCAAAAAAGCAAGATCAATAGAACCAAACTTATTCTTAATACAGTTAAATGTATTTTCTTGAAACCCTGTATCTCCTGCAAAATAGAATGTCTTTTCAGCACATTCTACAACAAAACCTCCCCATAAAGTTGAGTTACGGTCCAACAATCCTCTACCAGAAAAATGCTGAGCTGGAACAAAATGTATACAGTCCTTCCTGCCAAAGCTTTTATACTGCCACCAGTCCATAACCTCAATATTACAAATACCATGTTTTCTTAATATAGTATCCACACCTAATCCCACGAAAAACTTTGGATTAAACATATGTTGTAACCGCTTAATAGATGCAATATCCAAATGATCATAGTGATCATGGCTAATTAAAACAAAATCTATTTGCGGAAGATCTTGCATCAAAATACCAACATCTTTTACGCGTTTTGGACCTGCAAAAGAAAAAGGACTAACCCTATCAGACCACACAGGGTCAGTAAGAAAGTTATACTGTCCTACCTGAATCAAAAAAGTAGCATGATTAATAAAGTAAGTAACTAAATTGCTTTCCCTTTCATGTAACACTCGTCTTTTTTTTAAACTCTTTTGCCTTGGCCAGGAAGCAAACACTATCTTAAACATCGCCTTCCATAACTTTAAAGACAATATACTACCCTTATATCTTGTGGCAGGTTGTGTAAGATTATGAAATCTTTTATTGATATAATGCTTTGAAGAAGAGAAAAAATTTGTCCTAACGAAAAGACCATTTCGCCACAATACAAACATAACAAAAAGAAAAAATATAGATAAAATACAAACCATACTTCGTTTTATATATACAAATATGATAGCCTATGCTTTGCTACATGAAGCTTAATAGTGCAATAGATCAATATCTCACTTAAGCTGTAAAATGTACAGAATAACAGTCGCATTAGGTATAATATGACCTCTCAGTTCATCTTTGTCATGAAAAAGTTAAGCAAAGCCGTGGGAAATAAAATTCTCATCCAAGATACTTGGCTATCTTTTCTATACGGTGCAAAAATAGGAATTATAGGATCCAATGGAGCGGGTAAATCTACCCTAATGAAAATTATAGCAGGACTAGACAAAGAATTCGAAGGAGAAGCATGGCCAGACAAAAATGTAAAAATAGGATATCTGCCTCAAGAACCACAGCTCGACAGCTCTAAAACTGTACTAGAAAACGTTATGATGGGACTTAAAGAAAAAACAGAATTACTGAAACAATTTGATCAAATAAGTCAAAAATTCTCTAACGCTTCTCCAGAAGAAATAGAGTCTTTACTAGAACAGCAAACACTATTACAAGAGCAGATAGATGCGGTAAATGGTTGGAATCTAGAACATGAGGTATCGGTCGCTATGAACGCTCTATCCTGCCCAGAAAAAAATAAAGACACAACCATACTCTCTGGAGGAGAAAAAAGACGAGTAGCATTATGTAAATTATTATTGCAAAAACCTGACATGTTGCTACTAGATGAACCAACAAACCATTTAGATGCCCAATCAGTTGCATGGCTAGAACATTACTTAAAAGAATACACGGGTACTGTAATACTAGTCACACACGACAGATATTTCTTGGATAATATAGCACATTGGATATTAGAAATAGATAATAAAAAATGTGTTCCGTGGGAATCAAATTATTCTTCTTGGTTAGAAAAAAAATACAACAATCTTGGGATGGAAAAACAACGACAGAAAGATTTGGCAAAACAAATAAAACGAGAACTTCAATGGATCACTGAAGGGAAACATACTAAAAATAAGGCAAGAGTTAAAGCATACGACCAGTTATTAGCGCAAAAACAAACAATATCAGACACAACATCACAAATTTTCATACCCAATGGTCCCAAACTTGGTAAAGTAGCCATCCGTGTAAACGATATAAGTAAAAGTTTTCAAAACGATATACTATTTCAAAATTTTAGTTGTACTATACCCTCAAATGCTGTTGTAGGTATTATTGGACCAAATGGAGCTGGTAAATCAACCTTTCTGAACCTTATCACGGGGACGGAAGTCTCAGACACAGGAGAAATAGAAATAGAAAAGTCTGTTAGTATAGGGTTTGTAAATCAATTGCGTGATAATATTCAAGACGAAAATACAGTATGGGAAGAAATATCAGAACAACTAGAAGAGATACAACTAGGCGATAGAAAAATTAAAACTAGAGCCTACTGTTCTATGTTTAACTTTAAAGGAGATGTTCAACAGAAAAAGGTAAAGGATCTATCCGGAGGAGAAAGGAATAGGTTGCATATGGCAAAATTGTTGAAAAAAGAAGCCAATGTAATACTTTTAGATGAACCATCAAACGACCTGGATATAGAAACTTTGAGATCCTTAGAGACAGCAATAGAGCAGTTCACAGGTACAATGCTAGTTGTCAGCCATGATAGATGGTTCTTAGATCGAGTAGCAACTCACATAATGGATTTCGATAAAGAGGAAAAACAAATTAGATGGTTTGAAGGTAATTATACAGAGTACAAAACTTACTTAGACAAAATAGGTAAAGACGTCTCCATTTCTAAAAAAAGTATATATAAAAAATTACACTAATTAGAATGTAAATATTCATGTTTTTAGAAAAACCCATTCCGTTATCATTTAAACACGACTAAATTGATTACTTACAGCATAAAGGAATTCATAAAACTAATACCAAATAGTGGTGCTTTACTTGGCTTGG
The DNA here is from genome assembly GCF_008189685.1 of Candidatus Sneabacter namystus. Taxonomy (GTDB): domain Bacteria; phylum Pseudomonadota; class Alphaproteobacteria; order Rickettsiales; family Rickettsiaceae; genus Sneabacter; species Sneabacter namystus. Next base: position 84,022 of record NZ_CP043312.1, read on the forward strand.
ATTATGGCTGCAAACACATAGGAATAGCTATATCTGACGCAAATCAAAGAGTAGCTATGCCTTTATATTCGTTAACTCATCTATCAAGAAAGTCTCAACTAAAAGACATAAAAACTATCGTAAATAAATATAAAGCTACAGGAATAGTACTTGGCTTGCCATTAATGCTTGATGGAACAAAAGGTAATTTAGTAAAAATTGTAGAAGCGTTTGCAAGTTCTTTGTCATACTTCCGAAAATGTATGACAATTCTTCTGTACGATGAAAGATTTTCATCAAAATCAGCAGATAGATTACTAGAGACAATGCAGACAAAAAAAAATAACAACGAACTTCAACATACCTTAGCAGCCCAAATACTACTCTCAGAAGTTATCGAATCTATCAGAATGCAAAGAAAAATAGACATGAAAAAAGGCCTCTAATAATTAAGAGGCCTTTTTTTGTTTTGCAAATACCTGATCTTGATCAGAATTTTGACTAAAACTCTTTAGAGAGATCTAAACCAACAGAGAAGAAATGTCCCCCTAGATCTCTGCTAGAATAAGATGAAGTCCTGTTACCAGAATTTCTCCTATCGGACGCATCTTTGTCAGAAGTTTTAGATTTTTCATAAGCAAATTCAGGCTCACCTAGGTATTGGTAACTAGCTGATAAGTTTAAATTAACAACATCAGAAACGTTAAAACTAAATCCTAGACCCAACTTACCAGAGAAAGTGAAGTCTCTACTGTAACGAGAATTATCATCCTTAAAGGCATGTTCTACATCAGACCTATCTGAGTTGTCATGATATGTGTGACTACGGCTCCAATGTGTCATACCCAAACCAGCTAATAGAGAAACAGACATAGGGTCTCCATCGTAAAACTTAAACTCTCCTGTCAATAAACCAGTATGCGGAACAATTTTCTCTTCCATAATAATGTCAACAGGTTTCCTTAAAGCGTCTTGTAAAACTTTTGCTTCTTTACTAGCACCAGCAACCTCAGCCACAGTAATCAAATCTTTGATGTCTTTCACACAATCAGCATCATGCGCCAATACCTCACAGCTATCAACCATGCTTGCAACTTTGGCAATGGCTTTTTTCAATTCATCAGAAGCAACGCCACGTCTATCTGCAATACTCTCTATCACATCCTCAGTAACTTTAGCACTATCAGACAATTTTACCTTATCCCCAGGAGACATTGTAGAAAATTTATCTAAATCTGCTTTATGCAATGCTTTAATAGCATCTAAACAAACAGTTTCCACTTTACCATGTCCACCACCAGCAGCTGCAACACCAGTATCAAAAGCCTTAACAACATCCTTAATCATCTTACTTGTATCAAGGCCCTTTACGGTGTCTTCATTGGCAACATTTCTTTGGATAGGATAGTCATTTCTCAATCCTTCTGGCCTGAAAGAAAACTGAATCCCAAGCTTAGTGGTATCGTTAATACCATAGGCAATGCGAGGAGTAATAGAGAACATACCAACTCTATCATGCTTGGATCTCAACAACTTGACATTAGTAGTATTGATACCAGGTAAATTGTTAACACTCCTATAACTACATTGAGAATGCCTAGCACTGCCCCAAGTATCCACAGGTACAGTGTAATCTACTCCCAGCCCAAAACTGAAAGCATCATCCTTTGCAGATACACAAGCAGACGAAGCAGCTATCAATGCGGCTGCCATTATTTTCTTTTTGTTACTCATATCTTTATTTAAATACGAAAAAATTAAATTAACATTATTTCACTTTTTAACTGAAATACAGCCGAAAAAACATCCAAAAAACAACAACAAAAACCACTAACCAAAAGGCCTTTTCTAGCTCAGTCACGAAAGGCTTGTACCATGAAAAATATATAAACAAAAGATCATACCTATAGTAAGGATAATTTCAAAAACCAGATGTGTTATATTTGCAACACTATATAAATAGCAAAATATACCTTTTAGTGTTAAACTGTTAACACTTTTTTGCCTTGACGCGAATACATTTTTATGTCAGGTTGCTCTATATCAATTTGCGTGTATATAATAAAACACATGCCGCTATAGCTCAGTGGCAGAGCACTTCATTGGTAATGAAGAGGTCGACGGTTCAATCCCATCTAGCGGCACCGTTAAAAAATAAACATAATTCTACATCGTATTATGAAAAAGGATGCGTTATTCAGTAATAAATAATTAACTGTTTCATTTAACTTGAAGTTACTAGTATCAGGTCGGTTTATTAATCCAATATTAAATGCATGAAACTAACTCCGACTAAACAATTATTTAGTGGTTACTGCAAAGCAAATAAATAAAAGATTTTCTCAAAACTCTACGTGCCAAATCTTTAGAGATAAAGAAAATAGACAATATATCAAGCATAGTATCGAAATATGCTTGATAACATATGCATCAAATCACAATGGTGTAAAAATTAAGACGATAGAAAAATTCATTGCATCACTCTGGTATTACATCGCCAATACATCGGAGTAATACAAAGATGTTAATAAATTTACATCTATACGGTATAATACAGGCACTTTGCGCATGCTCTTATTTTGGCATAAGAAGGCAAAAATGTAGTGCAGACACATGCTTTCCAGAAAATTAAGGTAGATCAGTAAAATAAACTGCCTTAACAGCACATCTTCTATCCATCTGAAAAGCAATCCTCCAAAAGTCCTAAAGATGTCAAGGAGTGTATAAAGGCCACTCTGCTTAAAATTCAACGTCCTTCTTTTGGCAAGAAATAACGATCTATTATGACTCTCATAAGGAAGTATCACATGAGATCAAAATACTCAAGAAACGTCCCAATAGATAGAAGAGTAGTTATTCTTCTTAGCACACCTTTGTCCTTTAATGATGGTCCTGAACTAGTCAAGATACATTCTTAAATTTGGCTTCTCACAAAAGCGTTGTACCAAAATATAGCTAATAAACAAAATACACTTTGATTCACCGAATTAAACAAGTAAAACTCCCAAAATTTTTTCTTTTGTACAAAACCTTCGCTACAAAATATTTATAACAGTGTTGCTCTGAAAGAGTATTCTAGATAAGACAGTTCACAAAGGCTGATTATGGCGAACAATGCCCCACATATAAAGATTGTATAATCGTCTGTACTTTTTGACAAAAAACAAAACAATTTTTATAAAAGCATAAACAACTACACACTTTTCGAAAAAAGTTAATAGCCGTATACAAATATATCCGTTTAACAAAAGGCAACTAAAATAAATATAAAAGAAAATGCCTCAACCACACCTTTCAGGTCATTAAAAAACAACAGGACAGAAACCTTAAGAATAGCAATTGCACTCTCAGACTACACAAAACAGGTGTAAAAAGAGATGGGATCAAGGCTTAATTTCTATTAGCGAGGCTTTGTTTTGCGCTGTTAACTATCTTTTTAACTTCACTTAGAGTTTTGTCAGACTCAACAAGATTAACTTCTACAGAAAGAACATTAGAGACAGCTTTCTGCTCCAGATGATTTGAATAAACCAAAGAAACATTTTCTTTGTAATATTTTAAAATCTGTTCTTTACGATCTGGAAACTTTCTTATTTCTCCATCAATGTGACGTTGTAATTCTTCTTCCGAGACACGAATGTTGTTTCTCTTAGTATATTCCGACAATAGCAGGCCAATTCTCATCTTTCTCATAGCGAGGTTACGACAATACTGCTGATAATCATCCTGATTTAAAGACAAATGTTTTTTCAACTCCTCATTCTTTAGCAGACCAGAATACTCTTCTTCAAAGATACTTGTGGGTACGTCAAAATCCAGCATCTTCTCTAGACTATCAAAAAGCTTAGCCTTATTCACTCCAAACAAGTCCTCATATGCGGTATCTCTTAAAAGACCAGATACTCGATAACGTAACTCTGCTACACTAGCACAGCCATATTGTTCCGCAAAAGCCTGATCTATGGCAGGAGTTTCAAGATATCTACGTACATCTAATATTTCTACTTTTGCCAAACACTTTTTACCGGCAATCTCTTTATCCATCTCCTCATATGGAAAAGTGACTTCAAACTCTGGCGTATCTCCTACTTTGCGCCCCATCAAGCCATCTGTCATTTCTTTTAATATAGAACTATATCCTATATCAACATACTTATTTTCTATCTTTCTGTTCTCTAGCAATTTTCCATCCAAGAAAAAGTTACAATTAATAAGAACAGAATCTCCCATTTTTATAGGATCCTCTTTTGGTGTTTCTTCATCTATCTGTCTTTTGGCACGAGCAATAAGACCAATATAATCATCAATATCAGAATCTAACACTTTAATATTATAGTGTTCTATATCAATGCTACTAAAGTCAGGCATATCAAACTCAGGAAATAACTCTACAGAAAAGCGAAAACTCACCGCCCCGTTTTCTTCCTTGAAATCTTCAATTTTTGGTTTGCCCAAGACTTTATCTTTAAAAGACTCAGTCAACTCAAACACCACCTCTTGCATTTTCTCTTTGATGGCGTCTTGAGTAAGAGATTTTTTATATTTTCTCTCTACAACAAAAAAGGGAACCTGCCCTTCTCTAAAACCAGGCTCTTTAGCACTTTTTTGCTTTTCCTTCAATTTTACATTAACTACAGGCTGTACAACCGCTTGCGGAAACGTAACCTCATACCTTTTTACCAACTTTTCAGAAGTTTCTATTTCTCTCTTTTGAATATCTTCCATGTGCAACACACTTACTTTCAATTAAATAATTCATTTACTGGTACGGATAGAGGGACTCGAACCCCCACGCCCAAAAAGCATTAGGTCCTAAGCCTAACGCGTCTACCAATTCCGCCATATCCGCTCACGCACCAAAGGAGCACAACCAGCATGAATAGAAAACGAGCTAAAGACTTAAGGTCTCGAAAAGGAAACCCTTATAGACATCTCTTAATTTTTTAATATCTTCTAAACCTACTTGTTCATCCACCTGATGAGCCCTGTTGTAATGTAACCCAAATTCTATGCAAGGACAACATTTAGATACAAATCTAGCATCTGAAGTCGCTCCTCCAGTAACAAATTTAGGACTAATAGAAGTAATTTTTTTACTAACTTTTGCAAATGCCCTTATGAAATCATCCTCTTCACTCAAAAATGGCAATGCCGAACATTCATAAGACATAGAAAAATTATCCGTAACCTTTCGCGCCGCTTCAGAAACAAGCGCTACTATTTTTGATTCAGACAATACTTTATTAAATCTGATATTAAAACGTATCTCTGCTCTAGCAGGTATAAGATTTGTGACTTTATTACCAACGTCAATAGAAGTAATATTCAATACAGAGGCAGAAAATTTATCTTTAACATCGTCAAGCTTTATCTCTTTAAGGTTCTTAGCTATTTCTACCACCTGTTCAACAGGATTTACAAACGAATCAGGATAAGCTATGTGACCTTGCTTTCCATCACACGTTAAAACAAAATTTATACTTCCACGTCTACCTACAGCTATCACTTCTCCTACTTTCTCTTTGCACGTAGGTTCTCCAAATATAGCAAAATCTAGCTTATGATTATATTTTTCTAATTCATCCAACATTCTCTTAACACCATCATGTGCAACTCCTTCTTCATCTGTCGTCATAAGAAAACTGACACGTCTGTCTGGATTGGCCCGAATAAAGGCTAATGCCGCATCTATAGAACATGCAATAGAACCTTTCATATCAACAGTACCACGTCCATGCAATACATCCCCCTCGATCACAGCATCAAATGGCGCAAAATGCCAATCACTCAAATTACCTGGTGGCACAACATCTAAGTGTCCAGCAAAGCATATATTTGGTCCTTCAGTCCCACGATAAGCATATAAATTCGACACTGGTCTTTTATACTCATCTGAATCAAAATCTCTTCTAAAGCAACTAAAGCCTTCTTTCTGAAACAAATCTTCTAAAAATTCCACTGAACCAGCAGAATCAGGTGTAACAGAAGGAAATCGTATTAGCTTAACAGCAAGATCTATCACAGGATCTAAATTTGACATAAACACTTACATATCAGAAATTAAAAAGAGAATGTCTAAGAAGGAGTACCATTATCAGACTTCTTTAACAAATATAAATCAGAGAAATTTATAGGAGAAATAACAACAGGAGGAAACCCAGCACTAGAAATAGTACTTGCTATTATGTGTCTTGCAAAGGGAAATAATAAGGCAGCACCTTGCGTAAAAAGCAAAAACTCCTCTTTGTTTTCCATTTTTTTCTGTTCCATTTCTTCAAAAGAAAAAACACCAGCATATGCAAGATCCACAAGGAATAGATCTTCTTTATCAATGGACGACTTAACTCTAAAAAACAACACCACCTCATAAGTATTATCCATACCCTCCTCTTTAGATATTGCAACATCCGTTTTGATATCAGCAGTAGGAGAAGATTTACATTGCAAAATCTTTAGCGCACTAGAAGGGCCTTCAAATGACAAATCTTTCACATATTGAGTCTTTACGATAAAACGCACTGTTGTTTCTTTCATATATTAACTAACTTCATTAAATAAATACTTAGTCACGCACGCCTAAACAGAAGGTAAAGTAATGTCTTTCTGGTTCATATATTTTCCTTTCCTGTCAGCGTAAGAAATTTTGCATTCCTTATCTCCACGAAGAAAAAGAAATTGGCATGCACCTTCTTCAGCATATATTTTTGCAGGCAAAGGAGTAGTATTAGAAAACTCCAAAGTAACATAACCTTCCCATTCAGGTTCCAAAGGAGTTACATTGACTATTATGCCACAACGCGCATATGTAGATTTAGTAACACAAAGTACAAGCGTATCCCTTGGAATTTTAAACTTCTCTATAGTACTGCCAAGAATAAAACTGTTCGGAGGAATTAAACAACAATCTCCTTCGAAATCTACAACGTTATTTGCGTTAAACTCTTTTGGATCCACTATTCCAGAGTTTACATTTGTAAAAATCTTAAATTTCTTAGATACTCGCGCATCATAGCCGTATGATGAAAGTCCGTAAGATATTATCCCCTTATCATGCACTGCGCTGACCTGCGAATCAACAAAAGGACTAATCATATCACGCTCGTTTGCCATATTTGAGATCCAAAAATCAGACATTACAGGCATAAAACCATCGATTATACTTTAATAAAAACACGTGCGGCTGAAAGGACTCGAACCTTCACTTCAATTGAAACAGCCCCCTCAAGACTGCGTGTCTACCATTTTCACCACAGCCGCAAAGCACGCCTCCTAAACCCATATGCCCACACCACTCATATAAACATCAAGCCAACACTTTTTCAAGAAGTTTTGCGTCTATCGCAATGCATAACAACCAAAAAGTCAATATACATGTCAGAGTTACCTTATTTAATTAGAATTAAAAGCTTCAGCATACTTCTTTGCAATGCCAATAGTATTATAGCTTTGTCCTATAATTTTAGGGCGCCCTACTTGAAGCACAGGCTTATGTAAATTATCATTGGACTTGCCGCGTGCGTAAGAGCCTACCCAAAATCCACTCCAAAGCAAATTTATCCAACACAACCAAAAATTGGCGAAATACTCATCTATTTCGTGCGCATCTGACAAAGCTTGATCTGAAACTTGTAATATCTTCACTAACCACCGTATGCATTGAATCAATTCTTCCCTTTTGTCTCCACGCCTTATAGATATCTGTTTACCAAGCAATTCAACTTCCAAATTGTTGATCATACTTTTAACATCTTTACTAGAATTGTTATAATCTTGTAAAGATAAGTCCAAAATATCAATAGCGGGGGATATTGTTCTATCAAAAGAAGGATTTGCTTTAGTACCATCATGCCGTTCTCTACAATGTGGAGCTGGCCCCGTTATCAAATTACCAGGATTCCAAGCCACTTTTGTGGTCGCATGAATGCTATCGTCAGTACCAAAAAATTTGTCAAAATCACAAATATATCGTGCAAACAATATCAGGCTAGCATGCAGCCATGGATGACCATCAACTTTTTCTGGATGCTCAGAATATAGGCTCACAGCACCCCTCATTCTACCTTGAAATTTAGCCCACATCTGCTGTAATCCGTTTTCTGATTCAATAATATGATGCTTAGTTGTAGTTGTTAAGGCTGAATAGCTATCAGAAAACACGTTTATCTTATCTGAATTAGAGCTAAGATTACGATTGTAACAGTCTATCTCAGAACGAATCTTTGACATAGATGAATTTGGATCTCCAAGCCATCCTTTTTCAATCGCATACAAACTTCTGGCTTTTTCGTCAACTTTAAACAAAGGTGGTTTTTGTGTCCCTTGTACGGCCTGCCTGTGTAAGGCATCTTTTTCAAGCTTATCACTCAAAGCGGCATGGGTCCATGCACCTACATCTTCTGATAATTCATGTGTATTTGTAACTCCTTTTGCTACAACATGACACTTACTTTCCAACTCAAGGCAAAAAGCAAGAGCTGTTTGACCCACGGCCCCCGGAGCATTGCCTTTTTCATATGGCATATCCGCTATATCAGACTTTAGCATAGTCTTATATTCAGCCCTAATATCACCCAATCTCAATTGCTCTCTAATTTCTTTCTCTCGCCTACATTTAATAGCCTCCACCATAGAATTAGGGTTTTCGCAATACTGACCTATTATCTTGATTAGTTCTTCTGGTGTCTTAGTTTTTCTTTTTCTCGCTTTACGTTTACGTATTATCTCATCTGTCTTTTGTCGTTTATTTTTTAATATTTCATTTTCACGTTTTCTTTTTAGTATCTCGTGAGGAATGGGTAATTCTTTTTCTTTAGTCATCAGTTGTTTTAAAAAAATGGTAATTAAAGTGCTGTTACACAACTTATGGTTGTAATAATATGATCGGAATAGCATGTCAAGCACAAACTCAACACGAGAACACTTCACACAATTAAAAAAGATGACAAGTACAAAAAGACATTTTTAATTAACGGGAAAAATGCGCTAACCAAGATACCATCTATCTCAAATAGAAAAGGTATTTGGAAAACGCATTTTTTGAAACTATAACCCTAAAAAGCTCATTTATTGTTAAACAAGCGTTTCACAAGACAGTTTTAACACAAATCTAGCACACCATTACCAACTTCTAGATGTACATTTGCACTACCTTCGCCAGCGTAGTGAACATCTCTAGAACCCATTCCTCCAAGTACTCCTGCAAAGAAATCACCTGGCATACCAGTAAAGCAGCTACCAAAAACACCAGCACCAGAAGAAGAAGTATGCACATGGCCATGACCACCAGCAGCAGCGGCACCACCAGCTTGATCGTGTAAATCAGAGCTATTTTGCAATCTGCCAATACATACCTTAGCATCTAGTGTATTGACGTCTGCTTTGTGCACCTTGGCCTTCAATGATCCGTTATCTACCTTCGCTCTCATGCCTCCAGCTACACTGTCCAAACTCAACGCACCATTCTTCAACTCAACCTGCGCATCACGAGCAAGTCCTCTCAAATTTACTTTTATTGGATCAGAATCTGGAAAATCATCCCTTAACCTAACATCAACATTGCTACCCCTGAAGTTTACTGTAAGAGAGCTTTGCATCTCTTGAGGGGCTTTAATAAAGTAATGTTCAGCGTCGTTAACGAAAGCAAAACTTCCTTTATTCATCCTCATTACAGAAGCGGGAACTTCATTACGGAAAAATATCATAGTTAATACCTATTTAGTTTAGAAAAGTAAGTCCATAGAGGATATTAATATAACTTAATCAGATGCGCAATTATTTTTAATGAAAATTAATATTACAAATAATATTGATTAAAATATTCGCTAAAATAGTAGAGGAACTATAATGATTCTCATGATTATTCGATACCCCATGCTCCATTAAATCTAAACCTATAACGTTATTTTTAGTTGTCAGAAAATGTACGATACTGACAAATTTATCCAAACAAATACCAGTATGACCAGGAAAGCCGGTATTACTTCTGATAAAAATAGAGTTAATAGCATCTATATCTATGCTTAAATAAATATCCTGATCTTGCGGGAGCTTTTCAATTATGCTTGTTATTTCACAATTCTGAACTTCAAAGTCAGATATAACTTTGCAAACTGTATTAATGTATTGATTAACCTGATCCGACGATATGTCTGAAAAACTTTGATAACGAGAAGCACCTATATTTAAGATATCTATATCAGGAATTTGATACTTGACCCAAGAAACAAAGTTCCCGTGAGAAAGATCATCTAAATACTCTGGTTTATTATCTTTAAATTTTCCCCATAACTGAATGTCTAAATGATGATCTAGCTGCACCAAAGAAAATCTTTTACCAGTATCCCACAAATGAGTTACAGCAGCATAGGTCAGTGAGTGATCCCCACCTATCATGCATGGAATACAAGCCGTTGGAATCTTTGCTAACAAAGCTCGTACGTTAGCAATCCATTGCTGGACGTTGCCCCTGGTAGACGTCACGTCTCCTAAATCAACTAACTTATCGAAGGACACGGTATTTTTGTTAAAAAGATCTAGCAAAATAGGCCTTCCTCCCCTAAAATTCATGTCCTTACTACGCCCTCTTAACAATCTAGGACCATACCTGCTACCAGGCTTAGAAGCACCCACATCACATGGAACACCAAAACATGCTATCAAATTACTCTCATCTTTTATCGACTGCACTTTGGCAACTTTGCAACCAAAAAATCCATACTCCGGCAAAATAGGAGCAGAAAGAGAGTTTAAATATTCCTCCTCTCTATTTACATGCTCCACTGGAACTATCGCTCCTCTATCCAATAATTCCGCTGCTATAATTTGCAATAAAAGCTTATCAACATCTGATTCTAAAGTACGTACCTGCTGTTGCAGTATCTGATCCTTTACTTTTTCAACATCAGAGCCATAACCCACAGAACGCCTAGTAATAGTGTTATGTAATATTACACCCTCCTCTCCCTCAATCGTTCTGTTAAACGAGGAAAATTTATATAAACTCATAATGATATACACCAATTTTTCAAATTAACTTTTCTTCGTGTTTTTCTTTACTATAGGAAACATTATTTTCAGCACATCAACAAACTGCATTACCCGTTCACTTTCTTTCACTTCGAAAGAATGAGAAATGATTTTCCTTACACAATTGTGCCTAGTTTTGGTATTTAAAATGTCAGAAATGACAACACCGCGAAACAAGTGATTTATAGTTTTTGCGCTATCTCCCACCTTAGGTCTTAAGGAATCTGATATAAAACTCTTTTTCATGTTACATAACCATTATTTTCAATTTTATAAATCTTTAATATATACAATATTTAACTATAAAATTAACATTTATATAACAATCTTTAAAGAAGAAATTAAAAAATAAACTTGACATGTTGTGTTTAATCTAAGATAAATTTAATTAGTAATATTTATTAAAATGATGTGTGAAGATGCACAGTACTCTTTAAATAACATCGTGTTAATAAATTTATTCTTGATTGACTTTATTTATAATAATTAAAATTAGATAAGTAGTATGGCTAACTTTACCAATGAAAAAATGATGCTATCAACAGAAGAGCACATAAAAACAAAAGAAGAATTAATTTTAGGAATAGACGATGAAGAGCAAGGTTTTGCTTCTCCTTTAAAAGCTAGAAACAGAGATAGAGATAGCGATAGAGGAAGAGATAGAGACTCTGATAGACCTAGTTTGTCAGATGATGTAATGTGTGACGCTTCAGGTGCTACAGACATTGACTTTGGAGCAGATGAAGAATTAGCAGGATAATTTTGATACTTCTATGGTTTTAACTGCTGTACTACAGTGGTAACAAAGACTATAGCATTGGCTTAAAGTGTGTGGAATAAAATTTGATTTCACACACTTTCTTCTTGATTCAGGGAAAAAATTACTAATAAAAATAGAGTAGGAAAAATGGATATTAAATTAAACACAGAAGAATTAATTTTAGGAATAGATAATGAGGAGCAAGGTTTCGCTTCTCCTTTAAAAGCTAGAAACAGAGATAGAGACTGTGATAGAGCAAGAGATAGAGACTGTGATAGACCTAGTTTGTCAGATGATGTAATGTGTGACGCTTCAGGTGCTACAGACATTGACTTTGGAGCAGATGAAGAATTAGCAGGATAATTTTGATACTTCTATGGTTTTAACTGCTGTACTACAGTGGTAACAAAGACTATGGCATGAGCTTAAAGTGTGTGGCATAAAATTTGATTTCACACACTTTCTTCTTGATTCAGGAAAAAAATTACTAATAAAAATAGAGTAGGAAAAATGGATATTAAATTAAACACAGAAGAATTAATTTTAGGAATAGACGATGAAGAGCAAGGTTGTGCTTCTACTTTAAAAGCTAGAAATAGAGATAAAGATAGAGATAGAGACAGAGATAGAGATAAAGATAAAGATCAAGATAAAGATGATGAAGGAGGAGTGTTCTGCAGTAATAATAATACAGCAGGTGCAATAGATATGGATTTTGGACAAGACGAAGAGTTGTTGGGATAAGTAAAAATTGGCTTGTTATTTACATAAATGATACTGTTAGTAGGTTCTGCAGAAGAAGAAACACTAAAATGTCTATCAGAAGTCATATTAGATAGAGAATTACCAATGTTTTTTCTTGATCAAAAGAAGATATATGACGGAAGGCTAAAAATACTCAGTGATCACTTTAAAGTGGGTGATGAGAAATACTATTTTGACAACTTTTGTGGCGTCCTGAATAGAATCTCTCTTACTAGTTATCGTGGAGGTATTCGCGATACAATCTCTGCCTTCTGCTATGTCATGAACATAAGGTTAAAAAATGTGCTAAATAGGGCTATCAACTGCGTTTCTAATGATTCAAAATTAAATCAAATTAGTTCATTAAGACCCATTTTGAAAACTATACAATTGCCTAAGGCCGTGATATTGGCTAAAAATGATTTTAGCTTATTAAAAAAAGGACGTTTCATTTTTAAATCATTAAGTTCGGAACGCTCAATTGTCATGGAATATAGAAAGCACGAGCATAAAAACACTTGCAGTGAAGAGCCTGTTTTATTTCAGGAGCTATTAGAAGGCAAAAATATCAGAGTACATGTTGTGAAAGACAAATGTTTCGCAGTTGCAATACAATCCGATACTATAGATTACAGATACACCAATAAAAGAGAATTTTATGATTATTCACTACCTGAAAATGTTGAGGAGGAATGCATACAAATATCCAAAAAATTAAAGTTGCCTTTTTGTGGAGTCGATCTTATTAAAACGAAAGATGCTTATTACATTTTGGAAGTTAATCCAACACCTGGGTACAGTTTCTACGAAAGAAGATTACCTCACAAGAGAATCTCTTTAGCATTAATACAAGCACTTGTAGGATGAAATATGATTCTTGTGCTACATAACAACGATTTGGGTGCTAAAAATTTCGAGCAATACTTAGAGAAAAATAAAATACACTATGTGTCTATCTCTCTACAAGATATTGTCAAGGATACGAAAATCTTTGATACCTTTAGTACACAAACATCGAAGTGTATTTGGAAATTTAAAGAATGTGAAATTGATTTTGACAATGTAAGCGGAATATATAATTGCATCAGTTACTTAACTTTAGAGCATTTAATAGATTTCACGCCAGAAGACAGACATTATGTTAAAAATGAGTGGTGGGCCTACCTAATTTACAGAATAAATAACTCACATAACGTCATCAATCCTATCAGCGAAGCAATGTCTTCTGGAATGATAAATCAGTTCCCATTCATATACAATAATGCAAGTACTTTAGGTTTCAAAACGCCAAAGTACTACATCTCGCAATCTACAGAAGAGCTTTTAGAACTTGCAAATGATTTACAAAGATATATATCAAAAAGTATCACTTATTTTGATAATAGTTTTAGAGAATCATCTTCAATAAATGACGACACAATATCTCTTATAGAATACCTACCAGGAAATATATTATACGTACATTTGATAGATGAACAGATATGGTGCTCAATCTACAAAAACGGCACAGTTTATCAATATGAAATGGATAAAGCTAACAAGGATCGCTGCTATAAAATGGCTCTCTTACTTGGAATAAGAAAATGTGAATTTATCTTTAAGCAAGAGAAAGATGGTAATCTAGCATTGTACTACGTATCTGCACACCCAAACTTGTCAAAAGCACACGAATCATATATAGAGCAAATATACAAAACCATTTATGAAAAATTAAGCTCTAGTAAATAATATAACGCACCTTCAAAACTATCCATTATTACCATCTACTCTTACCTTTAAAATATTCTAAAAAAACCTCGTTCAACTTTGCTGGCTATCTTCTTCTGAAGTTGCTACGGCGGCTGCAGCTTCACAAGCAGTATTTACAGCTATAAGGCCCGCAAGAGCACTTCTATACATATCGCCCCTTGAGTCAGATATCGCTATCTCTTCTTCTTCTTTTAAGGCTACTAAACTTAAAAACGTTTTATTTATACGACTTTGGTCCGGAAGAATAAATTCTCCACCAGCATCTGTATAACTACACCTAACAGCATCATTCGCTTTTTTAAAAGAAAGCTCGACAACCTTATGTTTATAAGAATAACAAGATTCATCACATACAAAATTAGAAGAAGCCTTTAACCTAGAATAAAACTTAGACAATGAAGCAGGAACTGGATCAATTTTTACTTTATCAAAGCGTAAATCAAAATCATAGACTACAAGTCTAAGAGGATCTGATTGTTCTTCTTCTCGTATAACATCTTCTCTCACATTTTTAGATTTTCCGCACATAACTTGATACTGACTTAAACGCACAATTTTCGACAGCTTGAAAGAATGAGAAGATTCACGAATTACAGCAAGTGCACTACTCCAATCATCATCCACAATGAAGTTGCTATAACTTTCGCTAAAGCTGTCTAAATCAAGTACCTGACTACATTTTGGATTATTGTAAGCCTTCCATACACCACTGTGCTTGCTCCAAAACACTCCTTTGGGAATATCATCAAAGCAAACATTGCGACCTTGCGCTGAATCACTATTGTCGATAATTCTAGCCTGTTCTCCATATTGATAAAGTAAGTCAACAAAAGCGTTACCTTCGGCAAACCATAGCTGTTTTATAAAATTTTCACCAAAAAACAAAATGGGACGCTCATGAGCAGGAAAACTTGTACCAAACTGCAACACTTCTACGGTATTGTAACGCTCAAAAGTCATAGAAAAATAATTCGAGAAGGGCTTATCAGCCTTCCATAACCCTCTTTCTTCTGCTAATGGAGGTGACATTTCATACCCTTTGTTGACAAAAGAGAGCTCCTCTTTTATTGGTAAACCTGTGCAAACTTCATAATGGGGTTTTTGAACCTTCCAATGAGGAAAAACATCTAATTCTTCAACAAGAAGTTCTTTTAACGGGTAAATAATAATCTTCTCTTGTAATTCATAAGAGTCACTTTCTCTTGCTGCTTGCACTTTCTCAGAAAACGCAACTAAGTCATCTCCGAATTTCATATTAAAACAATGATCAGCTCCGTATTTTCCCACTAACTCACCTATAACGGAGTCGGAAACACATTCTTCAAAACGAGTTATTCCTTTTTGTGCTAACTTAAAAGATCCAAAATAATTGTGAATCTTTTGCTCGCTCGCTTCTTTTATAGTTAATAAATTCGTATTGCCAACAAAATAACTTGGACCATCTATTGTAAATTTATAATCTGGTACACGAACGTCTGATACATGAAATTTAACAGGACATCCAGATTCCCTTATATCGTTAATCTGTTCAACGATTCTATCTGGCTCCATGCGAAGCAATACAAGGCTTTGTGGAAGTATTAAATTTCCAGAGAACTTTCCACCCCAGTCTCTAGATGTTTGCTCAACGTACGTAAAAAGACCTTGTAAATTACTCACGCTATAACTTACAAAGGCGTGAAAGTTAGAACCACTTTCTGATATAGATTTGTCAAAATCTTTTGTACACATCATGTTGTTGTAAGCTTTCCACTCGCCTGTATCATCTTTTCCAAGAAAAACCCCTTTTGCAAATAGTAAATCTTTTCTTTCTTTCTCTTCTAAAGACTCATTAACACAAATTTTTTTCATCCTAGAACCACATGCAAGGTCATTATACAGATCCAAGAAATCATTTCCCATGCTGTACCATAAGTAGCGCAGCAAAGTTTTAGAAACTGAAACTTTTGGGGAAAAGTCTTGCTCAAGCACACTAGAAAGATTACTCAAAACTCTAAAAACATTTTCTTCTTCCTCTGGGTGTAAACCATACCGCGCTGATATAGATACTGTGTCTGCACAATGTGTAGAAGGGGTAAATGCGATCCATGGTCTATATTCATAACCATCCAGTGTTAAAGGTCCATACAACTTTAGTCTACTTCCACAAAGTTCCTTTTCTAAAGGAGTTGTAACCTCATAACTCTCACCTTCGATGGGACCGCCCACCTTTAAGTTTTCTAGCATGGCTCTGACATCTTCCGTATCTTTTACTGAAATCATCACCATGTTAGACCTATTTTAAAAGTTTATGGTATTCGGATACGTCTATTCTACTAACAAATATAGTAAACTACCACCTAATAAATGAAAAACGATTGGTACTGATGATCATCTCATTTTATCCACTGTCACTAATAAAATAATATATAAATATATTATATTTATGTTGTGGTAGGGTATGTGTAGAAAGTTATAAAGCACTTATCATAAGTATGAGTTTGCTTTATCTTTTCACGCAAAACAGATGTAGAAGGCCTTAGGGCATTGAGTAAAAATGAAAGGTCTTTAAATTCATGATACATTGCGGAATTGTTGTTGAAAACATGTTAAAAGTTATTGGAAAAATATTTAAGTAGGTTTATAAATGATGGTTATTCACAAAACAATCCACAATACTGAAAAAGCGAGGAACGCTAAATTTGGATTAAAAACCACCGTTTTATCTCTATATGTAGTATATCAGGTTTTATTACACTTCCTTTCGGTGTTCTATTTATCCACAAAAAGTTATGCATTAATTTGTTCTTAACTTTTTGTAAAAATTCCTGATCCTTCTTTTTGTAAGTTAACTATTTTTTTTACCAATTGAGCATGCATTTTTCTATTAAAAGCAATAATATACCGGCAGGTGATCAACCAAAAGCTATTGCATCTATTACTTCAGGTTTAAGTTATAAACATCAAAACCAGACGCTTCTTGGTATTACCGGTTCTGGTAAAACTTTCACTATGGCAAAAGTGATAGAATCTTCTGGAAGGCCTGCGTTGATAATTACCTCTAACAAAACTTTAGCAATGCAGCTATTTAATGAGATGAGGGAATTATTTCCTCATAATGCTGTGGAATTTTTTGTATCATATTACGATTATTATCAGCCTGAAGCATATTTACCAAGAACTGATACCTATATAGAAAAGGATTCTGCGATCAACGAATACATAGATTTTTTACGTCACTCTGCTACAGTTTCTGTCCTAGAAAGAAAGGACTTTATAGTAGTATCTTCTGTATCTTGCATATATGGATTGGGAGGACCTGAGGCTTACCAAGAAATGACCTTATCTTTCGAAGTTGGATCTTCTTATCCTCGTACCTCATTATTTCAATCTATAGCGACATTACAGTATGCGCGTAACGATCTAGAGTTTGTCAGGGGTAATTTCAGAGTTTTAGGAAGTAATATAGACATTTTTCCTTCTAATTACGACAAAAAGGCAATACGTCTTACATTCGATGAAGATACTTTGCAAAGTATCTCAGAAATAGATGCTATAACCTCTTCTACCTTAAACAAACTTGATAAGTTTAAACTGTATGCTAGCTCTCATTATACTACTCCGCGCAGCATAATACGTAATGTTATACCTTCTATTAGAGAGGAATTAAAAGAAAGATGCAAAGAATTAGAAGGAAAAGGCAAAATTCTAGAATCACAAAGATTAAGTCATAGAACTAATATGGATTTAGAAATGCTAGAAGTCACAGGACATTGTAAAGGAATAGAAAATTATTCAAGATATCTAACCAATAGGCCTCCTGGTTGTCATCCTCCTACTTTATTTGAATATTTACCAAAAAATACTGTCTGCTTTGTTGATGAAAGTCACATCACGTTACCTCAAATTTCTGCTATGTATAGAGGTGACTTAGCTAGAAAAACGACACTGATAGATTATGGATTTCGTTTACCATCTGCTGCTGATAATAGACCACTGAAATTTTCAGAATGGGATTCTATGAGAGGGCAGACTATTTTTGTTTCTGCTACTCCTGGAGAATTAGAAAGAAAGCTTTCTGGTGATCAAGTTATAGAACAAATTATTAGGCCAACTGGTTTATTAGATCCATTATGTATCGTAAAACCTGCTAAAAATCAGGTAGAAGATTTAATAAATGAGATAAAGTTATGTATTCATTCTTCTCAAAGAGTTTTGGTCACCACTTTGACAAAAAAGATGGCGGAAAATTTGACAGAGTATTTGAAAGAGTTGAACTATAAGGCTTCTTATATGCATTCTGATGTTAAAGTGTTTGAAAGAATGAACATCATTAATGATTTAAGGTCTGGTGTAATAGATGTTTTAGTCGGAATAAACTTATTGCGAGAGGGTATTGACATACCAGAATGTGCTCTTATTGCAATCTTAGATGCTGATAAAGAAGGTTTTTTGAGATCTGAAACATCTCTAATTCAGACAATTGGTAGGGTGTCTAGAAATGCGAACGGAAGAGTCGTACTTTACGCAGATGTAATAACCGCATCTATAAAAAAGGCTGTTACTATTACACAAAACCGCAGGGAAAGACAGATTGTATATAATAAAGCAAATGGTATTATTCCGAAAACTATTGAAAAATCATTCTCTTCTTTCATTAAAGAAGGTCAAGATGAAAGTGATAAAAACAACACACATACCTTTAGCAGTGAAAAACAACTTGGAAAACGTATTAAGAAAATTAAAGCCCTTATGCTCAAGGCGGCAAATAACTTAGAGTTTGAAGAGGCTGCAAAATTAAGAGATGAGATCTCATCTCTAGAAAAGCAAGCGGCTATGTTACTAGGCAAGTAGCTTTTAGTTGTTTGTATCGCAAGGTTCGATATCTTTTAGCATGTGCCCTCTTCCCCAGACTGTTTCTATGTAATTTACACCTCCTGATGCATCGGATAGTTTTTTCCGTAACTTACATACAAATACGTCTATGATCTTAACATCTGGCTCTTCTCTACCTCTGTAAAGATGATTTAAGAACATTTCTTTACTTACTACAGTACCTTTTCTTAAAGCCAGAAGGTGTAATATGGTGTACTCACTGTTGGTGAGTTTAAGTGGTTTACCTTCCACCTCAACACTTTTTGCATCTAAATTAATGACAACCTTATCAAACCTTATCGTAGAGTCAGACAACCCTTTTGATCTTCTTATAATGGCTTTTATTCGAGCGACTAGTTCTTCTTTATCAAAAGGTTTCGTTAGATAGTCATCTGCCCCTATACTAAACCCACGTATTTTTTTCTCTGGGCTTGTAAGGCCAGAAAGAATCAACACAGGTGCTTGAACTTTTGCAGCTCTCAACCTGAGTAATACCTCATACCCATCTACATCAGGCAGTACTAGATCCAATATAATTAAGTCATAGTCATGTATCTTTGCTATTTCTAAACCCTCGGTACCTATGTGAGCTGTATCACAAATCATATTATGAGAGGTGAGTATTAGTTCCACAGACCGTGCTGTTATTGGATCATCTTCTATGAGTAAAACTTTACTTTCCATCAATTTAAAATGTTATAATTTTAGGCTTTATACAATAATTACATCAAATGCACGTCTAGGTTAAGTAACTTTCTAAAACATAAACCTTAAAAGTACATCTTGTTTTTCAACTAAAGCTAGTACTTCTTTAAACAAAGATCTAATATATGACACATATATTATAGATATACAACTCTACAACAAATTTTCTTATAAGAGAAGAGATTAATTCTAAATTCTTTGTTCAATTTTTAGTTGATATAATTTCTTATACCATAAGTTGATACATGACTTCAAATATAAAATTATTATAATTTTCACTTATTCTAGAATTTTTATTTTTTCCCAAGTTGTAGACCCATCTATATTATCTAAAACTCTTATACCAAGTGCCTCTAAGTTGTTACGTATATCATCTGCTTTTTTCCAATTTTTTTGTTCTTTAGCAACTTTACGTTCTTCAAGTAATTTATTTATTTGTTTTTGTTTGTCAGAAGATACAACGTCTGTATCGTAGTTGTATAACTCTGGAGTTAAGAATCCTAAGAAATTTGTACTTGCAATAAAATCTTTAGCAAGTTTTTCATTTTTTCTCGAGGTATCTTTGTTTAATTGTTTTGCAGTATTGAATACATATTCAATTGCAAGGTGAGAATTCATATCATCTAGAAGAGGTGATAGAAGTTGTTCTGGTAATGTTTGACTAGCTATATCTTTTTTTGAGAATCTTTCCTTATAAGAACTATTGATACTTTTGACAACTTTGTATATGTAAGCAATCTTTTTTTTTGCCTCTGCAAGCGATTGCATAGAAAAATGCAATGGTTTTCTATAATGAGTGTTTAGTATCATTAACCTTATGATAGGGGCTTGAACGCCTTGATTACGCAAATCTTGTACCGTTACAAAGTTGTTTAATGATTTACTCATTTTTTCGTTTCCATGTGTTAAAAAACCGCTATGCACCCAATATTTTGCATGCTTAGATCCAGGAAAGGCAGCTGTACTTTGAGCTATTTCGTTTGTGTGATGAGGGAAAATTAAATCTACGCCACCGCCATGGATGTCAAAATCTTTTCCCAATAATGCATGACTCATGGCGGAACATTCTATATGCCAACCTGGCCTTCCTTTGCCCCAAGGACTGTCGAATGTGTCTTCATTTCTTTCATTATTTTTTGCGGATTTCCATAAAACAAAGTCACATTTACTAATTTTCCCTGCTTCGCTTGCACAGTCTGCTACTATATCTTCGTATTTTCTTCCGGATAAATGTGTATACTGTTGTCCTAGCTTTTTTACTGCAAAATACACCTGCCCATCTGACACGTACGCATACTCCTTACTTATTAATACAGATATCATCTGTATCATTTCTTTTACATACTCTGTAGCTTTTGGTTGATGATCAGGTATTAAGCAGTTTAAATACCGCTCATCTGCATGAAAATTTTTTATTGTGGTTTTTGTTAAATCTGTAGTACTTATATTTAGTTTTTGTGCTCTTTGAATAATTTTATCATCTATATCAGTTATATTTCGTACGTATGTAACATGTTGGTCTCCATAAAGATATATAAGAATTCTGTATAGTAGATCATATACTATGCTAGCTCTCGCATTTCCAAGATGTATTAGATCGTATACTGTAGGACCACATACATACATTTTTACGTGCTCCTTATTTAACGGAAAAAATTCTTGCTTAGTTTTTGTAAGGCTATTGTATAAGAAAAACTTCATAGTGTTTTTAAGTGAGTTGATTTAGAATGTTGTGGCAGATGTTAGGTATAAGTATTTTATGTTTGGTTATTTTACTGTTTCCAAATATTTAATTTACAAAAAGTCAGTAGAAGATTATTTTTTATAGGGGATTGTACGTGTGTCTTTGTACTGACTATAAATCATAAATAAGATTCCCCTTTCTAGTGTATAGATTTATTTGAAAAATAGCAGATACCGAGATGTTTAAAAAGAGATTTATAGATCTTATTTTTGTAAGTAGTAGAAAATTTTTAGTTCTGTTTTTATTTTCATCTTTGATTTGGTTGTTTACGGTCTTGGTTACTGCCGTTAAATCTACCTTTGGTTATGTAGGTTGTGCTCCAAGTCTAGAATTTATCGTTTTTGCTTATCTTGCCTCATTAGAAAGGAACCATTTCTTATCAGCATTTTTATATGGGCTTTTTGTGGATTTAGCACTATCACGACCTGTCGGTATTAGTGCATCAGTGTTTTTATTTTGCTATTTGTTTTTTGTTTTTGCTAACGGTATAAGTAAATCATTTGGTCGATTTGTTACAAAATGGGTGAAGTTTATTTTACTTCTAGCATTTTCTTATTTTCTTTATTCGATTATATGCCCCCCTGTATCTCTTTTGGGATTTTTGTACACGTTATTACTGAGTCCTTTTGTAACTCTTGTTTTAGATTTAGTACGGAATGACAAATCTACGTTTTTTTAGTTTAGAGTAGTTTACTCAGACTCTCGTTTTAGCATTTTATAGTTTGCATCTCTGTAGTTATTTTTTATTCTACTTATTTCTTTTAAGCTAATTCCGCGATCATTTAGTATTGTACTTGCAAGTTGTAACCCTGCTTCTTGCGATGCTGGTACAATCTTTGTCACTCCTGCTTCATATAATTTTGCTGCGTTACTAAGATTTGCTGCATATGCTGAGATTGGTAACTCTTTGTATTGCTCTGATATTATTTTTGCAGTTTTTTTCAGTTCTATAAAATTACCAGTTGTGATAAGGACCGAATGAGCTTTATCTATTCTAGCTGCATGTAGAGTAGCGATATTTGAGATATTACCTTGAAAGATAGGTATACCTTTTTGCTGAGCACTTTTTACACAATGTTCATTATCATCTATAACAACATACTGAATTCCATGAAAATCTAGTACTTTGGAGATCATTTTTGCAGCCTGATTAAATCCTAGTATTAATACATGGTTTGAGATATCTACGGTACCTGATTTAATGGGCTCTAGTGGATTTAGGTCATCATCATCTAGGCACACGCTAATCTTATTTCCTATCGCTGATAATAACGGTGTGAGTGCCATAGAAAACGCTACTGTAACAAGTATAATTTTGCCCACCTCTGGATTTATCAGACTACCTTTAATCAAGTGTTCACATAATATAAATGCAAATTCACTTCCTTGAGCTAGTAGCAGTCCTGCCTGTATTGCCACACTTTTTCTTAATTTAAAGAGCAGACAAAGTAGTACTATTATAATACTTTTAATCAAGGTCAGTGATATTGTGCAAAGTATTACTTTTCCGATTTGTTGGTATATGTATTGTATATCTAGTGTCTTCATGCCAACTGACATGAAAAATAGTCCTAGTAGTAGCCCTTTAAACGGATATATGCTTTCTTTTGCCTGCTGACTAAACTCTGTTTCTGCAACTAGTATTCCTGCAGTAAATGCTCCCAGTGCTAATGAAACGCCAAAATATTGTGTACTCCATGCACCTGCAAGGACTATTAGTAATGTGGCCGAGACAAAGAGTTCACTATTTGACGTTTGTGTATTATGTGATATTGCCCTAAAGAGTGGTCTTAGTAATAACCTTCCTGCAACAGATATAATAACTAAGACAGCTATAGCTTTTAACGTAGCAAATATAATTGCTTGGACAATGGATTCTCCGGATGTATCTCTCAATAAAATTCCTGTTATGACAAGTAATGGTACTACAGTGAAATCTTGTTGCAGAAGCATTGCCAAACTAATTCTTCCGAGTTGGGTAGACTCCTTTTGCATCTCTTTTATCACTTCTAGGACAACTGCTGTTGACGATAAAGACAGCCCCATTCCAACTATTACAGCAACGTTTACGTTAAAATTAAGTAATAACAGTATGAGAAATATGATTCCTGACGTTATAGCGACTTGTAGCGAACCTAGACCAAAAACATATTTACTCATGTCTTTGAGCCTTTCTAACGAAAGTTCTAGGCCTATTGCAAACAGCAAGAAGACTACCCCAAATTCTCCTAAGAATTCAGTTTTATTCGAAGATACAATTTTCAATCCGTGATCTCCTATTACCGCCCCTGCTGTAAGATATCCTAACACAGGACTTAAATTGAGCCTTTTAAAGGCAACAACTACAAATACAGATCCTGCTAACAATACAATTATCTGTGCTAGCAAACCAAAATCTTGCATATGTTAGTAGTATATAGTCTAAGTAAGGTATTTAAATGCACATGCACCAGGGTACCAATGTTTCAGCTAAAGTGCAAATTGGCGTTTTACATTTTAGAGTTCATTTTTGTATAGCATTTTAGGTTGTTTTATTCTGGAAGTGTTTTTTTGCTAGCGGATGGGTTTTTTCTAGTATTTTTTTTAATTTACATTTCTGTATATGTGTATAGATTTGTGTTGTTGATATATCGGAATGTCCTAGCAATGTTTGGATGGATCTAAGGTCTACTCCTTGTTCAAGCATATGACTTGCAAAGCTGTGACGCAGTACATGAGGAGAAATAGATTCTGTTACATTTGCTTGAGTTACAACATTTTTTAGTAATATTCTGATTGTTTGTCTTGTGATGTGTCCTTTTTTTGCATTTGTACAAAATAAAAACTGATTATTCCTGTTTTTATCTGATATAAAGTTCTGTCTTACAGATAAATATTTGTCTAGCAAGATTTTTGTTCTGTTTTCGAATAACACTATTCTCTCTTTTTGTCCTTTTCCAATGATTGTCAAATTATACAATTCGTCTTTACAATTTTTATTTTTTATATCATCCACTTTTATTGAGATGAGCTCTGATACCCTTATTCCAGTTGCGTATAATAGGTGTATTATTGCGGCTGTTCTTATCCCTTTTGGTGAGGTATTTTTGTCACATGTTGCTAAAATTTTCTGTACTGTAGACTGTGTCAAAGTTTTTGGAAGATCAATTCTGTGTTTTGGAGGGCGAAATGCTTCAAAAAGGCCTCCCTTGCAATAGTTTTCGCTTATCAAAAATCTATAAAAATGTTTTATTGCTGCTACTTTTCTTGCGATTGATCTATTTGACAAGTGTCTTATTGTACTAAGATTTACTATATACTCATGCAAGGTATTTGCAGAAGTTTGTAGTTCAATATTGCCTTGTTGAAGATATTCTAGAAAATCTTTTATATCTTTTTTATATGCTATTATTGAGTTTTCTGAAAGTCCATGTTCTGCATATAAAGACTCTAAAAACTGTTCTAAATAACCTGAAAACACGTGCTAGATTGTTGTGCTTACTTTTTTCTTAGCTTCATTCTTTTCTAGACACTTGATCAGGTCCTTTTGTGAGCATAAGTTTAGAGCTACAGGATCTTTCTGAATAAGATTATTGTAATTCCAGTAAGTTTTATTTCTTATTTGGGATACAGTATTTTTTGCTACCCTTACCAACTTTGCGATACTGTTATCGGACAGATCTGGATTGTGTTTCAGCAGCCATAACACTGCATTTGCTTTATTTTGTCTGTGTACTATGGGAACGTATGTTCTGTATTTTTTTTTGGAAGTTGGAAGATCTCCTGATTTATCGTGTCTTAATTTTCTAGAAGGATCTTTTTCACACAGGTCTATTTCTTCTTTGGATAATTGCTTGTTTAGTACTGGATCTACTCCTATGAAATTTCCAGATTCTCCGTCGGCTATGGCTTGTACCTCCAAGGGATGCAAGGCGCAAAAGTCTGCTATTTGCTCAAACGAGAGAGAAGTATTTTCTATTAACCACATTGCTGTAGCTTTTGGCATTAAGGGCATATTGAGCGTCTTACAAGATTTAGAAACATTTTTAGTCAATAGAATATACAATAAATCTGAACATACTAAAAGAATTTCATGAGTTATCAGGACTCCATCTGGCAGATATGTATTTTTTCATTTTAGTAAGTGCTGCTTTTTCTATTTGCCTTACTCTTTCTTTTGAAATTTTTAATTTGTTGCTAATTTCTTCTAATGTATGAACTTTTTCTTTTATCTTTCTTGCCTGAAGAACAAATTTTTCTCTGTCGTTCAAAGTTAGCATGGCTTCTGCTAGTAATTTCTTTTTCATTTCCGTCTCTTGCTTTTCTACCAATATAATCTCTTGGTTAGGTTTTTTTTCTGGTAGTAGTTCTGATAACTCTTTACCAGAAGTTGAATTGACGCTTGGCTGATTTATTGAAGTATCTGTACTACTAATTCTATTTTCCATTAAATAAACTTGTGATAAGTCTATTTTTAATTCTTCTGCTATTTTTTTGTATTCCTCATGTGATATAACGCTGTGTGAGTCTGCTATTTTCCTTTTGAGCTTTCTTAATGCAAAGAACAGTTTTTTCTGCTCTGCAGTTGTGACAATTTTAACTAAAGACCAGGATTTTAAAATATAGTCTTGAATCATCGATTTTATCCACCACAAAGCATATGTAGAGAGCCTATAACTCAAATCTGGGTTGAATTTTTGCACGGCTCGTAGCAATCCCATGTTTCCTTCTGCTATTAGATCTACAACAGGAATATTGTAATTTCTGTAAGATAATGCCACTTTTGCAACTAATTTCAGGTGACTTAATATAAGTGTATGTGCTGCCTTTGAATCTTTATCTTTTACATAAGCTGTTGCAAGCCTTAATTCCTCTTCCTCTGATAAGGAGGGAATAGAATTTACTTTACCTAGATACACGGTAAGTGCGTTCTGACTGATAGGGTAAAAAGCTTGCATCGGTAGATTTTTTGTTACACTACCTTCTTCTTTGCTTTTCTCTAATTCATTAATGAGTTTACCATCCCGTACTTCCGATTTGTCTTCCATGCGTCAGAAGTTATCGTAGGTTATCTTAGTAATCTTATAGCTTTTCTCAAGTCCATTGGGTAATACCACATCTATTATATCATGCTCTTTTTTTCCAATTAATTCCAATGCTATAGGTGAGGTTATTGATATGGTATTTTCTTTAATATCTGCTTCATATTCTCCTACCAATGTGTATGATAACAATTTATTGTTATCTAAGCTTATTAGTTGTACTGTAGCGCCAAATGAAATTTTCGACTTATCCACGTTAGTTATATTAGCTGTTTCTGCATTGGATAATATATTTTCTAATTCTTGTATTTTTCTTTCTATTATTGTTTGAGCTTCTCTAGCAGAGTGATATTCAGCATTTTCTGATAGATCTCCAGATGCTCTTGCTTTTGCTATTGCTTCAGATATTTGAGGTCTTTTTTCTTTTTTTAAGTAGCTAATTTCTGTTTTTAGCTTTTTGAGACCATCTTTCGTTAAAAAATACTTTGTCATTATTTTTAGACTTGTTAATTTTGTTGTTGTTTCAGTATCGCTAGAGCGTTAAAAGCGGCTTTTTGAGATGATTCTTTTATTGAATTGCCTAGTCCTTGTGCGGTAATACCATTTGGTAATGTGACGCTTGTTTTAAATAATGGAGCATGATCTTTTCCTCCGGCTTTAAATGTTTGATATATAGGAGTTGCGTTGTTTTGTGATTGTATAAGTTCTTGCAAAATAGTTTTTGAATCTTTAGTAGGATATTTTATAGCATCGTTGTAAAGAGGTTTCCAAAGTTTATTTAATATTTTGCTTGTTGTGCATATATTAGAATCTAAGTATATTGCCGCTATTACAGCTTCCATGGCGTTTGCTAAAATGTTCTTTTTCTCATTTCCCCTGGACATTTTTTCTCCTTCGGAGAGAATCAAAAATTCTTGTAATTTTATACTAAGAGCAACTTTTGATACGTTTGTTTTACATACTAGAAACGCGTGCATTTCATGCATTTGTCCTACCTGGTAGTTGTTTTCTTTTGCATTTGTGTCTAAGAACAGCATTTGTGCAATTATCAAATTTAGTACCCTGTCTCCTAAAAATTCTAATCTTTCATAATTGTGGTTGTTTTTTTTGGAAACAGAGGGATGAGTAAGAGCTTCTTCTATTAAACATTTTTTGGAGAAGCCATATCCTATATTGTGCTCTAGTGTATTGATTGCTTTTATGTTGGACTTATTGCTCATATTAATTTGGAGAAAAATCTTTTTTTATTCCAGTTAAACGGATTGATGCTATTATTGGAAGGTATAAGTACATATTGTGCACGTGCTATTAAGTGATTTGAATGTACGTAGCCCAAATTAAATCTGCTATCATCAGAATTATTTCTATTGTCTCCCATTAGAAAGTAGTGGTCTTGTGGAACGTTGAACACGCTTGTGAACATCACTTTGTTTGATTCTTTGTCTACAAGTAATATTAGATGCTTTTTTTTGTTCGGTAAGCATTCTTCTGCTTCTATTGCGTTGTAATAGTTTTTGAAGAGTTTAGAGTTTTTTTCTACTACGTAATCATTGATCATTAAAGAGTCGTTGATAATTTTTATCTCATCTCCAGGTAATCCAATTACTCTTTTTACTAACCTTTTTGGTTCTTTATCATCCCGTTTTATGATCACAATATCTCCATAATTAGGTTTGCGCTCTAGTAATTTTGTTTTAATTACCGGTAATGATAAAGGCCAGAAAGAGTATTTGCTGTATCCATAATTATATTTTGTTGTCAAGATGAAATCTCCTGGATGAATTGTAGGTATCATAGATCCCGTTGGTACCAAGAAGAACTCGAATAGCACAGTTTTTAGTACTGATATTGTAAATAATATTACAATGTATGGTCGTACTGTTGATATTGTTTTCTTTAGAAAGGATGAAACTTGCATATGCGATTTGACTTTACAAGGTTTGTTCAAAATTGTTAAATGTTTGTAATAATGCTGAGTCGAATTCGTGAAGTGATATGTTTATTCCGAGGGACAGGCAAGAGACGCAACGGGTACTATCTTCTCCACAAGCGGCGATATGTTTAAAATATGTTAGGTCGTTTCTCACATTCACAGCGCAGCCATGATAAACTACACCTTTTTTTACTCTTAGTCCAATTGATGCAATTTTATACTCCGTTAAATTTTGCTTTACCCATATTCCTATATTGTCCTTGTGATTGCATGCGTCTATTCCGAGCTTGCTGAGTGTATCTATCACCCACTTTTGCAGAGCAAAGATATAGCATTTTATGTTCATTTGGCGTTTCAATAAGTCTATTATTGGATAGATTACTCTTTGCCCTGGCCCATGATATGTTATTTTTCCGCCTCTGTCTGTAGTGACACAGGGTATACCGTTATGTCTAGTTGTAGTAGCTGAAAAAACGGGTGCTGTGTATACGTGTTGATGTTCTAGCAGGAAAATTGTTTCTTCTTGCATTTGTTCTGCAACATCTATGGCGTATTGTTGCATTTGTTTTAAAAATTCAGTGTATTGAATTTGTGTGCTTAGTATTTTCCATTTCATTTATTTTCGTGCAAGACTTAGTTTTTTATTCCATATCCTTTGTTCCAAGCTATATGTACTATAGGAAGTAGGATAATTGGTAATATAAGTGTTATTATAATGCATGTTTTTATGTTTGCATGACAATGACCAAGGCATCCGTAACGAAAGCCTTCGTTTAGATAAAATAATGGGTTATAGTACGCCAGGAACTTTATTTTATCGGGCATACTGGTTATTGGATAAAGTGTACAAGATAGTAGTGATGCTGGCTGAATGATATAAGAGCTAATAACTGAACTTTCCTCGAATGTGTCTGACATTATGCCTGTTAGTATGCCTAAAATAGCAAACGAAATGCATCCTAAAAAGAAAAAGTAGGATGCCGTCAATACACTATAAAATGAGATGTTGCAGAAGAATAGAATACATATGTAAAAAATTGAGAATGAAATAAGTGCTCTTATCAGTGCTGCCAATATAAAGGCTGACAGGATTTCTCTGGCACTTAAAGGTGGAAATAATATGTCTGTTATATAGCCTAAGACTTTTGAGATAATAACAGAAGATGTATTGTCAAAAGACGATATAAGACCTATTCTTAGCAACAATCCGCATGCTGTCAAATTTATTATTTCTTTATTGTTATTATATTTGTGTATTATGAATAACACGGCAAATAATGTAAGAGATGATACGACTGTGCTTAGTATTGTTTGGTTGAAGACCTTTAAGAATCTTGCCGTTTCTCTTAAAAAAAGTGTATATGCTCCTTGCCAATTAAAACATTCTGTATTGGTAAGTTTTTCATCTATTAAGTCTTTCATAAGGTATTTAGGTTTGGTATCAATTACTTCTTCTAGATCGTAAGGATAACGTAAATGTTCTTTATAAAGCAAGAAAAAAGGTGCTTATAGAAGTTTATTATACTTTTTACCTTTTCTATTTTTTGCATTTTTTTACCTTTTCTATTTTTTGCATTATATAGTACTAAATAATTATTACCTGGAGATAGTTGCTTTTTTAAAGCTGGTGCGTCTTGGTTGTTGTTATGCTCTTTTGATTTGTGTATAACGCTACGTTTGCTCAATGTTACCCATTCAAGTATAGTTTAGAATCTGGTGCTAAAATTTGTATATGGCACCGCAAACAGAAGGAAGAATAGAGTGATATTTGTAAATTATTGATCTTGTCTTGTATTGTGAGCTAAAGAGTCTCTCACAGTTGATTTAAAGGATTTTTTAAAGGGTTTACATTGTACATTAATAAGTTTTATGAAGTGTTTTTTTAGTAAGTTATGCAAATGAGGTTCAAATTTTTTTCCAGAGCTGTAATAACTCTTTTTATTTCTTGTGTATTGTCTGTTGTATTAGTATTGTGGCACTATGCTAGATGTTTACCTGATTATCAGCAATTAAAAGAGTATCAACCTGCCCAAACGACTAGAATTTATTCTAGTGATTTAAGATTAATAGAGGAGTACGGCGCTCAAAAGCGAGTTTTTGTTTCAGTGGAAGCTATTCCAACTAGAGTGAAAGAGGCATTTATAGCAGCAGAAGATAAGAATTTTTTTCAGCATAGTGGTGTTGATTTTAAAAGTACAATTATGGCTGCTTTAGGGGCGGTACCAAGGTTATATGTGAAGAAAATTGTAAAAGGAGGTTCTACCATAACTCAACAAGTCGTAAAGAATGTACTACTTTCGTCTGATAGAACAGCCGAAAGAAAAATAAAAGAGATTATTTTGGCGTTGTTAATATCTCAAAAATTATCTAAAGAGCAAATTTTGGAACTTTATCTAAATCATGTCTATTTTGGTTTAGGTGTATATGGTATAGCGTCAGCAGCTCAGCATTATTTTGATAGAGATGTGAAAGATTTAAGTTTGAGTGAAGCTGCTTTTTTGGCAGGAGTGTTGAAATATCCATCTAGCTGTGATCCTAATAAATATTATAGGCGAGCAAAAATGCGTAGGGATTACGTACTTGATCGTATGCATGAAGATGGTTGCATTAGCTGTGAGGAGCGGCAGTATACTAAATCTCAAGACATAATTACCAGAAAAAGAGATAGAAGTGGTTTTGTAATGGCTCCGTATTATGCAGAAAAGGTTCGTGAGTGGGCTATACGTAAATTTGGACAAGATACTTTTTATAAAGGAGGGTTGACGATAGTAACTTCTATGGATTCTGACTATCAAAGTCTTGCGCATGACTCTTTAATTCAAGGTTTACGTAGGCATGATATTAGTCAGGGGTTTAGAGGATCTATAGGTAAGATAGATGTCACTAACTGGAAAGATAATATAAAGAGATTTGAAAATACAGGAAGTCTGCTAACGGCAAAAATTGCTGTCATTCTTGGCTTGGAAAAGGATATATATAGAGTAGGTCTTGTAGATGGTAGTACAGGTAGAATGATAGATACAGGACCGTTTGCTAATCATGTCAGGTCAAAGATATTAAAAGAAGGGGAAATAGTTGTAGTACACGCTGTTGAAAATGACAATTATACTTTAAGTCAGGTGCCAGAATTGAATGGGGCTATTTTAGCTATGCACCCTATAAGTGGTAAAATATTGGCTATGGTTGGAGGATACGATTACGAGTTTAGTAAATTTGATAGAGCGTCACAGGCTAGACGCCAGATAGGTTCGTTAGTAAAGACATTTGTATATATGACTGCTTTAGAAAATAACATAGAACCTAATACCACTTTTGTTGATGAGCCAATAGTGGTGAAATGTGGTGAGAACCAGCCATATTGGGTGCCACGTAATTACGAAAGAGACTTTCGGGGTAAGATGACTATGAGGTATGCATTTGAGAAATCAAGAAATACAGTCACTGTAAAAATTGCAGATCAAGTTGGAATAAATAGTATAGTAGAGATGATGCAAAGGCTTGGTATTGATGTTCACGGTCCTCAATATATTTCGTTGGTCTTAGGGGCTGTTGAAGGTACCTTAGAACAGGTTGTGCAAGGATATAGTAGAATTGTTAATGGTGGCGCTTATGTTGATTCCACTTTTGTTGAATATGTTCAAGATTCTAAGGGAAATACAATATATGCTAATGGTAAAGAGTTAATGGACGTTGATTCTAATTGTTCTTTGTTGGAATTTTTGACTCAAAAAGCTCGCGTGCAAGTTTTAGATCCGGCTAGCGCTTATCAGATGACATCTCTTCTCATTGGTTCTGCTAAACGTGGAACGGCACGGAATTTTGGTCGATGCTTTAGACAAGTAGTGGGTGGTAAGACTGGTACTACAAGTAATAATAATGATACTTGGTTTGTTGGTTTTTCTCCCGATATCGTAGTTGGTAGTTACGTTGGATATGATATACCACGTTCATTGGGAGATAAGGCTGTAGGAGCTAGTGTAGCTATGCCTATTGTATCTAATTTTATGCAGAAAGTGCTTAAAGATAAGCAGGGAATTCAGTTTAAAATTCCTTCCAATATAATGTTGAGAAAAGTCAACATTCTTACAGGTGAAGTAGATAATGCAAGTGAAGCGATAGTAGAAGCTATGAAAATTGCACACAATGATAATAAACGTTTAGGAGATAATGGTAAGAGTAATGTTATTAATATAGAGGCAATAGAAGAAAATGCCTTGCAAGATATAACAGATAAACAGGCTCAACCACTCACTAAGAATAAAGAAGGTCGTGATAGCAATAATCAAGAAAAAGAGGCAGAAGAATCAGAAGATTTGAGTGAAGAAGAATTAGAAGAATTAGAGAGCTTGGATGAGGAATCTGGTAATTAGTAATATAGCAGTAAAGTTTTTATGACATCTTGCTATTTATGTATAAGATTTTGTCATTTTAAGTGTTTTGGGGCATGATGCGTTTTTTGACGCATTTGTAAGATGAAGTTAATAAAAACTTTATTTAAACTTTTTTTCTGCCTTATATTGTAAGCACGTTAGATGAGGTTATGGGTAGAACAACAGTACAGAATTTATTTGTTGCATTTTTTGTGTGAAATATCATGTTTTTAGCCTATTGGGGCTAGCTTTTTTTTGGAGTCCAATGTTGCATACCTCTCTTGTAAATCTTAATAGTTTTGCTGTACTTGTACTGCAGAATCTAGCAGGAGCATTATGTGTTGTGCTATATGTTTTAGCGAGTGTTAGAGAATTTGTTCCTAATTTCAAAAAGGTGTACCTTAATATTTTCTGGTATGCTGGAGTATTTGTTAGTTTACCGTTATTTTCTTTTATTGTATCCATAGCAGCATGTGGGCGCACTTTTTGGTTACTTAATTTAATTTTCTCGCACTTATTTTTGGGTATTTTATTCAATATTAGAGAATTTTGTATTTCTATCTTTTTTTCATGTTGGATTGGACTTATGGTCCATGCTAATAACATTTTTACATTAGGTGTGGGTTTTTTTGAGAGATACATTGTATTGATATGTAGCTATCTACTTACTATAACGTGTTGCATGTTTTTCTTTGTAAGAGAAAGGAGATATAGAAGTAGCAAGTCTCAAACGCTAGATAAGAAATACGATGAATCACTAGAGAATGCTTCAGATACTCAGGTGTATCTGTCGTATGTCAGTCATGAATTAAGAGCACCTTTACAAGGAATAAAGGGCGTTGCTGACTTTTTAACACGCTCTAGATTACCTTCTGATGACTACAAACATCAAGTTAATATTTTATCTACTAGTTGTACTCAATTATTAATTACTGCATCAAATGTTTTAGATTTCGAAAAGTTTAGATCTGGCTATAAAGTTTTGAATCTTGGTTATGTGAATATACAAGAGGTAGTGGAGTCTGTGGTAAAGGAGTTGCAAGCGACCAGCATGTTGCATAACACAGTTGTAAAAGTATATTGTCCTAAAATTTTTGTAGAATTAGACAGTGTAAAGATATCTCATGTGCTTAGGAATCTGGTGTCTAATGCCTTGAAGTTTACAAAAAATGGGCAGGTTATGGTACGCGTATTTGAATCAGGAGAGAATTTACATTTCAGTGTTGCAGATAACGGTCCTGGCGTAGCTCAGAATGATCGAGACGGGTTGTTTGATAATTTTCAGCAAGGTTGTAATGCCAAACAGGATTCTAGTGGCTTGGGGTTATCTGTGGCAAAACGGTGCATTGAGTTACACAATGGCAAAATTTGGTTTGAACCAAACCTGCCTTCAGGTGCAGTTTTTTCTTTTACTATTCCTTTGAAAAAAGAAGTAGAAGATGACTATGATCAAGAATGTCGTGGTCGCATTGATAGCGCTAATGTGTTTTGGAATAACGTAGATTCCGGTACTGTAAGTAAAGCCCAAGCGTGGCTACGTAAACAAGTGCTAGTTGCTCTTCTAGTTGATGATGATGAAATTAGTGTTGTATCTACCGGCTTTATGCTGGAAAAACTTGGTTTCAAAGTTTTATATGCGATGTCATTTTATTCTGCCATTGAAGTGCTGAGTAGAGATAAAATAGACATTGTGTTATTAGATATCATGCTAGGAGGGCAAGAATTTTATGAATGCTTAAACGGTGTAGCTAAATATGCTCCTGAGGCTAGCATAATATTGCAGACAGGTGTAAGCAAGGGGGCTGTAGTTACCTTGGCTGACAAATATACTCAAATTGTCGGATACTTAATGAAGCCGTACGGAGCGGAAGATATGAAAGGCATATTACGCACCTTGTCACATCCTCCGCATAGTAAATAAACTTTGTCAAGCTGTAATTGCACACGTATTCTTAAGACGTAAGAGCAAACGTAGACAAAAACACCTCTAGGAACTTCACCTCAGAGTGATGATGGGGCACCGGCCGCTAGGCGGCTTACCACGGTGGATCAAATATTCTTTGCAAAATCGCTGTTGTCGCATCATCTAGATCCTTTACTCCCGTTACTTCCGAACTTTTTCTTTCTTGACATTCCTGAAAGACTGCTTCTGCATGCTCTATGTCTTCTTTTAAATAAGTATCTTGTGTGTACTTTGTCTGGATTTCTTTTAAACCCTCTTTTAATCCATTAAAAGATATGGCTATAAATTTTAGCATTGCTTTATCCTTTTCTTCTGTTGTTACTGTATTTGTTTTCTTCTCGGCTCGTCTTATAGCATCCTTCATGCAGGCTTCAAAATCACGAATTGAGTCTTTGACGCAGATTTTCCTGATGTCCTTCTGCTCCATTTTATCGCTGTCCTCCTTCCTTTCCTCGATGCTCTTCTTATACTTCTCCTTGAAGATCTTTTCGTCTACTAGTACTTGACTTATGGAATATCTTACAGAGCTCCTTAGATCCCCACCAGCAAGTACTACTTCAATGTATGTATTTTCCACTTTTGCTGCTGCTCCTGCTCCTGCCGCTGCAGCTACGGGACGCATCCTCTCCTCTGCTAACTGTGTATGCTCTGGAGTAGTGGGTGTAAGGTTTTGTTTATCAGATGATCTGCATCTTGGAAATTCGTCAATCATGCACATCACGTTTCGCAATCTCTCTTCTACACCTAGTGCTGGCCCAGCTGCCGCTGCCCCCGCTCCTCCTACTGGCCCAGCTGCTGCTGCTGCTGGTGATAAAGGTGCATGCCTCAGGTCAGTTGCTGGCCAAGCTGCCCCCGCTCCTTCTTCTGGCCAAGCTGCTGCTGGTGATAAAGGTGCACGCCTCAGGTCAGTTGCTGGCCCAGCTGCCGCTGCCCCCTCCCCTTCTTCTAGCCATGCCTTTGATGATAGGGGCGTATGTTGTGAACCAGCTTCTAATTGAGCTCCTCCTGCTGGCCCAGCTGCTGCTGACCCCGCTCCTCCTGCTGGCCCAGCTGCCGCTGGTGATAAAGGTGCACGCCTCAGGTCAGTTGCTGGCCCAGCTGCCGCTGCCCCCTCCCCTTCTTCTAGCCATGCCTTTGATGATAGGGGCGTATGTTGTGAACCAGCTTCTAATTGAGCTCCTCCTGCTGGCCCAGCTGCTGCTGACCCCGCTCCTCCTGCTGGCCCAGCTGCCGCTGGTGATAAAGGTGCACGCCTCAGGTCAGTTGCTGGCCCAGCTGCCGCTGCCCCCTCCCCTTCTTCTAGCCATGCCTTTGATGATAGGGGCGTATGTTGTGAACCAGCTTCTAATTGAGCTCCTCCTGCTGGCCCAGCTGCTGCTGGTGATAAAGGTGCACGCCTCAGGTCAGTTTTTGGCCCAGCTGCTACTGACCCCGCTCCTCCTGCTGGCCCAGCTTCCGCTTCTGCTGCGTAAAAATGTGCGGCACGCAGCAAATCAGCTGCTGTTTTATTTCCTGCTTCCGCTTTTTCTTTAAGATATGCTAAAGCCTCTCTTTCCTCTAATGCTTCTCTTTCTTCTTTCGACATTTTTACACAGAGATATAACATAAACTGTCACCTAAAAAATTTGATATTCGACCGTGTTAACTATAAAAATTGTTAACACCGTACATTGTATCGAATTGTGCAATTAAGTACAACTCGTTGCTCTTTCTGCATGTAACATTTACGAGAATTACATATTTTATCTATTACTCAGAAGAGATACATTTTTCATACCTCGATATCGTTATTTAGATTTATGTAAGCGTATATCTAAGATGATGTATGTTACTTCTTGTTGTTACATATAAACTAGGTTCATACTTATTCTTCTTTTTTACTAACTAGCAAATTATTGTCTCGTTACTTACCAAGTGCATTACAAATGATGCACTATATGATTTGAGTCAAAAAAGAATTGAGCAATTTGGTGCCATCATGAAATCGTACCTACATTTACAAGCAGTTGCGCTAATGTGAAAGTGTATACGTAAGTTGACTTATATTTGTAAAGTGACACAGTTTCGGTCATCGCAGCATACAGAATTGAATTTTTGAGTATGCCATTTCTTTTCAAGATGCTTTGCTAAGTCAGTTGATTAAAATGCAAGTGAATCATATTCATGTACTTGATAAAAGATTCTTGCTTGATTACATTAACGTATGTTAAAATTTCAGTGCTTTATGTATTTATTTAGACAAAGATGACCTGTATTTATAGCGATAGGTTGTTTGATGCTGTACTTAGTAAAAGTGCAACAATTAGGCTTTTCAGAATTGAAAAGGCTGTTGCTTTTGTAAAGAAGCATCATTTGAAGCAATTGAGAGAGAATGGGGAACCTTTTTACGTGCATCCTATCGTTGTTGCAAGCATGGTGCTTGAGCATAATGACGACGAAGATACTATAGTTGCCAGCGTACTGCATGATATAGTTGAGTATTCTCGCAGTGTAACTTGTGGACAGATATATGATGAATTTGGCTTTGCTGTAACACGTATAGTGGAAGGATTGGTACGCTCTACAAAGCTAGATAGTGAGAAATTTTTTAAAGATTTGGTAGATGATTTTTGTAGTATAGCGGATTGTGCTGCACAAAAGATGCTGAATAACAAAATGGAATGTAAGATTTCTAAAAATGTTGCTGTTGACAGTTTTTCTAAGATGATAGATGTGGTATGTGCTCGTAAGTCTGATGTACCGGTATTAGAAGATGTAGTATTGTTCTTAACTGATTATTTGAGAAATAATTTGCATACATTAGGGCAAGAACTTGAAAGTCTTTCTGACTATAAAAAAGTTTTATGTGCATTTAATAAAAGTGTTATGAAAGTCACAGACTGTATAACGAAGATTTTGCAGAAGAGAAATTTTGCAGTAGCTAGTACTATCAGTGCTGTAATCAGTGATTATGATAATAAAACTAAAAATTCTATTTTTCTTATAAAGATTATGAGTGCATTACTCCGTTTGCAGAGCATAAATTGCCTGACTTTGGAGAAACAACATCAGATAAAAAAAGAGATTGTAGAGGATATAATTCCTTTGTCAGTTTATTTAAATTTAGAGAAAGAAATGCAATTACTTTCTTCTTTATGTTTTACTGACAAGGCTTTTGATACTAGGCGTAAATAGATTAGTCTAACTGTAGGAGTGTAGATTTGTCTTTATTGCGATAATGTCCTTGGTTCCTCAACGAGGCTTTTGAAATAATACTTACCTATGAGAGATATTACAATAAGTGGCAAAGGCACTATGTACAAAGTGTAATGTC
Organism: Candidatus Sneabacter namystus; assembly: GCF_008189685.1. Classification (GTDB taxonomy): domain Bacteria; phylum Pseudomonadota; class Alphaproteobacteria; order Rickettsiales; family Rickettsiaceae; genus Sneabacter; species Sneabacter namystus. The sequence goes on from NZ_CP043312.1 coordinate 122,182, forward strand.
CAAAGTATGTTTTTAATATCTCAAGAGGAAAAACAAATAGTAACGAGGCAATAGCAGATCCTATTGAAAAACCTATAAAAATGCATCTAGAACGTTTAAAAATGGGAAATTGTTTAAAGAATATAGGAGCTGCTGGAGATTCATTTGGTGTAAATATCATGGAACAGCATTGGACTCCAAAGATTAGGTATTTTGACGGTGTATCTAAACTTAGCAATATAGGAGCGGATATTATGAAAATCACAGCAACCCAGTTTCTGAATATTGCTATCTTCAAAGGTTCGATTGCGTACACAAGAAGAGCACATGTGAGCGTTGCACACATAACTACTAGTGTTACTAATTGATTCTGTGTGATGATTTCAATGTTTGACATTCCGATTTGTTCTAGACATTCTTTGCAATAATAAAACGGTATAAAACATAAGGAGCACATGTCTCCTGCTTTGGACATTATAAAGAAAAATAAGGCAGCACGATTTACTGGTATTTTCACTAAAGGATGTTCCAGAGCTTTTAGATTGTTATTGGTTACCTTTAGTAATTTCATTTTCGCATCTGTGAATTCTCTTGTTTCCCTGAGATATTTTCTTGCATATAAACCTATCAATGCCACTGCTCCACCTAATAAGAAAGCTATTCTCCATGCTTCTTTGTGATACAGCATCAGATAGCATGCAAAAGCAGAGATACTGATTGAAAAAAAAGTACCAATATCGCTAAATAATCCAAATATTGCAGAACAAAAGCATTGTGTACGTACATCTTTTACAGATTCCATCATATAAAGCTTTGCCCCTTGTATTTCTCCCATGGAAGTTATTCCTTGCAGCATTCTACACAGAGTTAAAGTGTAAGCAGATAGTAGCCCTAATGTCGCGTATCCAGGTAGAACTGCTGTTACTAAACACCCTATTGCCGTGAATGTCGTTGTTATAAAGATTGTTATACGCCTACCTAGCGTATCTCCTATCCATCCTAAAAAAATTGCTCCTATTGGACGAAATAAAAAAGCTGAGCAAAAAGTCATATGAGATAAAAACCAACTGGTTTTCATATCAGGCGAGAAAAACACCTTATCTATAATTATTGCCATATGTAAATACAGCATCACATCCGCATATTCTAACAATGTTCCTATTGAAAGAAGTGACAAATGTTCTTTATCTTTTTTTGATAATGTCGAAAGAAAGAAGCTTTTCATATAGGCTTAACTATCCAAATGAAAACTGCAGGTATGCTATTTTGCGTAAACATATCATTGAATTCCATAGATTGCTTTTACTACATAGATACAAATCCTACTTATAGTTCGAAGATAATAATTTCTTATTTTTTTGTAGTCAAGCAATATAAACCTTAAGTAGTGTGTGTGAGCGTAGTGGCATGTATTTTGTTGACTGTTTTTTAGATTCGTGACAAGAGGTTCGCCTTGCAAATTTCAATAGAATGTATTATAATATGTCCTCGTATTAGTGTATTTTGTATTTTGTATTTTTCACGCTATATTTTGGTCATTTTAATTTAAATAAAAGGATAGGTTTTTATATGTTATATCTTTGTGTAAAAATGTCGAAAGAAGAAAGAGAAGCATTAGAGGAAAGAGAGGCTTTGGCATATCTTAAAGAAAAAGCGGAAGCAGGAAATAAAACAGCAGCTGATTTGCTGCGTGCCGCACATTTTTACGCAGCAGAAGCGGAAGCTGGGCCAGCAGGAGGAGCGGGGTCAGTAGCGGCTCAACCAGGAGCAGAAGCTCAACCAGAAGCAGCAGCTCAACCGGCAGCAGCAGCTCAACCGGCAGCAGCAGCTCAACCAGAAGCAGCAGCTCAACCAGAAGCAGCAGCTCAACCGGCAGCAGCAGCTCAACCAGAAGCAGCAGCTCAACCGGCAGCAGCGACTCAACCAGAAGCAGAAGCTCAACCAGGAGCAGAAGCTCAACCGGCAGCAGAAGCTCAACCAGGAGCAGAAGCTCAACCAGAAGCAGCAGCTCAACCGGCAGCAGCAGCTCAACCAGGAGCAGAAGCTCAACCAGAAGCAGCAGCTCAACCGGCAGCAGCAGCTCAACCAGAAGCAGAAGCTCAACCAGAAGCAGCAGCTCAACCGGCAGCAGCAGCTCAACCAGAAGCAGCAGCTCAACCGGCAGCAGCAGCTCAACCGGCAGCAGCAGCTCAACCAGGAGCAGAAGCTCAACCAGAAGCAGCAGCTCAACCGGCAGCAGCTCAACCAGAAGCAGAAGCTCAACCAGAAGCAGCAGCTCAACCGGCAGCAGCAGCTCAACCAGAAGCAGCAGCTCAACCGGCAGCAGCAGCTCAACCGGCAGCAGCAGCTCAACCAGAAGCAGCAGCTCAACCAGAAGCAGCAGCTCAACCAGAAGCAGCAGCTCAACCAGAAGCAGCAGCTCAACCAGAAGCAGCAGCTCAACCAGAAGCAGCAGCTCAACCAGAAGCAGCAGCTCAACCAGAAGCAGCAGCTCAACCAGAAGCAGCAGCTCAACCAGAAGCAGCAGCTCAACCAGAAGCAGCAGCTCAACCAGAAGCAGCAGCTCAACCAGAAGCAGCAGCTCAACCAGAAGCAGCGGCTCAACCAGAAGCAGCGGCTCAACCAGAAGCAGCGGCTCAACCAGAAGCAGCAGCTCAACCGGCAGCAGCAGCTCAACCAGAAGCAGCGGCTCAACCAGAAGCAGCGGCTCAACCAGAAGCAGCGGCTCAACCAGAAGCAGCGGCTCAACCAGAAGCAGCGGCTCAACCAGAAGCAGCGGCTCAACCAGAAGCAGCGGCTCAACCAGAAGCAGCGGCTCAACCAGAAGCAGCGGCTCAACCAGAAGCAGCGGCTCAACCAGAAGCAGCGGCTCAACCAGAAGCAGCGGCTCAACCAGAAGCAGCGGCTCAACCAGAAGTAAGACACAAAAATCCTTCGCCGGTTGTAGCAGTGGCCAGGCACATGGTTGAGGGTGAGATGATAAGATTGTGGGGAGGGCATCACATGGAAGGGAGAGCTCCTACAGAAGCAGCAAAACTAGTGCCAGCGGATGGTGCGTATGTAGAGGCTTTTAATAGGACAACTTTTTTTCAGAAGATTCATACTTTCTTGGTAGATACAAAAACGAAAAATATTGATACAACAAAGGATGTAGTTGATTCTTTTTGTTGTCTAGGTGCAGAAGAATTGAGCGCTTTCAGCCATAAAAAATACGGCGCAACAGAGAAAATGTTTTCCAAAGCTACCATAGCCAACTTTAAGTCAGTTCTTTCTGGAGTTGAGAAAGAAGTAAAGATACAGTTTTGTGAGGCAGTATTCAAGCCAGTATTCAAGCATGTAAAAGAGCATCACTTATTGGAAGGATTTGCGGAAGAGAAGTATTTACATGATGTAGAAGTTTTTTGTAATGATGTTATGGGATTATTACAAGAGGATTTAGTTACCGGTTGTGTGGAAGAAGAGTAGAAGGAAGTTTAAGTTGTGGTAATATTATTGTGGTAGTTGTACCATTTTCACTTTTGTTGTTTTAGGGTACAATACCGCTTGTGTTTTTCAATTAAAAAAAAGGAGTCATTTATGTTATATTTATGTGTTAAGACACCATTTTATTATGTGCGTGATAAGATATTCTCAGTGGAATTTGTTAAGCATATCAATGAGTTTCTTATACAAGAGCGCGGTGGTGGGGATCGTGCAAATTTGGACGGTATGGTGTTTGAGTTTCTTTTATTAACAAGAGATAAGAAAGAAAAATTTTTGCGAGATCATAAGGAAGATTGGAAAATGTTTTCTCCTGGTACTGTAAAGGATATTAGGTCAAAAAGCACTTGTGAGGTTGCAGAACAGACAAACATTGTTAGAGAAAAATGCGTGGAAGCTATGAGAGAGATATATGTGAATTTCGAACGCATTGGGCTTAATATTAAGAGTTATTGCAGTGCAGAATTTGCGAATGTTGGTGGTGGGGTATTATTTGCAGAGAATGTTTGCAGTTGGAAAGCTTTTATACTTAGCAATGATATGTTAGGTGGATTTAATGAAATTCTTCCTGATGATGTAAAAGAGCGTCAGCGTGCGCTAATAGGACGTAGCAATATGCCAGGCGTAGACTTGCAGCAATTGGGGAATCAGTACTTGAAGAATGTTCATGATGGTCTCAATGATATTCAAGATAGGTTAATACTTCAAGATGTTTTTACAAAAGATAAAATTGCAAATTTACAGGATAATGGAACTTGTTTGTCTGATAATGAAAAGAAAGCAATAAAAGAGATTGTAGTGCCGCTTATGCGCGTGGTGCGAGATAAATTATGTGAGCAATATAAAGACGGGGGCGGAGAAGAGAAAAAACAGGTAAAGAAGAGTTGTCAGGTCTTACAAAAGAGTTGGGAAGAGATGCCTGCCTGGTTACGTGGTGGCCAAGAAGCTAAAGTTGAAGTTAAAAAGCATACTGAGGTTACAACTACGGTTACAGAAACAGAAGAATTGCAGTTTTGTTTAACAGGAGATGGAATGGGAGAAATGGAAGATACAGAGGAGTAATTCTTTTTCATTTTAGCAAAGCATCGTGCACGTTTTCTATAATTAGATTGTGCACGTCGTTTTTCGTTTGATTGTATTTTTTTATAGGTGCCTATATGTCAGTGAATATTATTTATCTCTTTTGCTTATTATCCGTTGCTGGATTAAGTTACGGTGTGAATGCTGTAAATAAAGTGTATCAATGTGCTGTAATGTTTGTGATTCTGTCGTTTGTTGCTAATTATCTCGCCAGTATTAGCAGATTGAGAACTGTTTTGGTGTTGTTTAGTGGCATAATGATTGGGTTTTTATTTCACAGCAATCATAGTTATACGATTGCAGGTAAAGTTATTCATTACTTGATACTGACTTCATCACTTTCCATGTTTTGTTCAATTGGTGCTGGAGCACTGCTATCGTCTTGTTATTTGAGAAATATGCGTTTTTGGTGTTCTGCCATGATAGGATCGATGTTAAGTTCTGTAATTGACTGCACCGTAATGTTTGGTTTTTTCTTAACCAAGTTTAGTTTAGCAAGGAGCATATCTATTTTTACTAAAGAAATTATGTATAAGGGCTGTTTTGTATTAATTATGTCTCTTACATTGTTTAGTGTGTCTTATTTTGGAGAGTGTTTGTTTGTTAAAAAAGGTAAAGGGCATCACATCTAGTAAAAAAGAAGAAAGGTGTTTTTTCTATATCAGGAAAATCTTTCTTCTTTTGTATAGCTTTTTTTCTTTTCTGTGGAACAATTAAAAAGAGCTAAACAAAATAAACCAGCAGTTTCCTTAGCGTCTTTTTCCTACATGTTTTTTTCTCGATAACAAGCTTTTTATTCCTTTTTTACTCCTTCTCATCTCTATAGGAGAAAATTATTGCTTTGTTAGAGATCTTTCGAGCCCTATGGGTATCACAATAAGTCTTTGTTGTGAAGTTATATATCGCGATCAAAACATTAATGTACGACTCTTCTTTTTTCTGATACAACACATTTTTTATTCTATTGTTGTTTTTGCGATGGACACGTATTGTATCCTTTTTTTTTCTCTTTTCAGTGTTTGTAATGATATTTTGTATAGAAGGGCTAACCTGGTATAAAAATCATGTGGTAAAAACAATTTTAGAAGAAACTCTTTCTTGAGATTTATAAAGAGAGAGAAAGGGAGAAGAAAACAGGTGTCTATTCATATGTCTAAAAAAAGATATACAACGGCAGAGTACCCTCTTCTTTGAAAGTTTTATTAGCTACGTCATATATACACAAAAAAAAGAGCCCATCTCCAATATGGAAAAGGGCTCTTTTTTGTTTTTATACAACGTGTTGTTTTCTCACAACAAGTTTTTTTTAATTCTCAGCATCTTCTCCTCACATCACTTGCTGCTGCGCATCGCCTCCTTGTCCTGCAAGTTGGATATCACCAGCTGCAGCGCCTCCTGGATCACCAGCTGCTGCTGCAGCGCCTTCCTGTGCATCAGCTGCTGCTGCGTCTGCATCAGCTTCTGCTGCGTCTCTTGCTCTATGCTGCAGCTGCTGCTGAATTGCATCCGCATGTCTTTGTCCCCAAAAAGGACGAGCTGCTGCAGCGCCTCCTGGATCACCAGCTGCTGCTGCGCCTCCTCCCTGTGCACCTGCTTCTGCTTCTTGCAATAATTGTCTACCTCCATCTATGAATTGAATAAGATCAGCTGATTCTTCGTCTTTTAGTCTCACTAGTTCCTTAATAAAGGCTATCTGTTGCTCTTGAATTTCTAAGACATGATCCATTAATATATTACCTTCGGCCATAGGCGCTTTCTTCTGCATACGATGTTTTTCAAAAATCTTCATTTCTTCTTGCGTTAACTTCTCCCTCTCTTCTCGTGCACTAGCATCTCCTTCCTTTAGGTTACTAAGTTTCATTCTGATTCGTGCTACTTCGTGAATATCTTCTTTCTCGAATTCAGACATGCGTCGCACGTCTTGCCATGCCTCTCTTGTTTCTTTTTCTTCTTCTTTTTCTTCTTCTTTTTCTTCTTTTCGGTCAAGCGTTTTTAGTGGCTTGTCCATAGTATACAAGATTGTCATTACTTGCTCTTTATAGAACTGATCAACATCAATCCCCATTAACGCACCCTCTCTTCTAGGAGATGATAAAGGCTCACTTTCTACAAAAAAGAATGGATCTGAAATATCTGCTTTTAGTTGTACATCTGGTAGACCCTCTATCTCAGGGAGTTGTTTTTTACTCCTAGAAGGAGATAAACTATCTACACTTTCCCATATAGCCTTCAATCTTTCAGAAGTAATATAGACCTTATGTTGAGTTGCACTCAAAGCAGCATATAGACCTGTAGCTACATTTTTTGCTGCAAAAACAAATGCAATCGAATCAACACAATCCTTCCCCAAAAGCATTTTTACTTCATTAAGATCATTGACTGCAGACTGGAGTTTTATTCTAGATTCGTTAGTCCTGCTAATATTAGCGATAATGTCACCCTGTATTCTTTCTCCCTCTGTTTGCGCGTGTTTTCCCAACGCTTCACAAAGTGCCATTTCTTTTTTAAAGGCTTTATCAAACTCATCTGATTTCACATAGTGAACAAGGAAATTGAGAACGTTATAATTCTGGACTATTTTCTCTAGACGCGCTTGATCTGCACCTGGAAACTTACCTTTGTGTTCTGGTGCTGTTATGAGATTAACTAAGTTCTTGGTTGAGGCATGTCCTTTTACTGCTTCTGAAGCTGTAACCAAATCCTGCCGAATGTCTCGAGATTTAAACTTCATCTTACGTACATCTTTACATTTTTCTGTTTCTTCTTTAAACAGTAGTTCATCAAATGTTATCAATTCTTTGTGTGTAACGAAGTCTTTAGACCTACCTTCTTCTCTTTTATTACTCTCAAAGATGCACCTCCAAGCTAGTACAAACCGCTGCATAGCTATATTTGTGCTTTGTAGCAAAGAATAACCTTTATTATCACCTATGTACTCCTCGGCTATTTCTTTCTTTGTTGCGATGATCTCAGCAAGTTTACCTTTGTGCTTAGAGGTGATTGTTCTACACAACTGGAAAAACGAGTCCACAGCATCGACACATCCAGCAGGTGCACGACTTTTCCTTTCGATCTCGATTCCACCGTCTACTCTGCAGGTCATATGGAAAAATAAATCCATTATTTCTTCATTTGCGAAACTACTACTAAAAGCCTGCCTTAAATAATTTAAGGCTGGTGTAAGATCTTTCGCACATGCAGCGATCATTGCAAAGTTTTCATATGCATCACTCTCCTTAATATCTAAAGTGTTAATATATTCTTCATTTGCTTTTAACACGGCGTCATAAGCAGCTTGAAGCAACCCAAGTTTTTTATTATTATTATCCTTTATTACTTTCTCCATTTCTTGAGAAAAAGGTAAAGCAGGTACCCCCTGCGGTTGTACCGCACGAGGTACCGTATCACGCACAGAAGACGCTTCTTCTGTGCGTTGTGGACCTACTGGTCCTGTGCCACCAGGTAACTTAGCAGTTGCACTAGTTCTACTGTGCTTCATAAAAAAATAAACCTATAAAAATTAATTAACAAAATTCTGTCTCATTATATACCCATCATACCTTCGTTAGCAGCATCAGCGTCCTCTCCCACAAGCTCATTAGGAGCAGGCTGATGCGGTTGCTGAGCAGCACCAGGAGCAGGCTCCTCTCCAGCTTCTGCTGCCGCTGCAGCAAGCTTTGGAGCAGGCTTTGGAGCAGGCGGTTGCTGAACAGCACCTCCACCAAGCGGCGCACCAAGAGCAGGCTGCTCTTCAGCTTCTGCTGCTGGAGCATGCGGTCCTTCACCTTCATCTTCACCTTCATCTTCATCTTCTGCTTCTTCTGCTTCATCTTCATCTTCTGCTTCTTCTGCTTCATCTTCTGCTTCTTCTGCTTCTTCTGCTTCTTCTGCTTCATCTTCATCTTCTGCTTCTTCTGCTTCATCTTCTGCTTCTTCTATTTCTGCTGCTTCTTCTGCTACTTGTGCTGCTTCTGCTTCATCAATTACCACCTCACCATATTCTTTTCTAAACTCACGGCAAACAATCTCATACGCCTCCCTTATCTGTTCTTCTGCTACTAACTCAGACAATACCCCAATATGTTCTAGAAACTTTTTTATAGTATGCTGCTGTTGCACTCCGTCACCATCACCAGTTGCTGCCGCTGGATCATGCGGTCCTTCACCTTCATCATCTGCTATTTTTGCAGTTAACCTCTTAAACATTTTTCTAATAATACGGCACACATTCCCATGTACCTCCATTATCTTTTTTTCTGTTATTGACTCAGAGAACCTTATCCCCAAATGTTCTAATAGAAACTTTTTCATATCTTCTAGAACGTACTTCTCTGCTCTTTTAAGCGTATCAGCGGAAAGAGCCTTATACCTCTCCCTTATCTCTTGTTCTAGCATTGACTCAGACACCCTTGTCCCAGCCGCTACTAGAATACGTCTCATATTTTGTGGAGCTGGAGCATCATCTGCTGCCGCTGTAGCGCCACCAGTACCACCAGCTTCTGCAACGTACTTCTCTGCTCTTTTAAGCGTATCAGCGGAAAGAGCCTTATACCTCTCCCTTATCTCTTGTTCTGGTGTTGACTTAGACACCTTTGCCCCCGCTGCTACTAGAATACATCTCATATCTTGTAGAGCTGTAGCATCAACTGCTGCCGCTGGAGCACCACCAGTACCACCAGCTTCTACAACGTACTTCTCTGCTCTTTTAAGCGTATCAGCGGAAAGAGCCTTATACCTCTCCCTTATCTCTTGTTCTAGCATTGACTCAGACACCCTTGTCCCAGCCGCTACTAGAATACGTCTCATATTTTGTGGAGCTGGAGCATCATCTGCTGCCGCTGTAGCGCCACCAGTACCACCAGCTTCTGCAACGTACTTCTCTGCTCTTTTAAGCGTATCAGCGGAAAGAGCCTTATACCTCTCCCTTATCTCTTGTTCTGGTGTTGACTTAGACACCTTTGCCCCCGCTGCTACTAGAATACATCTCATATCTTGTAGAGCTGTAGCATCAACTGCTGCCGCTGGAGCACCACCAGTACCACCAGCTTCTACAACGTACTTCTCTGCTCTTTTAAGCGTATCAGCGGAAAGAGCCTTATACCTCTCCCTTATCTCTTGTTCTAGCATTGACTCAGACACCCTTGTCCCAGATGCTACTAGAATACGTTTCATATCTTGTGGAGCTGGAGCATCAGCTGCTGCCGCTGGAGCAGCACCGCCACCACCAGCTGCTGCCGCTGGAGCACCACCAGCTTCTACAACGTACTTCTCTGCTCTTTTAAGCGTATCAGCGGAAAGAGCCTTATACCTCTCCCTTATCTCTTGTTCTAGCATTGACTCAGACACCCTTGTCCCAGCCGCTACTAGAATACATTTCATATCTTGTAAACTTATATCTGGCATATTTCTAATTAAAACCTATTGTTTAAAAATAAAAAACTAAAATCACGTGAATTGTACCAACTGTACAAAAAAAGGTAAAGTAAAAAAACTAGGAAAAAGTTTTACTATAAATTAATAGCTTTTACGTGTGTATAAAAATTCACTTTACGATACGCACTTTCAAACACTTTTGTTTTTGAAAATTTGATTAAATGGATTAGTTCATTAAACAAAGTTTCTTGTCACAAAATTGGTAATTTTATAGCAAAACTAAAATGACCACCTTTGCGTTTTATCAAAAGGGCTATCCATTTTCTGCCTTTAGATTTTGCGTCAGAGTACAATTTTTGCCAATGTTGTACATCATGTACTGTATCGACCCCTATTACAGATACTATTATATCTTCTTTCTTGAGTATATTTGCCCAAGGAGAACTAGGATTTACCTGTTGCACTAATACCCCACTTACAGATTCTGGAATGCCTAAATTTCTTTTTATGCTATTAGTTAAATCCGCTAATGTAACACCATTATGTTCCAAAATTCCAGTAGCGGACAGTTGACCATCTTTACTATTTATGTCTATATCTGCTGAAATTTTCGCTATTATATCTTTACTCAAACCGTTTCTGATTATTGTAATTTTTACAACTGAACCAGGTATAGCATTTGCCGTTAAGGACTGCATATGTTTCGTACCCTTGACAGCTATGTTATCAAATTTAGTGATCACATCACCTGCTTTCAGGCCAGCTTTATCTCCTGCTCCACCCTTTGTAACGTCTGCTACAAGCACTCCTTGTAATTCTTTTATGCCAATACCTTCTGCCACTTCCTCTGTAATGGGCGCAAGGGTTATGCTAAGACGACCTCTTTGCACTCTTCCAGTTTTTATTATTTGATCCACCACATCTTTTGCGTAAGAAGATGGAAGAGCTAACCCTATACCGGCACTTACTCCAGATGGAGAGCATATTGCACAATTTACTCCAACTACTTTACCTTCTAGGTTAAACATAGGTCCTCCTGAGTTACCTCTGTTCATAGCGGCATCAGTTTGAATAAGTTCATGTATCATGCTAGCAGAACCTAAATCCAAATCTTTTCTCGCTTTGTTAGACACTATTCCGCAAGTTACGGTTTCTCCTAGCCCTAAAGGATTTCCCACCAATATGACAGTTTCTCCTACTCTTAATTTTCTAGAATCTCCGAAAGATACTGTTGGCAGAGGTTTTTTGGTATCTATTTTTAGTATAGCTATATCCGTTTTCTCATCAAATCCTACCAATTTTGCTTTGACTGATTTTGCGCACGTGCTCATCTTGACCATTATCTTTGTTCCTCCTTTGATAACATGATAGTTTGTCACTATGTGACCTATCGTAGATACTATAAAACCTGATCCTAACGACTTTACTTCTGGCAACATTTCTTCTGTAGGAGCATCATATCCGAAAAACCTTTCGAGCAATTCTTGCATAGGGTCTCTGGCACCAGATGACAATCTGGGATTTCGTGTATTTTCTTGCACTACATGTATATTGACGACAGATGGTAATAATGGCTCTATTATGTCTGGAAGGTTACAAAAGGCGTTCCCTGTAGCAACATTTTTTTTAATAATCGTATGATTATTAAGTGGTGGTGTTCCTTGTGCACTGTAAACAGAAAGTGCTAAAGCCCCTAATAAACTCAAAAGTGTATATCTCATTAATCCCCTAACTTAGAAAATTTCATAAAATCACTTTTTGTTGATACAAAAAACTTAGTATCGCGTGAGAAAGACCTTTTGTACGTATTCATTGCTTTATAAAACCTAAAAAAGTCAGGATCTTGTGAATAAGCGTTATTATATATTTCGCTAGCTTTTGCTTCCCCTTCTCCTTTTATGAGGTTATTTTGCATCTTTGCTTGAGCAATACATACTCTGGTTTCTTTATCTGCATCTGCTATTATTCTCGCGGCTTCTGCACTTCCTTCTGCTCTTATTTTCCTTGCTTCTTGTTCTCTAGATGTTTGCATTCTTCTGCATATTGCTACGCTATTTTCTTGAGGTAAATCTGCTCTTGAAATTCTTACATCTATCACTTCCATCCCTAAATCTTTCAATTCTTCTGACAAAATAGAAGAAATTTCAAGCATCATTTGAGACCTTTGAGATGATAACAGGCTAATCAAAGGATTTTTCCCTATTACTTTTCTTAGTGAGGATTCAAGTCGTGATTTGACTCTAATTTTAGAATTTTGTACTGAATTGACTGATTTGTAGAATGTTTTCGGGCTTATTATTTTTAAGTAAGCTATAGCGTCCACTATCACCCTTTTACTATCTGATGCAGTTAATTCTTGCGCTTCTACAGGTATGCCTACAATGCGCTTATCGTAAAACACCACAGACTGTAATACTGGTATCTTTAACGTAATGCCTGGATTTGTTACTTCTCTTACCACTCTACCAAATTCAAAAATTACAGCTGTTTGCCTTTCATCTACTATTGTTACACTGTTAAATAGTGCAATAAGTGCAAAAAAGAAGGATAAAGGTAAAATAGTTAAAGCTTTCTTCTGAGGAAATTTGTACATTTTTTTGTGAGTTTTTACTTAAGTTTTAAAAGAGTATTTACTTTTCATTTTTTACTTTAGTGGAGGAAGATTCTAGAGGTAAGTGTTGCAAAACTTTTCCACCAATAACGACTTTTTCTCCATTTTGCAATATGCTTGCCATAGCTTCTGAGTATAGTCTATATCTTGTTATATCCTTATTTAGAGTATATTGAGATAATACAGACTTAAACCTTTTAGTTTCACCCAAAGCCTTAGAAATTAATTCCTGCTTTTCAGCTTCAGCTTCTCTTACTATTTTCACTACCTCTCCTTGTGCTCTTGTGACAACATCATTTCTGTATGCTAATGCCTGATTGATTTCTTTCTCTTTGTCAGCTTTTGAACTTTGCACATCTCTGTACGCATTAACAACTTCTTGTGGTGGTTCTGCCGCCAACAAATAAACTTTATCTATTTGAATTCCTAAACTGTAATTGTCAGCTATTCTTTGTAATACACTTTCTATTTTCATTCCTATTTCTTGTTTTTTATTGGACAATAAATCTAGAATCGGAGTTTCGCTGACAACTTCCCTTATTGCACTTTGAGATATAGTTTTTATTACTGAATTAGGGTTTTGGACTTTAAGCAAAAATTGCGATAAGTTCTTTATATGCCAACTAACATCACATTTTAGTCTTACTATATTTTCATCACTTGTTAGGATGTTGCTTTCGTCTGGTATATATCCTGTAATGCCTTGCATGCCAGATCTATAGCCTATTTCTACTCTTCTTGAGTAGTCTATTCTTTCAACTATGGCTTTTTCAAAAGGGTAAGGCAAGTGATAATTCAAGCCTGGGCTTGCGCATCTTACCATGGTTCCAAATCTTAATATAATTGCTCCTGATCCTTCTTTGACCTGATATACCCCTGACAATAGCCATAGAGCAACTATACCTGGTAGGAAAATGTATATTAAAAACTTGTTAGATGGTTTTTTATCAATTCCAAGAATTTTAAATAGAAAGCTCAGCAGCTCATCGATGTTATACGTCTGTCTGTTCATTTATTAGTTGTGCTAATTTTAAAATTTTCTTTGTAGTGTTATGCAACGCAGTCTTGTATTGTGAAAACGAATATCAAGAATGTACTTAAATTTAATACTATTATGTTAAGTAAGCAAACTTTATCTAAACATACTATCGTTGTAGCGTCTGGTAAAGGGGGAGTTGGAAAATCTACAGTAGCTTCTGCTCTTGCGCAGCAATTAGCTAAAAAAGGTAAGGTAGTTGGTCTTATAGATGCAGACATACATTGTTCTTCTATAGCTACAATATTTGGTATATATGATTCTGATACGTCTAATAAAGAATATCAATTATATTGTAGACATGGGGTGCATATTTTACCTTTTGGTGTACAAGAAAACCAACTTGTTGCGTGGAGGGGTCTGTTATCTACTAAAGTTATTAAGGCAGCGATTAGTTCTATAACATGGCCAGAGCTTGATTATCTGATATTTGACATGCCTCCTGGTACAGGTGATATGCATCTTAGCATTCTTTCTAGCTATAAAATTGACTCTGTATTTGTGGTTACTACAATGAGTAAAATGTCTGTTAGTAACGCATTAAAAACATATCATCTGTATCATAGATGCGGTATACAAGATTTTGTGATAGTACAAAATAGCTTAGAGGATACAGACGTTGTTGTGCTTGATGTTTGTACAAAATTGTTAAGCAATATTTCGAGTAGCGAAACTATTCTCATCAGACGGGACACGCAAATATCTACTGCCTGTGATTTTGGTCAATGTTTGGCAGAGATAACTCCAGATCTTACATCTTCCATTTTGAAATGAAGTGTAGCTTTAAACGTCTTTATTCGTCATAGGTTACATTATTTGTAGCAAATAAGTAAAAGACGCCTGTGATTATTGTAAGGACTGCTGCTGTCCATATTGCCACTATTCCCAATTCGTTCATTATCTGTATTTTTGATCCTTGCGATCCCAGTAACAGCAAAAATATTGCCGTCATCTGTAAACATGTTTTTATTTTTGATAATATTTGTACACCATGACTAACTTTGAAAGGCGTAAACTCTCTTATACCTGATACCATAAATTCTCTGCACAATATCAAGATGCAAGGTATTGCACATACATCCAAAAATTTTACTAATAAAATCAAAGTACTGCCTACAAGTAACTTGTCTGCTAAAGGATCTAGTACCTTGCCCAACTTTGTTTGTGCTTTTAGCTTTCTTGCAAAAAATCCGTCAAAAAAGTCTGTTATGCTAGCAAATAGAAAAATGGTAGCACATACTCTTCTGGACCAAAGGCTCTGCTCTACATAAAAGCATACTATTATTAGAGGTATTGCTGCTATACGTAAAGAGGTAAGAGTATTTGGAAAATATTTGATTACTTTCTCTGCATTATTATTCTGCATTTCCTATAATTTTGACCTATTTGTACTTTAGCAAAAATTGATATTAACCATTTTCGTCAGCTTTTGTTGCAGCGCCTCCATATTGCATTCTCTATACAAGACACCATGCTATTGTGCTCTTGTTCTTCTTGTGCAGTTGGTTGCATTACCTTTAATTTTTCAACTTTATCTATTTTTACTCCGTTTGGCATTTTATAAGATGACTCCATAAGGGATAGGCTTACTTGTTCACGTGCAGTCATTTCTATATATACCATTGCCAAAAGCTCAGCGTCTTTTAGGGCTCCATGTAATTCTCTATGACTGGTACATATTTTGAACCTTTTACACAAAGCATCTAGGCTTACCTTTGACTTGGGAAACATTTCTCTAGCCATGGCTAGCGTATCTATCGCTCTTTCAAAAGGTAATACACTTTTGTTTATTATAGACAATTCGTTGTTAAGAAAACCCATATCAAATTTTGCGTTGTGTATTACTATGGGCGCATCTTGCACAAAATGTAAGAATTTATCTGCTATATCTGCAAATAGAGGTTTGTTTTTAAGAAATTGAGAAGATAAACCGTGTATTTTGTATGACTCCTCTGTGATTTCTCTTTGCGGATTAATGTAACACTGAAACTTTTTTCCTGTAGGCACTTTGTCTAGCAATTCTACCGCCCCTATTTCTATTACTCTATGTCCTTTAGAGTGTGCAAGTCCAGTGGTTTCTGTATCTAATATTACTTCTCTTGACATGGGGTTTACCTGAAAAAGGAGTGATCTGAATTGTTATCAGATATCACTCGCGACATTCTACCAAAATTCTGTATTTCAGATATTGTAAATTTTTTATCTTTATTGTTCTTAGCTATGCTAACTTTAGAGCTTTTAAAAGCCGCTTTTGTTCTTTTGGGTTTGACGAATTTTTTTCCGAAAGTTTTTGACATAATCTTGGACTTATTAGTACACCTTGCATTTTGCGCTACTAACATCTGTGCACTTTGTTGTTTTGTAGTTGAATCCATGCTATAGCAGATAAAGTCTACGGGATTTACCCTATTGCCACCAACGTCAATTATTTCAAAATGTAAATGTCTTCCTCTGGCATTTCCTGTTTTTCCTTCTATGCCTATAGGTTGACCTTGTTTTACATATTTTCCATTATGCACTATCGACCTGCTTAAATGTGCATAGCGCGTTTTTAGTGTTCCATGATTAATTACTAAATTTTTCCCATACGCCCCTGCATATCCATTAAATTCTACGATACCATTTGCTGCAGCGTACACAATGCAATTAGGACTTGTCATATCTATACCGGTATGATTATTAATACCTTGTCTACGTACAAATCTTTTCCCATAATGACTGGTAATTACAGTTTGTTTTTGAGGTATTAAGATTGGAATTTTACTTGCTATTTTATCCAGCATTTCCAATCTTGTTAATGCAGCATTTAAACTCATGCTATTTGAGTCTATGCAATTTAGAACAAAGTCACTTTCTTTTGTTGTTAATATGTTATGCTTCAAATGTAATTCAAAAAAAACTCTTGCACAGTTTCTGACTTTCCAATCTATGTTACTTAAAACATTTGTCTGAGTTTTGATTTGTGAACAATGTTGTGGTTTGGGAGTAGTCTTTTCTAAGCTTTTCCAGCCAAATATTTCATTTTCAAACTTCTCGTCATTGGCTCCATATTTTGTTATCAAGTTAAGTAGCGTTTTTTTTGAAGGTTGAGCTTTTGCCGCGTTTGGACAAAAGTTTTCTTCATAACCGAATTTATGTTCTTTTTTTATCTCTTTGACACTGTTGTAAGGTTTTACCTTCACCCTCGCATTCGTTAAGTTTTTGTCATTATTGTGAGTATGTTGGGTTGAGTGTGATGACAATTTGTTATCATACACTCTTTTATTATTAGTACTCTTAGTGAAGATTACGTTTGTCTTATTTAAGCTATGTTCTTTCTGTTTCGCATTGTTATTGCTTGTCTTCGGATCATCCTCTTTCCATATGTATGGCATAACAAATCCAGAAGATTTTTTTGTTGCCGATTTTACTTTTGGTGCATGTGGTACTGTTTCAGACTTGCAAGGTGAAAGTTTTTTAGTGTTTCCTACGTTTGGATCATCTTCTTTCCATATGTATGGCATAATGAATCCAGAAGATTTTTTCTTAGCAGTCTTATTGTGGTAATTATCTTTGTTTTGTGTATATTGGACCTTAGCTTGTATGGAATTTTTTGCGAAATTATTAGTATTTGCAGATTTCTTGTAAAACCAGATTCCATTTTGCTCTGATCTTTTTACTTGCGTAGCATGTACAGTGCCTGTTAAGCATTTTATCACACAAAAAGACAACAAAAGTATTCGTAACATTTAAATTGCTTGTATCTAATTATATTGTTTGAAGGTTTGTTCTTAAGAAATCTATTTGGTGCAAATATCGTTAATCCATATGCAGTCAAATTCATGCAAAATTACGTAAAGACGCACAAAATTCTACAATATTATCATTTTATAAGCAATGATATAGTGTGAAGGTATGATTTATTGATTAATTTAAGTACAACATTTTACGTTTAAGTTGGAAATGTATTTGTTATTTTTTATTAAAAACATATGATAGGCTTTAGAGTTCTTGTTTGGTGGAAGTCCATAGATAAAACCACCCTGTTGACTAGCATAGCGCTCCTTGCTTTGGGCATTATGTTGGTTACAAGCGCTAGCCCAACTATTACGCGTAAAATAGGTTTTACAAATACTTTTTTTATCTACAAACACATAGCATGTGTTGTTGTTGGTATAGTAGTAATTTTTTCACTTTCTGCTATTAATATTGCAGAATTACAAAAAGTTATCCTTGTGATATTTGTTCTCATATTGACACTACTAGTATACGTACATTTTTTTGGTTATGAGACTAAAGGTGCCAGAAGATGGGTCATGTTTTTTGGTATATCGTTACAACCTTCTGAGCTTTTAAAGCCATTTTTTATATTAGTAATATCGTACTTTCTTAGTCATAAAAAGCGTTATGTTTTTGGTTTTTGTGTAGCTATTTTCATCACTTTGATTATATCGTCATTGCTACTTTTTCAGCCCGATGTTGGTATGACTGGTGTTTTTATGATTACATCAGGGTTTATGTTCTTTATAAATGGTATGCCTGTAATATTATGTATGTTGATATTTGTCTCAATTTTTTGTACAGGTGTAGGGGCGTATGTATTTCTTCCATATATTGCAGATAGAATAAATAGATTTTTGCAATCTCAGCATAGCTATCAGATTTCTAAGGCTATTACTTCTTTTCGTAGCGGAGGGTTATTTGGAGTAGGTCCAGGTGAAGGTAGGATAAAGGAAATGCTGCCAGATTCTCACACAGATTTCATTTTTGCTGTAGCTTGCGAAGAATTAGGCGCTTTGTCTTGTGCTGTGATTGTATTTATGTTTGTATTGATAATTGTCCGTAATTTCAAATATGCCGTTGCTGCTGATAATCAATTTCACACCCTAGCAATATCTGGGTTAACATTTTCACTTGGACTTCAAGCTGCTATAAATATTGCTGTTAACCTTAATATGGCTCCTACGAAAGGTATGACATTACCATTTATCAGCTGTGGAGGTTCTTCCATTTTAGCTTCTAGTTTATCGATTGGTTTTTTATTGTCTCTTACCAGAAGTACAATTAAAACTTCACGATATTCAAAGCAGATTTTTCATTTTTAGAATTTTGGTATTCTTCATGAACAAGAAAAAATTTGTTGTATTTGTAGGGGGTGGCACTAAAGGACATCTGTTTGCCGCCATTGCTGCAGCTGGTACTCTTGACTTATGTACATATGAAACACTAGTGATTACCGACATTAAAGTGGACGATTGTAAGAATGTTGAATATATACCTAAAATGCCTTTTGCCTCAAAAGGATTTTTAAAGTATTTCGTATTACGTATTATCACTGTATTGCAACTTTTGATTAAATATATTAAACGAAGACCTTATAAAGTTGTAGGATTTGGAGGATATACCTCTTTTTGTCCTCTCATGGCCGCCGTATTACTCAGAATTCCTATTATTATCCATGAGCAAAATAGTATTATGGGCAAAGCTAATTCTTTTTTTTTACCGTGTGCTGATACTGTATCTTTAGGCTTTTTTGATGCCTGTAAGGTAAATGACAATTTTGCGCATAAATGTGTACGTACTTATAACCCTATTAGAAGCCAGATATTTAGCGCATCTTCTTCTAATGCTCTCAATATGGTAAATTTTAACATTCTAATTTTAGGAGGTAGTCAAGGAGCTAGCATTTTTGATAGTTTAATTCCTCATGTTATAGATTTGTTTTTAGGGTTTTTAAGAGATGGAAAATACATGTTAAATGTATGTGTTGTACAGCAAACTTCTGAAGGTAATAATTCCAAGCTGAAGCGTTTTTATTCTAATAACATGGTGGATGCTACTTTGAAAAGATTTTTTGACGATATTCACAAGAGGTATAACAAAGCTGATATTGTAATATGTAGATCTGGTGCATCTACAATAGAAGAAATAGTGGCTTTGGCGAAGCCAGCTATTTTCGTTCCATTTCCATTTGCAGCTCAAAATCATCAGCTTTATAACGCGCAATTTCTTTCAAATCTTGGCGCTGCATGGACTGTGGAGCAAAATGCTCATGCTGCTAAATTCATAGCTCAAATTTTGTTTGAAATCGTAAGCAATCCAAGAAAGTTACGATCAGTGGTAGAAAAGTTAATAAAATTACGAGATAGTAAAAGAAAAAAAATTAGAGATATTATATAGATTTCTATATTACGCCTACTGACTCTACCCTTATCTTGCCACTTAATTCCTCATGACCCAGTATTGAGATCATATTGTGGATTTGATGTACTAGATCTTTTACATAAGGCCTTATTGTGCTTGATGTGAGAACAGCAGGAGTGTGTCCGTTTTTAGTGTTATTGCTAAGTGTATTGTGTACCGCTGTTAAGAATTGCTTTATTTCGTCAGGAGGTAGTAAAATCTTCTTATTTACCGCATTTTGCGAGTTTAGATTTTGAATGAACTTGTTTTCCCAGTACTCTGAGATACTAACAACTGGCAATGTTCCTTGAGCTGTTGAGGAGTTGGCACAGATCTGTTTTGCAAGTTTTTTTCTCACTGCTTCTGTAACATATATTGAATGTTTATCCTGTGATGCGGCTTCTGCACAAGCTTCTAAAATGCCAGGTAGGTCTCTTATCGAGATTCCTTCTGAAAGCAGATTTTGCAGTACTTTTTGCAGTAATGTTATAGGTACAACGTCTTGTATTACGTCTTGTACTAATTTTCTGTGTTGTAAGCTTAGTTGCTCCACTAGATGACAGACATCTGTGTATGACAATAAATCGGATATATTTTCTCTTATTAAGTTTGATATGTGCATTAATATTACATTGCTTGCACTTAGTAGCTTGTGTTGATCAATATCTTTTATGTCATTTTTATCTACCCATTTTGCTGCGAGACCAAAAGATGGTTCTTTTGCCTGTATTCCTGGAATATTCTGTACTTTATCCCTATTTTCGTTATCCAATGTGATCATATACTTATCAGTATAAGCTAAGCCTTTTGCTACTACGCAATCTTTTATCTTTATTATGTACTCATTTAATCCAATATTAGGGTTATCTTGTATTCTAATGGCTGGAATGACAAAACCTAATTCTGATGCCATTGTTTTTCTCAGAGTTTGTATTTTTAATGGCAAAAAATCGTTATGTTGAGCTTGTGATAAACGTACTAACCCTATTCCTAATTCTAGTTTAATAATATCTAATTTTGGTAATATGTTTTCTGTTGATTTATTAGATGTGCGGATTTCTTGCTCTTTTTTATTCGGTAAAGAGTTGGATTTTTTTGATGAATAATATGCCGCTATTCCAAGTATTGCAGCCATTGAAACAAAAGGTATTACCGGAAGGCCTGGTAAAAGAGAAATCAGACCACTCAACACAGCTGATATAGTTAAGGCTCTTGCATTGTTGGCCATCTGTAAAAATAGCACTTTATCCATTGATCCTTGTGTTCCAGCTTTTGTAACTAATAACCCAGATGCAATTGAAGTGATGACTGCTGGCATTTGGCATGCAATTCCATCTCCTACTGTAAGTATACTGTAACAATAAACAGCTTTATTGAATGGTAAATTTTTTTGTACAACTCCTATGATTATTCCTCCTATTATATTTATTAAAGTTATCAATAAACCTGCTACAGCATCACCTCGTACAAATTTGTTTGCCCCATCCATGGCTCCGTAGAATGTACTTTCTTCTTCCAGGTGTCTTCTTCTCCTTTTTGCTGTATGGTCATCTATTAGTCCTGTAGATAGTTCAGCATCAATTGCCATTTGTTTCCCCGGCATTGCATCTAAACTGAATCTTGCCGCTACTTCTGATATTCTTCCTGATCCTTTTGTGATTACTACGAAATTAATAATAGTCAGCATCAAGAAAATTATTATTCCTATAACTACGTTACCTTGCATAACAAAGTGACCAAATGACTCTATGACTTTACCTGCAGCTGTTGTTCCTTGATGTCCTTTAGCTAGAATAAGTTTTGTGGACGCGATGTTAAGTGAAAGACGCATTACTGTAGATACAAGTAAGATGCTCGGAAAAATGCTTAATTCTAGTGGAGTGGAAATCAGCAAAGTTACAATCAATAATAATAAAGAAGAAGTAACTGAAAAAGCTAACATTACATCTAGCAAGGCTACAGGTACTGGCACGAGTAGGAATAACAATATTATGACTATTGCAGCCGATAACGTTAAATCTTTATACTTATTGAAAGTATCTGTAGAGTTGATCATTTATGTTCAGATAGATAACAAGTTTTGTTTTAACTGATCTAATATTTCTTGGTTAGAAATGTTGAGGTTTAATGTTCCACATTGTGCCATCTTTTTATTACCTCCTCCATTACCATTGATAATCTTTGTCAAAATTTTTGCTACTTTATCCGCGGTAAGAGTGTCTATTATGTCTTCTGTTACAGCAATAGAAAAGCATTTTTTCTCCGCATCTTGGCACGTGAAAATTATTACCGCGTTAGATGCGTGCTTGGCAGTTCTATCTGCGCTTTTTCTAGCAATTATTAGAGATTCTTTTTTTATATCTTTGAAAATTAAACTCACACCTTTTATTTTATCAGAAGATTTTTCTACTTCTTGCCTTGTTACTGTATGCATTGCAATTTTGGTTTTGGCACACTCTTCTTTTAGAGTTTTTACTTGTTGTTTTAAAGATTTTGTGTTTTGTACTATATCATCTTTAGAGCAACTAAGCTCTTCTATTAAATTACTTATGATTAAATTGGATTGTTGATAATCTGATAAGGCGGCTGTTCCTGCTACTGCTTCTAGCCTTTTAATGCCGGCTGCTATAGACGTTTGTGAGACTATTTTTATCATTCCTATTTCTCCTGTTTTAGAGACATGCGTACCTCCACATAACTCTTTAGAAAAACATTGATCTGCATTTTCCATGGATATCACTCTCACTTCTTTACCGTATTTTTCTCCAAATGTAGCTGTACTATTTTGCTTCAATGCTTCTTCTAAAAGCATATTTTCACTTGTAACAGATACATTTTGTAAAATTATGTTCTGCATATGTCTTTCTATTTCACAAATCTGTTTGTAAGAGAGAGTATCGTTAAAATTTATATCTAACCTTAGCCTACAATTTTCCACTAAAGATCCTTTTTGAATTATATTCTCAGAAACATATTTTTGTAGAGTAGCCAATAATATGTGGGTTGCTGAATGATGTATGCACAATTTTTGTCTGTTATCTTTGTTGATACATAGGGTTACTTGTTCTCCTGTTTGAATGTTACCTTGCTTTAAAATGCAGACATGTGCGTGAAATTTTCCTAGAATTTTTTTTGTATCTATTACCTCTAGAAAAGCAGATTTGGTAGCAATATGTCCTATATCTCCTTTTTGTCCACCTGCTTCTGCATAAAAATTTGTTTTATCTGTAAAAAGTAAAAATTTCTCTTCTGTTGTAGTAAATCTTTCTACAGCAATATCGTTATACACTATTGACAAGATGTTGGCATTTAAATCTTCGGTTGTATTGCAAAAGTGTGTTTTTTTTATACTACTTGTTATATTGTCCCAGGACGAGTTTGTATTTTTCCATTCTGCTTTGTCTCTAGATTGTATTTTTTGTTGTTTCATGAGTGCTGTAAATTTCTCTACGTCGATTTTGATACCCTTATTTTTTAGAATGTCATCAGTAAGATCTAAAGGAAAACCATAAGTATCATAGAGCTCAAAAGCGCATTCTCCTGAAAATATTTCCCCTTCTTTTATTTTAGATATCATTTTGTCTAATAACTTTAAGCCTCTGCTAAGAGTTATACCAAATTTCTCTTCTTCATATTTTACTGTGTCATAGATTAATTTTTCCGCTCTTTGTAATTCTGGGTAATATTCTGACATGAGTTCAATCAATTTTGGCACATTTTGGAACAAAACAGGAAAGAATTCTCCCATTATTAAATTTGTGTGTCTTACGGCTCTGCGTATTATTCTTCTTAGTACGTATCCGCTACCTTCATTAGATGGAATAACTCCATCGGCTATTAAAAATGATGCTGCTCTAGTATGGTCTGCAAGTGTTTTATAGGAGCATAAATTTTCTCTATTAATGGGCACTTTTAGTATTTTTTTTGTGTGATCTATCAAGTTTGCTAGAATATCTGATTGATAATTATCATGTACACCTTGCAACACTGCCGCTATGCGCTCTAGTCCCATTCCTGTATCTATAGATTTTTGCTGCAATTCTACCATTTTTCCGCATTCTAGCTTTTCAAATTGCATAAACACTATATTCCATATTTCAGTATATCTATCTCCTTCTGTTGTGCTACCTGGTATACCACCAGATATAGATGGGCCGTGATCAAAGAAGATTTCAGTGCATGGTCCACAAGGCCCTGTTGTTCCCATGGACCAGAAGTTATCTTCTGTGTTGATTTTTATTATCTTATCTTCTGATAAAGATGCTATCTTACGCCATAGAGTAGCGGATTCATTATCAGATTCGTGCACCGTTACAAGTAATTTGGTTTTATCTATCTGAAATACTTGCGTAAGAAGGTTCCAAGCGTAGTAAATTGCTTCCTCCTTAAAATAATCTCCAAAAGAAAAATTACCTAGCATTTCAAACATAGTGTGGTGTCTGCTAGTGTATCCAACATTGTCTAAATCATTATGCTTCCCCCCTGCTCTTAAACATTTTTGGCAAGTTGTAATGCGTTTAAAATCTGAATTTTCTTTTCCAGTGAAGAAATTTTTAAAAGGGACCATGCCTGCATTTACAAACATCAAAGACTTATCGTCTTTAGGTATTAACGGGCTAGATGGCAGGTATGTATGACCATATTGTGTGAAAAATGCTAGAAAATTTTGTCTTATTTGTTGTGTGGTATTTTTCATCTTGTTTGGTTCTTACGTATATTAATTTTTGTTTGACTTTTACTATAAATAAATATCTGGATCTTTTGTGTTATAACATATACAATCCCTCTTGTCTGCGCGGGTGTAGCTCAGGGGTAGAGCGCAACCTTGCCAAGGTTGAGGTCGTGAGTTCGAAACTCATCACCCGCTCCAAGTGAGTATATTTCCTAGGTGATATTAGGAATTTTTGTATGTTGAAAACAATATAAGCATGGTTATAGTGTATGGTAAAAGGCGCTAAAAAGAAGAAGAAAAAGATTTCTTTTTTGATGGCAGATAAAGAGGTACGTCCTGTGAAATTTATAGGATTGAATGCCAGCTATATGGCTGTTGGAGATAAAGACAGTAAGCCTGTACTAGAAAATGATATGCCTTTAGCGTGGAGTAAAGCTATCAAGTCTGGTGTTGTTAAACTTGATTAAAGCCTTTTGCACTGGCACCGTTTAGCATTCTTTCCAGGCACAATTACTGGTTTTTGTATATCGTTCTGTACTATTTATTACTGATTAAGATATTATCTGTTTTTCCATTCAGGGAAGAAGATTGATATTTCTCTTTGAGCGTCAGCCAATGTAGCTGCTCCATGTACTAAATTTGCTTCTATTGATGATGCTAAGTCTCCTCTTATAGTGCCTTTTGGAGCTGCTTTAGGGTCTGTATCTCCCATGATGGATCTATTTTTTAGTACAGAATTTTCTCCTTCTAATATTTGCATACATACAGGCGCAGATTTCATAAACTCTAGTACTTCTGGAAAAAACGCTTTTTCTGTGTGCTCTATGTATAATTTTCTTATTTGTTCTTCTGAAACGTGGCAAATTTTTATAGCGACGATTTTTAATCCATTATCTTCAAAATAGGATAGGATTTTTCCTATAAGATTTCTTTTGACTCCATCTGGCTTGATGATTGAAAATGTTTGTTCCATTTGTATTTATTTATACCGAATTTATATATTATTTTTACTAATCTGTTCTGATAGTAGAGTATGTTTGTTTCGTTTGTAAAGATTGTTTGTTAAGGTATATTTGTTTTTTTACTGAAAATGTAAGTTAAACGGCTCACTAATCGCAGATCTTTATTTATGACTCTTTACATTTTAGGTAGAAAGGAGGGTTTTGTACAAGAAGTAGCTTCTTTTTTGCGCGAAAGATATTCTGATAATCTTAGAGAGTTAGTGGTTATTGTGCCAAATGTTTACTCTGCGAATGCTTTAACTATTGCTTGTCGAGATTTGATTTCAGGAACTAATTATCTACCTAGCTTTATCCCTATTGAAGAAATTAATTTGTGTAACGAAAGGATAATTTTTCAGGATAAAATTTCTATTTCTGGCTATTTTACTAATCAGTTTGTGGTAGCGCGAGCTCTATTTGAAGCAAGTCATGAAACGTTACCTCTTGCATATACGGTACAGATAAGTAGAAAATTGTTAATGTTGTTACATGAATTTATCAGGATAGAAACTCAGCCAAGCATTATTAAAACATTACAATCAGAAAGTGTTGCAGCTCACTTAGACGTTTTGTCCAATTTATTACAAAATGTGCATGATAGATGGTTTTCTGTATTGGAAGAAAATGCACTTTTTGATGTTGTACATTTGTGTAAGACAAATATCAAGGAGCTAACGAAGCTGCTGTCTGCGAGTACTTTTCTTAAAAATAACATTTGTTTTGTAGGACTCACAGATAGTTATTTTTCAAGTTTTATAGATGAGGTTTTAAGTTGTAAATGTGATGTAGTAATGCCTTTTGGCTACATAAGTAAGGAACATCATTATACTTTAACTGATGAGGATAATCTTAAGTATTATGTGGTTTCAAATGAAGTAAAGGAGTTAGAGCTTATAAACAGTTTGATTTTGTCCTTTTTGCAAAACAACACTGATAAAACTATTTATGTCTTAACGTCTGATTTAGAGTTAGCAGGAACTCTTTATAATGTTTTAAAAGGCTATGGTGTAGGTGTAAAAAATAGTCTTGGATTTGATATTCGTAGTCACCCTGTAGCTAAATTTATGAATCGCGTGTTAGAGGTATGTAGCGTTAATTCTTCTATTGTTGATATAATTGCTTTGCTGAAAGATTGCTCCTTTTGTGAAAATGAGTTAGATGTGGAGGAATATGTGTGTAATATGAATCAGCATATGGGCAGTAGTGAATGTATATGGGATGCATTAGAAGAACAGTTTCCACAAACAGTTTCTATTCTTAAAAAGTTTCGAAATACTTTATCGACAAGGACATCCATCACATTTAGTGAGTTATTAAAAGAGCATTTTTTCACCTCTCAGGAGTTGGCTGCGGACCTTTGGAGTTCTTTGTGCACCAGTG
This sequence comes from Candidatus Sneabacter namystus, assembly GCF_008189685.1. GTDB lineage: Bacteria > Pseudomonadota > Alphaproteobacteria > Rickettsiales > Rickettsiaceae > Sneabacter > Sneabacter namystus. Next base: position 148,956 of record NZ_CP043312.1, read on the forward strand.
TTTCAGACTTTTTTCAAGATCTATTAGAAGAATCACGTTATTTACATTGTGTACCATGTTCAGAGTATAAAGATATTTTTTCTCATCTAATAAGTGGTAAATACTATATTAAAGAAGATAATATGCACTACTCAGTCAATATTTTAGACCCTAAAGATGCGTATTATTGTACAGGAAAGGATGTAATTATACCAGATTTCTACGAAGGCGTGTGGCCTAAGTTAAACACTGACAATGAACTTTGGTTATCTCGTAGCATGAGAAAAGAAATAGGATTAACAGATATAGTAGAAGATGAGATTTTGCAGCAAGGTAAACTGTTGGAGCACATGCTTTCTTTCTGTAATGTCACTTTAATCAGGCCTATGAAGATCTTTTCTGGTGTTACTTTGGAATCCAGATTTCTTGTCTCAAAGGTTAAAGTTGTTCATATTTAGGTAAAAAGTCATGAAAAATGTTTTTTATTTGCCACAGCAAATTAAGTTAGCTAAGAAAATTTCTTCTTCTTATTTTTATCTTTTGATGAAAGAACCTTATAGATATTACGCTAATAAAGCACTTAACTTGAAGAGTAAGAATAGGTTCAAAAATAATTTGCAGATGGTGGATTTCGGTCTATTTTTACATGGCATACTGGAAAATTATACAAAAACGTATTCTTATCCTATGAGTATACATGAGAGTGAAGCGCGCTTTATTAAGATAGCAGAAAAACTTATGAGTAGAATATCTAGCAAGCAAAATGTTTTATGGATGCATAAAGTTCGCGCTGTTGCTAAAGAATTTATCATCTTTGATGAAAGAAGAAGGAAAGAGGCTGTATATACCTTTGCAGAAGAATATGGAGTTACAAGAATAAATTTATGCGAAAAATTTAGTATCTCTGTATCTAGTATTGTAGATCGTTTAGAGTTATTGAAAGATGGTAGGTTAGCTATCGTAGATTATAAAACAGGATCTATCCCTAGTGTGAAAGATGTACAACAAGGCATCGTGCCTCAGTTAATCGTTTCTGCCGTAATAGCTCAACATAGTGGTTTTTCATGTCTAAAAAAAATCAATTTTTCTATGTCAGCTAATTGTTTTCCTTTATCTTTATCTTATGTTAAGTTGTGTAGTTCCTCACCGTATTGGAGAACTACTAATACTTCTTTAGATCTTTTGGCTTTAAAGAAGCATTTTACTGGATTAAAAGCTTTGTTATCATTCTTTTATAAAGAAAAAGACAAACCATTATTCTTTCTTCCTTTTGGTGGTACTAGTTTATATGAGGATGAGTATAGACATCTTAGCAGATGTTTATAGGTTATTGTGCAGGTAAGTTGCTTGCTATAATGGAATTCAAATTAAATATTTTTATAAGTATTGTATGAGAGAAGACTTGATACGCGCAGCCTTAGCGGTGATAGCATCGTTGTTAATTTTGTATTTATGGCAGCATTTTTTTCCCACTGCGTCTCAGTTACCTTATACTGTGAAGCAGGAGGAGCAACGTGTAGAAAAAGTGATTTCTGTTGAGGAAAGACCTATTAGTATACAGAAGACAGATACGTTGTTAGAAAAAGAGAGTTATTGTGCAGATAATTCTGTAAATATCAGTACAGATAAAATGCGTGGTAAGGTTTCTTGTAAGGGGCTAATGTTTTACGATTTAAGATTGCTGCAATATAAGGATTTTAGTGATAACCAGTCAGGCTTATTAAAGCTTTTATCGTTGGAAGACAACGTAAGTTTTGTGAATGTAAGATTTGTTGTACCAAATGTTGTAACTCCAGGTGCAGATGCTGTTTGGGTGCCTGATAAGCAAAAGCTTACAGATGATTCAAGTGTAAAATTTGTATGGAAGAATAACTCTGGAGTATCTTTTACTGTAGAATGTAAAGTAGATGATGGTTATTTGTTCAGTTTTTATACTTCAGTTAAAGATGCAAAGGGTGCACATTTAACTCACACCACATGTCTTGATATATATAAAGATACCGAAAGCATAGCAGATAGTGGCAGGTTTGCTTCTCACAACGGAATAGTAGGTACTTATGACGGCAGTATAAAGGAACTGAATAAGAAAGATATTACTAAGATAGAGCAACCAAAAGTGTTTGGTAACAATCCAAAATGGTTTGGCATAACCGATAAATATTGGCTCACCGCTGCATTATTTAAATCTCGTTCATCTGTAGTACAAGTGAGTAAAGAGAAACGTTTTGGAAAATCTTTGGTAAAGGTATCTGCGCAAAGCTATGAAGCAGAGCAAGGGATAAACGTTATATATCTTTTTGCTGGAGCAAAGCAAGTAGAGATATTAGACAAGTATAAACGTTCTTTGGAATTGCCGCTTTTAGATAGAGCTGTAGATTTTGGATGGCTGCATTTTATAGCAAAACCTATATTTTTCTTACTTAAATTTCTTAACAAATTCACTGATAATTTTGGTTTCAGTATAATATTGCTTACTTTGATAGTAAAAATTTTCCTGTTCGCTTTGACTTACAGGTCACTTCAATCATTAGAAAAAATGAAAGTGTTGCAGCCTAAAATTGCAAAGCTAAAGGAAATTTATGCTCAAGATCAGATGCGTTTAAGGCAAGAAATTATGGCACTTTATAAAAAGGAAAATTTTAATCCTGTCGGGTGTCTGCCTATGTTAGCACAGGTGCCTATCTTTTTGTCTATGTATAAAGTACTAGATGTTGCGATAGATATGAGACATGCTCCGTTTATGTTGTGGATACAAGATTTATCATCACCGGATCCTACAAATCTATTCACTTTATTTGGTCTGATACCTTGGGATCATCCGTCTTTTTTAAATGTTGGTATTTGGCCTATTTTTATGTCTTTGACTATGTATGTTCAGCAAAAAGTATCTCCCGCATCTAGTGACCCAATGCAAGCTCGAATTTTTGCTCTTATGCCTTTGGTGATGCTCTTTACTTTTAGTAGCTTACCTGCCGGATTAGTTATTTATTGGACATGGAGTAATATATTCGGTGTATGTCAGCAATTAATTGTGGATAAGGTATTGCCTAGGTTGAAAGCTGCAAAAGATAGTAAAGTGTTATAGATTTTATTTCTTTCCTCACTCCATTTGATTTATACTGTCCTTATGTATTTTGTTTGACTTTAAGTAATATGTCTGACGTCAGTAAATGGGATAAGATGGTGTCTGGTGATGTTGAATTTGTTATGGGTTTGCAAGGTGTGCAAGATTTATCTAGTTATACTACCTTGCCTATGATTGTATTTTCCGGTTCATCTAATGTGGGTAAGTCTAGCCTGATTAGTGCTGTGTGTCGTAGAAAAAAGTTAGCGAGGCGCTCAAAAAGACCTGGGTCTACTAGCCAAATTAATCTTTTTCAAGTAGAAAAAAGTTCTTTACTTGCTGATATGCCTGGATATGGGTACGCAAAAATATCTAACCGTACTTCTGCTAAGATAAATAAGTTAGTGACCTGGTTTTTACGCTATGTAGAAAATATAGCGTTGGTAAATGTTTTGGTGGATGTAAGAAAGGGTGTGACTGTAAAGGATATAGCAGCTCTTGAATATGTTTTTTCTGCGCATCATATGTGTCAAATTGTTTTGACAAAAGTTGATCAGATTGACAAGAAGTATATTGACAACGCATGTTTTAATGCGCAAGAAGAAGTATACAAAGTTTTTAAAGAGGAGGTTAATGTTATTCCAACCAGTGCATTTGGTTCATTTGGGGTATCTAGATTAACTGAAACTTTTACCGCCTGTATTGAAAATTGGGTGCCTAGTTATGATTCTAAATTTGAATCTGGATAACATAGATTTAGACTCTCTTAGTGTTCATGATGCCACAGATTTGTTTGTGAAATTATCGGAAGCTGAAAAAGACTTTAGAGACTCTTATTATAACAGGAATGAATCTATAATTTCGGATCAACAGTATGACTGGCTTGTTACTTTTATAAAGAAATTAGAATCGCGCTTTCCATCTTTGAGAGATTTGAATAGCCCCACTGTTTCTGTAGGAGCTGCCCCTTCCTACGATTCTGGATTAGGTAAAGTGACGCATGTTGTTCCTATGCTGTCTTTGAATAATGGTTTCTCTGTACTGGATATTAAAAATTTTGTGAAAAGAGTCAAAAACTTTTTGCATACAGAAGATAATTTGGCATTCTGCTGTGAGAAAAAAATAGATGGTTTATCCTTTTCAGCTAGCTATTCTTTTGGCAAGTTGAAAATGGTTGCAACTAGAGGAGATGGCAAGGTAGGTGAAAACGTGACTGAGAACATGAAAGTTGTGAAAAATTTCCCTCAACAAATACGATATACAGGAGATATTGAGATAAGGGGAGAGGTATACATTTCTAAATCGGATTTTGAAAATTTAAATAAAGAAAGGGAAGCTCAAGGTAAGGAAATTTTTGCTACTGCTAGGAATGTTGCTGCTGGTTCTTTGCGTCAACTTGACCCTAAGATTACTGAGCAACGTAATTTGCGGTATTTTGTCTACTCTGTTGATGGAGTGAACAATTTTGCTAACACACAACTAGAAACTTTAAATTCTTTAAAAGATTTAGGTTTTTTAATAGATGGAGAGCCTCATTTGGCTCTATCACTTGACGACATGATTAAATTTTATGAGTCTGTGAAAGTGCAAAGGAATTCACTGGATTTTGAAATAGACGGAGTTGTATACAAAGTCAATGATTTGTCGTTGCAACGGCGTTTGTCTAGTGTAGGCAAAAGGCCTAGATTTGCTATAGCTCACAAATTCCCTGCTATTTTAGCATTTACACAGTTATTAGATGTGGTGCATCAGGTAGGTAGGACTGGTGCGGTTACTCCTGTTGCTATTCTTCGTCCTGTTAATGTAGGAGGTGTGACGATTTCTAGATCTACTCTTCATAATTATCAAGAGATACAGAGAAAGGATATACGAATAGGTGATGTAGTTGCTTTGGAAAGGGCAGGTGACGTAATTCCGAAAATATGTTTTGTTGATAAAAGTAAAAGACAAAAAGATTGTGTTGCTGTTGCAGCGCCTAATTTGTGTCCATCATGTCAAGGCTCTCTATTTCAAGAAAAAGGTGATGTAGCTGTTTTTTGCCTTAATCATTTTAGTTGCAATGCTCAGATACATCGTAGTTTTTGTCATTTTGTCTCTAGAGATTCCTTACACATAGAAGGATTGGGAGCATCTCAACTGAAACTATTATTGGATAAAGGATATTTACAACATTTACCTGATTTATTTGCATTGAAGGATAAAAAAAGACAAATTAAATCTTTAGAGGGTTGGGGGGAGCGTTCTGTGTCTAATTTACTTTATGCTATAGAGCGTGCTAGGAATGTATCTTTTCAAAGATTTATATACTCTTTAGGTATTAAAAGAGTTGGTTACGTTAATGCTGGATTAATAGCCAGACATTTTAAGAGTGTAGACTCGTTCTATCTTGCATTGCAAACATGGTGTGATGAATACAAAATGCGTGAGGTGTTTCATCCATCTGTTACGGAATCTTTGCGCAGGTTTGCACAAAATGATCATAATTTGAAGATAGTACAAAAATTGATACAAGTACTTGAGATTGCTGATTATGTTGAAGTGTCTGATACTGTAGCCATGCTGGAAAAAGTTGTAGTCTTTACTGGAAAATTTGCTAGTATGTCAAGGCAGGAGCTGAAAGCAAAAACTGAAAAATTAGGTGTAAGGGTAGTAGGCCATGTTTCCAAAAATATTGATGCTCTCATTGCTGGAGATATTGACAGCAGTGTCAAATTGTCTAAAGCTCAAGAGTTGAACATAACAGTTTTTACTGAACGCGAATGGATCGAGAAAATACAGGCAAAGTAGATGCTCTTCGATCTTTGTATAAGCAATATGGCTTATCTTGCTACCTTATTTCATCTAATGATGAGTATGGATCTATGATAGGTGCGGAGTACTCTGCACGTTTACGATATATAACAGGTTTTTCTGGATCATACGGCATTGCTGCTGTTTTTCAAGATAAACTCGTGCTGATAACAGATAGCAGATATCTGCTACAGGCCGAGAAAGAGATGCATGATGTAGGTACATATGAGGTTATTGAGCAAAATGTATTTGTATCTTCAAATTATTTTTCGCATACAGATGTCATTGGATATGATGCAAGTGTTATGTCATCTGGACAACTTGCAATTTTTGATGAATTAAATCTTGTCCCGCTAGAGAAAAATTTGGTTGATATTGTGTGGCATGATCAACCCAAGCATCCTTCTTCAGAAGTATTTTTGTATGAAGAAAAATATTCTGGTGAATCATCTGACAGTAAAATATATAGATGTTTAGAATATATAAAACAATTTTCCATACAGTATCTTTTTATTTATGATCCTATTTCAGTTAATTGGTTACTGAATATTAGGGCTAGAGATTTATGTAATACTCCTGTTTTGCTGTGTCATGCTTTAATATCTGCAAGTTCTATTATTGTTTTTACTTATTATCCTGAGCGATTGAGGAATGTAAACCTTACGTACAAGGATACAGATATCATTGTTGAAGATATTTCTGATATGTATTCTTATCTAGATAAGATAAAGGAGGGTAGTAGTATTATCATTGATTCGCAGCCATACTCTGAACTAATTGAACGTACATTATCTAAATGCAAGATTGTTTCGAATATCCCTTCGCCAAGTGTTATTTTTAAGGCAGAGAAAAATGAAGTTGAAATTAGTACTGCTAAGCAATGTCATATCGAAGATGCCGTAGCTGTTATAGAGACTTTTACAGACATCTACAAAGCATTAGCGTGTGGTGAACGCGTTAGAGAGTTTGATGTTTCACAAATGCTAATAGCAAATAGACAAAAGAGAGTTAATTATGTGTGTGAGAGTTTTGATGCTATTTGTGGATATGGAGGCAATGGTGCTATGATACACTATCGTCCAGATCCTTATGATTCTGCTTTACTACAGTCAGATGGTATATTGCTTATTGATTCCGGGGGGCAATATTTAGGCGGTACGACTGATGTTACGAGGAATCTGGTATTGGGAGATTTCGTGACAGAAGAACAAAAGTTAGCCTATACAAAAGTACTTAAAGGTCATATTAGTCTTGCCAATGTGTATTTTACGCATGGTACTTGTGGGTTGCACTTGGATATATTGGCTAGGCAATTTTTGTTGCGCTCTGGTATGACGTATGGTCACGGTACAGGACATGGTGTTGGTAACTTCTTGTGCGTTCATGAAGGTCCGCAAAGTATTTCTCCTGTTAGTAAAATCAGTTTAAAAGAAGGCATGATACTTTCTAATGAGCCAGGATTTTATAAAGAAGGTGAATTTGGTATCAGAATAGAAAATCTTTGTTACGTTACTTGTGTAGAAAATTCTAGTTCTCTTTTAAAGTTTGAACAACTTACTATGCTGCCATATTGTGCTGCGTTAATACAATTTGATCTACTATCGTATGAAGACAAAGCATATTTGCGAGATTATTATAAATCGATTGTTAATATTATATTGCCTAGACTAAGTAGTAGAGCGGCTACTTGGTGTGAAAAAGAAATAAAAGATACGCTCGCACATTGCTAATCTGTTTATGCTATAATCCCTGCTTTTGTAGAAAACTTTTTTGAAACAATTTTTTTATAAAAGTTAGCTATAGTAGTATCTTTTTGCGCATTGATTGTATTTTGACTTACAGTTTCATATATTACGCTATCGATTGGTATTTTGTCTGCGAAGTAAAAGTCTTGTTTACCGCTTTGTTTTATTCCTAGTATGTCTCCGCTGCCTCTTATTTCTAAATCTTGTTTTGCTAGTATAAAACAGTCATGTGTACTTTTTAAAAGTGCCAGTCTTTTTAGTCCGTTACTAGAGATATTTTTTTTGTTGTACATAAGTATGCAGTGCGATTCTAAAGAACTTCTTCCAACTCTACCTCTTAGTTGATGTAATTGAGCCAAACCAAATTGATTTGCAGATTCTACTATTATTAAGGAAGCGTTTTTTATATCTATTCCGACTTCTATTATTGTTGTAGAGACGATAACGTCGGTATCACTTTTAAGAAATTGCGACATAATAGCTTGTTTTTCTTTTGTTGGTGTATCTCCATGCAGCATCGCAACCTTTGTACCTAATATCTGTTGTAAAATTTTAAATCTAGTTTGCACATCACCTTTTTTATTGTTTGTATTTTTAGACAATTCTTCATCTGGATCGCTTATTAAAGGGCATACCCAAAATACCTTTTCTCCCTTCGATATTGTTTTTTGCACGCAATTTAGTACTTGTTCTTCTTTGTCTGAAGACATAACGTATGTATTGACTGGTTTTCTGTTGAGAATTGTCTTCATATTAGTAATAGAGACATTACCTAATAAGGTGGCTGCTAAACTACGTGGAATAGGCGTGGCGCTCATTAAGAGTATGTCTACTGTGTTTGATTTTTCTATTAGTGAGAGGCGCTGATATACGCCAAATCTATGTTGTTCATCTATAACAACGTATTTGAGATTTTTAAATGATACATTTGATTGAAAAATGGAATGTGTACCTATTACTATAGAAGCTCCATTTTTAATTTTTTGTAATGCCTCATTTTGCTCTGATTTTGTCAATGAGCCAGTGAGTAAACACACTGTGATGTCTAAGCCATTGAGTGCTTTTAGACAGTATTGATAATGTTGATTAGCTAATAGTTCTGTTGGAGCCATGAGAGCAGCCTGGTAATTACATTGTGTGACATTTACCATGCTCATTAAAGCTACGATAGTTTTACCTGATCCTACATCTGCTTGTAATAATCGCACCATTTGTTGTTCATTTGCTTGATCTTTTTGAATTTCATCTAATGCTTCTGTTTGAGAACAAGTTAACTCAAAATTTAAGTTTTTTAACATCGCTTCATGTATGTGATGCGCAGCTGTAAATGTTTGTGATTTTTTCTTTTGTGTGTGTTCTGCTATGAGTAATTTGTGCGCAGTTAACTCTTCAATTGCCAAGGTTGCAAGGCAGTCTCTTAGATGTTTTTGTACATCTAGCACATTTTTTGGAATATGCAGTTTGTTTAAGAACTTTAGGTACATTTGCAATTTTATTTCACAGGTATTCTTTTCTTGACGAGTGTTAGTTATAGTATCTTGAGCGATATCTAGGGCTTGTTTTATATATTTCCATAAAGTTTTATTATTTAATCCGTATGTTAAAGGATATACCGGTTCTATAAGACATAAGTCTATAGGACTGAATACAAACTCTGGATGTATCATGTATGTTTTGCTATTGTGCATAGATATTTTGCCTTCTACTGTATAATTTGCATTGATGTATAGTTGTTTATAAATTGCGGGATGTATTTTTTTAAAAAACATCAAAAATACATGTTTTGCTGGTTCGTAGGTAAATTTGATTATTAGTTTGTTAGAACGGTTACTGATATCAGATATTTTTCCATTGAGTAATACTATTTGGTTTTCTGGTATCGATTTTATTGGTATTTGCTTAGTGTAAAGTAGCTTAGAGATGTAAGTTTTTGGAGCATAACAACATAGATCTCGTATAGATTGAATGCCTAATCTTTTTAGAGCTTGTACATGTGATAACGGAATTTTGAACAAATTCTGGACTGTTGCGTCTAAAATAGCGTAATTCATTTGGAAAAAACGTGACTCAATAACAAAGCTGATAGATGTTCTGAGTTTAAGAAGAATTTTTGACCATCATGTAGTGTCTTTATTATTTGTAATTTTTCTAATGCTTCTTGCACTGAATGGAGATCCATAAGTTTAAAAATCTCTTTTTCTTCTTCTAATGTTTGAGAGATTCCTGTATAAGATTTTATCCAATTACCAAACAATTTTGTTAAATATGATATAAAATCCGGATTTATAACCTCTTTAGAGATATGTGCTATATTTTTTTCTTTAAGTATAGATAAGAAATGTGTGTATGATTGCTCGTAATCTAGTAATTGTATATCTTCAATACTATAACACCTTGATTGAATCGTTTTGAGTATCTGAGAGATTGTATTAGTGATCAAGAAGTAGTAATTATTTTCTCCTGGTTCTTCTAAAGTTTTTAAAGTTGCATTTGCTGCTTCTGTAGACAGTTTGTCAGCTTCTTCTACTACAATAGCTTTATATTTTCCGTGTGCTGAGCTTTTACTGAGCCATAGATTCGCTGCTCGAATGTTGTTTACAGTTACGAAAGCTTTATCTCGTTCCGCCTGCACTACATATACAATTGATTCAGTATGGATGTCTTGGTCAAGACTGTATGATATCTTGGAGAAGAAGTGTTTTATTGTGTTTGTACTGCCCTTGTAGTTGCTGCTTTGTATCAAAATAGAGTGTGGCATGTGGTTTTTTGCCCACATTTGTTCAAGTTTTTCTAGCATATGCAATTCCTTGTTCGAGCCTCTTTATGGTGTCAAGTTTTCCGATTATTTGCATCATTTCAAAAATGCATGGAGATTGAGTTATACCTGTAAGACACGCTCTTATTGGCATTGCTATTGATACAAGCTTTACATTGTGTTCTTTTGCCAAACATTTTATTGTGTTTTCTATATTTGGTTTGTAAAAATCTTTTATATGTTTTAGTTGAAAAGTAGCATTCTCTAATAGCGTAATATTTGATTTTTCAAGTAAAGTCTTTGCCATATCAGAATACATTGGAGTAAATTCAGGCAGGTACATTTTAGTTGTTTGTACTAAATCTGTCAGCAAAACTGCTCTCTTAACCACAGCGTCATAGCAATTATGTATTCTTTCTTCTGTATTGTGTGTAATTACCATTTCATTATCGATGTGTTCTAGAATCAGATGCACCAATTTATCTTTTGGATAGCGTTTTATGTGGCATGCATTTACATATTTTAGTTTATCAAAGTCAATCCTTGCTGCTGCTTTATTGATATTTTCTATGCGAAATAGTTGAATCATTTCTTCAATAGACATTATTTCTCTATCTTGAAATCCGCATCCTAATTTTGCTATATAATTGCACAGGGCTAGTGGTAAATATCCAGCATTTTTATATTCTTGTATATCTATCGCGCCTTTACGTTTGGATAATTTTGTGCCGTCCGGATTGTGTATAAGAGGTATATGGGCCATCTTAGGTATATCCCATTTCATGGCTTGATAAATGTGTAGCTGTAGAAATGTATTAGATATATGATCATCTCCTCTTATTATATGTGAGATATTCATATCGTGATCATCACACACTACTGATAGCATGTAAGTAGGGTCACCGTTACTCTTTACTAATACTACGTCTTCTAAATGTCTATTTTCAATTGTTATTGGGCCTTGTACCAAATCGTCTAGCGTTATTTTTCCATGTAAAGGTACTTTTAGTCTAATTGTGGGCTTTTTATCTTTAGGAAACTGATGCACAAGTGCATCTCGCCATGGATTAATGATTTTGTCTGATTGAAAACTACCATTTGTATTTTCCTCTTGCTGCTTAAAGCAGTAGTAAGCATGTCCTGCATCTATTAGATGTTTTGCTATATTAATGTGTTTTTTAGCATTATGAGATTGAAATACTATTTCTTCGTCCCACGTTAATTCTAGCCATTGCAGACTTTCTATAATAGATTGCGAATTTTGAGTTGAAGATCTTTCTTTATCTGTATCTTCTATTCTTACATAGAATTTTCCGTTAGACTGTTTTGCAAAAAGGTAATTCAGTAGGGCAGTTCTTGCTCCTCCTAGATGTAGTACCCCTGTTGGAGAAGGTGCAAATCTAGTTTTTACTTGATTAATATGCATTTTATTTTTGTACCTTCTTTGAGAATTTTTCTTTCTCTTCTTCTAATACAGCCCATTTATCCATTTTTTCATTTATTAATGTTCGCAATGCTTTGATCTCTTGTCCTAAAATAGTGGCACGTTTCGCATCGTTAATATATATATTTGTGTCAGCAAGTTGTTTTTCGATGTGAGAGTATTTCTTTTCTAGTTGTGCTATTTCTTTCGTAAGTAGTTCTAATTCTCTTTTAGATTTGTAACTAAAATAGCATTGTTTTGCTATTTTCTCTGTGTCAGTTTTTTTTGTTACATTATGTTTTTTGTGACGTTGATATCCTCCTACGAGGTTTAAGATCCCTGTTGCGGATAGCACAATAGTACGCGTTACTAACTTTTCTATAAAATCTCTATCGTGGCTTACAAGTATGACAGTGCCTTTATATTCATCTATTATATCGATTAGTGTGTCGAGCGTATCAGAATCAAGATCATTTGTGGGTTCATCTAATATAAGTAAGTTACTTTTTTGCGCTAGTATTTTTGCAAGCAATAGTCTACTAGCCTGTCCGCCTGATAAAACCGAAGTTTTAGCATGCAAAAGTGATGGATCAAAAAGGAACTTTTTTAAATAAGCACCTGCATGGATAGTTGAGTCATGCACCTGAATGTAATGACCGCCTTCTGGACATAGTGTTTCTAGCAGTGATTCTTTTGGGTTAATTTCGTGCTCTTTATGTTGAGAGAAATAGGAGATTTGTAAATTTTCTCCGTGTATTACTGTTCCAGATGATGGAGACAGTTCTTTTAAAAAAAGCTTGAGCAGAGTTGATTTACCCACTCCATTTGCTCCTACTATGCCAATTCTTTCACCTTTAATTATTCTATAGGTAAAATTCTGTATCACGGTTTTATTGTTGTAGGAGAAAGATATATCTTCCGCAGATAAAATAAACTTAGTTTTGCTAACCTTGTTATTTTGCGATATTTGTATGCCTTCTTCAGCAAACTTATTGATTCTTGCTTGTATTTCTTTTCTTAGCTTAGAAAGTTTTTCTAGCCTTAATTGATTTCTTTTTCTTCTGGCAGAAATACCTCCTTGTAGCCATTGCTCTTCATAGTGTAACTTTTTCTCAAGATGTAAAGTTTTCTGTTGTTCAAGTATTAAAATGTCATGTTTCCATTGTTCGAAGTTGCTGAAACCTTTTTGATTGACTCGTACGGTAGTCCTATCAACCCACCACGTCGTTTTAGTTATGTTATGTAAAAAAGTTTTATCATGACTTATACAAATTACAGATCCTTTATAGTTTGATAAAAATTCTTCCAACCATTCTATGGAAGATATGTCTAAGTGATTTGTTGGTTCATCGAGCAGTAATATGTCTGCCTCTGTAGATAACACAGCTGCTAATGCTAGTCTTCTTTGTTGCCCTCCGGATAGTGTGTCAGTTGTTTCTAAATGTGGAAGACCAAGTTGTCTAGAGTAATACTGTGCTAAGTGTTTGGAACAGTTGGACGTTGACAAGATAGCGTCTAAAACCGTTTGCGAACTATATTTTTTTATTTCTTGTTTAAGATAGGCGACAGTAATTCCTGGTTTCAAGTATATAGTGCCGTGATCTGGTTCGTATATTTGTGCCAATATTTTCAACAGACTAGACTTACCAGAACCGTTTTTTCCTGTAACACAAATCCTTTCTTTATCTCTTACGTATAGCTCTACATTGCTTAGAATGACTTTGTCTGCAAAACTTACATCTACATTTTTTAAATACAACAAAGGAGATTGTTTGGACATAAACGCATTTTGCTAAGATATAATTGAAAATGTGCCAAAGATGTTATCGTAAGTTACTTTTTATTTATTGAACAAACGGTACTTTTTTCTTTTTATGTATTTTTATAATTCTTCCTTTAGCTAGATCGTACTTTGTTATCACAACTGTGACTTTATCTCCCATTATGATACGAATTCTATTTTGCTTAATTCTTCCAGCACTATGAGCAATAACAGTATGTTTGGCATCCTCGGGTGCTTTACTGTTAAGGTCCCGTAGTTCTATTTCTACTTTAAATTTACCACAGGGTAACACTGTTACGACGTCTCCCAGGCATTCTACAAAATCTTCTTTTGGCATGATACAATAGCTAAGTTGAGCAGGAGATTATACAAAATATAGACTATTTTGTCTATGTAAACTGATTTTTTTGATACTGTTTTATTTTAAGTTTTTGCATGATTTTATCTTCTTTAGCAAACATTTTTTCTGCATCAGTTTTGTTAAAGTGATCATATCCCATTATATGCAATAGTCCGTGGACCAAAAGGTGTGATGCATGGTTCACAAAAGGTATGCTGTATTCTGATGCTTCTTTATATATGATTTGATATCCCAAAGCTATATCTCCTAGGAGTTGGAGTCTGTGACTGGTATGTTGTATGTCACCATATGGGAAGGCGAGTACATTCGTTGGATATGATTTTCCTAGAAATTCTTTGTTTAGATGACACATTTTTTCTGAATGCGTAAGCAGCACACACATGCTTGCATTGATACGTTGTGTTGTTGATAGGGCACTTTGTGTGATATTTGCTATATTTGTTAAATATTTTCTGCTGAAGTTTGTATGTCTTTTCCAGGCATCTTCTTCTACAATTATGTCTAGCTTTACCATTATTTTTTTATCTATTAAAATTTTTTATGGTCCAATCCTCAGAAGACCAAGCTGCTAAAACAGAAGAGCCTACTGAACGTAAAGTACAAGAAGCGTTTAAGAAAGGAAATCTCATGTTTGTTAAAGATGTATACAGTGTGTGCATAATGACAGCGTGGACAGTGAGTGTCATTTTTATTATTCCTGATATTGTTAAAGGTATTTTAAATTATATGTGTGGACTTTTAACGCATGCTGGTAATTTATCTTTTAGCTGTGGTCCTGGCGTAAGTGTAGGCACTTTGTTTTTAAAAGTCTTATTGTACATGACACCTTTGTTTATTTTTATTATAGCCTCGATTATTTTGGCAAATTTTTTGCATCATTTTAAATTTTATTTTAGCTTTAACTCAGTAAAATTAGATTTTAGCAAGATCTCCATTGCATCTGGATTAAGCAAAATTCTATCAAAAAAAAATTTACTTGACTTTGTTGCTAATTTGATAAAGTTACTTCTACTTATTGTTGTATTTACTGTTTCTGTATTCAAATTTTGGAACACAATAATTAATTACTCTCTTCTGCCTTTGCATGTGATAATGCAGAATATATTTTCTCAATTACATTTTTTCTTTATTTTATCTTCTGTAGTTGTTGGGTGTGTGGCATGTTTTAGCTACTTTTATAGTAGGAAAATATATTTTAACAAACTTAAGATGACAAGGCAGGAAATAAAACGAGAATTAAGAGAAACGGAAGGAGATCATGAAATAAAAAAAAGAATTCGCTACAGGGTTGTACAAAGATGGCAAAGTCAGCTTGCTAACGCTGTACCTAAGGCAGATGTTATTGTTACAAATCCTGAACATTTTGCTGTTGCTTTGTCATACAATTCTGAAGTAGCAAATGTACCAAAAGTTACTGCTAAAGGGAAAGATATGATGGCACTTCGGATGAAGTATATAGCCAAGAAAAATAATGTACCAATTGTCCCAAACAAACAGTTGGCACAAGGTTTATATAAAGAAGTGGCCGTACAAGGAGCAATTCCACCAAAATATTATACTATAGTGGCAGAGATCTTGAGCTTTGTTATATCTATGAAGAATAGTAAGTGATATTGAATGATTATTAGCTATGGTGCGTTTAGGATTAAAGTATATTATCCGATTTGAAACTGAAGAATTTCTTCTTTCCGATTATTACATGATCGTGGACTGTAATACCAAAAGTGTCGCAAGCTTTTACTATTTCTTGTGTTAAGACTATGTCCGCTTTGGATGGCCTTGGGTCGCCACTTGGATGATTATGTGCCAATAATATGGCACTTGCCTCAAAGAATAGTGCTCTTTTAACTACTTCTCTTGGATATACGGAAGTTTGATCTACTGTTCCTACAGATTGTACTTCGTCTGACAGAATTTCATTTTTTTTATTCAAAAATATTATTCTGAATTGTTCTGTTTTCATGTGTCCTGTTGTCGTTTGTAAATATTCTATTACGTCAGACCATGAGCATAAGATATCCTTTTTTATGATGTTTTGCTGCAACACCCTGTTTAA
Source organism: Candidatus Sneabacter namystus (assembly GCF_008189685.1). GTDB lineage: Bacteria > Pseudomonadota > Alphaproteobacteria > Rickettsiales > Rickettsiaceae > Sneabacter > Sneabacter namystus. Next base: position 164,912 of record NZ_CP043312.1, read on the forward strand.
TATTTCTCTAACAAGTATAATGTTTGCTACAGTGTTTTTTGATACTTGCGCTACAGATAGAAGCTTATCTTTATCAGCATAAATTATATTTGCCAAAGTATCAAATTTTGTTAACAGTTCTTTCGCTATAGGTTTTGTATCTTTTCTTGGTATGGAAGAAAAAAGAAGCAGCTCTAATATCTCATAATCTTGAGTTGACGAGGGCGCTTGTAAGAACCTTGCTTTGAGTCTGCCTCTATGTCCGGTATAGTGGTTTTTATTGTTTATTTTTTTGCTCATAAGGCGGATGATGTAGCTCTAATGGCGATAGTGTGAAAATTTCATATCCATCTTCAGTTATTCCTACTGTATGCTCAAATTGTGCAGATAAAGATTTGTCTCTTGTGGTGACGGTCCAACCATCAAATTTACTTACAATAGTATGATGTTTTCCTGCGTTTACCATGGGCTCTACAGTAAAAAACATTCCTGTTTCAAGCTTGGTTCCTTTTCCTTTAGACCCATAGTTTAGTACTGCCGGCTCAGCATGAAACACTTGCCCTATTCCGTGACCGCAAAAATCTTTTACAACAGAGAAGCCAGCTTTTTCTGCAGTATTATTTATTGCAAACCCTATATCTCCTAAAGTCGAGCCAGGTTTTATAGCTTTTATACCGTTCATCATAGATGCATATGTTACATCTATTAATTTTGTAGCTTTTATATTTATGTCTCCGACAGGAAACATTCTGCTTGTGTCTCCGTACCACCCATCTACTATCACAGTTACATCTATATTGACGATATCTCCTTCTAATAATTGTCTTTCATCTGGAATACCGTGACATATTACGTGATTGACAGAAGTACAGATAGACTTAGGAAAACCTTTATAGTTTAAAGGAGCTGGTATTGCCCCATTTTCTACTATGTAGTTGTGACACAAATCATTTAGTTTGGATGTCGTGATCCCTGGGGTGACAAAAGGGGTAATATAATCAAGTGTTTGAGCTGCCAATCTTCCTGCAATTCTCATTTTTTCCCAATCTTGACCAGAGTGTATTGTTATCGTCATGGTTACCAGAAATACGTAAAATGTTGTTAAGTTAAGATCTTAAATGAGATGAAAATTTTTTTTTCAATGTGTCTATCACATTACTCATTATTGTAGCAATTAGTTGTTCGTCTAAAGTTTTGTCTTGTGGTAACAGGTAAATTCTGATAGCAAAAGATTTTTTGCCCTCTTCTAAAGGTGGTCCAGAAAAAATATCAAATATTTTGACATCTGTTATCAATAAAGGGTTAATATTTTTGATGGCTTTTGGTATTGCACCTAGGTTGTTGTTTAAAGCCGTTGTGAATGCTAAATCTCTGATAGTTTGTTGGTAATTCGAAGGTACAAAATATTTTTTTGAGGAAGTTATTTTGTTAATTTTTTGCATCGCAATCTCTGATGATATCACTCTTACTTTGATGTTTTGAGTAAGAAAAGGGTGCAGTTCTCCTATGTGTCCTATTTTCACCTCATCTGCCATTATGTTGGCACTTCTGTTGGGATGCAAGAATTGTGGACATTCCTTTGTGCACCAAGTGATGGTATCTAGGTCAATATTCATGGTTTTTAGTAAAGCTTCTAAATCTCCTTTTACATCGAAAAAATCTACATTTTTGTCAGGAATATGAGGATTAGAGTCAGTTAGCAAACCACACTTCATTAAAGATATTACTGTTACTTCTTCTTCCAAGTTAGGAAAAATTGGTGCAATTTCAAATAGAGATACTTGTTCTGCATCTCTTTCTAAATTTTTTTCTACTACTTTTAAAAGGCTCTGTACAATTGATTGGCGCATGTAAGATAGATTGTCTGATATAGGATTTTCAACTTGTACTAGCTCTTTTTCATTCGAGCAAAATTGGAATGCTTCCTCTTTGCTTATGAAAGACCAAGATATTGTTTCATTATAACCAAGTGAGGTTAGGAATTTCTTAATTGATAACTCAGATGTATCATGTTGTATATTGTTTTGTGGTATGTGTAACACAGGTATATGTTGCAAACCTTTAATTCTGATAACGTCAGCTATTACATCTCTATCGCAAAGTACATCATGTCTCCAACTTGGTGCTGTGATAAGTGTTTCATTACTAGTTTTTGTAAGATGATAGCCTAAGGATCTTAAAATTAGATTTACCTCTTTATCTTTTATGCTTATATTGGCAATTTTCTTAATATCAGCACTCAAAGATCTGGCTGATATGCATATATTTTTTTCAACATTGCTAGAAACTTGTACTTGTGAATGTATTTCACCTTCACATATGAGAGATATTTGTGATGCTACAACACTAGCTGCTTTTAGCGGCATTTCTGTATCCACTTGCCTTTCGAATCTGTGTCGTGCTTCTGTATGTAAATTTAGTCTGTTGCCAGTTTGTGATACTCGTATTGGATCGAAAATTCCAGATTCAAGAATGATATTTGTGGTATTTTCTGTCACCTTCGAGTCTTCAGAGCCTATTATCCCTGCTAAAGAGATTATTTGTTCGTCAGAAATTACTGATATATCAGATGATGTTACTTCGTATTGCATACCGTCAAGAGCGTCTATTTTTCCAGCTCTGGTTTTGACTGATAATTTTTTACCTATCTTATCTGCATCGTATACATGCATAGGATGTCCAAATGCATGTACTACATAGTTCACTAGGTCTACCGCTGCGTTTACTCTCTTGACTCCTATTTTACTTAATCTTTGTCTTATATATATAGGTGTTGTCTTCTTCTGTATATTTTGTATGTAATGAATTGAAAAAAATTGGCATTTGTCTGGGGCTTGCACATCAAGGCTATGTACAGGAGTGTTTCTTATGTCAATGGAAGGAAAGGATACAGGCTTTAGCTCTCCTATTCCGCTTGCAGATAATTCTCTTGCTATTCCTAACATCGATAGGCAATCTCCTCTATTTACGGTAACGCTTACATCAAAAATAGTGTCATCTAACTCATGATAATCAGTTAAAGCCATCCCTATTTCTTCTTGCTCCGTAAGCTCCACTATAGAATTATTATCGGTATCAGCATTAGAGATTGTATCTGTTTCAATTTTTAGTTCGCTTGCAGAACATAACATGCCATAGCTTGAGATACCTCGTATAGATGCTTGTGATATTATTATGTCACTAGCAGGTATTGTTGTTCCAATAGGTGCGAATATTGATTTGAGTCCTGCTTTGACATTTTTTGCGCCACATATAACTTGTACTGGATCTTGTTTACCTATATCAACGGTACATATGTGTAGTTTAGAGGCATTTGGGTGAGGATATGTTTCTAATACCCTGCATATAAGAAAATTTTTTAACGCGTTTGATGTATGGTTAACATTTTCTACTTCCAATCCTATATTTGTCAAAGTTTTTGATATATGCTCCGGATCCGTTGTAGGATCGATCGAGATGAAATCTTTTAGCCAAGAAAGAGGAATAATCATTATTTAATGCTAACACTTATTTAAATACACAAAACAAAACTTGATATTATTATTTCTATAATAACAATCAAATTTCTAACATGCTAAACCCATTATTTTGCAGCCATGATATGTGTCCTTCAACCATATGACGCAAGTCTGGAATGTGGTATTTTAGCATCGCCAATCTTTCTATGCCAAGTCCGAAAGCACATCCAAACCATTGGGAGTTGTTTATACCGACGTTTTGTAGCACGGCTGGATGTATCACTCCTGTACCTAGTACTTCTAACCATTTGTCACTTTGCGGTAATTTTAAATCTATTTCAGCGGAAGGTGATGTGAAAGGGAAATAACTGGGCCTTAATCTGATTTGTATATCCTGTTCAAAAAACTCTCTTAGTAAGGTATATAATACGGATTTCATGTGAGCTAAAGAGAAGTCTTTTTCTACCACTACCCCTTCTATTTGATGAAACATAGGAATGTGCGTGGCATCCATGTCTTTTCTATATACTTTCCCAGCTGAGATAAACCTAAAAGGAGGTTTATCTTTACTCATGACTCTTATTTGTACGGTTGATGTATGGGTTCTTAGTAATTTTCTATTATCGCAACTTACCTTATGGTCTTTTATATAGAATGTGTCGAACATCTGCCTTGCTGGATGATGTTGCGGCATGTTTAGTGCAGAGAAATTGTGCCATTCGTCATCTATATTAGGTCCTTCCTCGTGTTGAAAACCTAACTTTGCTAAGATAGAAAGTAACGTGTGTTTTGCTTTAGTCAAAGGATGAATTTTTCCGTATTTTTTAGGTGTTCCAGGCAAGGTAATGTCATACCATTCGTTTGTTATTTGCTTATTTAATTGTTCTTTAAGCAACAATTGCTTTTTGTTTTCTATATTAGTTATTGCTTCTGACTTTAGCTTGTTTAACCTTTTTAATTTTTCTTTTTGCTGTTCTAAATTTGCGCTTTTTAGCTGAGAGAATTGAGAAGAAATAAGTCCTTTTTTTCCAATAAGATCTAGTCTCAACCTTTCCAATTCTTCCTTTGAAGAGGCTGATTGTATTTGATTTATCAGTCGCACTATAAGTGCTTCGTTATCTTCTACCATATTAATTAATTCTAGAAACAGTTTATACAGTTACTACATTTACTATCACAAGCGGTGATTTTGCTAACTCTTTTTTTATAAATTTTGTTACATATCTTGTAGAGGAAGATATCACGCTTTGTTTTGAGTTGCACTGTTTGACTATGTCTGACAAATTTAGCAGAAGAGATTCCAATAAATGCTTATCTGTGACATCACTCAGGCACCCTGGTGTTGAAAGTATAGGTGTTTTGATAAGTTTTCTATCCTTATTCAGTAGTAACGTTATCACTATTGCACCTGAGTCTGTTAACGTACGCCTTTCTTTAAGAATAGGAGATGATAATGGTATAACTGAGTTACCATCTATAGCCAGGTATCTAGTTTTTACATTCCCTATAATATCAGGGTTATTTTTATCTAGCAGTACCACGCTACCATTGTGTACTTTAATAATTTTTGGTACAGAAAATGATTGTGCTAATTCCGCATGTTTAGATATATGCATAGGTTCTCCGTGTACAGGAACACTTATTTGAGGTTTTATTATAGAATACATTTCCTTTAGCTCTTCTTGGCACGGATGTCCTGATGTATGCACATTTGCTTCGTGTGCAGATATAACTTTAACATCTTCTTTTACCAGATGATTCATTATATCGTATATGGCTTTTTCGTTTCCTGGTATAATTTTAGAGGAAAAAATTACTGTATCGTTTGCTTTTAGTTTAATTTCATGATTTTTTTGCACAATTTGTGATAAAGCGGCGTTTTTTTCTCCTTGACATCCGGTAGACAGAATTAATAGCTCTGTTCTTTTGAATAAACTGGCTTCTTTTTTGTTAATCACTGTGTCTTCGGATTCGAGGAAGTAACCACTGTCTTTTCCTATGTTAAATATTTTTAGCATACTTTTGCCAAGCAAGATGACTTTTTTAGATGCTTGTTGCGCTGCCATTAATAGTCCTTCAAGACGTGCTATATTAGATGCGAACGTTGTTACTAATATCATGCCTGTGGCTTTTTGTATTATGTCTGACAGACATTCTTGTACCTTCTCTTCAGATCCAGATCTACCTTCAGAGAATGCATTTGTAGAGTCGCAGACTAGTGCTAGTATTCCTTGTTTAGCATAATGTTTTAAAGCTTTTTTGTTAGACTGAGGCCCTGTTAGTGGCCCTGGGTCGAATTTCCAATCTCCTGTATGTAAAACGTTCCCTTGAGATGTTTGTATTAGCAGAGCTTGCATTTCTGGGGATGAATGTGTAAGAGATATGGCGGTTAAATGGAAAGGGTCCAAAGTAAAACTTGTGTCTGGTTCAATTGTATTGATCTTTGCGGTGATGCTGTATTCTTTGAGTTTTGCTTGTATGAAATTAGCAGTGAAATTTGTTGCATATAGCGGACACGATATTGTTGATAATAGATACGGCAGTCCTCCGACATGGTCTTCATGTGAGTGAGTGATAAAGGCACCTACAATCTTTTTTTCATTTTGTACAAGAAAAGATATATCTGGAAGAACCATTCGCACTCCTGGAACATCGTGTATAAATCCGCTGCCGCAGTCTACTATAAGAAGTTTACCTCTGAAATGATATACATTTAAATTTATTCCTATCTCTTCTGTTCCACCTAACGGAATGAAAAGTAATGCATTGTTGTATTTATGTAAGTTTTGCATTTTGTTAACTTGTGAAAGTCAGTTAATAAAATTATCCCTTTTTAAGATATTTGTATTGTTGCGTAAGTATGTAAAATTAACCAATTGACTCATTCATCTATGCTGAATCGACTTCTAATCAAAAGGAAATATACAATATCATAGTTTACTTTTATTACTGAGATTTGCATTTTGGTTATATTTATGATCTACTCGACTATAGGTAGATCGAGATGCATGATAACACAGCCTTGGCTTGTGGTCATCAGGTGAGACAATATCTTGAGAGGAAATTGGGTGTTGTGAGCTATGTTCACGTTTGTTTAAATAAGTTTTAGTAAATAAATTTATGGACTTGTTATTATCTCAAATGGTGAGTGCTAAGTTTAGCCATGAAATGTCTGGAATATTAGGTGCTGTATATAATAGTGTCGGATATTTGAATTGCCCTGATGAAAGTGTTAGGCTCAAGTCTATTCAGTTGGCATCGCATGCCTCTAAAGCGGCAATAGCGCGGTTGAGATTTTTTCGAGAGCTGTATGGCTATAGCTTGCCTGAAGAAAAAATAGACTTTGGTCAAATGCAGTCTGTTATTGAAGGCTTTCTTGCAGATAAACGTAACGTGACTGTTAATTTTCAGATTGCGGACGATATTTCGTTACGTTTACGTTCCCCAAATCATATAAAGTTGTATTTATGTCTGGTGACATTATGTTGTGAGCATATTTGGGATGGAGGTAACATTAGTTTGCAGTTTTCTAAATTTAGTGTGTCTGCAAAGGTTACAGCTAACAATATGTCAGATATTAACTCTAAAAGGGTTGATATCTTAACACGTGGTGGTAGAGAACAGGATATGTCTATACATAACGTTCATGAATATTACACTTATTTTCTTATACGTTCCCTTGGTATGAGGGCTATAGTAAGGCGCATTTCCGGAGGTATATGCTATCTTTTGGATGCCATAGTGCATGAGCAGGGCTTTAGAATTTGTAGTAAAGTTTAACAACTCGCATTATTTAAATCTTGTAACTCTAGTTAATGAGTTAAAACACGTAGAAGCTAGAGTGTTTAGTGCCTTTTTTGAGCATAATTGTGGTCTAAAATGGTGGGCCCGGCAGGGATCGAACCTGCGACCAAACCGTTATGAGCGGTGTGCTCTACCGCTGAGCTACGGGCCCTTAAGGAAAATCAGTATGGGGCGGACGACCGGGATCGAACCGGCGACCCTCAGAACCACAACCTGATGCTCTGACCAACTGAGCTACGTCCGCCACACAAACCAGGAGGCTAATCTATTACCTTACTCTAGTCAAGAATAAGGTTGTTGTGGATTCTTTAGGCTTTTGTTGATAACTTTTATTATATTTCAACTAATCTTGTTATCACATATTTAAATCTTCAGCGTAATGGGTCTTTGTATGGTTATATTGAGGAGGTATGTGTGGCAGATTAGCTTTTGTTTGTTTTGTATTATTGGTGTTTTTTTAACATTTGCGCGTTGTGAATATTTAAAGGAGTGTAAACATTATTTAGAAAGTAAGTTATCTAACCCAGTTTTTCAGGTACTGATAGACAGTGTTAAGGTAGAAAGTTTCCGTCGTATTTCTTTGAGTGACGTGCGTTGTTATCATGAGGCGTTAGGTAGTTATGGCCTTGGTGATATCTCTGTACAGATTAATTTATCTAATCTTTTGAGCGGAGGGAAAATTTTACTCCACGCTACCGTAAACCCTGATAACAAGCCTTTTTCCACCTTTTCAAAAGCAGCAGGTGTATTAAATGTCTTAGATGAGTTTTCCGTATTTACAGGAAAGCATAATATTAACTGCTACTTTAATGAAGGGGATAAGGTTGCACACTTTATCTATGGTAAAGTATGTAGTGGATTTATAGATTATGCAGACCCAGAGGGTTTTTCTGTCAAATGTCAGATAGAGATAACAAAGGAAAAGCAATCTGGTGATACTATTATTGCCAGTACAGGTGACTTTTCTGGCAATATTCCTCTCATGTGGCTCTTAGAAAGGGTAGGATGTGCCAATGCAGCAGTTAAAGGTACTTTATGTAAGTTAAAATGGGATGTACATGATAGCATCTCTAGTTCGATTGCCATTAGAAAGAAGAAAGTTAATACTACACATACGCAATTGTCAGGAAAGCGTATGATAAACGTTGTATTAGATGATTGTGTGCTTTATGACTCTGATATTGGCAAGATATCGTTATCACTTTCTTCCAGAAAAAATGAATGCGATGTATCTGCTGTGTTAATGAGTATTGCTCCAGATCAAGTATGTAATTATTCGTTTCGCAGAACAGAAAATGCATGGGAAGGTGGTGGATTAATTGATGCAAAGTACATGGATTTAGTAATGCGATTTTGTCGTTTAAAGGGTCTGTTGCCACAATGGGTAGTTAATGTTAAGCCTTCTGGGGAATTGAAATGGCAAGTGTTATTTGGTGGCGAGTGCCGTAATATCGCATCATTGAGTATACCTTTTTCTATTGATACAACAAAATATGGATATGACTCTGTCTTATGCCCTTCGTCTTATGTTGCAGATATTACTGTCTTTGGAAAATCTGCCAATACGAACATTATAAGTGAAGATAAAACGCTGCAGCTTCGGTGTAAACATAGTTTTACTGACAATTCTCATACTCACGATGGCAATATTGTATTAAGCAAAATGGTAAAAATTGGTGATTTTGTCATTCATCCTGGTGAGTGCGATGTTAGCACAAAGGTGTCAACGAAGGCGAACAAAGAGAGTGCCTTTTCTGTAAAGGTGAACATGAATAATATTGCTTTAGATGTGCATCAATTTGGTTTGCATATCATGAAAGACCAGCGTGTAAGTGCTAATTTTGATGGATTATATTTTTCTCAACTATGTCATTTGGATATTCTGTGTAATGGTGATAATGGCCTGTTAATAGAAGGGAATTACACTTATTTAAATGGTAAATCTGATTTAATCCTATCCAAGGTGCGATATAGTAATAGTGACTATAGTTGTCGTATTATATCTGGTAAAGACTATGTTGAAACTAAGATCAGTGGCGATGCTTTGGATTTGTCTCAATCTGATTTAAAGGTATGGATATCTCCTACTTATACAACATATCGTAAAGAGTTAGATATTTGTCTTGATCAAATTTTTATGAAAGGTGATAGGACATTGCAGCAGGTGCAATTAAATTCTGTTTATGAGTCTGGCATGTATTCAAAGGGTGAATTTGATTGTAGGTTAATAGATAATTTTGTGCATGTGATACTAAGAGATGCGGATATACATGACAAAACTGAGGTATGGAGATTTCAAAGTGATAATAGTGGAGATGTTATGAAAGCTTTAGGCATTTATGACGATGTGGATAAGGGGGTTTTGTACATTGATTACCTTGTAGATCGTTCAACTGTGACCGCTAAGACTCCCTTCCCTATAATTAATGGAGATTTATTTGTCTTTGATTTTAGGGCGTATAAATTGCCGTTTTTTTTAAAAATGACATGTGCGTCCAATGTATTAAGACCCTTTGTTAAAAGGTCTTACAATGTCTTCAATTTTTTGAAAAGTGATTTTTCCATCTCGAGTGATGGTATTTATATTTCAAAACTGGATGCTAAGGGATTTATTAGTCATTGGAAATTATACAATTGTACCATCACTGACAAGTCAGCTAGGGGTCAGATATTGGTTGCCCCGTCTTGGTATGGTGTTGGTAATGTTATTCGCAGTGTGCCCGTTATAGGTAAAGTGATAGATTATGTTGGCTTACCTGGAGTGTGGATTCCTTACTCCTTGAAATTAGATTACTAACAATATGTGGATGTGTTGCAAAAAATTAAGACATTTGACGCTGGTTACAGTGCTATTGATGTCGCCATTTTTTTGTTTAGCTCAAGAAAATGAAGATAGTGAGCAAGAAGAACAGTCACAATATCAACATGAGGGAGATAGTGAAGAGGATTGTGCTAAGAGTTCCGATGAAGATGCTGATAATGAGGCTGTGGATAGCTCGTGTTTACCTTGTGCTAGCGCCACATTGTTGATTCTGAATAAAGTGACAGCAAAAAGAGAAACAATACACTTGCGTGTTGGTGAAAGTGTAAGGATTAATAATTTAATGATAAAACTTGTGCAATGCTGGCAAGTGTTAGACCCTACTAGGGCAGATAATATAGCAACCTTGGAAATTTATGAAGCGTCTTGTAGAGATGAAAACTACGATAAACTGGTGTTTCAAGGATGGGTTTCTCAAATGTATCCAGGACTATCGAATTTACAACACCCAAATTATGTAATAGCACTACGGGAATGTTGTCCTTAGTACTTTTCTCTATTTAATCAAATTTAATTCTTTCAAATGCGCTTCTTCTACTTGAGATGGAGCATTCATTAACAGGTCTTGTGCTTGTTGGTTTAACGGAAATGCTATTACCTCCCTTAAGCTGGGAGATTTAGATAGTAGCATCACTATTCTATCTAAACCTGGCGCTACCCCTCCATGTGGAGGTATGCCAAATTGCAATGCTTTTACTAAGCCTGAAAACTTTTTGTCTACGTATTCCTTAGAATGTCCTACTATCGCAAAGGCTTTGTATAATACCTCTAATTTGTGATTACGTATAGCTCCGCTAGACAGTTCAATACCGTTGCATACTATGTCGTATTGATAGGCTTTGATATCGAGGTAATCTTTTATAGAGGTCGATTGCGATAAAGTCTGCATACCACCTTGTGGCATGGAAAATGGGTTGTGACTAAAGTCTAATTTATTGGTTGTTTTATTTAACTCATAGAATGGAAAGTCTGTTATCCAACAAAATTCATAAGACTCTTTGTTGATTAGCTGTAATTTATTTCCAAGAAAATCTCTTAATTTGGCGCTTAAGTGAGTCACTTGCTCTTGTAGATCGCATAAAAAGAATATAGTCGCTTTGTTCTTGTCTAAGGAGAAAGTAGAACGAAGCTTATTTACTTGCTCATCATTTATAAATTTTACGATTGGTCCTTTTATATCTTCGTTTTCATATGTTATGTACGCCAGGCCTTTAGCTCCATTTTGTGTCATAAATTCTGTTGCTTCATTAAAGAATTTTCTAGACAAAGTAGAACTGTTATTCACACATATGCACCTTACTTGCCCACTTTGTTTTACTATTTTTTCAAAAATAGGGCATTTAGATAGTATTGATGTCACATCTTGTATTATAAGCGGGTTTCTTAAGTCCGGTTTGTCTGACCCGTAATGAAGCATTGCATCTGAATAAGGTATTCGGCGGAAAGGTGGATTGCTAATATTTGACGAGGAGAATTTACGAAATACGTCATATAATAACTGTTCGGTCACGGAAAATATTGTGTCTTGTGTTACAAACGACATTTCCATATCTACTTGGTAAAACTCTCCAGGTGATCTGTCGGCTCTTGCATCTTCATCCCGAAAGCATGGGGCAATTTGGAAGTATTTATCAAAACCTGATGCCATAAGCATCTGTTTAAATTGTTGAGGTGCTTGTGGTAATGCATAAAATTGTCCTGGATGTAGTCTACTAGGTACAAGAAAATCTCGTGCCCCCTCAGGAGAAGATGCTGTAAGTATAGGAGTTTGATACTCTGTGAATCCTGCATTATGTAAAGAACTTCTAATCTCTTTTACTATGTTAGATCTAAGTGTGATATTATTGTGCATTGTTTTCTTTCTTAGATCTAAAAATCTATAAGTTAAGCGTAATTCTTCGTTAATATCTTCTTGTATGTTTACAGCAAACGGCAAAGGTTTAGACTCATTATCTATATGAAGCGATAATAACTCTACTTCTATTTCTCCTGTAGATATATCAGCGTTAATAGAGTCTTTTGGTCTTTGTACGACTTTTCCTAATATAAGCAAGATGCTTTCCAGATTGATGCCTTTATATTTTTCTGCATCTTTTTTTTGACATACCACTTGTGTTATCCCGTAATGGTCTCTTATATCCAAAAACAGGAGTCCTCCATGATCTCTCTTATTGTGTAACCACCCTGCTAATTTTACTGTCTCTCCTGTGTTGTTTGTGGATAATTCAGAGCAATTATGTGTTCTATAAGTCGTCATATTTTATTAAGCAGATTGCAAACGTTTTTTGAATATTATTCTTACTATCGTAAAAGCTGTAAAGTGAAATGCTGTAGAGATTAAAAGCCCATACATTCCTTTTAGCAAATGGAACGCTGAAATTGCAATAAATAAACAAAATGTTATAGAAGCAATAGTAAACAAGGCAGTCTTTGGTATATGTATATTATATAAAGCAGCAACAAAAGGCACTACGAATATTGGGAACCAAAAACCTCCCACAAACAAAGCTAAGTCTACGGCAAAATCAAATCTTAGTGCTAGTATAATGGATATAGTACTTAAAAGGAAAGTAATAATCTTTGGGCCAAATTTTAATTTGTTTTTAAATCTTGGCATTGTATCTAAAACATCTTTTCTTATGCTGTAGAGCGCTACATGTATTGAGGCTTCTGCTGATGATATGGTGGCTACTAGTATCCCTAATATTGCAAGGCCACCTAGTGTTGATGGTAGAGATGACATAATTACGCGCTGAAATGCTTGTGATGGTATATAGTTTGGAAAAGCTAGATGCGCTATAACTCCTAGACTTGCTATTAAGACAATAGATATCAAGTAGAACACTGACTTGATGATAACAGCGGTTCTAATGGCATTTGCATTAGTTGCGATAAGATTTCTTGTTATAAATGATGGATCGATACCCATGCATGCAAATGTTAGGGCTATAATAAATGTGTCTTTAGAATAGAAACTTTCTAGTGGAATCAAATTTAGTGTAGATATGTTGTGTTTATGCATAAATATAATTGCGGATGCACCGATCAGCACTATTGAAATTGACAAAATGGTTTGTTGTACGTAGCTACTACTTGTGATGGTTTTCAGTCCTCCGGACAAGGTAAAAGTTAACGAAACAAAGTAGCTTATTAAAGCTCCATAAGTGTAATGAATATTTAGTAAGTTTTGTAAAATTTTTCCTCCTACGTGTATTTGTAAGCCTAGTTGCCCTATGGCGAACAAAGTAGCACATATACCTACGTAAGTTTTAGCTCTTGTTCCATAAAAATATTCTATTAACTCTCCTGCGCTGGAAAAAGCTTTTTTGTTTGCAATTTTAGAAGATACAAACAACCCTACCGCTATGTCTGCTAACACAGCATACAGTAGGCCACATGGATACTCAAATTTCCCCATAGTAGCTTTTTCTGCTATTCCAATTATTGTACCTCCTCCTACTGAGCTGAGGAATATGGCAGCTGTAAGCAGAGGTATGCTATTGTTTCGTGGTAAGCGTTCTGCATTACCTTTGCCTTTGTTATACCAGCTGACCGTTAGTAAATAGGCAAAATAAAGTGTAACGAAAATGATACATTGCTTGTTAGCTAACATAGATGTTTTTTTGCTAAATGTATTGTAAGCAAGCTAGCTATTCCTATTGATGTAAGTAATATAAAAAATGTACCCCAATTTAGCATCAGTACCAATAGCCCTGACATACAAGGTAAAAATGTTCGTGCTAATCCCAAAATGCTCTCATAAGTTGCATATTGTTTTACTTTTTCTGTTGATCGACACATTTTTGTGATGGTGGCTACGAACATAGCTAATGCCATTCCTCCTGTTATGCTTTCTGCAAGGCTAACGATAGTTAACGTTTTAGTGCTGTTATGTGGCATGTAAGCTATAAAAACAAAACCTAGATGTGCAATCGCATTTATCATTCCACACCAAAATAGACCTCGTATAAGTTTTATTTTTCCTAATAGATATGCTGCTATACTGCTTCCTAATAAAGAACCTACATGTCCGCACATCTTTCCAAATGTTGCTACTTCTAGCGATGTGAATCCCTTATTAAGCAAAAATGGGTTTAGCATTGGCACCATCATATGATTAGACATTCTATAAAAGACGAGAAAACATATAACGTAAGGAGATGTATTCAATATTATTGAGAACAGAGATTTAATATTATGTTTTGTTGTATGCGTATTGTCTTGATGCGACGCATTTCTTTTGTAAATAGTAATACAATGAACGGAAATAACTGAAAAGATGCATGTCATTATCGATAAAATACCAAAAAGACGCTCCCATTTGTAAAAATTGGATAGAAACGCTACGCATGGTCCTGTTACTATCATACCTAGCCTATATCCTGTAACATGTAATCCTGACATTGTTTGTTGAAGTTTATCATCTAGTATGTGGGCTCTAATTGACCCTATTACTACTTCTAATATCGCTCCTGAGCATGCTAATGTTGCCGTTAGTATAAAGATCCAGTGTAATGACGTTTTCGGAGAATGAGTGCTTAATTGATATATTGTGATACTGATGATTAACTGCAACAGTACAACTAGAGACTTATCACGTCCCAGTATGCTATGTAACAAAGGGACTTTTAGAGGTTGTATGTAAGGTGATATAAGAAAACTAAATGCATAGGGCATTGTAGCAAATGACATGGCGCCTAGCATGGCTAAACTAATATTATTTTGTGCTAACCAAAAATTAAGGGTGCTGCTGCTCAATGGCATAACGCAACCGCAAGAAAAACCTAGTAATATTGGAGCATAATATAGAGATAAACTTTTCATTTCGGTGCTATCATGTGAAAATACAAAGACATGTTGTTTTTACATATTTAAATGTAAGGCGATGTTAAGTTGTCTATATTTTATGCATTAAGATTAAGATTCAGCATCGTTCCACAATATACCAGGTTATGTATTTCTTGTGGGCAGAGTTTGCAGATTAGAAAAAGCTGTAGTGCTAGTGTCGTAGTGTAGCAAGAAATTTCCTATTGGTCCATTTCTATGTTTTGCTAACATAATTTCGGCTTTGTTTTTCGCGTATTCGAGTTTAGCTTGCCACATCTCAAATTCATTGTCTGATGCATTTTCTGATGGTGTTGATCTTGAAAGGTAGTACTCTTCTCTATATATAAATATTACTATGTCTGCATCTTGCTCAATGGTGCCTGATTCTCTTAAATCCGATAGAATTGGTTTTTTGTCTTGTCTATGTTCTACAGCACGAGACAGTTGAGATAATGCTATGACTGGTATATTTAATTCTTTTGCTAAGGCTTTAAGTCCCTGTGTAATGGTTGATATTTCTAAAGCTCTATTTTCTACATTTTTATCAAGGTGAATAAGTTGTAGATAATCGACAAATAGTATATCTAATCCGTGTTGTCTTTTTAGTCTTCTTGCTCTACTTCTTAATGCTGCTATAGAAAGTGCTGGAGTGTCGTCTATAAACAGTCTTGTAT
This sequence comes from Candidatus Sneabacter namystus, assembly GCF_008189685.1. GTDB lineage: Bacteria > Pseudomonadota > Alphaproteobacteria > Rickettsiales > Rickettsiaceae > Sneabacter > Sneabacter namystus. Next base: position 180,475 of record NZ_CP043312.1, read on the forward strand.
TGGCGGTTATTTCTTCAGCTTTTCTCCGCAGTAGGTTATATTGCTCTTCTTTTATTTTGCCGGTTCGGAGAAGCGAGGGGCTTATAGCACTTTTTACAGATAATATTCTTGTTGCTAATTGTTCTTCTGACATTTCTAGAGAAAAGAACCCAACATTATTATATTGATTGTTTTTCTTCATAGTTTTTGCGGCATTTAGCGCAATATTTATTGCCAAAGCTGTTTTTCCCATAGATGGGCGAGCCGCTATTATAACTAGATCTGAATCTTGAAATCCTGCGAGTTTTTTGTCCATTTCCAAAAAGCCTGAAGAGATACCCGTGATATGTTTCGGGTCAGTCATGGCATGATCTATAGCTATCATCGATGCGTCAAGTAAAGATGATAAAGAGGAGAAATTTTTCCCTAATGTACCTTGTTCAGATAGTTTAAATAACTTATCTTCAACTTTTGATATTTGCGCTTCTGGTGATTCCGTTAAGTTGGACGAGTAAGAATCGTGTATTAGTTCTGAACCTATTTGAATGAGGCTTCTTTTTATGGCAAGGTCATATATTAGTCTTGCGTGTTGATAAGGATTTATCAAAGTCATACCGTGTACAACTAAAGTTTTCAAAACTTTGGTTTTACCACGCTGAACGAACAATTCTTCTTCAAACATTGTCCCCTCCAGGCTAGCTATAGAAATAGGAAGAGATTTTCCTGACATCTTTTGCATCACTGCATATATTCTGCTATGTAAAGGATCTATAAAATGTTCTGGTTTGAGAAATTCTTCAACAGAGCATAGCACTTCGTTGTTATGTATAATGGCGCCTAATAGGGCAGCTTCAGTGGTAATACTAGAGGGAGGTGAGATGTTCTCTGTAGAATTTTCTTTCATGATGATTTATTCATATGTTTATGTAAGAATCTTTCGAGGATACCATGGGGCTATTTTTTCTGTAACTTGTATATTATTTACTGTTAATTGCGTTTTTCTTTGTATTTTCTCTGATCTTAGCAGAGCTATACCTAAATTTTGCCACCCTGAGCACCACGTTCCTACTGGCTCATTTTTGTCATTTAAAATTTTACTTCCGTTGTCAATGTTATCTAGAGCGATTGATTTATTTACACTGCACATTTGGTACAGGTGTTTTCTTATTACTCCTTGAGTAAAGGTTCGCATAATTGCTTCTTGGCCTAAGTAACATCCTTTTGATAAATTTATTCCGTGTAAATGATTTATTCCAAACTCCATTGGTACAGATTTTGAACTTACCATATCTGTTTCTCCGTCTGGTATGCAAAAAGAATATTTTTGGGAAAGGTATAGGTTTGGTGATGTACTATCATCTAAGCAGTTGTTTTCTGTTATTATGGTCCTTATTCCGAAGTTACTAATTCTTGGATCGCTCATACTGCATATTGTACCTGGTATCGCCAGTTTATTATTTGAGAAAATCACTTTGCATTTGTTACTTATATCTTCAAGTGTAATATTATTACGTAATTTATAAAAACTGAGTAAATCTAGTACTTTGCTGTTACTGGCATCTATTATTGTGGTTTTATCATCTATCACGTGAAGAAATACATCTGATATATATCTACCAGAAGCTGATAATAGTAGAGTGTAGCAGCTTTTACTTGCATCATTTGTAAGTAAGCCGCTCAAAAAATATGATATTTTTTCCCCTTGGCAAATTATGACATATCTATTGTGTATTACGGAATAAATATTTTGAATTTGTAAAGACTTGTCATTGCCGTTTATGGTCATTTTTTACTCTATTTATCTATGTTTTCTCTTTGAATTTGATCTTGTAAAGTAGCGAAAAGTACAATACCGTATGTTTATTGTAATTGTCTAGTTGTTAACTGCGGTAATTTCGAAAAAGTACCGAAAATAATGTTTAAACATATATGAGATTCAATAAAGACTTGTTTTTATCAGTTGTTCTTTTGTTCGAAAGATTTAGCTATCATTGGCTAAGTCTTGTAGTTGTCTTTTTGGCCATTTACAAAGCAGATATTCCTGATGCTGATGCATATGTTTTATGGGCTCGATATTGTGCAGTGTGTTATATCATACCTTTGGTGTCTGGATTGTTATCTGACCGTGTGATAGGTTCTAGATTTTTTATAACTCTCGGCTGCATTCTTATGACAGTAGGGTACGGAGTGATGGCCTTGTATGCGTTACATGGTGCTTATCTTTTTTTTGGTCTTGCATGTGTTGCTGTTGGTGTTGGTGTTTTTAAACCTGCGCTTTTAACTTGTGTAAGTTTGTCTTATATAAAAAATAACTCAGATAGGTCAAAAGCATTTATTTTGCTATATTCGCTTGGTAATCTGGGAACTTTTTTTGCGTACACGTTTTGTGAGCGTATCTTTACGTCATATGGTGTGAGTGTTTGCTTTTGCATGTCTTGTATTGGTGCATTTATAAGTTTATTACTTTGGATCAAGGGAAAAAAGTATATAAAAGATGTTGGATTTCTGCCTAATTCTGGCACTGTGTGCGAAAATGTTATGGGCTGGAAAGCGAAAAATTATGTTTTACTGATCACGGCATTTTTAATTATTTTGTCAACTGCTGTATTTTCTTTAGGTAAATTTTCTCCTTCTATAATAGTGTTTATTGGTATTGCGGTTTTTGTTTCTTTAATGTTATGTATCGTACGTGTCAGCAAGCATGAAGTACTAAGGCTGATGATAATAGTATTCATTTTGGTGTTTTTTACGGCGTTTTTTGCTTTAGAGTTACAGACCTTTTCTACTATAGCTTTATTTTTTGAAAGTAATGTAAATAAGACTTTCTGTGATTGGACTGTATCAGCATCTATGCTAAGAAGTATTCCTATTATTTCAATAGTAATAGTGGGATTAATCAGAGCTTCTCTGATGAAGAATAAGAGCTATAAGCCTTGCGAGGCACTTTTCTCTATAGCGTTTGGGGTATTTGGCTCTGCTGTTAGTTTTTTTGTTTTTTATTTAGGATGTCGGCTTTCGATAGATGGTATGGTGAATGTCTTGTTCCCCATATTTGGTTTAGTGATTTTAGGGATATCCGAGGCATATCTTGCCACTACTGTTATAAACTATGTTTCCTTATTGGCCCCTTATCACATGAAGAGTTACGTAATATCCGTTATGATGCTTTGTATCGCATTTGCAAGCACGTTTAGCGTATTTATAGAAAAGATTTGGTTTACTGTAGACAATTCTATTACGGATAAATTATATGCCGTATCTTTGTATCAGGCGGGCTTTATTAACGTTGCAATAGTACAAATAATAGCCTCTGGAATCTTTTTTGTTTTATGTTTTTTGTTCTTAAAACATATATCTGGAATTGTTGAATCAATTAAGCTAGATAAGTGATTAGTGGTAGTTGTTGTGTGTGATATGTTCACGCTAGATGTGCTGAGATTGTTGCTGCTGCTGAGTTGTTTGGTGATATTGTAAGACGTAAACACTCTGTTTCCTGTCGCTTTGGAATGATTGCATCATTTGTCAGGCGATATAGGTGGCTTTAAAACAAGCAGTGGCAACACATGATTGTCTTTTGGAGTTGACATGATTGTAGAATTGTCTAGAATTTTGGTTTAGAGTGATGTTCACTACTGTAGAATATGTAGTGTGATTTGTTTTATCAAAGTATTGGATGATTTGTGCAGACTGGATTATATAGAAAAAAAGACATAAAAAAAGAGTGGTTGTTGATAGACGCAAAGGATGCTGTAGTTGGCAGACTTGCTAGTCAGATTGCTAAAATTTTAATGGGAAAGCATAAGCCTGGTTATGTGCCTTACTTAGATTGTGGTGACAATGTTGTAGTGGTGAATGCCGACAAGGTTGCGTTTTCCGGTCGTAAGGCTGCTAAAAAGCATGGTAAGGTGTACTATCGTCACACTGGTTATGTTGGTGGAATTAAGCAATGTTCAGCCTCACAGATATTGTCAGGTCCATTTCCAGAACGTGTTTTGCAAATGGCTGTTTTAAGGATGCTGAAGAAAAATGCTAGAAGAAGTACTCTTATGAAAAATTTGAAGTTGTTTAAAGGCGAAGAGCATGTTCATAAGGCACAAAATCCTAGAATTTTGGACTTAAGCTGTAATAGTAAGAATTTTATAAAAAGTTAGGCTATGAGTAGTAATAGTGTTTGCACCGTAGGACGTAGAAAAACTTCTGTGGCTCGATTGAGGTTATCTGTCGGTTCTGGTGTTTATACGGTTAATGGACAGTGTATTTCTGAATATTTTGGTACTGGCATTGGTTCGCTCAAGTCTAAAAAAGTGTTAGAACCCTTTGTCGCTTCTGATAAAGAAGGGCAATTTAGTTTTTCTTGTACTGTTTCTGGTGGTGGTAGAACTGGCCAAGCTGAAGCAATGCGACACGCCGTGGCAAGAGCACTTGAGAAGTATGATGTATCTCTGCGCGGCATAATGCGTAAAAATGGTTTTTTAACTAGAGATTCTCGTGAGGTAGAAAGAAAGAAATATGGTTTCCATAAGGCTAGAAAGAGGACGCAATTTTCTAAGCGTTGAGAATTTTTTGGGGATTTATACTTACTTGATTTGAGTAATCAGTATGATTGGCGAGGTAGCTCAGTGGTAGAGCAGTAGGATCATAATCTATTGGTCGGGGGTTCGATCCCCCCCTTCGCTACCCTTCCGTTTTATTTTGTGTTACTGCGATCTGTATCTGAATTCTGTCTACAATCTCATCTCTTGTCATGAGTTGGAGTAATTTTGCAATACTTGGTCCATGTGTAAGTCCTGTAAGTGCTACTCTTATTGGTAAAATTAACTCTTTACCATTTTGATTTGCTACCTTAGAGATATTTTCTGACCACTCTTTCCACGTTGTTTCTGTTATTTTTTCTGGTAGTAACTCTACTGTTTGTTTTAGGTAGTGTTGATCCAAAGTAATACTGTGTTGAACTGGCTTAACATATATTATGTCATGCCATAAGTATATGTCATTTATATAACTTACATTTCCACTAATGCAATCCCAAAATTTCTCAGAGATATTGAGTTTATTATTTAACAGAGATTGCACTTGAGAATAGCTGAGAAGCTTTAGATGTTGTTTATTTAGTCTTGCTAAGGTGGTTGAATCGTATTGAGTATTGCTTGTAGACAGTTTACGTAGGTCAAAATGTTGGGTTAACTGATCTACAGAATCATATAGAGTAACGTTGTCCGAAGTACCTATTTGAGACAAGAAATTTGTCAATACTAAAGGAGTGATCTTATTTTTTAATGACTGAATGTCGTGCCCTCCTACTCGTTTTGAAATTTTACTATCTTGAAAGCGCAGCAAACTAATATGAGCAAATTGTGGTATTTGTTTGCCTATGGCTTGCATCATTTGAATTTGTATAGCTGTATTCGTTATATGATCTTCACCACGAATTATAGTTGAGATAGAATACTCTATATCATCTATTACAGAACTTATAAGGTAAGTGATGCTACCATCTTCTTTTATTATCACAGGATCGCTTAAAGATGTTGTATCTATAGATACATTTCCTCTTACAAGGTCATTCCATTCTAGTTTGACATTGTCTAATTTAAACCTGTAATACGGATTACGTCCCTCTTTTTCATATTGTTTTATTTTATCTTGGCTGATTTTTAGACTAGCTCTATTATATTTTGGTGGCAATTTATTTACCAAGCAGAGTTGTCTATGCTGTTCTAATTCTTCTTTTGTTTCATAGCATGGGTATGCTTTGCCTATGGAAATAAGATATTGCGCAAAATGTTTGTATATCTGTGTTCTTTTAGATTGAAAAATAAGATCCTTCCATTCTATACTTAACCATCTTAGATCAGAGAATATTGCATTACAAAATTCTTTACTCGTATTGCTTGCGTTTGTATCGTCGATTCTTAAAAGAAAATTTCCTTTGTGCTTTTTGGCATATAAGAAATTGATTAGTGCTGTTCTTGCGTTACCAACATGTAATAAGCCTGAAGGAGACGGAGCAAATCTAGTAATTTCCATTAAAGTGCTTTAGTCGTTTTCTCGTGTGTATTGTTTTTTATACTCTTGTATGAGTAGTTGTGCACTTTTTTTTGTTGCTAAGTCCATATTTTTTGTATGTATCATATCTACTTTGTTTGATATTAGCGCCCAGATACAATATGTTGCAGATCCGACATTTAATTCTGTTATGCCTTTAGGTGGCATTTTATATTCATTAGTGCATGAGATTGGTGTATCTATTTTGGTAAATTGAGGACAATATACACGTGTAAAGCAGTCATGAGCTGTATCTTTTATCCATGTACCTTCTCTTGACACTGCGTAGCACGTATGATTTAAGGCAGGAAAGTCGATCAAGCACGCCTGCACATTTTCACCCTTAGGTGAAATTTTTTGTAAAAATATTACAAAGGCAAAGAACGGTAAAGCTCGAGAAAAATTTGTTACTCCTTCTATTGGGGTAACAAAACATACATTATCCTCTGTTATATTTTGCTGTTCATCTACTTCGTCTGAAAAAATAACTTTGGTTTGTTGTTGCTCGTTAAAAAAAAATATTATGTCTTTTTTTATTTTTTTTATAGCTCCTTGAACAAATTTGGTTGTATTACTTTTTCCATTTTGTAGCAAACATAACTCTAGATAATCTCTGCGTAGTAGCATACTTGGCTTTTCTGCGCCTTTATGTAGCAGGCGTGCTAATATTAGAGACATTTATTTTACTTTTTCTACAAAAGAACCATCTGATGTCTTTATTAATATGTCATCACCATTGTTTAAATATGGTGGAACAGATACTGTTAAAGATTCTGAAATGATTGCTTTTTTATATGATGCTTTGGCCGTTGCGCCTTTAATGCTGGGCGGTGTGTCTTGTATTGTTGCTACTATTTCATTTGGTAATACTATGAGAATGGGATTATCCATGTAGAACAGTATTGCTACTTTTATCCCATCTAAAAGGAATTTTTTTTCTGTTCCTATTTTATCTTCATTAAGTTCAAATTGCTCAAAACTCTCTAAGTCCATAAAGAAAAAACTGTTCTCATTTTGGTAGAGAAATTGACATTTCTTTTCTTCTATATGAGCCTTTTCTACTACGTCGGCGGAACGAAATCTCTTTTGAACTTTTGTATTTGAAGTTAAATTTTTCATTTCTACTTGTACATACGCAGGTCCTTTTCCAGGTTTTATATGCTCTGGCTGCTTTGTGACCGAGAATAGACAATTGTCCATTACAAGCACATTACCTGCTCTTATGTCATTAGCATTGACTTTCATAAAATAGGGCCGTAATTGTAGTTTGTTATATTTTACAGAAAAACGTTTTAAATAAAAAATTGTTTTATCTATAGGGATTTGCATTTACAAGAATGTAACAATATTTTGGCAACGGGGCAACTAGCTCTCGTGTCAAAAATGTGTATAGAATATCTTTAAAGAAAAACATCTTGCATAGAATATAAACTACCTGACTCTTTATTTAATAGCCACTTTGCTGCTTTTATAGCACCTAATGCAAACGGTTTTCTGCTGGTTACTTTATGTGATAATGTTATTTCTTCATCTTCTCCAAAAAACATGACTTGGTGTTCGCCTATGCTTTTACCGGCTCTTATTGTTGTATGATCGTGTGTACGAGATATCTGTTGAGAAATCATTAAAGCTGTTCCAGAAGGTGCATCTTTTTTATCTTTGTGATGTATATCCAAGATTGTGGTGTCAAAAGAAGATGGTAGTATTTGCTCTATTGCTTTAGATGCTAACGCTAACGCTGTTGCTCCTATGGTTGTATTAGGAGCATACAAAATAGCATTCTTCTTTGCCATCTTTTTTAAATACAACATTTGTTTGTCATTAAATCCTGTTGTTCCTATTATTACCTTTGTGGAATGTTTCGTAGTTTCTTCTAGAAGAGCAATTGTTCCTTTAGGGCTAGAAAAATCAAATATTATTTTTGCCATTTTACATAGCGTTTGTAATGTGGTGTCGGAATTTGTGTTTCTTGCTGCAGATAGATAAAATGTGCCATCTTGTAGGATAGCTTTTCTTAGCATTTTTCCCATTTTTCCAGACGATCCGTTAATCCCAACTGGAATATTTTTAGCAGACATAAGAATTTTTACTTTTTTTACTTAGCTGCTTTATGTGAAGTATAAGAGCTATAATGGCAGAGGGAGTGATCCCTTCTATCATTTTTGCTTCTTTTATGGTGTTAGGTTTATGTATAGAAAGCTTTTCTTTTATTTCTGTAGATATACTTTCTAGAGAGAGAAAATCTATATCATGTGGTATCTTGCATAAATCTTCTTTTCTTAGCATTTCTATTTCTTGATTTTGTCTCTTAAGATATGGTTCATATTTTGCCTCTATTTCTAGAGATTTCACGATGCTTAAGTCATTTTTATCTAATTGTGGCATTACGGCAAGAACGTCTTCTGCATGATAATGAGAGCGAGAAAGCATCGTATAAGCTGAGGTAGGAGCGTGATTTTGTAATGCAGAATCTGTTGTGCATTTTACAGTGGTTTGAGAGAGTAACTGCCTTAGCGTATTCATGGTTTTCATTTTTCTTTCGAAATGCTGCTTTCTTTCCTTTCCTATACACTTTATTGCATCTGCTAGAGGCGACAACCTTGCATCTGCATTGTCTTGTCTTATGCTGATACGATATTCCGAGCGAGAAGTAAACATTCTATATGGTTCTTGTACACCCTGTGTTACAAGGTCGTCTATCATTACTCCTATATATGCTTGTGTTCTATCTATTATGAAAGGTGGTTGATTTTTTACTATTAAAGCTGCGTTAATTCCTGCTATTATCCCTTGTCCTGCAGCTTCTTCATAACCTGTTGTGCCATTAATTTGTCCTGCGAAAAAGAGCCTACTAATTTTTTTTGTTTCGAGAGATTGTCTCAGTTCTGTTGGATTCACAAAGTCGTATTCTACAGCGTATCCTGGTGTGATCATTGACACATTTTCTAATCCCTTTATTGTTCTTAAAAACAGGAGTTGTATCTCTTCTGGTAGGGAGTTACTTATTCCGTTTGGATATACTACATTTGTTGACAGTCCTTCTGGTTCTAGGAAGATTTGATGTGCTGTTTTATTTGCAAACCTTACAACTTTTTCTTGAATTGATGGGCAATATCTAGGAGCTATACTGTCTATTTTATAAAGCCTTACCCCAGATTTTTGTATGTTATTTTTTATTATTTCATGAGTTTTTTCATTAGTGTGTGTAATATGACAATCTATCTGTGGCACATGTATCACGTTGTTTAAGTATGAGAATGGTCTTGGAATTTCGTCACCTTGTTGGGGGGTAATTTTGTCATAATTTATAGTATTTTTATCTAATCTGGGTGGAGTGCCGGTAAACAATCTTCCTAAAGCAAAATTGTACTCTTTCAGTGTTTTTGATAGCCCATAAGTAGCTTCTTCGTTTATTCTTCCCAAGGGTTTGGATTGTTTGCCTATACACACTACTCCTGATAAAAATGTCCCTGTACATAAAACTACTGATTTTGCATTAATTACACTGTTGTCAAATAATTTTACTGCTTTTACAGTGTCATTTTTTACTATGATATCTTCTACTTTTGAGAAAAGGATTTTTAGACCTTTTTGTTGTTTTAATAGTTTGGTGACGGCATGTGCATATAATTGTCTGTCTGCTTGTGCTCTTGGGCCCCACACTGCAGGGCCTCTACTTTCGTTAAGCATTTTATAATGAATGCCAGCTTGATCTATTGCAACTCCCATAATACCGTCTAATGCATCTACCTCTTTGACTATGGTTCCCTTCCCTATGCCGCCTATCGATGGGTTGCATGACATTTGCCCTAAATCAGATTGACGTGGTGTAATAAGTAAAGTATTAGCTCCTATTCTGGCAGCCGCAGCTGCAGCTTCACATCCTGCATGACCTGCTCCTATAACAATTACGTCAAAATCACTTTCTATCATAGAAGAATTTAAAACAGATTATTAACAGAGACTTTGATACTATCTTTCAGGTAGTATTTCATAATGACAACTTTTCAGCTTAAATGTAAAAGGCATTTTTGCACTAACTCAATTATCCTTTAATAAATCTACCTTATCACATGGTGAGGATAAAATGGCAATGAAGATGTCTATTGATGGTTATCTATTTTTGGCTTGAGATATTTGCATCACCATATTTCTTCCTTCGAATTTTGGTTCATAGTCTTTTGTTGCTATAGATGAGACACTATCCCAAATTTTATCTAACACTTTTCTTCCTTGTTCTGAGAATAATACCTCCCTGCCTTTGAATTTCATGTATATTTTCACTTGGGCTCCATCTTGTATAAATTTGGTAACTTGTTTTATTTTGACGTCAAGGTCATGAGCTTCTATTGATGGCTTCATTTTCACCTCCTTCAGTTCAACCTTTTTTTGTTTCTTTTTTGCAAGTTGCAGCTTTTTTTTCGCTTGATATTTGAGCTTTCCTAAATCTGCTATTCTGCATACAGGAGGTGATGCTGTTGCAGAAATTTCAATTAAATCAAGGTTTTGTTCTGCAGCCATACTTAACCCTTTTTCTAAAGGACATACGCCTACCATGTGTCCATTGACGTCAATCAGCCTAATTTCTTTAGCTACAATTTGGTTATTTGCCTTGAAAGACTTACCTATAAACTTCTGTATAAAATACCTACATATATAATTTACAATGTCAGTACCACTTGGTACTAAAACATAATATCACGACTGAGCAAGTATAAGTTTTTCTGATACAAAGCTCAACACCCTTGGAAATTAAATAGGGTAAGAAGATTTGATCAAGTTGATAAGTTGCTCTATTTGCATTGTGGTTGTTACACCTTCTCTATCACGTACGCTGATATTTCGCTCATTCATTTCATTGTTTCCTATTATTGCGATAAAAGGAATTTTTTGTTTTGTTATTTCTCTTATTTTATACCCTATGGTGTCATTTTTTATATTAAGAGCAGCGCGAACACCGTTTTGCACAAGGATTTTGTGTGCCGAGGTGGCATAATCTGTACATGCAGAAACAACGGTGGCTATGCTAACTTGTACAGGTGATAACCATACTGGCAACTTGCCTTCATAATGTTCTATTAGAATACCTATAAATCTTTCAAAAGATCCTAATATAGCTCTGTGAATCATAACTGGGTAGCATTTTTCCCCACTAGAGTCTATGTACGTTGCCGAGAGTCTCTTAGGAAGTATAAAGTCCAATTGTAATGTGCCGCATTGCCAGTTTCTTTTTATGGCATCTTGCAGATGAAATTCTATTTTAGGTCCATAAAATGCTCCTTCTCCTTTTTCGTAAGAATAAGGGATATTAGTTTTTTCTATTGCTTTTAGTAGCGATTGTTCTGCATGGTCCCAGGTACTATCATTTCCTACTCGTTCTTTTGGTCTGTCTGCAAATTTCATTGTTATGTTGGTAAAACCAAAATCTTTGTACGTTTCTTGTAACAGTGTGCAAAAATTAATTGTTTCTTCTGTTATTTGCTCCTCAGAGCAAAAAATATGAGCATCATCTATAGAAAAGCTTTGCACTCTCATTAATCCATGTAATGCTCCTGACGCTTCGTTTCTATGACAGATTCCAAATTCTGACATTCTTATTGGTAATTCTTTGTAGCTTTTTAGCCCTTGTTTAAATATTTCTACATGGCATGGGCAATTCATAGGTTTAAGAGACATATCTTCTTTACTTAAGATAAACATGTTTTCTGAAAATTTATCCAAATGTCCTGAGGTGCGCCACAGATCATTTGAACATAATATTGGAGTTTGTACTTGTACGTAATTGTTTCTCTGTAGTTTCTTTTTTATGTATTGTTGTATGACATCTAGTATTGCGAAACCGTTCGGGTGCCAGAATACCATACCTGGAGCTTCTGTTTGCCAATGAAACAGATCTAAGTACGATCCGATTTTTCTATGGTCACGTTTTTTTGCAGATTCCAACATAAGCAAATAATCCTTTAATTGTTGCTTTGAACTCCATGCTGTTCCATAGATTCTTTGCAACATTTTATTGTTTTTATCTGCCCGCCAGTATGATCCTGATACCTTCATTAATTTTACGTGTTGTACAAATGATGTATTTAATCCGTGAGGACCCTTACACAGATCTGTAAAATTCCCCTGTTTATAACAAGTTATTTGTTCCGATTCTGGTATATTGTTTTTTATAATATCTACCTTGTACATTTCTTGTTGCTGAGAGAAAAAATCTATTGCTTCTTCTCGTGACATGTTTATTCTCGTTATTTCACAGTTAGACTTAGCAATATTTTTCATTTCTTTTTCTATGTTCTGAAAATCACGTTCTGTTATTTTATATTCTAGGTCTATATCGTAGAAAAAGCCGTCTTCTATTACAGGTCCTGTAGCAATTTTTGCTTCTGGGTAAAGATTTTTTATCGCTTGAGCTAATATATGGGCTGCATCGTGTCTTAACACCTCCACAGATTCAGAATCTTGTGTAGTAATAATGCGCATTGTGCATTGAGAGTCAAAGATGTCGCGCAAATCATATAATTTATCTTCTATTAACACTGCTACAGCATTTTCAATGTTTAAAGTACGTGCTATTTGTATACCAGAAGAGCCTAAGGCCACTTGAGTTGTTTTTCCGTTGGGTAAAGATATTGAAATCATGCTAAAATTCTAAACGTTTTGTATAAGTGCCTTAAGTGTATAATTGAGTTACTTTTTTTTAAAGACTTTCTTGATTCATGTATATATGATTCTTGTGTGTGGGCTTGGCAATGTTGGAACGACATATCGTTGTACACGTCACAATGTTGGGTTTTTTGTGGTAGATATGATAGCAAAGCAGTACTGTGAGGAATTTACTTTCTGTAGTAAATTTGACGCCTTTGTTGCAAAATTATCTATCAATGCGTGTCATGTAACTTTGGTAAAACCATCTTTGTTGATGAATAATTCTGGTGTTTCTTTAGGTAAGGTAGTGCATTATTACAAGGTTGACCCGGATAAAGTTATAGTAATACATGATGATATTGATTTGGCATTAGGTAGAGTTAAGCTTAAAAAAGCTGGTAGTGCCGGAGGGCATAACGGAATTAAATCTATAGATACCTTTTTGGGAAATGAATATTGGCGAATAAGAATTGGTATAGGGCGTCCTGATTTTGGTGATGTGAGTAATTATGTGTTGTCTCGGTTTAGTGGTGACGAACTTACTGTAATTAAAGAAATTACTAAATTTATAGCGCAAAGTTTTGATTTAGGTGAATGGAAAGATATAAGGAAATATATAAACGAACGTTTAATAAAGAAGCAACATGAGTCTTAAATGCGGTATTGTAGGGTTACCTAATGTTGGCAAGTCTACCTTGTTTAATGCTCTTACTGGTTCTAGCAAAGCTGAGGCAGCTAATTATCCTTTTTGTACGATAGAGCCTAACTCTGCTAAGGTTCCTGTTCCTGACATACGTTTGCAACAATTAGCTGCTCATGCTAAGTCTGATTCTATCATCCCTGCTTACGTGGAATTTGTTGATATTGCTGGATTGGTTTCCGGCGCCAGTAAAGGTGAAGGGTTAGGAAATAAGTTTCTTTCTCATATAAGAGAGGTAGATGCTATTATGCATGTAGTAAGGTGTTTTGACGATAGAAGCATATTACATGTGTCTGATACAGTAGATCCTGTGCGTGATATTCAAGTCATAGAGACAGAGCTTATGCTAGCAGATTTGCAATCATTGGAAAAACAATTAACCACTTGGCGTAGACAAGCTAAATCTGGAGATTCTTACGCGCAAAATAAAGAAAAAGTCATTTTAGACCTTATTGCGCTTTTAGAAAAAGGTATAAAAATAACTAAATCTGATATTTTTGATGTTCAAAAAAATGTCATTCTATCTTTAAATCTTATTACCAGTAAGCCTTGTATATACCTATGTAACATTCCGGATATGTGTATCAATGACGGTAATGAATATTTACGTTCTGTTTATGCTTACCTGAAAGAAAGAAATGATATACCGTTATCGTTTTCTGCTCAAATAGAGTATGAGGTGTCGTTATTACAATCTGACGCTGAAAAGAGGCAATTTTTGGATACTTTGGGCCTCAAAGAAAGTGGCGTGGAAAGAGTTGCACGAGCAGCATATTCACTGTTAAATCTTGAAAGTTATTTTACGGTTGGTCCTCAAGAAACTAGAATGTGGACTATTAGTAAAGGTACTAAAGCCCCTGATGCAGGTGGAGTGATACATTCAGACTTTAGAGATGGATTTATTAAAGCTGAAGTTATTTCTTGTGAAGATTATTTAAACACAGGCAAGAAGGTGAACATGCGTATTGAAGGTAAAGAGTATATTGTGCAAGACGGAGATGTAATACATTTTCTCTTTAATAAGACGTAGATCCTGCGATACTCAAATAAGATAACCTACTAATTAATTTTATCAGATGAGCGATAAACCTTTATCTTTTCAAGATATCATCCTTAATTTGCAGAAATTTTGGTCTGAGCATGGATGTACCATATTACAACCATACGATTTAGAAATGGGGGCTGGTACTTTTCATCCTGCTACTGCTTTATATGCCGTATCTAGTCGTAGTGATTGGAACGTAGCTTATGTTCAACCTACTCGTAGACCGGCAGATAGCAGATTTGCTAACCATCCTAATCGCACTCAGCATTATTATCAGTTTCAGGTATTGATGAAACCAGCACCTGTAGATATACAGTCTACTTATTTGGATAGTTTGGCTTTTATCGGTATAGATAGTTTAAATGATATAAGATTTATAGAAGATGATTGGAAATCCCCTGCACTTGGTGCCTGGGGGCTCGGATGGGAGATTCAATGTAATGGTATGGAGATTTCTCAATTTACGTATATGCAGCAAATAGCTGGCAAGATATGTAGTCCGCCAGTATTGGAAATTACCTATGGGTTAGAAAGAGTGGCTATGTATGTTCAAGGAGTGGAGTCATTTGGTAAAATTGTTTGGAACAATGCCGAATTGCCTGTTTTGTACGAAGATATAGACTTTCCCGCTGAGCGCGAATTTTCAGCATTTAATGTGGAATATGCTGATGTGACCTTGCTGAAGAGACATTTTCAGGATTATTATGATCAATGTGAATTGATGGTAAAAGCACATTTGCCCATTGTAGCTTATGATTTTTGTGCAAAAGCAAGCCATATGTTTAATTTGTTGGATTCTAGGGGAGCGCTTAGTGTGATAGAAAGGGAATCGAATTTATCTAAAATAAAGTACTTGGCGAAAATTTGTTGTGAAGGATTATTAAAAAAGCAAAAGGTAGAAAATGTCTGAACTGATATTAGAGTTATACTCTGAGGAGTTACCGTTTTCTGCTCAAAATCAGGCTAAGAAAGACTACCCTGATATTTTTGCTAAGATGTTATCGGAATATAATTTTGTCTATGATGCACTAGAAGTATTTGTTGGCCCTTGTCGTATTACACTTCATGTCTCTGGTATGCTTAAAGAAGTGGAGCATGCAAGTCAAGATATTAAAGGTCCTAGGGTAGATGCTGGAGGAAGCGCTTTATTAGGTTTTTGTAGTAAATACGGCATAACTCCACAGAGTGATTTGTTGCAAGTTGTGACTTCTGGGTGTTATCGGTACTATTATTATATGAAGCCTGTTGAAAAAGTTTCTAGTGTTGAGGTGTTGAAGTCCATGCTTCCAAAAGCTATAGGTACTATTAGTTGGGAGAAGAGTATGAGATGGATTGATAACGATTGCATTTGGCCTCGACCGCTTAGAAGTATATTATGCTTGTTTGATGATACTGTTGTTCCAATAGAGTATTATCACCTGCAGGCCAGTGATGTTACGTTTGGTCATAAGTTTCTCTCCAAAAATTATATACAGGTGCACTCTTGGTCTGAATATTTAGAAGGTTTGCAAAATAATTTTGTGATTTTAGATCACAAAGACAAAGTAGCATCTATTAAAGAACAAGCAGAGCAGTATTTTAAAGATAAATCTTTGCGCAATAAATTATGTGGCAAATTACTAGATGAAGTTGCGTGTAGTGTCGAATATCCAAATGTTTTATGCGGTAAGATAGATGAGGCTTATGCTTCTTTGCCTTCTGAATTAGTGACTGTAGTAATCAATGAACATCAAAAATATATACCAACATATTTTGACGATGGTAATTTAGCGCCATATTTTTTGTTTGTGACTAATATGTTTACAGACCCTCGTGGAGCTATCTTGCGTGATAATGAAAGAGTTGCCAAAGCTAGGCTAGAAGATGCAAAATTTCTCTATGAGAAAGATTTGAAAGTACCACTTGATGTGCGATATGAACAGTTGGCACATGTGTTATTTCATCGATCTTTAGGCTCTATACAAGATAAGACGCGCAGATTGCAAGATATTGTTGAAATTATGGCACTGAATGCTTATGACAAGAGAGTTTTGTCAGAGGCTGCTAAATTTTGTAAATGTGATTTAGTCGGAGATGTTGTATCAGATTTATCTTCTTTACAAGGTGTTATGGGATACCATTACTCGTTGAATGCTGGTTTAAATGATGATGTTGCAAAAGCTATTTTAGAGCACTACAAGCCTCAAGGATTACATGATAGTTTGCCTACTCATAATATTGCTAAGCAGTTATCTTTGATAGATAAAGTCGATAGTTTGGTCGGATTATATGTTGTAGGGGAAAGAGCTACTGGAAACAAGGATCCTTATGGTTTGAGAAGATTGGCTATAGGTATTATCAGAATTATTTTAGATGTAGGGGTGGGAGATTTAATGACCATAATAGCAAGATGCTTGGGCTTTTATTCTGATAAAATCTCTAATAAAGACAATATTATGCGAGAAATAGTGAATTTTATTAAACATCGTCATAAAAACTTTTTACTGGAGAGTAATGTTGGATCATTGTCTTATATAGAAGCGGTGATGGAGGCAAATGATTATGACATATCAAAAGTATCTTCTAAGCTACATGCCTTGGAGGACTTTGTTAAGCATACGCGGTATGAATTTATCGTTCAGGTGTTCAAAAGAGTACACAATTTAGCGCGTTCAAATGGCGTGACAGCTGAATTTGCTAGTAAAGTGATGAATGACGTAAACAAAGAAAGTAGAATTTTACATGTACTTCGTAGAGGAGAGCATTTTTCTGCCTTACTTTCAGAATTTAGAAAAAAGGGGGCTCCAGAATTGTATGAAGAATATGCACGTGGTGTTTTAGAAGGCATGTCTTCTTATGATTCATTTAGTATTAGTTGGGATTATAAAAGCGCACTTGTAGGCCTATATGCTATATCTTTACCTCTGAACACTTTTTTGGAAAATGTAACAATTGCAGACAGTACTGTATTGAAAGTTTTACTTGGAGCTGTTTTAGAACGGTACAGCAGGGTAATAAATTTTGAGTACTTACAAAAATAGCTATGGTTTTGCTACATTCTAGGACTGTTGCACGTCTTGCTTTGACTCAGGTGTTGTTTTTACATGAATTTAGTGGGAGGTCTGCTCCGGTAACAGATATAATGCGGTTTATCTCAGAATATTATCTAAAAAAAGACTATCTGGAAGATTTTGACTCTGCTTACAATATCAAGTTGCATAATAGGTACTTCTTGCGATTATCTGAGTTTGCAATAAATAAGCTGGATATATTGGATGAGCATATTATTAAGCATGCTTCTTGTAAAACTGATATATTACATTTGTCTTTGTTACGAGCTGGCGTTGCAGAATTAATGTGCTCTGGTGGTAAAGATGTTCCTGTGGTAGTGGTTTTAAATGAGTTTACTAACATAACAGCTAGTTTTGCATGCAATGCTGGATTTGTTAACTCTGTTCTTCATGTTGTGGCGTCTAGTCTCAATCTTGATCAGGATAATGCAAAAAAAGATTAAATTATTGATCCTTTAATCTTGTTATAGCGTTAAAATGCGATTCTAAATTTTCTGGCTCTTCCAGAATGTTACTTAATACAGAGCAGAGATTTGATTTTAGATTTAGCCTATTTGCTAACGCTGTTAATTGTAATAAATTGTTTCTTCCTTCCGTTAATATTGGGTAGTCATTGATAAAGTCCATTCTCTTCTCTTTAGGAGTTTGTGCCAACTTATTGCCAAAAGTGTTGTTTCTTGATCCTGAGTTATTGCAACACAGTGACAAGTCTCCTACAACTTTAGATTGTATAACTTTACATTGAGATGATAGTTGTTTTGAGAATATTTCTATTTCTTCTAGCGCTAAAGCCACTATCCATGATTTATTATTTGCTCCGTATTCTAGCCCGTCAGACATACCTGATAATATAGCAGCCACATTTTTTACACAGCTTGCAATTTGTAAAGACACTATATCTGTTGTTGGGTGAGCAACAAAACTGTCTGTACTGATCAATTTAGATACTTCAAGGGCAAAAGGCATTGTGTCCGCCCCTACGACAGTATGAGATGGCATATCGCATGCAACTTCTATTGCTAGATTAGGTCCTGCTAGTATAGCGCACCTATTCCCTAATATTTTGCTTGTTATTGAGGAGAGAAGAGATCCGTCTGTTAGTAATCCTTTTGTTGCTATTACTATGATAACTTCTTTGCTAATTTTAAGAGAACGTAATTGTAATAGTGTGTCTTTAAAGTCCTGTGAGGCAATGGAAATGACTATGCACTGAGAATCTTGTATATCTTGAATGTTTGTAGACGATATTAAATTTTTTGGTAATAAAGGAAAGCTTGGTAAAGAGATATTTTTTTTATGCGTATTGATTGCATTTGCAACATTTAAGCGGCGTGTAACAATTACCAGCTCATCAACATTTTTACATAACTGAATTGCTATTGCCGTTCCCCACGCACCTGCTCCTATTATTGATATTTTTTTTGTAATTTCATATAAAGAAGCATTCATGTAACTTTTTGTGATAAAACATGATCAGTATTGGCGTGTTTTAGCCTAACCTTAATCAATGTATTCGGTGAGATAACGCCTCCTTCTACTTTGATTGGTATGTAGTTTTCCGTGTAACCTTTATTATTCTTTTCTATTAAAGTTATATGATGTGTATTTAGATGTTTAGAAAAGAATTCCTGTTGTTGTTGTTTTCCTTCTTTAATTAAAATATTTGCACGTATTTTTCGTTTTTCGAAAGCTACCTGAGGCATTCTAGACGCTGGTGTATTTTCATGAGGTGAAAATGGGAATACATGCAAAAATTGAATTTTTGCCTCTCTAACCAGATCTATTGTATTTTGGAACATTTCTTCTGTTTCGGTAGGAAATCCTGCTATTATGTCAGCTCCGAACGCTATTTCTGGTCTTAAAGTTCTCACAAAGCTACAAAATTTTAATACTTGTTCTCTTGTATGCCTACGTTTCATTCGTTTTAAAATCATGTTATCTCCAGACTGTAGGCTAAGATGTATATGCGGCATGAATCTTGGTTGCGATTGTATCACATCTAACAAATCTTTATTGATTTCTGCTACATCTACAGAAGATAATCTTAATCTAGGAAGGTCAGGAACTAAGTTTAAAATTCTCTTTACCATTTGCCCCAACGTGGGTTCGCCTGGTAAGTCTTTTCCATAATCAGTAATATCTACTCCAGTAAGTACAACCTCTTGATATCCTTTTGATACCAAGGTTTTAATTTGTTGTACTAGAGATCCTATTGGAGTTGACCTACTATTACCTCTTCCAAATGGTATGGTACAAAAAGTGCATCTGTGATTGCAACCATTTTGTACTTCTAAAAAAGCTCTAGTATGATTTTCGAAGTGCTGAATTATATTTTTATTAGTATGTTTAGAGGACAATATGTCTCCTACTTGTATCTTATCTTTCAGATTCAGATCAACGTAGCTTTGTTGATTCATTTTTTCTTCGTTTCCAAGCACTAAATTAACACCGTGCATTTGAGAAAAATCATGCGGTTTAATTTGTGCCGCACAGCCTGTGACTATGATTTTTTTGTTTGGATGTGTTTTACAGGCAGAGTGTACTGCTTGTTTTGATTTTCTGAGCGCTTCTTGAGTGACTGAACATGTGTTTATTACTATGCACTCTGTACTACTTGTGTCAATTAAATGTTTCTTTATTACCTCTCCTTCGTAAATATTGAGTCTGCATCCCAAATTTATGACTTGATTACCAGCTGTTTTTATTTTTTCTGCCATGTTACTTTATAAGGTAAACGTACCTTCTATTGTTTTTTCTACAGGACCTTCCATTATAACATTGCTATCTTGCAAAGATAATTGTAAATCTCCTACTGCAAATTTTACTGTTACCTCATCGTTCACGAACCCCATTTTGTTTATTGCAGAAAATGTCGCACATGCACCGCTACCACATGCTAAAGTAAGTCCAGTGCCTCGTTCCCATACTTTAAGATGGATAGCATCGTTTTTTATTTTTGCGAAATTGACATTTACTCCCTTTGGAAAAGAGTGATGAGACGAAAGACAGGCTCCTACTTTTGACATAAAATTCTCTGTGATATTTTGGTTGAGAATTACCAAGTGCGGGTTACCCATATCAACGCACATCATCTCTCTGGCGTTTAAGGAATAATTTTTAGCTAGTTTCCACATGATATCAGATGATGGCATCCATTCTGCTTGAAACTTTGGTGTTCCCATATTGACACTGATTTTATCTTTTCCTGATACAAAGCACGGTATAACTTTATCTAGAACACGAATGGAGCAGTTCTGTTTGCCTGTGTCTTGAAAACACAACCAGGCTAAGCATCTTGTAGCATTGCCGCAAACTTCTCCTTTTGAACCATCCTGGTTAAAAACAACCATGCCGTATTCGTCTGGTAGAGTTTTGGAAAAAACGATCATTTGGTCACATCCAACTCCTAGTCTTCTATCGCATACCAACTTTACTTCATGCTTTGCGTTTTGGTAGTTGAAGAACTTATCTTCTACTATTACAAAGTCGTTTCCCAAACCATGCATTTTTACGAAAGGTACTTCTTTAGGCATATAATTTATTCGTTCTAGATATTGCATTGGATTGACGGATATTGTGCCTTTTTGCATAGCAAAATACAATACAGGATGTTCTTTTGTTCCGCATGCCAAGCCTAGCAATTGTTTTTGTTTGACTTGATCCCCTAATTTAGGAAATGTTTTAGATAGATATGCATACGCAATCTTTATTCCATTTTCTGATCGTATTATTATCGTTTTGCCAAATTGTGAATGCGGGCCTACGTATGTTACTTTACCTTGTAATGCACAGTACACTTCTTGATTTTTCTTGGCTGATATATGGATTCCTGATATCGATTTTCCGTTTACTGTTTCTTTAAATTTGTTGACTACTTTGCCTTTTATTGGCCACGATAGTGTTATAAGTTTTCCTTTATTGTCATGAATTTTTTTCTTACTCTGGTCGTCATTTTTTAGATCTTGTTCAAAGAATAATTTTTCATCTGTTAGCTTTTCTTCATAAATTTCTTTTGGCATGCTGTACTGCCTAGTAGCCGCTATATTTTTATCTATTACGGAAGAGATTATTTTTTCAGGTCGTGGAATTTTCGATACAGTTCCTAAACCTTTCCCAGATGCTAAATTCACCAAATCTGTACTGGTGCAACTACATAGGAACAAAGCTGGCAAAATTGGTAGCAAATGCCTTAATTTCGATGATATTAAGGTAAGCTGTTCTTTTAATAACATTATTGAGTAAAATTTGTGCATACGTAAATTCAATTAATAGACTACTCAAACATATTACTTAACACAGTGTCTCAGTGCAAGGGAGTGTTTTAGTTAGATCTTGTGTTTATAAGCTACGTTTTATTATTGATATATTTTATTTGTGACTTTCGATCAAGTTGTTTATTTCCTGAAAAAAAATTCCTTTAGACTCCATTTCGGACACTATATCAGATCCGCCTACAAATACTTGTTTCACATACAATTGAGGTATTGTTGGCCAATTGCTAAATTGTTTTATTTCTTCTCTAAGATACGGAATAGAAAATATGTTGACATCACAAAACGTAAATTTGTTTTTTCTTAAGATGTTGACCACTTGCGCTGAAAAGCCGCATTGAGGAAAGTTGTGTGTACCTTTCATGAACACAACAATAGTTTTTTCTTTTATTGTTTTTTGGATAAAATCGATAGCTGTTTTTCTTAATTGATTTTCATCTTCATTTTCTTTCATTGTATGTATCTTTGTAAATAGATAAAGTCTATGTTAGCGAGTTTATAGGTTGTTTTTTATCTATGCAAATGTTGTATAAAAGTATAAACAGATGATATTGGTTAGTGTATATGAATGATAGGTTATTTGTAACGAAGATATTGGACGCCTGGCGTTCTTGGTGTGCTAACCCTACAATTGAATTAGATTATAAAAACCATTTTACCTTATTAGTTGCTATCGTGCTATCGGCTCGCGCTACTGATGTAGGTGTAAATAAGGCAACTCATAGTCTTTTTGAAATGTACAGTACTCCCAGGGAATTTATAAAATTGGGAGAAGAAAATTTATCGTTCTACGTAAAGACTATAGGTTTATATCGAACAAAGGCAAAAAACATATTAAAGATGTCACATATTTTAGAAAGCAAGTATGATGGACAAGTTCCGTCTAATTTTGAAGATTTAGTTCAGTTGCCTGGAGTTGGAAGAAAGAGTGCCAACGTTTTTTTAAACAATGCATATGGAGCTCAAACGATGCCGGTTGATACACACGTTTTTCGTGTTGCAAGAAGAATAGGTTGGAGTGATGCTACCACCGTACTTGGTGTGGAAAGAGATTTAGTTGCAATATTACCTAAAAAGTGTTTGAATCACGCAAACAATTGGCTTGTTCTTCATGGTAGATATGTGTGTAAAGCACGTAAACCTAATTGTACAAAATGTCTGATAAATAAGTATTGCAAGTATTACAATGAAAGTAAGTAGAACAAATATAGGACATGAAATTGCCTGTGAAGATGCAGAGGTTTTAGCAGTTCTTTTGCATGGATATGGTTCCTCTTCTGAGGATTTAATTAGCCTTGTTCCTTACATTTCTACTACTTTGCAGAAAATATATTGGTTTGCTCCTAATGGTGTGGAACAATGTGAAGGATTTGGATATAGTTGGTTTCATTACGTAGGGCTGGACTCGTGTTTTGAAGAGTTATGTCGTAACAGAAGACGTATATTAGATATTATAGATACTAAGCGTCAGTCTGTTAACTTAAAGTGGTCTAAGGTTTTATTGATTGGTTTTTCTCAAGGGGGTATGGTAGCGCTGGACTTTGTAACAAGTTTTTCAGAAAATTTGTTAGGGGCTATTAGTTTTTCAGGTGCATTTTTAGGCAGAGAAGTGATGAATAATAAAGCACCCATTTGCATGATTCATGGTTCTGATGACAATGTTGTACCTGTAGATTATCTTGTAAGTGCCAAGAAGTTTTTAGAGGATAATGGATGTGATGTATCATCTCATAAATTAATGCACTTAGCCCATTCTATAGATGTCAGAGGAATAAATTTGGCTACAAATTTCATTAATAGGCTAACAGAAAAAGAAAGTATTTACGGTAAATGATGTGATGATAAAAGATGAGAAATTAAATGCTTTACTTGATAAGGAAGTAAAAAGACAACAAGAAAGCATAGACTTGATAGCATCGGAAAATTTGGTTAGTTCTAACGTATCAAAGTTCCAGGGATCGGTTTTGACTAACAAGTATGCTGAAGGATATAGTAGTAAGCGTTATTATGAAGGATGCGATATAATAGATCAGGTGGAGAATCTTGCTCAGCAGAGGCTGTGTGAGTTGTTTGGTGCAAAATATGCTAACGTGCAGCCACATTCTGGATCTCAGGC
The DNA here is from genome assembly GCF_008189685.1 of Candidatus Sneabacter namystus. Classification (GTDB taxonomy): domain Bacteria; phylum Pseudomonadota; class Alphaproteobacteria; order Rickettsiales; family Rickettsiaceae; genus Sneabacter; species Sneabacter namystus. Next base: position 204,326 of record NZ_CP043312.1, read on the forward strand.
CAATCAGGCTGTCTTACTTGCTTTACTTAAACCTGGAGATACTATTTTGGGCATGTCTTTAGATTGTGGTGGGCATTTGACTCATGGATTTAAAGTTACAATGTCGGGAAAGTGGTTTAACGCTGTATCGTATGGTGTTAATGAGATCAGCTATTTGATAGATTATGAACAAGTTCATAAATTGGCTATACAATATAAGCCAAAACTAATTATATGTGGCTGCTCTGCATATTCTAGGGTTATAGATTTTTCTAAATTTGCTCATATTGCTCAGCTGGTTGGGGCCTATCTTCTTGCTGATGTTGCTCATATCGCCGGTTTGATTGCATCTGGATTACATCCAAATCCATTGGGATATGCGGATGTTGTGACATCTACTACACACAAAACTCTACGTGGTCCTAGAGGAGGTATAATAATGACTAATCATGCAGATATAGCAAAAAAGGTTAATTCAGCAGTATTTCCTGGAATACAGGGAGGTCCGTTTATGCATACTATTGGAGCGAAAGCAGCTGCGTTTTTTGAGGCATTGCAACCTGCTTTTAAAGAGTATTCAAAGCAAGTTATAACGAATGCTAAAACTTTGGCACGTGTATTACAAGAAAGGGGTTACAGTGTTTTGACTGGTGGGACTGATAATCATGTTATAATTTTAAAATTAGATATGTTAAGTGGCAAAGAGGCTGCTTTTAGACTAGCATCTATAGGTATTGTGTGTAATAAAAACAGTGTTCCGTTTGATGTTAGACCTCCTGCTATTTCTTCTGGTATAAGGCTTGGTAGCCCTGCTTGTACTACTCGTGGTATGTCAGAAACTGAGTTTGAGATCATAGGTAATTGTATAGCGGACGTTCTTGATGTCAAAAATTGGGAAAATGTAGAAGATATCATTGATAAAAAGAAGGCGATTGTTAAGAGTTTGTGTGATAAATTTCCTATTAATTGCTAATTTTGAGAGAGTATGTTAATTGATGGTTTAGATCCTAAAAATAGCACCGTTGCAGTTGCTATGTCAGGTGGAGTGGATAGTTCGACGACGGCAGCTCTTTTGCATGAGGCTGGGTATAATGTTATAGGTGTTACTTTACAGCTATATAACGCTGGTAATACCCCTAAGAAAGAAGGAGCATGTTGTGCTGGGATTGATATTTATGATGCTAAGCTTGTTGCGGATAATTTGGGTATACCTCACTATGTATTGAATTATGAAAGTAGGTTTCGTCAATCCGTTATAGATGATTTTGTTGACACGTATCTTGCTGGAGAAACGCCTACTCCGTGTGTTAGATGCAATCAAACTGTGAAATTTTCTGATCTATTGAAAGTTGCTAAAGAATTAAAAGCTGATCGTTTGGCGACAGGTCATTATGTTTCTAAAGTTATACATAATGGAGTTGCTGAAATGCATAAAGCTTATGATCTTTCTAAAGATCAAAGTTATTTTCTTTTTGCTACTACTCAAGAGCAATTAGAGTATCTAGAGTTTCCTTTAGGCAATATGAGCAAAGAGGAGACTCGCAAACATGCGCAGAGACTAGGGCTGCTAGTGTCTGATAAACCTGATAGTCAAGATATTTGCTTTGTTCATGGTTCGTATGTTGATTTTGTGAAAAAGATCAGGCCAGATGCCATAAAAAAAGGCGATATCATGCATGTAGATGGTTATAAAGTTGGAGAGCATGAGGGAGTGATGAAATACACAATAGGACAAAGGAAGGGTATAGGAATCTCTTTTCATGAGCCACTCTATGTAATTAAGATAGATGCTGTAAATAATGTAATATACGTTGGGCCCGAGTCAGCTTTGTATAAAGTAAAATTTATAGTAAAGGATGTGAATTTTCTCGGTTGCGGTTTAGATTGTGTTGACGGGTTGGAGGTGCAGGTCAAGGTTAGATCTATGTTTTGTGCTGTAGATGCCAAGATATATCCAACATCTGACATAACAAAGGTCTGTGTATGTTTACTGACGGCGCAAAAAGCCATTGCTCCTGGCCAAGTATGTGTTTTTTATGATGGAGTAAAAGTATTGGGAGGTGGATGGATAGAAAATACATCAAATGTAAGTAAGAAATAGTGTTTTGTTATTCTTAATTTTGCCTTACTTGAAAAAATGTAGCTTTAAGGATACAATACCACCCTTTAAGAATTTAACTTGGTTGAATTGTTTGAAATCCTTTTCATTGGATCTTTTTGTATCTTATACCGCGTAGTTGCATTGAAGTATTTCACACAAGATTAGTTAAGTTTCGTCATAACATATCAGAATATCATGATACAAATTTTCAAAAAACTTCCTATTGATAACGTAAAAAAAAGATCCAATGTTGTGAAACATCTTGGAGCATTTGATTTGACGCTAGTGGGTTTAGGGGCAATGGTAGGTTCTGCTATTTTTTCTTTGACAGGTGTGATAGCTGCTGCATATTGTGGGCCTTCTGTTGCTATATGTTATGTCATAGCTGGTTTATGTTCTGTACTTATTGCATTTCCTTATGCGGAAGTAACATCTACTTTTCCCACCTCTGGTAGTATTTATAGTTATGCTGGTGCTGTTGTTGGAGATATTGGTGCCTGGCTTGCTTTATCTATATTAATGATGGAGTTAGCGAGTGGTGCAGCGTTGGCTTCTTCATGCATGGCGACGTACTGCGTCACTTTATTTAGAGATTTTGGCTTTATAATTCCACAAAAGTTTCTTATGACGCCTTTAGAAGGTGGAATTATCAATGTACCTAGTATTATTGTGACTTGTATTTTGGGAGGAGTATCTTGTATGGGGAGTAAAGGTAGTAAAGGAATGAGCAATTTTTTTGTGTATCTTAAATTCTTTATTATTGTGGCTTTTGTGATTCTTATAGTGCCTTATTTCAAAGTTAGTAATGTGAAGGAATTTATACCCTTTGGTTTTGATAGCGCTTTAATAGGGTCTGCTATACTGTTTGGAGCTTTTGCTGGATTTAGTGTCATTCCTACTATGGCAGATGAGTGTCACAACCCCTCTCGGGACGTTGTGATTGGCATGTTGTCTTCGATATTAATTACAGCTTTGATATATTTTATTGTATCGTTTTTTATAGTAGGGGCTGTACATTACACTAACCTTGGCTTTCCTGACATATCTTTGAAAGTTATGGACGCCTGCGGATATAGCGCTCTTAGTCAAATGGTTGGAGCTGTTATAGTTTTTTCTATTTCTTCTGTTGTGATAGTGTTGCTAAATTCCAAGTCGAAAGTTTTTGCTGTTGTTAGTAGAGATGGTATGTTGCCTAAGTGGTTTAGCATTGTAGATAAAAGAGGTACGCCTATTTTTGGTTTATTGTTTTGTATAGTGTTAGTATCTTTAATAGGAGGTTTAACTCCTTACAACCAAATAGCAAAAGTAACAAGTATTGGTACGTCTGGGGAATACCTTGTCATGATGGTGTTAGCATGTGCATTGCGTGTAAAGTTTTCTAATGTAAAAAGGTCTTTTGTTTGTCCTGCGTTATATGTTTTATCCACTACTGCTTCTATGATTTTGCTGTACATGATAGTAAAGCAATTGCTTGAATCTTTAGTTGTTGCAAAATTTGTCTTTGGTTGGATTACAGTGTGGCTTGGTGTTTATTTTGCTTATTTGTTTTCTTTTAGAAAAGTATAAAGGTTTATATGGCTATGCGGAAAGTTAGGGGTACCAAGGATATTTTTTTTGATAAATGTAGATTGAGGAAAGAGATAATAGAAAGGTGTTGGAGTGTTTCTGAGAGTTATGGTTTTGAGCCTGTAGAGGTTCCTGTTTTAGAATATGAGGATACTTATAAAAGGACTTTGGGAGAATGGTCTGATATTGTAAGTAAAGAAATGTATTCCTTTGAAGATAAAGGAGGAGAGGTTCTAACGTTGAGACCTGAGTTTACTGCGGGGATAATGAGAGCCGTATGTTCAGAGGACATGCGTATGCCTTTAAGACTGTTTTCTCATGGTCCACTTTTTCGTTACGAGAGACCTCAAATGGGTAGACAGCGTCAATTATATCAAATGAACTGGGAACACATAGGAACTAGTTCTTCTTATGCAGATGCAGAGTTGATATGTATGATAGACAATATATTGAAAATTTTAAATTTGGATCATGCCATTAAATTGAAGATTAACTCACTTGGTTGTTCCGAATCCCGTTTTCGATACAAAAATGCTATAAGTCAATATTTTGAACGATTTAAAGACGATTTATCAGAGTATAGTAAAGTTAGGTTGGAAAAAAATCCTCTTAGAATACTTGATTCTAAGGACGAAAAAGATATAGAAATAGGACGATCTGCTCCTTCTATTTCGAGTTATTACACAATTTCATCGAAACAATTTCTTGAGGAATTATTATCTAGTTTGACAAAATTAGGAGTGAAGTATGAGTTAGATGAAACTTTGGTCAGGGGTCTTGATTACTATAATCATTCAGTGTTTGAATTTGTTAGTGACGAGATAGGAGCTCAAGCTGCTGTGTGTGGTGGAGGCAGGTACGATGGTTTGTCGGAAAATATGGGATTTTCCTATCGTTGTTCTGTTGGAGCTGCTTTGGGCTTAGATCGTATATGCCTTATGATCAAGAATTTGTACTTTAAAAAAACTCCCATCATTTTTATTATTCCAACTGATTCTGCTACTGGATATGCATTGATTTTGGCTGATAAACTTAGGCGTGAATTAAATTCCCATTATCGCATTGTAGTAGATGTGGAAGGAACTGTTAAAAGACGTATGAAAAATGCTGATAATTGCGAGGCTCAATATGTGATTGTATTAGGTGATCAAGAGTTAGCATCTAACGTCGTACGTGTTAGAGATTTTGTGACTGGAGTAGAAAAAGAGGTAACGTTTGATAAATTATGTGAATTTTTTGTTGAAAGTTAACGTTTTGTTATTTTCTTGTTTCATTATATCGTGACTGCAGACATAATGTATAAAATGCAATGTGTTTTGTGTGTAATAATTTTTGTTTCAATCTGTTTGTGTAAAACAGATGTTTATTTTTTGAATTTTTATAAAGTTTTTAGGTGTTATTAAAGAATGGAGAGATTTAAGAAGACTGGGTTGTATGAAAAATCGCTGCAATTTGGTTCTGGTACTTTAGTGTTGCAATCTGGAAAAATTGCTAAACAATCGGATGGTGCTATCCTTGCAACAGTTGGGGATACCGTGGTTCTGAATACTGTGGTACTTGGCAAAGAGCCGTTGGCATCGTGTAATTTTCTTCCTTTATCAGTGCATTATAGAGAGATGTTTTCTGCTGCTGGTAAGTTTCCTGGTGGATTTTTAAAAAGAGAGGGTAAGATTTCAGATAGAGAGGTTTTAATCTCAAGGTTGATAGATAGGGCTTTGCGTCCCATGTTTGAAGATCACTTTTTTCATGAGGTACAGATTATTTCTCATGTTTTGTCTTATGATCCAAATTTTGATCCTGCGATGATAGCTATGGTCGGAGCCTCTGCTGCTCTTTCTATTTCTGGAGCTCCGTTAGTTGGTATATCTGGAGCTGTGCGAGTTGCCAAACTAGACAAAGAAGTTATTGTTAATCCTTCAATACAGCAAATCAAAGCTAGCGATGTAAATTTAGTTGTTAGTGCAACGCATCGTGAGATTGTGATGATTGAGTCTGAGGCAAAAGAGGTTAAAGAGGACGATTTGTCTAGTTTATTAAAGACTGCTATGGATTCCATTGCTCATATTGTGGATTGTATGGAAGAAATGAAGAAAGAGATAGGTAAGGAGTTTATTTGGCGCTCTAATACAGTACAAGATGTAGAGCGTGTGAATCTTGCTCAAGCATTTGAACATAGAGTGCAAGAAGGTTTGAACATTTCTTGCAAGTATGAAAGAGTTGGATACTTTGAGTTATTAAGTAGAGAAATATTAGAAAAATGTCAAGATGATGATGTATCGTTGTCTGATGTAAAAAAAGATGTGGAAAAGCTTTTAAAGAGTATAATGCGTGACAATGTTATCGAAGGTAGAGGTCGAATCGGTGGTAGAAATAATACGGAAATAAGAGAGATAGAATGTGAATCAGGTATCTTTCCTCGTACTCACGGATCTGCCCTATTTACAAGGGGTGATACGCAAGTTATTGCTACTGTTACGCTTGGAACAGAAGATGATGGGCAAATTATCGGTAATGTTATTGATGATTATAGGGAAAGCTTTATGTTGCATTATTCTTTTCCTCCGTTTGCAGCTGGTGAGTGCGGAGCGCTTAGAGCTCCTGGTAGAAGGGAGATAGGGCATGGTCAGTTGGCTCGCAAGGCCATCAATGCCGTTATGCCTTCTAAAGAACAATTTCCTTATACTGTAAGGGTATGTGCAGATGTGACAGAGTCAGATGGTTCCAGTTCTCAAGCTACTATTTGTGCTGGAATACTTAGTTTAATGGATGCAGGAGTGCCTATAAAGAGTATGATTGCAGGTATTGCTATGGGTATGGTTCAAGAAAAAGACAAGCTTGCTATATTATCTGACATTGCTCATGAAGAAGATAGTTTTGGTGATATAGATTTCAAAGTTGCTGGTTCTGTAGAAGGGGTAACAGCTTTACAGCTCGATAGTAAATTACCTTGCTTAACTCTGGATACATTGATAACTGCTTTATCTCAGGCAAAAGACGGTAGGTTGCATATATTGTCTAAAATGAAAAATACGATATCAGTTCCTAGGGAAAAGTTGAGTCGATATGCTCCATCTTTTCATACACTAAACATAGCAAAGGATTCCATAAAAGATCTTATTGGTCCTGGAGGTAAGGTAATACGGGATATTTGCGAAAAGACTGGTGCAAAAATAAATGTTAATGATGACGGTGTAGTGACTGTTGCAGCTGTAGATGCTGCTGCTGTGGAAAAAGCGATACTCATGATTCGTGGTGTTACTGGGGCCTCAGCTGAAATAGGTACTAAATTTGAAGGTCGAATAGTTAAAATTATAGATTCTGGTATTTTTGTAGACTGCGGAATGGGGAAAGATGCCTTTGTGCATATTAGTGAAGTATCTCATTCTACAGTTAATGATCTTCGAGACTGTTTTTCAGAAGGAGAGAAGGTTAATATGGTTGTCATAGGAGAAGATAGAGGGAGAGTGCGTTTTTCTATCAAAGACTACGATGTAGAGGTTAGCGTTTTAATAGAAAAGAATAAAAGGAAAAGAAGTAGGAATAGCGAGCATGGGAAGAACGATCAAAGTGGAAAGTTTGAAAGAAGTAGAAAGCGTATGAGGAATGAACATTGGAAAAGAGATAAAGCTGAGGAAAAATTTAAGAATAGGTAATTTAGTTATAGATGCTGTGTCCTTTTTGCGAAGGTTTTGATACTGGGGTTAAAGATTCAAGGTGTTTAAAGTATTCGGTGAAGCGACGCAGATGGTGTGGTAAATGTAATAAAAAATTTACCACCCTTGAAAGGGTCGTCAGTGAGTGTGTGTACGTTATTAAATCTTCCGGTATTAAAGAGCCCTTTAATAGAAGCATTCTTCGTGATTCTGTACTTAATGTCTTCAAAGATGGCTCTGTTTCACAGCCTTATATAGATAGAATTATAGATTCTTTTGTAGACTTTGTTTCTTTATTCTCTTGGCAAGAGATCAGTACTCAGCAAATTGTTTCTGGAATGTTGAAGATTCTTGTATCGCATGATGTTTTAGCCAGCATACGTTTTGCTGCTCTTTATAAAAGTTTTGATAATGTATCAGATTTTTTGTCTTTTGTGCAATCGTTGGCAGCTGGGCATGCAGATAATCTTTAATTATTGAAGTTAGAATATTCTTTTAGCCTGTAACTTAAGGCTTCAGAGAGATGTACTTTAGATATGTGCTCAGATTCTTCTAAGTCTGCTATAGTTCTTGCTATCTTTAGGATTGTGTGATGGGCTCTTACAGAAAGTCTAAAGTTTTTTACAGCTTGTTTTAATATAGCTGCCCCTTCTTCGTCTAATTGAGTGTATTGTTCTATATTTTTTGCATTTGCATTAGTTGAGAATTGGCATTCGTTGTATCGTGTATTTTGTATAGCCCTTGCTTTTAAAACTCTTTTTTTTATTGTTTCAGAAGTTTCTACTTTTTGTGGTGTGTCTTCATATTCTGGCTCACAGACTTCTATGTGTATGTGAAATCTATCTAAAATAGGGCCTGATATTTTAGACATGTAAGTTTTGCCGCATGTAGGCGCTCGTGTACATTGCTTTGCAATATCACCTAGGTATCCGCATTTACACGGATTCATGGCTGCAATGAGTTGAAAATTGGCAGGATATGTAACATGAAAGCTAGCACGTGAGATCAAAATTTCTTTTTTCTCAAGTGGTTGTCTTAGGGCGTCTATAGTAGTTTGAGGAAATTCTGGCAATTCATCTAAAAACAGTATTCCGTTGTGAGCTAAAGATATTTCTCCTGGCTTTATTTTATTTCCTATACCGCCACCTACAATAGATGCCATTGAAGCTGATTGATGAGGAGATCGAAAGGGTCTGTTAGTTGTTAATTTTCCATTTTTAATTAGGCCAGCCACACTATATATCATGCTGGATTCTAGAATTTCTTCTTTTGAAAGCTGTGGCATAATTCCAGGTATGCGCTCTGCTAACATTGATTTACCTGCTCCTGGTGGTCCAAACATGAGCATGCTGTGTCCTCCTGCAGCTGCAACTTCTGTTGCTCTTTTGGCGAATATATGTCCTTTTACATCTTTAAAATCTAATTCTTGATCGTTGATGGCAAGGATAGATGGAATAGGTTGTGGTATTGTTAATTTCCCTTTAAAGTGATTTAGCAATGATAAAAGATTTTGTGCTGCAATTATATCTTCGTTTCCAGACCATATAGCTTCTGGTCCATTTTCGTTAGGACATATGATACCCATATTATTTGACATTGCGCACATAGCTGCTGGCAATACACCAGGTACTTGTAAAATATGACCGCTTAAATCTAGTTCTCCAAGGATGATGTATTCATGTACTGCTTCTTCTGGCAATACTCCTAAGTTTGACAAAATAGCACATGCAATTGGTAGATCAAAATGACTTCCTTCTTTGTTTAAGTCTGCTGGCGAAAGATTTATAAGGATACGTTTTGCTGGTAGTGCTAATCCTATAGATGTAAGGGCGCCTCTTACTCGTTCTTTTGATTCGGCGATAGTTTTATCTGCAAGTCCAACTATTGTGAATGTAGGAATGCCCGGAGTGATTTGAACTTGCACCTTAACTTTTATAGTTTCCACACCTTTTAAAGTCAGGCTATATGCGTCTGTTAAATTTGACAACTGTTGTTTATGAATAAAATATGATACATTAACGATTCTACTCCTGATAAAAGGAAAGTTTTACAACAAAAATTATATTTGTATAAACATTTTGTTAGTACTTTTATGAGATAATCACCAGGGTGTACTGTGCTAAATTTCTTTAATCTCTACGTTTCACTTCTCTTATTATGAACAATTTTTTTTCTAAAGCTTTTTTTCCTATTAAGGCTGAAGAAAAGAAAAAGTTTATTATGATGTCTTCCCTGATGTTTACTATACTTCTGAATCAAAATATAGTACGCAATATCAAAGATGCCATTACTGTCACGTATATAGGCGCTGAAGCTATCAGTTTTATTAAGTTATGGGTTGAATTGCCTTGTAGCGTGGTTTTTGTATTTTTATATACGAGGTTATGCAATTATTTTGGTCCACATAAAACTTTCAGAATAGTATTGTATATATTTATACTATATTTTTTCTTATTTTTGGTTTTATTGTTTCCTCATTTGGAGTTATTACAGCCATCTCAATTGGTTACTGAGCATTATGTTTCCATACACCCGCATTGGAAATGGTTTATAGCTTTATGGTCTAATTGGATTATAGTTTCATTTTACGTAGTTGGTGAATTGTGGCCAGTAATTGTATTTTCTCTTCTATTTTGGCAGTTGGTGAACAGTACTACGCTTACTGAGCAATCTTATAGATTTTATCCAAGTCTAAGTCTAATAGGACAGACAAATCTACTTGTTGCATTTTTGATAATAGAGTATGTGACGAAGGATAATACGTTCTTATCTAGTTTAGTTATAGGTAATAATTTCGAATCACGACTCAACGTGTTGTTATCATTTGTAGTTATATGCGGAATAACAAGCGCTTTACTGCACAAAATGATAGAGAAGGATATTACCAAAAATCCTTGCCTATATATCTGTGTTGGAGGTGCGAAAGAGTATTTTAGATTAGGGTTAAGAGATAGTATAAAAATGTTATTCAATTCAAAATATCTGCGTGCCTTATGTATAATTGTAATATCGTATAGTTTGGCAATTAATTTAACTGAAGGGATACTTTTGTTTAAAATTCGAAAGTATTATCACACTGCTACAGAGGTTATGAGATACAACGCGATGGTATCATTCTGTACTGGTATATTCACGTTTATTTGCTCTATTGCTGGGGGATACATGATACGAGGATTGGGATGGTTTTATTCTGCGATCATCACTCCTGGAATTTTTGCAATTATGGGAAGTATTTTTTTCTGTTCCGTATTGTTGCAGTATTATTTCGGTATTTCTTTTGCTGTATTGGGATTATCTACTTTAGGCTTTATAGTTATCGTAGGAGCTTTTCAGAATATTTTAAGTAAAGCTGTAAAATATTCTCTTTTTGATGCAACAAAAGAGATGGCGTATGTGCCTCTTTGTGACGAATGGAAAACAAAAGGCAAGGCTTCTGTTGACATGTTTGGTCCTAAGTTAGGCAGAGCTTTTGGTTCTGGTGTGCAATTTTCTTTGTTTTCTCTTTTTCCAAGATCTGACTACGATGATATTGCGCTACCTTTGATGATGCTATTTTTGCTTGTTGTGGGTATGTGGATGTATGGAGTATCTACTTTGGGAAAAGCCTATAACTGTATGATAAAAAAGGAAAATGAAAGTTGATAGCTTATCTGATCAAAAAAGGAAATATCATAGTAATGTAAAAGGACAGCATAAATCTGTTATTACAGACAAGTATGCAGGTGATAAAGCAAAAGTGTTAGTGCTGCATGGTGGTATGTCGTTCGAAAGAGATATTTCCAAAATTTCTTCTAAGGGAGTGGTAGAGGCACTAGTGCAGCTTGGTTATGGCGTTACCGTAGTTGATGTAGGTATTGATATACAAGAATTTTTGTTAAAAAATTCTAATTATGATGTTGTATATAATTGTTTACATGGGACTTATGGAGAAGACGGTTGTATTCCTAGTATATTAAATTCTATAGATTTGCCTTACACTCATTCTGGTGTAAGAGCGTCTGTTTTAGGTTTTTATAAAGATGTTACTAAATCTATGTGTAACGAACTTGGAATTATTACACCTAAAGCAGAGTTGGTGGATATTAATAATAAGAGTACATCTTTTCAGTTTCCATATGTTATCAAACCTATAGCTCAAGGGTCTAGTTTAGGGGTGGAAGTAGTGTTTTCGGGTGATGATTACAGTATAGAAAATTATGACTTTTTTTATGGCGATGTTGCTCTTGTGGAAGAATATATTGAAGGTCAAGAGATACATTCTGCTGTTTTAGATGGAGAAGTTTTAGGGATCTTAGAAACTCGTCCTATAAAAAAAAGATTTTATGATTATGAGACTAAATACACGGATGGTTTGGCTCTTCATATTCATGATGTTGACATCACAGAGAAAGAAAGATCAAATATTTTTGATGTAAGTACAAAGATATACAGTTTCATGAATTGTAAAGGAATTGTAAGGTTTGAGTTTATCTATAATAGTACTCAAGATAAAAGTTACTTTCTCGAAGGTAATACACACCCTGGTATGACACCTTTATCTATATGTCCTGAAATTGCACAAATGGTTGGTATAGATTTTTCTGAATTAGTTGTCAGAATACTTAATAGTGCTGGTGTTGACTAAATTTTGTTTGGACGCCTGTGTTTTGGATACGTAAAGTCTATGTGTATAGTAGGCTCTTTTTTAAGTTAGCATTTTTTATTTCTTTTATTTGTATTATTGCGCTATTTTCTTTGCCATCGTGCAGAAGTTATAGGGGTAATATGCAAAAATTTTGTGAAAGTTTTTTGATAAATAATGGTTTTGTACTACGTGGCGTGATTGTCTATGGTAGAAATAATATACCTATAAAAGATGTAAAGGCTTTTGTTGAGTATGACAAAGAGTACCCAATTTTTAGAATTGACTTAAAAAAAGTCTTGGATAAGGTTTCTTGTAATCGCTGGGTGGCAAAGTGTAGTGTACGGAGAAGATTGCCTGATACCATAGTTATTAAAGTGGTAGAAAGGGTGCCAATAGCAATTTGGCAGTATCAATATAAGCATTACTTAGTTGATAAGGATGGTAGAATTTTTGATATTGATGGACTTACCGATAAGTACGGTCATTTATTGCATGTGGTTGGCAAAAGTGCCAATTTTTATGTTTATCAGCTTATTCAAGATATGGAAAATAATCCTACATTGTTACATGAAGTTAAATATGCAGTTATACAAGGGAAAAGGAGATGGGATTTGTTTATAGGGGACATTTTAGTCAAAATGCCGGAAAAAAGATTTGATAATGCATGGCGATATCTTGGTCAGTTATATTCAGAAGGTGTTTTAAATGATAAAAGTATAAGAGTCATAGATATGAGAGATGAAAACAAATTCTATGTAGAAAAATTTAATAATGTTACTTTGTCTTAGAACTGTTTTGTATTAAATCTATTGCATATAGAGTAGCTTCATCAAAACTTATTGTATTTTGTGTACTAATACTAAATACTTTTTTCTTAGTTAATTTAGATAGTCTTTCTGACTCTTCGATTAAACTTTTTTTATCTATTAAGTCAGTTTTACTAAGGCATAATATGCAAGGTGGTATAGGCTTATTTTTAAAGTACTGTTGTAATGTATTCTGGATTTTTTGGTATGTATTATAAGTGTTTGTTGTAGAGGCATCTATAACGTAGATAAGTATTTTAGAGCGCTCTATATGTTTTAAATGTCCAGGGAGGTGGCCTAATAACGATTCTGTGATGCTTGGCATATCTATTATTACGTACTTTGCATAATTTTTATATAAGCATCCTATTTGTGGAATTACTGTTGCAAAGGGGTAATTAGTAATTCGGGGTTTTGCAGATGTTATATTAGCTAAAAATGTTGATTTTCCAGAATTAGGTAGACCTATTAATGCTATATCTGACAAAAGTTTTAGATTTAGTGTGATTGTTGTTTCTTGACCTTTATGCCCCTCTGTTGCGATTCTTGGAGCTTTATTAGTTGATGATTTAAAACAGGAGTTACCTATACCTCCATTGCCACCTTTTAAAATTGTTATTGGTGTTTTTATATCAACAATATCAAATAACAAAGAATCTGTTATTGTGTCAAATATTTGAGTACCTAAAGGTACATGTAGGTAAAGATTTGCACCATTTTTACCAGTTGCGTTATTTGATTTACCAGCTTGTCCGTTACTTGCACTAAGATTTCTATTGTACTTGTAATATTCTAAAGATGTTAGATTATCATCTGCTACAATTATTACATCTCCACCTTTTCCACCATTTCCACCATTTGGACCTCCTTTAGGAAGGAATTTTTCTCTTCTAAATCGTATTACCCCGTTGCCTCCGGTACCACTTTTTATTTTCAAAGTTATAATGTCGCAGAAGTTCATATATGTTTCTGTAATGCTTTATATGTTATAGTCGTGGTTCGGTATTCAGTTTAGGGTTAATGATAGAAAATGCAAAGTCAAAATTTTGATGATCGTGTTGCGATACAAATTAGTAGTTTATGTAAAAAATATAAAGGTGAAGGTGGTAGATGTGTTGATGCGCTTACGGATGTTAATATAGAGATATTAAAGGGCAGCTGTTGTGCTATTTTAGGACCTAATGGCGCAGGAAAATCTACTTTGATTAATATTCTTGCAGGTAGCGTTGTCAAAACTTCAGGTTCTGTTAAAATTTTCGGTTTTGATATAGATACACAGACTTTTGCTGCAAAAAGAATGATAGGTGTAGTACCTCAAGAACTTAATTTGGACGTATTTTTTTCTGTAAGAGAATTATTAGAGATATATGCTGGATACTATGGAATAAAGAGTGGTGATAGAAAGACTGATCACATTCTTCAGGTTTTAGATTTGTATGATAAAAAAAATTCGACTGCAAGGCAATTGTCTGGTGGTATGAAAAGACGTTTGCTTGTTGCAAAAGCACTTGTACATTCGCCTAAAATTTTGGTGTTGGACGAACCTACTGCCGGTGTAGATGTTGAGTTAAGAGAAAAGTTGTGGAAGTACGTAAGGCAATTAAAATCTCAGGGAGTGACAGTACTGTTAACCACGCATTATTTGTATGAGGCTCAGGAATTATGTGATAGTTTTATTTTTATAAAAGATGGCTGTACGCCAGCTACTCATTATACAAAGGAGGAGTTATGGAAATTAAGTTGTAGTGAAGCAACTGTAAGATTTGATTCTCCAGTGACGTTAGATGGTACGTTATCTAGTTATAAAAATATTTGTCTGAAAGATGATGGTAAGCTGTTGACTGCAGAGTGTAGTAGATCCGAAGTTACGTCTTTTATCAAATATATAAGCTCCTTGGATGTTAATATAGAATCTATCGAAATAAATAGCATGAGTTTGGAGAATATCTTTAAAAAGATCTTTTTTAGTAAAAAAGATACAACTGATAAAAAAGACAGATTTTTCTAAAAACGTATTGAGCAGAGATTGCTAAGTATTGATGATGAGCAAATATGCGTTAAGATTTGCTCATCTGAGCAGAATTTAGTAGCTTTAACTTCCTTGCCATTGCGCTAACTGTTCTAGATGCCTTATTCATACTAATAACTTTTTTTGAAGTACCGCTCATAATAAGTTTTTGAGCATTTATAAAATCTTCACGGATACTACTCGTTTTTTCATGTGCCTTAAGTACTTTCTTTACAGCCGTTTTGATTTTACTGATTCTCATCTTGTTTATGGCATTTTTTCTCAAAGATTTACGCGCTGCTTTTCTAGATGAAGGATAGTCACCAAAATTAATTTTTTTGTCTTCTTTTGCCATTTTTCTACTTATATAATGCTTTTATTGGTTTACTTTTTTCTGCACAAGGCTCTGATTCTCGTTGTTGTATTTCCCTTTTTCTTTTTTATCTCTATCAACAAACTGTATGTATGCCATTGCGGCGCTATCACCGTACCTAAAACCTGCACGTATAATTTGCAAATACCCTCCTGGCCTTTTTGCATATCTTGGTCCTAAAACATCAAGCAACTTATTTGTAGATTGTTCAGATATCAATGATAGTAATTTTCTTCTTATTTGAAGAGTGTTAACTTTAGCCTTTGTGACTAATTTTTCTAGATATGGTCTTAAAGCTTTGGCTTTAGGAATAGTTGTCTTAATTTGCTCATTCATTATTAGCGCATCCGCCATGTTCGTTAGCATAGCAAGTCTGTGACTTGTTGTTCTATTAAGCTTTTTTAATCCTATCTTATGTCTCATACTACCGCTTAAAAATTATTTTCTTTGTGCTTCTTAGCTAATTCCTCTAAGTTTGCGGGCGGCCATGTAGGCACACTCATACCAAAATCCAATTCTAGCACTGATAACATTTCCTTAATTTCGCTTAAAGACTTTCTGCCAAAATTTGGAGTCTTTAACATCTCTGCCTCTGTTTTTGTAACAAGATCACCTACGTATACTATATTAGCATTCTTTAGGCAATTATGAGATCTTACAGACATATCTAGCTCTTCTACTTTTTTCAAAAGAGCATGGCTAAATTGTAGCTTTTGCTGACTTTTCTCTTGTTTATCAGAATCTTGTGTATCAAACGGTATAAGAGTTTGTAACTGCTCTTGTAAAATTTTAGCTGCAAGACCAACAGCCATCTCAGGATCTACTGATCCATCTGATTCTATATCAAGCGTAAGTTTGTCATAATCCATCTTTTGACCAACACGAACACTTGATACCTTAAAAGCAACTTTGTGTATTGGACTAAACAATGCATCAATCCATACAACTTTTTGAGCTAGCTCAATATCTTTCTGGTAAAAAGATTCAGCAGGTACATAACCATGACCCCTACGGCATAAAACCCCAATTTGTATTTCTGTATTACCTGTTACGGTACAGATATGTTGATCTGGATTGAAGACCTTAACACCATTTTCTTCAAAGACAGATGCTTTAACATCACAAGGACCTTGTACAGTACATGTAACATACAATTGCTCTTGATTTTCGATAGATAAATTGACGGACTTTAGATTCAGAATTATCTCCATCATATCTTCTTTGATTTCCGGTATTGAAGCAAATTCATGCGTTGCACCAGGAATTCTTACCCCAACTATAGCGTATCCTTGTATAGAAGACAGTAAAACTCTTCTAAGTGCATTACCTATTGTGACACCAAACCCTTTCTCTAACGGAGATATTACTACTTTTGCTGTATTGCATGAAACTTTCTCAAGTACAAACTTTTCTGGTTTTATAAGAGCAGTCCAATTTTTATTCAGTGACATATTTATTGTACGATAAATTATACTTTTTATACTTTAATTTCTTCTTCTTTTGGGTGGTCTGGTACCATTATGAGGTAACTTAGATGTGTCGACTATCTGAGTGATTACAAATGGCTGATTGAACATTGCCCTTAATGCTGCTTCTCTTTGTGATCCTGCGCCATTGACATGAATAGAGAGAGTCTGAAAGCCAATGTCTTTCGCTTCTTTTGCAGCCGCCTCTACTGTCACCTGAGCAGCATAAGGCGTGGATTTTTTAGTCCCTTTGAAGTGACTTTTTCCTGCGCTAGAGGAAACCAACACATTACCTTGCACGTCAGAAAAAGTGACTATAGTATTGTTGAAAGTAGTTTGTATATGAACTATGCCCAAAGCAGGGCCTCTTTTTTTCTTTTTTTTGGCCTGGGACCCTGAATGTTTATTCATAGGCTATTACGTATATAAATATTGTCTAAGCACTGTTAATTTTTTACTTTTTGGCAGAAGCTTTTTTCTTACCTGCTATGGCTACAGCTCTTCCCTTCCATGTTCTTGCATTGGATTTGGTATTTTGCCCTCTGACAGGAAGTTTTCTTAAATGCCTTAATCCTTGGTAGCATTTTATATCTTTTTTCTTCTTTATATTCATGCTGACCTCTCTACGCAACTCCCCTTCAACTTTGTATTGTGACTCTATCAATTGTCTTAGACGACTAAGCTCGTCTTCTGATAGTTCATGTACCCTTTTTGCAAGAGGTATATTGGCTTCAGCGCATATCTTACTGGCGAAAGTTGACCCTATGCCGTACACATATGTTAAAGCTATTATTACTCTTTTTTTATGAGGTATATTGACGTTAGCTATCCGTGCCACTCATCTATCCTTTATTAATTAAATTAATTTGCAATCCAAACACTAGGATTTATACAACTAGCCCCTCTATAGAGAGACCACCACAGCGGATGATTCTAACAGAGAGACATGCTGTAGTCAATATTGGTGCTCAGACGTATATCATGACTTTGTTAGCTCAAAATTGTTAGCTCAAAATCGTTTTTAATATTTTAGAAATTTCTTTAAAAACTATTTCTATGTCTGCGCTAGCATCGATGTCGTACACTTTGTCTATTTGTCTAAAATATTGTATTACAGGCAAAGTATTTTCTGTGTATGCTGACAGTCGATTTTGTAAAGAAACTTGATTATCATCTGCCCTTGCGGATAGTTGTTTTTTGCCACACTTGACACACTTGTCTTCATTAAGCTCGTTTGTAAACTTGTTGTATATTTCTCCACAATAGGTGCAATTTATTCTTCCTTCTATTCTGGCGTTTAAGTTATGATGATTTGTAAAGAAATGTATTACTGATAAGTTTTTTTGGTCAAAATGTTCTAATAGAAACTTTACCTGCATCATGCTTCTTGGGTACCCATCTAGTATGACGTTTTTATTAACTTTTTGTAAATTGTCTTTTATTATTTCATTGACAACGCTTGCTGGTAGTAGTTCTCCAGAGTCAAGTATCTTTTGTATCTCGGTGTCTTTGTTTTTTTTGGCAAAATCTCTTAAAAGATCACCTGCGGATAGATTCTCAATTGAGAAATGTTGTTTGATGAGTCTGGCTTGTGTTCCTTTACCAACACCAGGTGGACCTAAGAGTATTATTATCATTTTATTTTATCCGCATTTTTTTCACGACAGATTCATATTTTTTATTGAACATGAACGTCTGGATTTGAGTCATAGTATCTAACACTACGTTTACAACTATCAATACACTTGTTCCACTAAAATACAAAGATGGTGCAATTTTGCCCGTTATGGTTTCTGGTAATATGCATATTATGCATAAGTAGGTTGCCCCTATAAATGTTAATTTATGTGAAACATCTAGAAAAAATTCAGTTGTATTACTGCCAGGACGTCTACCTGGTACGTATGCTCCATGTTTTCTTAAATTTTCTGAGGTATCCTCTAAATTAATTGATACTGATGTATAGATAAAGCTCATGCATATTATCAACGCCATGTACAATAGGGTAAAAAGAGGTTTACCATGCCCTAAATTTACCAGTAACCATTGTGCAAATTTTGTACTTGGCTGAGTAAAATTGAGTACACTGACAGGAGATAACAAAATTGTACCGGCAAATATTGGAGGTATTACACCGGCTGCGTTGATTTTCATTGGTAGGTATGTTTTTTCACCTCCATACAGTTTATTACCCATTTGTCTTTTTGGATAATAAATAGGTATTTTTCTGTATGATTGTTCTACAAAAATAATTAACGATAACACTATTGATACTGCCATTATTAAAAATAGCAATGCAGTTATATCTACTGCTCCTGTTCTGCATAATTCAAATGCTCTGATGGTACCTTCTGGTATTGATGTGACTATACCTGTAAAGATAATCAAGGATGATCCGTTTCCAAGACCATATTTGCCCACTTGGTCCGCTAACCATATCAGCGACATTGTACCAGTTAGTAGTGTGATAATGGTGGAGGAAATAAATATTGTAGAATTTTGTATCACTACTATGTCTCCTAAGTGTCCTAACCCTGTTGCTATTGCATATGCTTGTCCTGTTGCAATTAACGTTGTTATAGCTATTGTTATTTGCCCTAATTTTTTTCTACCTCTCTCTCCTTCTTTTTGCAATTCTTTTATGGAGGGATAGGCGAAAGATAGTATCTGCGTTATTATAGATGCCGTAATGTAAGGTATGATTGCTAACGCAAATATTGACATTCTACTCAACGACCCTCCAGATAGAATATCCAACATTCCTAATATACCTCCTTGATGTTTAGAGGTAAATTCTTGTAAGGCTATTCCATCTATACCTGGTATAGGAATGTGAGATCCCAATCTACATACGCACAATATAAAAAGAGAGAAAAGTACCTTTTTGTGTAACTCCTGAGATTTGTCTCTTGTCATGTTTTTATCAACCGAGTTTAAACTTGTGTAGTTCTTGTATTAAGAAGGATAGCTATTGTAGAAGTTTTGCGTAAATAAGTCTATATTTGAAGAAATAGCACTTATGTCAGTTTTTCGTAAAGTTATTTTATAGAGACTTTTTATACTCCAATACTAATAGCATGTTCTTATGCAGAGTTATAGCATGACTGACCTCTTTTCCATTTTTTTGTTGATCATGAAGGGTTTGTAATTTTTTTTTGCACGTCATTATAGAGGAGCTATCTACTGGATACAAAAGTTCAGAAAAAATTGTTACTTTGCTACCTCCCACAGCGCAGAGACAAGATCCTACTACAGCGTAAGATGTACTCTTGCCATTATCTTTTTTTATGTCTAGTATGCTGTCTTTTACTGATGCATAAAATGATTCATGTTCCTGCATGACGCAAAACTCTCCTTCTACGCCTCTTACAATAATGTGTTTGATGTTTGTTTCATTTATGGATTTATGATAGGAGAATATATTCAGCAGCATGTTTTGCCTACTCTAAAGTTTATGTATTTTTGGTAGTTTTAATTTCTTCTATCCCCCCTATAAAGCTAAATTTCGATTCTTCAATATCATCGCATTTACCATCGAGAATTTGTTTAAAGCCAAAAATTGTATCTTCCAGTGGTACAACTTTTCCTTCAATACCTGTGAACACTTCAGCACTTCTAAATGGTTGAGATAAAAATCTTTGAATCTTTCTTGCTCTCGATACTGTGATTTTATCTTCATCAGATAATTCGTCTACTCCAAGTATTGCTATTATATCCTGCAATGCTTTGTAAGAGTGTAGAATATTCCTTACTCTTTCTGCGGTTTCGTAATGATCAGTTCCTACTATATCTTTTGTAAGCATACTTGAACTACTGGCCAACGGATCGATTGCTGGATATACTCCTAATTCTGCCACTTGCCTACTTAGTACTGTAGATGAATCAAAGTGTGCAAATGCTGAGGCAGGAGCTGGGTCTGTTATATCGTCAGCTGGTACATATACAGCCTGTATAGAAGTAATTGATCCACTTTTTGTTGAGGTAATTCTTTCTTGCAAAGAACTCATTTCTGTTGCTAGAGTAGGTTGATATCCGACTGCAGAAGGAATTCTTCCGAGCATAGTTGACATTTCTGCTCCTGCTTGAATAAAGCGGAATATATTGTCTATGAATAGCAGCACATTTTGACCTCCGTCCATATCTCTAAAAGTTTCTGCTATAGTAAGACCAGTTAAAGCTACGCGTGATCTTGCCCCTGGTGGCTCATTCATTTGTCCATATACTAAGGCTACTCTAGAATCGTTAACTTTTTGTTTATTTATGACTCCAGAATCCATCATTTCTTTATATAGATCTGCACCTTCTCTTGTTCTTTCTCCTACACCTGCAAAAACAGTATATCCATCATATAACTTTGCTATATTATTTATAAGTTCCATTATTATCACTGTTTTGCCTACACCGGCTCCTCCGAATAGTCCCACTTTCCCTCCTACGCAATAAGGAGCAAGCAAATCTATTGCTTTGATACCAGTTACCAAGACTTCTTGTTTTGTTTTTTGGGCCAAGAAATTCGGGGGGCTGTTATAGATTGAGCTGGAAGTTTTTAATGACAAAGGCTCTTTGTTATCTATAGGATCACCTATTACGTTTATTATTCTTCCTAACGTTTGTTTCCCTACTGGAACTCTGATCGGCTCATCTGTGGATGTTACTTCCATTTCTCTGGACAAACCGTCAGTCGGCTGCATAGACACGCATCTCACTACATTATCTCCCAGGTGTTGTGCTACTTCTAAAGTTACTTTTCCACTGTTACTGGTACAGTGCAGGGCAGTTAATATCTCAGGTAAGTAATTGTCGTGGAACTTTACGTCTACTACTGCTGAAATTATTTGTACAATTGTTCCTTTTTTCTCTTTCATAGTTGCTGTTATTTTTAAATCATGTATGCATTGCTCCTGAGATAATCTCAATTAATTCAAGAGTAACCTGCTTTTGTCTAATTTTATTGGAGTTTAACGTCATTTCTTTTATCATATCCTTGGAGTTTTTGTAAGCACTATCCATGGCAATCATTCTTGCAGCCACCTCAGAAGTTTTACTGGAGATTAATGAGTAATGTAATAGCGACTGTAAGTAAATGTTAGATATTCTATCTATAAAGACATTATCGTCTAGTTGTGGTAGCTTTTTTATGTCACTTTTTATTCTTTCTTCAAATGTAAACGGAAAGATCGTTTGTACTTGTGCCACCGATGTGGAAAAATTTTTAAAATCGTTGTACAGGAGGTAGCATGTTACGTTGTTTTCACTTACAAGATCTAAAATTGTGTTAGTAAGGGACGTAGCTACTTGTAGCACTTGTTCTGGATCATTTGGAGAAAGAAAACTGCCTATATTTTGTGTTTTAGAGTAAATTTTAGATCCTACGGATATGCATCGTAAATTTTCCACTGACTTATTTAATTGCTTTAAATTATGTAATGTTTTTATATTAAAACCTCCACAAAGTCCTTTATCGCTACCTATAACTATTGCTAAATTTGTATTTTTTTTGTGTTGTTTATGATTTGCTTGAAGAATTTTTTCTTCTAGCCTATAGGCTATTTTTTTTGCGTTGTTGAAGAACTCTTTTGACAAAAGAATTTGATTTTTAAACCTTTCTAACTCTATTGACGCTATCATTCTGACGGTGTCAGTTATATTACGTATCTCCGTGATACTTTTTATTCTGGCTGTTATTTGTTTTAGCTTGGACATAAGTGTAAGTAGAGGTTTTAATTATTGTTCGATAAAAAGCTTTTCAAAAAATTCTTTATGATTTTATCTAATTTCCCTTCTGTATTTTTTGATATTTCTTTTTCTTCTTTCAGTATCACCTCTATGTTTTCATGTTTATCTTCTATATGTTGCAGCAATTCTTTTTCGAAATTGCTTATTTCCTCCGTTGGTACAGATGTTATGTAGCCGCTATGGTGAGCGTAAAGAGTTATAACTTGCTTATGAATTGGTATTGGTTGCAGCTGATCTTGTTTTAGAGATTCTATTAATTTCCTTCCTTTTAAAAGAATATTTTTTGTATCTTCATTCAGATCAGAGCCAAATTTGGTGAAATTTTCCATTTCCCTATATTGAGCTAGTTTTACCTTTAGGGATGATGCAACCTGTTTTGTCGCTTTTATGCTGGCTGCGTATCCTACTCTACTTACTGATAACCCTATATTGATAGCAGGTTTTATACCGCTATTGAAAAGATTTTCTTCCAAAAATATTTGACCATCTGTTATAGATATAACGTTTGTTGGTATATACGATGATATATCTCCTGCTTGAGTTTCTACAATTGGTAATGCAGTTAATGACCCTCCACCTTCTTTTTCTGATAGTTGAGCTGCTCTTTCTAGTAACTTAGAATGCATAAAGAATATATCTCCTGGATATGCTTCTCTACCTGGTGGACGTCTAGCTAATAAAGATATTTGCCTATAGGCTATTGCATGTTTACTTAAATCATCATATATCACAAGCGCATGTTTGCCAGAATCTCTAAAAAATTCTCCTAGAGCGCATCCGAAATAAGGTGCTAAAAATTGCGACGCTGCAGATTCTGTTGCAGATACTACGGTTGTATAATTCATAGCGTCATGATCTTTTAACTGTTGCACTATTCTTGCAACGGAAGAGCATTTTTGACCAATGGCTACATATATACAGCGTATTGGTTCTTCTCCTAAGTTTTGAACATTTTTTTGATTTATTATTGAATCTATTGCTATTGTAGTTTTGCCAGTCTTTCTATCTCCTATAATGAGTTCTCTTTGCCCTCTTCCTATGGGAAAAAGAGTATCGATAGCCTTTATGCCTGTGTACATTGGTGCAGATACACCTTGTCTTTGTATAATTCCTGGTGCCGGAGTTTCTATATTTCTGTATTCCTGTACTTCTATTGGCCCTTTATCATCGAGTGGATTGCCTAAAGGATCTATTACCCTACCTAATAGCTGTTCCCCTACTGGAGCTTTTGGGAATGTTTTCGTACGACGTACTTGTTCCCCCTGCTTTACTTTGTGTTCTTTGCTAATTAGCATCACTCCTGTATTGTTCATTTCTAAGTTTGTTGCGATACCAATAGCTCCTGAATCAAACTCTACGACTTCGTTAAATCCTACTAAACTTAGTCCTTGCACTTTTGTTATACCGTCACTTACGCTTGTAACATATCCTACTTCCGTAACTTCTGGTTCGAAGTTAACATCTTTTATTTGCTCTTTAAGTGATTTTACCAAGCTTTCTATATTTAATTTCATCGCTATTATGTTTTACAGTATTGAATTTAAAATTTTGTTTAGATACGTCCTTATTGAGTGATCAATGACGGTATTACCTACTTGTAACTTTATTCCTCCAAGGATTTTACTGTCTTTTTTTATTGATATTGTTGTCTTTGTGTCAATTTTTTTTGCTACCAGAGCAGTTATTTGGCCTTGAAAGGTTTGTGAAGGCGCTTGTGCGCATGTCACTATTGTCTCTTTTATATCATAAAGACGTATTTTTGCAGAAGATACTTTATCCAAAATACTTTGCAAAGAATGAATCTGACACTCGTATATTAAGGCTAATAAAAAGATTCTTGAACTTTCAAGACATTGATTCCATTTTAGCAGGCTTTGTCTCGCTATTTTTAACCTTAATTGAGGATGTATGTGTGGTAAGTGTAAATTAGATGATAAATGAGGTTTATCTTGTAACTCTGATGAGATTTGCTCTAACTCTTTCTGGGTGTTCCACTCTTTATCATACTGTTGAGAAAAGAGAAAAAGAGCATCTGAATAAACGTCTACCTTATTGTTTTTCATGTGACATCCGTTGTTTCTGTATTACTCTTATTGATCAAATTTCCCACGACTTTTACCTTTATGTCATCTATAGCAACGTATCCCAGATTCAATGTTACTTTGTCCAGTATAGCACCTTTATTGTAGATCACATGCATGCTAGATGCCACATTAGATGCGTTTACAAACAATATAACCTTTTTCTTGTAACATTTTGTACCACATGGCCAAGTATTGTTACTATATTGCTCTTCATTTACTATACTTTTCCATAAATAGCAGATTTGAGCAAAAAGAGTTCCTCTTTTTTTAAGTATTGTCTTCGTAACTTTAGTGATAGAGAAACTGATGGATCTCATATATTTACAACCTTAGTACACAAGATTCTAGGCTAATACAGTTTTGCTATATTTTTCTAAAATTAATCATCTGTTAATCAAAGAAGGATATTACTGTAATTTTATTTACTTGCAACTCCCAAGTTAGTTTTTATTATAGACGTATTAGGCTTTTATTTATATGACATTATTGAAAAGACCATTATTATGGCTTGAAGAACAGGCTAGCTGGGATGTTAGACAATTTTTTTCTTGGTTTGCGGTAGCTTATGTATTCGGGCTTCTTCGTGCTTTTTATTTTGCGAAGTTTTCTTGTACGGATATTTATTTTGTATTGTTGTTGACATCTTTATCAGTCTTGATGTCACTTTGGCTTAGATGTTTTGGTATAATTCTTCTTTCTATTTTCCTTGGTTTTTTATTTGGATTAACTATAGGGAAGGTAAATGTTCCACGTGACATTTATCAAGAAGGTGTTATTGCTAAGAAATTATATAAAATACAAGGTAGCGTAGAAATTGTGCGCCCTGATAATAGTGGTGGGAAGTATGATGGAGCATCGTTCATTATTTCTGATGTTTTGGATTTAGAAGCAGAGGATGGTGCGATTCCTTTTTTAAAGTACAAAAGAATACAAGTCTGTTCTCGTATGTCAGATGTGAAGCATCTGCATGTCGGTGACTATGTTGCGATAAGAATCCAATTGGCACACAGCAAGACAAAGCTGTTACCTGGTAGTTATGATTTTCGCTTAGGCAATCATTTGAAAAAAATAGACTGCGTGGGTTACGCTGTAGGGAAACCTTATTTGATATCGAAATATGAAAAATTTTCTCCCATAAGTTTTATAAAAAATATTCGTCAAAGTTACTATGAACAAATCAGTAGTTTATTAGAGAAAGATTGTGCGGATTTTGCAGCAGCGCTCATAATAGGAGAAAGTCGAGGATTGTCTAGAGATATTATGGAAGATATGAGAACGGCTGGTATATCGCATGTTCTTTGCGTTTCTGGTTTACATCTTTCTTTAGTTGCAATGATATGTTTTTCTAGCTTTAGGTTTATTTTAAATCTTATTCCGCAAATTGCCTTATCTGTTAATACAAAGTTTTATTCTGCACTTTTTTCTCTGTTGTTTAGCTTTGTGTATTGGATTTTATCTGGAATGAATGTTGCCACTACTAGAGCTTTTATTATGACATCGATTGCAGTCATTGCTGTTATGTTTAATAGGAGTATATGTTCTTTTCGGAGTATATCTTGTGCAATTTTATTGGTTTTGTTATTCAATCCCTTAGATGTCACTAGTGTAAGTTTTCAATTATCTTTTGCAGCCGTTTTTGCCCTTATTGGTTGCCAGAAATTTTTTCATACACATATAGCTAAGAAAGCTACTGGCGTTATAAGTAGTATATATAATTCTGTTGCAAGCAATGTTTACTCAAGTGTTACGGTGGGTATAGCAACAGCCTCTGTTGTAATTTATCACTTTTATATTTTTTCTGTTTATCAAATGCTTGGTAATGTTGCAGTGCTACCTGTGGTGTCAATGTTATTGATGCCAATGGCTATGTTATCTCTTTTTTGCATTCCTTTAGGATTAGGAAAATATCCTATGTTTGTCATGGGTAAAGGTATCACTTTTGTAACTAAGGTGGCATCTTACATCGCTTCGTTGCCCTTCTCTATTGTATATTTTGGACATATTAGCTGGCTTAACGCAGTTTTGTTTATTTTGGGGTTTTTATGGCTTGTGCTTTTTAAGTCAGTGTGGAGAGTGTTAGGTGTTATTGTTATGGTTGTGGTGGTAATTGCCGTTTATTTTTCTGATAAGCCGAAAATGATAATAGATTTTAGAAATGGTGCATTTGCCATAAATGATAGCGGAGATTTGCGTATACATGCAGATAGGATGTCGCCCTTTGCGAGAAGATGTTGGGCTGATTGGTTTGGAAAAAAGACTGTAGTATTATGCAAAGGTGGCATGAAAAAGAGTAATATGACATTCGACGTTGGAGATAATGTCAAAGTTGTCGTGATAAATAGAGCAGATAATCAAAAGATAGAGGCAGATTTGATTCTAGATAATATTGGAATGGGGACTGAAAATCTAAAAGCAAGCCACATAATTTCTAAAGCAGATTTGGATAAGTTAGAGTGTATAGCATTGTATTATAGAAGCGGACAGATGTTTATATATGGCATTGGAGGATCTTATCATGTTAGAATACGTGGGTGAATTTTAGCTTATTGTCTTGTTTTTATGTCTGTTGATTTTCTGTATTTTGCACTTAGAAATGCTTTTTTTCGTGTGTTTGGTACAGACTTACCAGCTCGCCTGGCTTGTGCTGTGTCAGGTGGTAGTGATTCTATGGCGTTACTTGTTGCAAGTAAGCGCTTTTCAAAGAGATATGGCTGTGAAATTATAGCTTTAACTGTAGATCATGGTCTTCGTGATGATGCTCATCAGGATTGTGATTTTGTTCATGCAGTTTGTGCCTTGAATCAGATTCGATGTTTTACCTTAAAAGTTCAAGGGCCACATTTAAAAAGAGGTGGTGTGCAGGCTTATGCAAGAGAAGCAAGGTATCGTTTGTTGATCAATTTCTGTAAAGAGAATGATATTCTTGACTTGTGCACAGCGCATCATGCAGACGATGTGGCGGAAAATTTTTTCATACGTTTAGGGCGTAGTGCTAGTATTGCTGGATTGATTATGCAAGATGTTTCTTTTTTAGATAATATTAGAGTAGTGAGACCTTTGTTGTCTGTTCAAAAATCTTCGTGTCGTAAGTATTTGGAAGATGTTGGTGTATCGTGGAGAGAAGATTCTTCTAATTTTGATACTAGTTTTTCCAGAAATGCTGTCCGGGTAGCAATAGATAATTTTTGTAAACATAAGCATTTCGTCTCACAAGATGTATTTTTAAAAAATATAGCGGGTACAGTTCGACATTTAGATGGAATGTTTCAGGCAGTCAAAACTAAATTTTTAGAACTATTTGTTAACAGTGTTTTTGTTTCTCATATTGGGTATGCCACAATTGATATGCAATTGCTTGAAGGCGAAAATGTAGAGATGCAGGGCCTGTTATTGTCTCATGTACTGACTATAATAAGAGGTACAAAGAAAATGCCTCGCACATCTTCGGTGAGTATGTGCTTGAAAGACTTGATGAGTGGTTGTTGTGTTGCTAAAAGTCTGCATGGTTGTCGTATGGTTCTTGAGTCAAGAATAATTTTTGTATATCGCGATTTTGGTAAAAATTTTCCCTGTGCAAGTCAAGTGCAAAGGACATGTGTGTGGGATGATAGATTTGTAGTGTTTACCAATGAAAAAGATAAAATGGATGGTTGTGTAGTTGACTTTATATATAAATATGAGTTAAGTAAGGTTTATTGTGTCGATAATCTGAGAGCACTCTACGGTCTTAAAAAATCTATCTATGATGGGATAATGTCTTCGTTGCCTGTTATTCGTAGAAACGATACAATAGTCGGGCTGGCCAGTTTTCTTAATGCAGTAGATGATACTGATAGACTGGATTTTGTGTCCGCAGAGGTTAAATTTTTACCAAACTTTACTTCCAAGTTGGTTCATTTTTAGCTTGCGTCTTCTTAATCTGAATTCGCTTTTGTTGAAACGTTAGTTGGTGTCATTGTATGAAAAATAATCAAATTAAGAATTTAGTTGTATGGGCTGGTGTTGTATTTGCCACTATTGTCTTATTTAATTTGGTAAGAGTTGGTAGTAGCGATTCAGCAAATTACATAGTGTTTTCTGAATTTTTGGAATGTTTGGATTCTAAGCAAGTGAAAAAGGTTAAGATTCAAGGCAGGCATTTAGAGGGGCAATTTGTAGATGGAAGAAAATTTCGTACTTATTCTCCAGAATATCAGGATTTGGTACGTGATATGAAAAAGAATAATGTTGTGATAGAGGTGGTACCATTACATTCTAGGATGAGTACTATTGTTGGTATCTTGTTATCTTGGGTACCTATGATTGTTATGGCTGGCATATGGATATTTTTTATGCGCCAAATGCATGGCGCCGGTGGAAAGGCATTGGGATTTGGTAAATCTAAAGTCAAACTAATGTCTGATAAAGGTAATAAGGTTACTTTTGCAGATGTGGCTGGTATTGATGAGGCGAAAGAAGAATTGATGGAGGTGGTAGATTTTCTAAGAGATCCTGGCAAGTTTCGTAATCTTGGGGGTAATATTCCAAAAGGTTGTCTACTTATAGGACCTCCAGGAACAGGTAAAACTTTGCTTGCAAGAGCTATAGCTGGGGAAGCTAACGCTCCGTTTTTTAGTATTTCTGGGTCTGATTTTGTAGAAATGTTTGTAGGTGTTGGTGCTAGTCGTGTTCGAGATATGTTTGAGAAAGGGAAAAAACATGCTCCTTGTATCATTTTTATAGATGAAATAGATGCTGTTGGGAGATATAGAGGTATAGGACTTGGTGGAGGTAATGATGAGAGAGAGCAGACATTAAATCAGCTTTTAGTAGAAATGGACGGCTTTGAGTTTAATGAAGGAGTTGTGATTATTGCTGCTACTAATAGGCCAGATGTATTGGATCCAGCATTGTTGCGTCCTGGTCGCTTTGATAGAAAGATTGCTATTTCTTATCCCGATATAGAAGCTAGGGTGAAGATAATTAATGTGCATTTGAAGAAGGTGAAGCATGACACTTCTGTAGATGCTAAGATATTGGCTAGAGGTACACCAGGATTTTCTGGTGCTGAGTTGGCAAATTTGGTAAATGAAGGGGCATTGTTGGCGGCTAAACACGGTAAGAGTATGGTTGATATGAGTGATTTAGAAAATGCTAGAGATAGAGTGCTTATGGGGGCTGAGCGTCGCTCTATGGTTATACCAGAAGAAGAAAGATTAAGGATAGCTTATCATGAAAGCGGACATGCGCTTGTGAGTTTGTATGTCCGATCTAAAGATCCGATACATAAGGTTACGATTATTCCTCGTGGACATGCTCTTGGAATGGTTATGCGTTTACCTGAAGATGATAAAGTGCTAAGAAGTATGTGCAAAATGGAGTCTGATATTGCAGTTGCCATGGGTGGTAGAGCTGCAGAAGAAATAATATACGGTAACGCAGAGGTTACTACTGGCGCTTCAAATGATTTAAAGGTTGCTACTGGCTATGCTAGATCCATGGTAAGCGAATTAGGTATGAGTAAGAAGGTGGGGCCTATTTTTTATGCAAATAGCGAAGATATGTATGTGAAAGAAGGCGGCAGTAAGATTTCTGAATATATGTCTACTTTGATCGATCAAGAGGTTAAAAGATTTTTAGAAGAAGGGTATACAAAGGCAGAAGTTATTTTGCGTGAACATATCGATGAATTACATGCAGTTGCTAAAGTTTTAGTTGAAAAAGAGACTTTGACTGGTGAAGAAGTTGCGTCTGTGATCAAGGAAATGAAAAATGATGCTAACGCAGCTTAAGGTTTATGGTAATGTATATTGTTTTAAATTCATTGCGTAATGTTGGAAAACGTTATCTTGACTTTGATTTGTACCGGTTGTACGATGCCCAGGCCTTGTAGTGTTTTTGTGTCAAAATAGGTAGCGACACGTTTTGATAAAATGAAGTATACGTGACAATGAGCCAAGGTTTGAGGCCTTGTTTCTGATGTGTTAAATTTTGTTATAGAAAGATAAGTTATGAAAAATAGAAGTTCTTTAAGATGTTTGAAGGTGCGTCACCCTGACAACAAGGTGGTAAGGCGAGGGAAGAGAGTCTATGTGATCAACAAGATGAATCGTAAATATAACGCTAGGCAAGGCGGATAGTTATTTTTTGTATTTTACTGCTGAATAATTTGCCCATCTGCGAAGCTTCTTAACTTTCTGGATCTTTTAGGATGTCTTAGCTTTCTCAAGGCTTTTGCTTCTATTTGTCTGATTCTTTCTCTAGTCACCTTGAATTGCGATCCTACTTCTTCGAGAGTATGTTCGTCTACTACTATTCCAAAGCGTAATCGTAGCACTCGTTCTTCTTTTGCTGTCAGTTCTATTAGAGATTGAGTTGTCATATCTCTTAAGTTTGCTGAAATGGCTGCATCTGTAGGTAATAAAGTATTTTTATCCTCTATAAAGTCACTAAGACAGCTACCTTCTTGTTCTCCTACTGGATTTTCTAAGCTTACTGGTTCTTTACCTACTTTTAGTACTTTGTGTACTTTTTCTACTGATAATGATGTCTTTTTTGCTATTTCTGTAGCTGTTGGTTCGTAACCTAACTCATTGAACATTTCTTTAGATGTTCTTAGGATCTTGTTAATTGTTTCTATCATGTGTACGGGAATACGTATTGTTCTTGCTTGGTCTGCTATAGCTCGTGTTATAGCTTGTCTTATCCACCAAGTTGCATATGTAGAAAATTTGTATCCTCTTTTATATTCGAACTTATCTACTGCTTTCATCAAACCTATATTTCCTTCTTGTATAAGGTCCAAGAAGCTAAGACCTTTGTTTGCATATTTTTTTGCTATGGAAATGACAAGTCTCAAATTTGCTTTTATCATTTCCTTTTTTGTATTGGCTATTTTTCTTTCACTGCCCTTAATATGTAAGGTTTTATTTTTAAAATCTTCTAATGGGATTTTGAGTTTCAAGGCTAGTTTCTGAATTTCTGACTGTATTTTACTTAAAACAGCATATTCTTGATTCACAAAATTTTTCCACTTTGTATTTGTGTTTAGATCTACATTTAACCAATCACTTTCGGAACTGTAATTTTCTAAAAATTCATTTCTTGAGATGTTGTACTTTTTTGCCAAAAGAGAAATTTTATTTTCTTTGCTTATTAGCTCTTTGTTCAGGTTGTACAGGAAATGAAGAATCTTATCTATGGCTTTGTTGGTAAGTTTCATATTGTTTATGCGATCTACAATATCTTGTAGTTTTTCTTGATATATAGGATCGTTACAGATATCAGCATAACTTATATTTTTTTCTAGCATATTAGATATAAGTTTCTCAAAATCTACTATGCAAGATTGTATTTGCTCTATTTGAGATACTACTGAGATGAGGTTTTGTTGCGTTTCTTCGTATTCTTCAAGTGTATCCTTTTGTTCAATATCTTCTGTATCATTTAATTCTTCTTCTAATTCTTCTAGTTTATCTTCTATTAATGCTGTGCTATCTGCATCTTTTGTTTCTACAACATCACCTAGTACTTCATCTTCATTTGATGTATCTAGTTCTACTATCTCTTTTATTGGAAGCGTTCCTTCTAGTAGTTGGTTATGCCATTTGGAAAATACTTCTAATATTACAGGGTGGCTGTATGCCAATCTAAGCATTTCTTTAACTTTACATTCTATAGACATTGCTATAGCTATTTCTCCTTCTCTCGATAAGAGAGGTACCTTGCCCATATCTTTAAAGTACAATCTTACCGGATCGTCTGATGGTATATACGCCTTATATCCTGATTCTCTAACAGGTATTCCTGTATCTGTAGTAAAAAGAGATATAGCCTCTTCTGGCTTTTCTGCTACTTCATCTATTGCTTTTAATATGCTTTCTTGATTTGTATCTACTTTGTCGTTGTCAGATTTTTTACTTTTCTTGCGTAATGGTTCTTTATCTTTTTGCTCATATTTTACAGTTTTTTTAATTTTATCTTCGTTGTCATTATTTTGCATGAGACTAG
Source organism: Candidatus Sneabacter namystus (assembly GCF_008189685.1). Classification (GTDB taxonomy): domain Bacteria; phylum Pseudomonadota; class Alphaproteobacteria; order Rickettsiales; family Rickettsiaceae; genus Sneabacter; species Sneabacter namystus. Next base: position 236,711 of record NZ_CP043312.1, read on the forward strand.
ACCATTATTATGTTTAATTAGGAGAATTTTTTATAGAACTTAGCAATTCTTCTCTTTCTTCGCTGTATGCTTTATTTTTATCTTCTGAGTGCGTTGTATCACATAGCTCTATTTCTAACATTTTGAGTTTATGCATATTGGCTATTGTCTTCATTTGTTCTATACAAGCTTCAGTAGATATTGATTCTATTTTTTGAGGAGTATATTGTATTACTTCTTGTAATATTTGTGTACAAGTTTTTTTCAAATCAGTGTATTTACATTGCCCTTGTAGCTTTTTAGTTAGAATTTCTTGACATAAAGTTTCTATTTCTTGATCTTGTATATGTATATCTAGTATTAATTCATTGACTTGTGATACTTCTTCTTCTGAAGATTTTAGTTCCACGTAGAACAATAATAATGCAGCTAAGCTTAATTCTATGTCTCTTATGTCTGTAAATATTGCTGAATCTGAGCAAATGTTGTGATTAAGAGGTAGTGTGTTTTGTGTATGCGTTTTATTTCTTTTAGCTATTTTCTTATAAAATTTATCTTTGATTTTTTGTTTAAAAAAAGCGTTATAATCATTACGTAGAGTTAAGTCTTTTATGCTGTGTATTAAAAGTTTTAGCTCTGTTCTTATTTTGCTTATGTATTCTGGTGTTCTAGATGACGGTATTGTGTCTGTATTTTTCCAGATAGCTTCGGAAAGCATTAATCTGGATTCTACAAGGTTTTTTATGTCTATTTTCTTGTCATTGATTGCACTATCTGGATCAGAATTAAAAGGTAGATATACAACACTTATTTTTTTTACTTCAGAAATTCCACCTAACGCAATCTGCATAATACGAGTTAATGCTTTCTTTCCTGCAGTATCTTGATCTAAACATAACACTATTTCATCTGCGTATTCCCAAAGTGTTTTTAAATGTTTTTCTGTTATAGAGGTACCTAATGCCGCTACTGTATTTGTATATCCAGCTGCATGCATTGCTATTACATCAAAATACCCTTCTACCAAAATGATGCTATTTTTTTTTCGTCCTATAGGAAAAGCTTTTTCTTGAGCAAAAAGAATTCTGGATTTATTAAATAGTTTTGTTTCTGGAGAGTTTAGGTATTTTGGTACAGTATTTAGCGATATTCCCCTACCTCCAAAACCTATTGTTGCGTTGCGTAAGTTTTTAATAGGCAACATTATCCTTTGACGAAAGATTTCATAATACTCAGAAGTGTTAGTGGTGAATGCTATCAACCCAGCATCTGCCATGTTATCAAGGGTGAATTTTTTACTTTGTAAGTATTGTATTAAAGTATCATGTCCAGGAGCATAGCCTATATTAAAATCTTCTATTAATTGATCAGATACGTTTCGATTGTTTAGGTACTGTACGACATTTTTTTTGATTTGTTTTTGGAAAAAATCACTTGCTAGTTCCAAGATATCTTCTAGTAATTGGCGTGTCTTTGTTTCTTTATCTGAATAGGATTTATTTTGCCATTGTATATTATATTCCTGGGCTAATTGTACCGCTGCTTCGTAGTATGTTATTCCCTTAATTTGAGATGTGAATTTTATTACATCTCCACTTTCCAAACATCCAAAGCACTTGTAAAAATTGTTTTCTGTATTTACGTGAAAAGATGGCGTTTTTTCTTGATGAAAAGGGCATAATCCAGAATATGATTTCCCCCCTTTTCGTAATTTTACGATTTTTTGTACAACTTCTAATATGTCGACAGTATTTTTTACTATCTTGAAAATAGAATCAGACATTTAATTATTGATCATATTTAAATACTTAATTGTAGCCGAGCATTCTACAGTTTTGCATATAAGTACACAACTCATTTGATTTTTAGTCGCAAGCAAGTTCTTTATCTGCTTTGACAATTGGTGCGTTATTAAGTTGTTATATGATAAAAGTGCACGTATGGCCGTGTGCTGCACATATCGGAGTATAACAGATTTTTCTTGAAAATTGTTACAATTTCTGTTATTAGTCTATGGTTTCTTGTCTTTTTGTATGATTGTGAGAGTCTAAGAGGATTTATATAATAAAAGTTTAATAACGGTTTGTTGATAATGAAGCGTACTTTTCAGCCTAGTAATTTAGTTAGAAAAAGAAGGCATGGATTTAGGGCTAGGATGTCTACAGTAGGTGGGATGTTAATTTTGCAACGTCGTAGAGCAAAGGGCAGGGTAAAACTTTCTGCTTGATTAATGTGTCTATTAAGGGTTTTTCTAGCATCAGATCAAGGAGGCATTTTTGTGCTATCTTAGGGTATGGTAGTAAAGTTGTATCTAAATCTCTTGTGGTGAGAGCTTTATTTGACCAGTGTGCTGAGGAGGGAGTGAGATTTGGTATTAGAGTTAGTAGAAAAGTTGGGGGCGCTGTTCATAGAAATCTTATTCGCAGGAGGATAAGGTCTATTGTCGTGGATGCGTTGTCCAGTTCTTATAGAGAAGGTATCTATCTGATTAGTGCCAGGCCTGGCGCGGCTTTATGTAATTTTTCTCGTTTGAAACAAGATCTGAAGTATAGTATTAAGATTCTTTTTTCCAAGGCTCAGCAATAGTGTTTGTTTTATCGTGTAACAATGTGGTTGCCAAGCGCTCTCTACTCTGAGATATTGCGTTTCTTATTCATACTTGAGCGTTGTGTGTATTTAGGGTACAATCTAGCCCTGTGGTCTACTTAAAAAAGGGAGTTGCTAGTGAATTTAGTGCTCTATGTGTATGACTGTTGACGTTTTTTATAAAGAAAGAATAAATATTTGTTGATTATGCAAACTGGTGTACCGGATTTTTCTGTCAAGGATCTTTTTGATGCTGGTGTTCATTTAGGTCACTCTATTTCTAGATGGAATCCTAAGATGGAGTCTTACATATATGGTATCAAAGGTGGTACGCATATAATAGATTTGCGCAAAAGTTATTTTCTGCTAAGTAGGGCATTACGAGCGGTGAAAGAAGTTGCTAATAAAGGTGGGAAAGTATTGTTTGTTGGTACAAAACAATCTAGCAGGCAAGTCATTGAGGAATACGTAAAGCTTTGTGGGCACCATTATGTGAATTATCGGTGGTTAGGTGGTACGTTGACCAATTGGAGGACAATACTTAGATCTATTAGGAAGTTAGACAATTTAGATAAGATTTTACTGTCTGAAAAGGGCTTTCAAACGTATACGAAAAAAGAGCTATTAAAGGTAGAGAAAAAGAGAGAAAAATTGCAGTTGTCTTTGTCAGGAATAAGAGATATGAAAAGGTTACCTAACCTTTTAATAGTATTGGATTCTGTAAAGGATAGTATTGCTATATCAGAGGCTAACAAGTTAAAAATCCCTGTTGTTGCTATATCTGATACTAATTCCGATCCAGATAAAGTTGATTATCCTGTTCCTGGAAATGATGATTCCTTGAGGTCTATAAAGTTGTATTTAGAATTGTTTTCTAGAGCTCTTTTAACAGCGTCTGAGGAAGAGTAGGGTATTATTTTCTAATTACATGTTTATTAGATCGGTGTTGAGTTGTCTTTATCAAGTATTAAAAATTAAAAAGTCTAGATTGGTGTGTCTATGTGCGTAGTTTAGTTAAGTCTAGTGTTATAGTAGTCATAGGTACCGTTTTATGTAAGATTTTGGGTTTGGTGCGTGAGCTGTACGTGGCTAGTACTTTTGGATCCAGTAACCTGGCTGACGTTGTTAATGTTGTTTTACGCCTTCCTAATTTTTTTCGTCGTATCTTTTCTGAAGGGGCTTTATCTAGCGTCTTTATTCCCGTATTTAACGCTAAATCAAGAGAAAATAAGAAAGATGCTCTCATATTTGCGAATCAAATTTTTTTCTATCTACTGATTTTCTCTGGAGTATTTGTTATTCTTGTAGAGATCTTTATGCCTGTTATTGCATCTTTACTTGCACCTGGTTTTATTGCAAATAGTGATCAGTTATGCACAACTGTCAGACTGTGTAGGGTGAGTATACCATATCTGTTTTTTGTCACACTAGTTGGCTTTTTATCTAGTGTTCTTAATTCATACGGATATTTTTTTGCGGCATCTATTAATCCTTCTTTGATGAGTATAGGTGTAATAGCTGCAATGAGTTTTACTGATAATGTTAGTGTTAAGGCTAAATTTGTGCCTTTTGGTTTAGTGATAGCTGGTATATTGCAATTGAGTTTTGTTATGTACAACGTAAGATGTGTTAACATTGGCGTTCCCAAACGAGTGTCTTTAACTGAAAATAGTGATAGTACAAAGAAATTTTTGTGTAAATTATTACCTGCCGGCATGGCTTCTGGTGCTACTCAAATACAGATCATTATATCTCAGTCTATAGCGAGCTTTTTCCCCGGTGCGATATCAATACTTGGGTATGCTGAGAGAATTTATCAATTTCCTTTGTCATTATTAGGTGTGATTTGTTCTTCTGTTTTATTGCCCGCTATGTCTAAAATTAATGTTAAATATGACTCTAGTAAGATAAGTCATATGCAGATGCGTTCTATAAAATTGGTTAGTTTGATCTCATTTCCGTGTGCTATAGGTATGGCTGCAATCTCTATTCCAATAGTACAATGTATATATCAGCATGGTAATTTTTCATTTGAAAGTACCAAATCTGTAGCTATTACTTTTTCTCTTTTTGCTTTGGGATTACCAGCATTTGTTTTGATTAAGCTATTTAACAATTTATTTTATGTTTATCAAGATACCAAAACTTTGTTTAGAGTTACATGTGTTAGTATTGTGATCAATACTTTAGCGAATATTATTCTCATTCAGTATATGGGATACTTTGGCATATCTCTTGGATCGAGCTTAATAAGTTGGGTGCAGTTAATATGGCTTGTGCATCTTTCTGTGAAAAAGAAATACCTGAGCATAAAGCGTTACATTATCATCTGGTGTCTGGAAGTGTTTTTTATTAGTAGTGTTATGGGCGGAATGCTTCATGTATCATACTTGATTCTTACTCCTTATTTTAATTCTGCATCATTTTTTGTGCGTCTTATTTTGACATTTGGCTTATTATTTTTGGGTATTATTACCTATTTATGCGGAGTGTTATTATTCGGTAAGATATCTATTGGTAAAAGGAGTATTGTATTACTGTAGCTTTTATGAGTAGGCGGCCAAGAATATTTTCAGTTTATGTATTACAAGAGGGGTTGAAAATTGAATTGACTCCAGAACAGGTGCTTTATTTGCTTTCTGTTTTGCGTTTAAAAGACAATGATACCTTAGAAGTATTTAATGCATCTTGTGGTAGTTTTCTTGCAAAATTTGTTGTTGTAGATAATAAAAGATGTTTTGTTGTTGTAGAGTCTTTTTTAAGTTCTCCAGAGCGGTTATTTCCTCTTAGTATCGCAATTGCTTTGATAAACAAGGACAGGTTTAGAGATGCTATAGATATGGCCACTCAATTAGGTTGTACAAGAATAGTTCCAATATTGTGTGAGCGTAGTAATAGAGAGAAGTTTAATATGAAGCGTGTACAACGTGTTGTAACTGCTGCAGCGGAGCAAAGTGGTAGATGTACATTGCCTGAAATCATGTCTCCTATCAGCTTGGAGTCATTTGTTTATAATAACAGTAGCTACATCTTGTACGCAGATTTACTTGGAAAAGAGAGAGTCTGTGATTTTAAGGATAAATTGCTTGACTGTGTTTCAATATCTTTATTAATAGGGCCAGAAGGTGGATTTTCTGTTGCTGACAGAAAGGTTTTGAGTTCTATAGAATCTGTAAATTTTGGGTCTCTTACTTTGCGATCTGAAACTGCTGTTGCATGTTTTATTTCTCAAGTTAAGTTATTCTTACCTAAATTTATTTGAAATACGTAGTACTTATGCCTAACTTGGAATTGGAAAATAGTGTTCTTGGTGATTATATAGCTGGTGTTGATGAAGTTGGATGTGGAGCGCTTGCCGGTCCTGTTGTTGCTGTATCATTTGTAATGCACAAGAGAAATTTTAAGCATTTGTCTGCGATTCGTTATGTCAACGATTCTAAAAAATTATCATTAAAAAAAAGAGAGCAAGTTTATAATCTTATATCTTCTATTGGTAAATGGTCTGTTGGTATGGTGTCTCACGAGGAGATAGATCGATTTAATATAAGAGAGGCTTCTAAAATTGCTTGTATGAGAGCAATATACTCTTCTACACATATGCCAGATTTTTGTATTATTGATGGCAATATGAATTTTGTTAAAATGGAAAATTACATAAGTGTTGTTTCGGGTGACAGTAAATCCTTACTTGTTGCTGCTGCTTCAATAATTGCAAAAATTACAAGAGATAGATTAATGCTCTTCTTGCACGAAGAGGATGTTAGATATAATTGGGATGAAAATAAAGGATATGGTACACACAAACATATCTCTAAAATCAAGCTGTACGGCCCTTCTAAATATCATAGAAAATATTTTATAGACCATTTGATTAAATAATATTGTTCCATGTGGAACTTTATTCTCCCACAGCTAATCTTACAAAATCCAAAACAGCAATTTTTGTTCCTAACACTTTTGATGTTTCTTCTAATATGTCTTCAACTGTCTTTTTTTGCTCAAAAACATATCCTTGCTTCAATAATGAAATGCTATTTTTGAACTCATTTACCTTGTTTTCTATAATTTTATCTATAATATTTGCAGGCTTGTTACCAAAATCTTGTTCTAAAAAAATAGAACGTTCCTTCTCCAATATTTCAGTTGGTATATGTTCGGGCGAGATGCACAAAGGCGAATTTGCTGCTATATGAACACTGAGTTTGTTTGCTAATTCCTTCAAAATGTCAATATTAGTACTTTGAGATTTTATTTTCACCATAGCCCCTATCTTGGCTAATCCTTTTCCAACTGAGTTATGTAAATAAATTCCTATTATCTCATTTTCCATAGCTTGAAATTTTCTTATTTTTCCTAAAGCTATCTTTTCTCCAATTGTCGCTATTCCTTCTATCAAAATATCTTTCACTGACAAATCTTGTGTGACTTTGTGTTCTTCCACATTGCTTTTTTCATCCCAATTTAAAAGAGATTGAGATACTTTAGATGCTAAATTATGAAACTTATCGTTTCTTGCAACAAAATCCGTTTCTGTTTTTATTTCCAATAATAGTACTGATTTATTTTCTATATTTTCAGCCAAAGAAATTACACCGTCATTTGAAACTCTGGAAAGCTTTTTTGTTGCTTTGATTGTACCTCTTTTTCGTAACCACTGTACAGATCCTTGTACTTCCCAATTATTCTTTTCTAGTGCCTCTTTGCATTCTAGAATACCTGCTCCGGTTAATTCTCTCAATTGTTTTATAAGTTTTGGATCTGCCATTAAAAATAAGTCTTAAAAACGTTTACTAGACCAAATGCTAACCTAATTTGTTAGTTTTGTCATTCATTCTGTTTTTTTACTTTTCTCTTTTTTTAACCTTTTTACTTTTAGAAAACTTGATATGTAGGAATTGTTAGTTTTGGCGTTTAGCTCAGAATCTTTTGTAATTTTGTTGTGTATTCTAATTTGTTTACCTGTTGTATTATTCATTTTTGATAAAGTGGTTCTTGTATTTAAATTTTCTTTTTTTTGACTAGGATTGGGTAACTTATATACAACACTGTTTTTTATCGATGATCCTGCAAAGGAATCTTTTATCAAAATATCGCAGTAATACCAATTGCTTTTGCTTGTGAATGAAGGATGTCCCATTGTGTTCAGTATTTCTTGCGCGTTTTTACCATCAATATCGCTGTTTTTCTCTAGAGTGGGGCATGAGTTTATTCTTCTATTAAAAGAGCAAGAAGATAAAGAGCAACATACTATTAGTAGCATTATCCCTTGTAGAATTTTCGGTGCATATGTGAATTTTAACATTTCTTAGTGCTATTTAGTTTTAAATGTAGGTGGATTTTATACGGGCTACATAATACAATTTTGAGAGTAAGTAGTAAACTTTAATATTTATTTAAGAACTTATGGCAGTACCTAAAAGAAAAACCTCAAAATCTAAGCGTAATCATCGTAGAGCGCATCACGCTTTGTCTAAGGTTAACGTTATGCAAAATAAAAATTCTGGCGACTGTGTGTTGCCTCACCATATTAATTTGTCAGATGGTACATATAAAGGTAAAAGCGTGGTAAAGATGAGTTCTCGTGCCGAATAGCGTGAAATCTTTCAAAGTTAAGATAGCGGGTTGCTGTGGTTATTTACCCGAAAGGGTTATGTATAATTCTGAGCTAGAGGAAATAGTCGATACTTCTCACGATTGGATAGTGCAGCGTACTGGTATACATAAAAGGCATATCGCAGAGGAGCAGTCTGCTTTAGAGTTGGCTATGATTGCTTCCCAGGGAGCAATAGAAAAGAGTAAGTTGATACCGGAGTTGATTATAGTTGCTACTACTACTCCTGATTTAACTTTTCCTGCTATGTCGGTTATTTTGCAATCTAAGCTTGGTTTTAGCAGTGCTCGTGTTCCTGCATTTGATATCCAGGCAGTCTGCTCTGGTTTTATTTATGGACTACATATAGCTTCTGCTTTTATTAATAATGGTACCTATAAAAATGCTCTTGTCGTTGGGGTTGATAAAATGTCAAATGTTATTGATTGGAGCGATCGCAACACATGTGTATTGTTTGGAGATGGCGCAGGCGCTGCAGTCCTTACTAGCTCTTATGAAGATAATTCGTATATTATAGATAGCATAATTTATTCAGACGGAGATTATTCTACATCGTTGCGTACTAGTTATGGTTTGAATAAAGGTGGTAAATACGGTGTTATAGAGATGGATGGTAAAAATGTTTTTAAACATGCTGTCGCGAAGATGGTAGAAGTATCTAATGAAATTTTAAATAAGAATAATGTGTCTGTCTCTGAAGTAGATTATTTTGTTCCTCATCAAGCTAATCAAAGGATAATACAAGCTGTATCCGATGCATTAGGCATTAATAAAACTAAAGTCGTCAGTACTGTTGCAGATCATGCAAATTGTTCTGCTGGGTCTGTTCCTTTAGCCCTATCTTTTCTTCAGGAAAGCGGAAAATTGAAATCAGGAGATGTGATACTACTTGTGGCATTTGGTGCAGGATTTGCTTGGGGAGCTGTATTATTAAAGTGGTGATTTGATATTTGATATTTATTACTTATTACATATTTATTAAGTAGGTTACAAGAATATGAATGGTGTTTTAAAGGAGAGAATAGAGGCGCTTTGGGAACAAAAAGGTGAATTAAGTCATAATTTAGATTTGTTAGGGCAAGTCGAAATTGTTGTGGATGAACTCTTGCATTTATTAGAGTCTGGCGTTGTGAGATCTTGTGAAAAAAATGAAGATAAGTGGATAGTAAACAATTGGGTTAAAAAAGGCATATTACTTTTGTTTTGTGTTAGAAAAAGTTGTAGAGTGAGTGCTCAAGTTATGACATATAGAGATAAAATAAGGGCATTACATAATTTTTCTGACGAATGTAGAGTCATTCCAACTGCCTATATTAGAGAAGGGGTTTTTGTTGGATCGAATGCTGTCATCATGCCATCATTTGTAAATATAGGAGCATATGTTGGTGATAATACTATGATTGATAGCTATGCTACCGTTGGTTCTTGTGTGCAAATTGGCGATAAATGCCATATTTCTAGTTCCGCTGTCATAGGTGGTGTTTTAGAGCCAGTACAAGAATGTCCTGTGATTATAGAAGACAATTGTTTTGTAGGGGCCGGGTCACAAGTGACTGAAGGAGTGATTCTAGGAGAAGGATCTGTAATAGGTGCTGGTGTTACTCTTACTAATAGTATAAAAATATATGACTCCGTAGATCAAAAATTTTTGTCTGGATATGTTCCACCGTTTAGTGTTGTAGTTTCTGGAGTAGTGCAAAGTAATACAAGAGCTGATGTAATGGTTAAAAGCTCTATTATTATAAAAAAACTAACCGTGCAAGAAAGAGAAGTGCTATCCATAAATGAAATTTTACGATCTAACTAAAACAGGTTCCACGTGGAACTTCGTTTACGCTTGATACAGAATCTTTTTATTTATGATGACTTAAATTCTTTAAATATAAGTAGTTTTGCTCTAGTTGCTGCCAGTTAAGATGTTGCAAAAACTTCTCTACATATTCTTTTCTATTATTTTTAAAGATCAAATAATAGGCATGTTCCCATAAATCGCATGTAAAAATGGGAAATGCGTTTTGCGCTATAGGTGTAGTGGCATTTGAAGTCGTTTCTATACTTAAGGTATTTTCTCGTAATGTTAACCAACTCCATCCACTGCCAAACTGTGCTAAGCTTTTTTCTATGAATAATGTTGCGAATTTTTCCCAACTTCCATACTGCAGCGCAATTTTCTGAAATATATCGTAATTTTCTCTGTTTTGTTTATTGTCCGGTGTAATACAAAACCATAAAAAATCGTGATTCCATAATTGTGCTGCGTTGTTAAATACCAATGTAAGGTCTTTTTTTAAAGATTGGGATATTAATGATTCCAAACTTAATTGCTTTAGGTCATGATATTTGTCTTCCTCGAGTAAAGAGTTTAGCTTCATGCAGTATGTTAGATGATGCTTGTCAACGTGATATTGAAATACTTCCTCTGAACAGAAATCTTTTTCGAAAGCATCTCTTCTATATGGAAGAGGTAGTAGAGAAAAGGGAAATGTCCTGTTTATTGTAGACCTTAAGTTTTTGTAAATTTGCATATTTTCTTAAATAAAAAATTTTGTATAATTTATATATTAATGGTGTATCCGACAGTTAGTTTACAACATGGACAACTTCTCGCCTACCATAAAAATCACAGTGAAAGTTTTAGTCATATTTAACATATTTTTTAGGTTCTTCAATTAATCAACCTACAATTGATGTTGTTGACATATTGCGCAACATTGGGTATTACTAAATTAACAGATGACAATTACCTCTTTTGCCTTTATGCTTAGCTGATTGTAGAGGGTATACTTAGGTTAATATATTATTTTATTTAGACACGTTAATTAGTTATGGATCACGATTCTTCAGAGGTTCTGCTAAGGCCAATTATAGTAGTATTTGGTGTTGGTGGTGCTGGGTGTAATGCTGTAAATAATATGATAAATGAAGGACTAGAAGGAGCCAGATTTATCGCTGCAAACACAGATGCTCAATCATTAAATGATTCTCTTGCTTCTATTAAGATCCAGCTGGGTGTTGGTGTAACAAAGGGGCTTGGCGCTGGATCCGTTCCTGGTGTTGGGGCTACTGCTGCAGATGAGTCAAGAGAGGAGATAAGAAAGTACATCGAGGATGCTAATATGATATTTATAGCAGCTGGTATGGGCGGTGGTACTGGTACTGGCGCTGCTCCCGTTATTGCTAAAATTGCAAAAGAGTTAGGTATTTTGACTGTCGGTGTAGTAACCAAGCCGTTTGAATTTGAAGGTGCTTATCGTATGCAAATAGCTATGAAAGGACTAGCAGAATTGCAACAGTATGTTGATACTTTAATTGTGATACCAAATCAAAATCTGTTCCGCTTATCTAATGAAAGGACAACTTTTTTAGAGGCTTTTAAAATGTCTGATGATGTGTTAAGTGGAGGAGTGCGTAGCATAACAGATTTAATGAATATGCCAGGTCTTATTAATCTGGATTTTGCAGATATTAGAACAATTATGACCACTATGGGCACTGCGATAATGGGAACAGGAGAATCTGCAAACGAGGAAGAGCGCTCTATTACAGCGGCAGAGGCAGCTATTTCTAATCCTTTATTATCTCATTCTTCTATTAAAGGCGCTCAAAATATTCTTATCAATGTTACTGGTGGTATGGATATGACGTTGCATGAAGTTGATAACGCCGCAAATCATGTAAGAGAGGCTGTGGATAATGAAAATGCTAACATAATATTTGGTTCTACTTTTAATGCTAAGCTAGACGGCCGTGTACGAGTTTCTATAATTGCTACTGGAATAGCATCTGAAATTCAAGAAGAACCTCTTTGTGAAAGGAGTGATAACAAGAGTAGTAATTATAGTTTTGCATCTTCGCGTAAAAAAGATAGTGGAGTTAAAAATGATTCAGATGTCAATTTCTCCTCTGACTTTAACGTAAAAGGGGTATACGATTCTGAAGGCAATTCTGATGGAGTGATAAAGTCGTACTCTAGTAATACTAATAAAGTAGAAGAAGATATAAACGTTGGTGATGAAGGCGAGGTGGGAAAATTGAATTTTGGAATCTTTGATCATAACGTCAGTGATGATAGTGATACTGTACAAGAAGGAGAACAAAATTATGAAATTCCAGCCTTTTTAAGAAAAAAACGTCGTAAAAATGATTAAATTGTAGTAAGAGTTCTTTTTTTGTAAAAAATATTTGGACAATTTAGGTAATTTTGTAGAGAATCTTATTATGCATTCCTCGGTAGCTCACTGGCAGAGCAAGCGGCTGTTAACCGCTTGGTAGCTGGTTCGATTCCAGCCCGAGGAGCCACTTTATCATGTCGTTGTTCAGCTTTCGCCTGTTTACTACTAGCTATAGTAGTGCTGTGATATTTATTTTTGATTGCCTTCCTAAAAATACCTCTGCTTCGATTTCACGCCTTCTTATTAGCCCTGTTATTCTCTTTCCTCTTGCGAAAGTCCATTTGAGAAATTCTTCTTTCACATTGTCTTTGTTATCAGAATTTATTTTTTGCTTGAGTTGAGATCTTTGTAATGCCGCTCCTCCGACGTTAAATGTGAATGACACTAAAGCATCCAATTGTTCTTGTGATAAATCGACTTTTATATTTCGTATTACCGAAGCTTCTGCTTTTGAGATATCTTTAATTAAAAGAGTCTCGGCCATTTTGTCGTCTATTGATGTATATTGATCTGGTCGAAGCATTTTATGTCCGTAGCCTATTGTGTAATATCCACCAGAGCATTTATATGGTTTTAATGATAATGATTCAAATATTTTTATCAGTTTTAAGCCGAAATTTGAAATAAGCATTAGGCATTGGTATTTAACGTTAATTTTATTTATATATACCAAGGGGAGGTTGACGCTAATTACTTTTATAGATTTTATTTAACGATTATCTTTACTGACACTTGATTAATATCTTGCACAGTACAGTTTAGTGTTGTTGAGTGATGTGAAGCTGTGTACGGCACAATCGATGTATTAATCAATCGAGATTCTATTATTGTACTTTTATCTTGTGTATTTGTGAGAATAATATCTACTTTTCTGATATTGACTAATTTATTGCCACTGTTATGGATTTGAAATCTGCATATAGTTTTGTTATCTCCAGTTTTACTTAACTTTATTGTTTGAGCTGATATATATTTATCTACGTAATTGTAGGAATTGTATATCCATATACCAGATATCACAGTGCATACTGAAAGAAAGGCTATTAACCATCTTACTATATAAAGTTTTGTTTTTTTTGTCTTTTGGACAGTCATTTTCTTTTCGCTTTCTGCCACAATTGCCTCAGTTTCTGAGAGAATATCTTCAGTATGAGGCGTGTTGTTTGAATCTAATTCAGTGGTAGTAGCATCCCAAATGCAATAGCAGCGACTGCACTTGAAAACTAGTTCTTGAGTACTAGAATTTTCAAAACTAAAGGATGTTTTGCAGCGAGGGCAAGAAATTGTTGGCATTATTAATCATGTATCAAAAATTTAGTTTACAGAAAATTGATTTAAATTCCCCACAGTGAATCCGTTGCCACCCATCCGGTGTATTGTTTCACCGAAATTTTACACCAACTTTTTGTTTGTTTTATTAGCTGGCACCTTACATTAGATTTGATGTTTGCAATTATTGTAGCAGAAGAGGGGGTTTTATATAAGTTTGTTGTTTTTGTTGTAATCACAAATCTTTTTTTTGACAAGCAACTGAGATGCACCCATCCTGTATCTCCGTTTACATCTTGTATTTCTCTCCAATTTTCGAAAATTTGTAATATTTGCACTGGCTCATGTTTTTTTAAAAAGCACCATTTAGCATAGCTTTGTGTATTGGGCGATGTTCTTACTGTCACTTGGCTAAATTTCGTAGAACCAAAACACTTGTTATTATTTTCTTCTGCATAAATATTGACTATTACTGTCATTAGATATGTGAGAAAACATAGATACGATATTTTCACAATCTATAAGTACATTTAATCTTCTGCTGTAAACTCTTTTTCTACGGATATGACAAGATTACTTGTATCTTTTTTATCTTTGTGATGTCCTTTTGCTCCAAACACGTAGGACATTTTAATTGGGAAGAAAGGTGTGACAATTTTCAAACCAACACCATAAGAGCTACGTAAGCTTCTGTTGCTTATTATTTCAGCTTCTTTATTTCCTTTATTATGACGCCATATATTACCACAATCAAAGAAACAGAAGCATGAAACTGGAACAGTATTTTGTGATATTATCGCGCTTAACTCGCTAGAAAGTCTGTATAACCTATCTCCTCCACAGGCAATTCTACAACGACTTTCTTTTGTTTTTAACCTGTACGGGGAGCAGCCATGTTCAACAAATCCTCTTAAATTATCTCCCCCGAGAGAAAAGCAATCAATAGAACGAATTGTGCCATTGGAAAACAGCATCTTACCCTCTAGTATGGTGTTTAACACTACTTTATTTGGTATTAATTGTACCGCGTGTTGTGCAGTGAAGGAGGCCATTCTATGATTTGGGTAATCACATCCTATTGTTTTTGTATAAGTATGAGCTAACGTAGCTGTTAACCCTTTTTTATTATCTAGATGACCCATCATTGTATCATATATGCAAGATGTCTTGAACGATATAGCTTTGTAACCACCAAAGTCATCATCTAGCATTATTTTAGAGGATCTAGCTCGTAGTTTTTGTTTTTCATCATCATTATCGTCATATTTTGTGTCTATGCTTTTTTCACTTGAAAAAGATATGGAATTTTTGAAGAAAACATTTTGAGCAATCCTATTACTAATTGCCGCAAAAAGTCTTACCTTTCTTTGGGATGAGGTGTGGACTTCTTTACCCATAACATTATCTAAAATTGAATCTTCAGCGCTTTCTTTCGCACTTATATGTGAAAATTCTATACCAGAAGAAATTGATATATTCCTATTAATAGGGATACTAGACAGTACATCTATATCAGTAAAATTAGATGCTTTATTTATAGAAACTAATCCTACTATACCTTTTCCAAATAAATTACTTTCTCTTAAGCTGATATTTCCACCTATTCCACTCCTATGTGCATATCTTATTCCAGCCGAACATTTCGTTCCAGGTCTTTCTGATAATTGCACTGAGATCAGTGCTTTACCGTCCTCATCTATATCTTCATCGATGTTTACTCCATCATGTTTGAAAAGTCCTGATGCTAGTAAATTGTTTTTGCTACGTTGTAGATCATCGTTTTTGTATCTAGAACCCTCCTCTATTTCTAAATGTTCCCTGATTGTTTCTTCTCTAGTATTGGTGTTACCGCTTATCTCTATACTTTTTATCACAGGTTGAGTATGGTAGCGAGTACAATGAAAAGTGACATTTGCAATGTTGCCGCTTGGATGGATACGGTGATGTACTCTAAAATCATGGAAATTAAGCGCCTTCAAAGCTTTTTCTATACTAGCAGAGGTTTTTTCTAATAGCGTGGTATCACAATAAGATTTTTTGGAAACTTTAATCAAATGTTTCAATTTATTTATTGGTATTTCTGTCGTTTTGCAAGAAATGTCTACTTTTCCTATGAAGTATCTTGTGCCTTCATCTAGTGCAAAATTTACCTCAAATCCATCTAAAGTATTCAGTATTCTAGAAGATATGGAAATTACTTTAAAGTCTAGAAACCCTTGTGATTTATAGAATTTTTCTAACAAAAATCTATCCAAAGAGAAGGAGTCTGGTTCATAAGTGGTATTAAAAGATAAAAATCTCAGCAAAGGTGAACTTTTAGTGTGCAATATTTCTTTTATTGTTGAGTCACTAAATGTCTTATTACCAATTATATTAATTCTCTTGATGAAAATTTTTGGACCTTCTAGAATGTTGAATTCTACTTCCACTAAATTGTTTTTGGTTTTTATAATATTAGGGGTTACTTTCACATAAAACATACCAGTTGACTTGTATGCAGCGAGTATCTTTTGTACTGCAACGCTAATACCTGATGAATTGAGAGAGGAACCTTTAGCAATTAATAATAGTTTATCTAGTGCAGAATCCGCAATTGAATTGTTACCTTTATAAGATATTTTTTCTATTACAGGACATTCACTTAAAGTGATTTTTATAGAATTATCTTGCACTGATGCATTAACATGTTCAAACCACCCGGTATTATACAGTATCTTAACCATCTCATTTAATTCATCTTGTGTGCAATTTCCGGAATTAAGTTTTATTTTATTTATAATTGCCTCTTTGCATATTCTTTCATTTCCTTCAATGCTTATCGTGGAGTATGTGTATATTTGTGCTGTGGTATTAGCAAAACTGCATAAACATAAGAGGAAATAAACGGCAAAAGCGCTTCTTGTTATGTAGATCATTTATGATGATGTAAAAATTTTAGTACTTGAAACTTGCTGCTTTGTACAAATTAACGCTTAAATCGTATAACATATTATGGCGTTTACAGCAACGTGTCACGTTTTTATATGCTATAAGTAGGCTTGTTACAGAGAATAAGAAGGTATAAGATCTTCTTTGATGATTGTATTTACTGTGTAGGTATACATTTTTTAATAAACTTCACTTTGCAGAAGGGTTTTCGATGCGATTGTTACGGTTTAGCAGTGTTGAGTGGTTGCGTCGATACGGAGCTAGTGTGCTTGTGCTATTAGATTTTGTTGCGTTAGCTTGTGTTGCGTATGTAGGAGGAAGATTTGTATTAAAGCCGGATGTCAAGTTACTTATATTTGATAATCTTGGTGCTGGTGCGTTATCTTTATCTTCGATGCAGAACTTACTCCTGGTTGCTATATCTAGTTCTTTTTTGTTACATCGACTACTTAACGCATTCATTAAGTATTACTATTATAGCGATAAGTTTACCCTATCTTTAAGAAAAAAAATAACCATTTTTCTTAATAGTGTTGCTATTATTCCAGCTATTACTACTTCAGTTTTTGCAATTTTTTTTCTTAATTCTAGTTTAAGAGCTTGGTTTGATGAGAAGATTACCTGCACAATAGATAATGCTGTAGATATTTCAAAAACTTACGTTATTGAGCACAAAACTGGCTTATTTAACACCGCGAGGCAATTGGCTTGGGAAATTGAATCCCAGTACAAAAATGTCATGGATAATAGAGAAGCCTTATGTGAATTATTGAATAGCAAAGTTGATATGGGAGTATGCTCTGAGGTGGTGGTATTCAGAGTAAAACCTACTAACATCCTAGCAAGAAGTACTCTTAGCTTTTTTTCTCCCAAAGAGATACCGTTTGGGGTATTAGCTAACGTAAAAAGGGGAGAGGCGATAGAAATGTTATACGATTCTGACAGAATACATGTACTGGCGAGTTTACCAAGCTACGAAGATATTTACATTGTAGTTAGTAGGGTGTTAGATCAGAGGATTGTGGATTACCTCGATTATACTCATGGAGCTTTGGAGTCTTATAAGGCTTTACAAGAAAATTTGCGTTCTCTGCAAATTAGGTTTGCAATAATATTTGTTCTGATTGTTTTGATTTTTCTTTTCTCGGCAATATATACGGTATCAGTTTTTGCTGTGAGAATAGTGTTACCAATACGTACTTTAGCATCTGCAATATCAAAAGTACAACAAGGAGACCTGAGCGTTGGCGTACCAGTTTTAACAAGTAGAGATGAAATTGCCAGCTTAGGTAGGGCTTTCAATGACATGGTAGTACAATTGAAGCGTCAAAGAAGGGAATTGATAGTTGCGCAGAAATCTTTAGCTTGGTCAGACGTAGCAAGAAGAGTTGCTCATGAAATAAACAATCCTCTGACTCCTATAAAGCTTTCTGCTGAGTTGCTACAATCAAAATTTTCTAAGGATGTGGAAGATAAAGCTAATTTTGAGAAATATACTAATAACATTAGTAAATATGTAGATGAGATTAAAAGTATTGTCTTGGCATTTTCTCAATTTGTTAAGTTACCTCAACCAGAGTTAAGCGTGTGTGACTTGAAGGAAAGATTAAGCCAGGTAGTGCATACTAGAATTAGTACTGAATCTCTTATTAAGTATAGTTTGACGGTATCAAATGATGATTTTTCCAAAATTTTATGTGATGGCGGAAAAATTAGTCAGGTCGTAAATAATCTTATAACAAATTCAGAAGAAGCTATAAAAATGGATAGCAATTCAGGTAATATAGCGGTTGATATGCGTATTGACGGAGATTATGTATCGATTTCTGTACAAGATGATGGGTCTGGTTTTGAAGAAGAGGTGTTATCCAGAGCAGTAGAGCCTTATTTTTCTACTAAATCTAGAAGTACAGGTCTTGGATTGGCTATAGTGTCGAAAATAATAGAAGAACATTCTGGAATTTTGAAAATTAGTAATTTATCCCCAAAGGGAGCTGTAGTAACATTCAAGATACCTTTAAAGCAAGGCTCTATGCCTTTATCTTCTGATTGATATTAGAATACACAAAATTGTAAGTAAAAATTTATGGCTTTAGATGTTCTTATAGTAGAAGATGAGGAAAATATCGCTGATCTTATATCTGAAATTTTAAAAGAAGCGGGTTTTAGCACGCGCATGGCTATGAATAGCAAAGATACTTTCCTTGCTGTTCAAGACAAGGTGCCAAACGCAATCATATTAGATGTTTGGTTAAAAGGAAGCGAATTAGATGGTTTGGGCATTTTAGAAAAGATAAAAGAGCGGTATAGTTTATTACCTGTCGTTGTCATAAGTGGGCACGGAACTATAGATTCTGCTATTACTGCAATAAAATTAGGTGCGTATGATTACGTACCAAAGCCTTTAAGCAGAGATAAGCTTCTTATAACTCTTACAAGAGCTTGTGAAGCAGCAAGGTTAAGGAAAGAAAATATTAGCTTTAAATCTAGATTTAAAAAAGAGTCTGAAGTTTTAGGTTCATCTGCTGCTGTTAACAAACTCAGATCTCTTATAGAAAAAGCTGCATCTAACTCAGGTAGAGTTTTAATAGATGGGGAGTTCGGATGTGAGCACGATACTGTAGCTCATTTAATACATTCTAAATCATCCAGATCTTCTAGACCTATTATTACATTTGATCCGAGTGCTGTATCTGAGGATAACATTTTGTTAGAACTTTTTGGAGAAGGTGTGAAACAGCAAGAAGGTGAGCCGGTAAAGAAGAAAATGTGTTTGCTAGAGGTAGCACACGGAAGTTCTTTGTATATAAAAAATGTAAACCACCTTCCTTCGTATGTTCACTGTAGATTGCTGAATTTTTTTAACGGTAACAAGATACAGGGCGTTAAACAGAGTTTGGATGTAAGGATAATTGCTTCTGTTGCTTGTAAGTCAAGATATATTGTTGCTGATGACCCTATTTCTAGAGATTTTTACGAACGATTGAAGGTAATGGAGGTATCTATTCCATCTCTTGCTAACAGAAAAGATGATGTAGGTTTTTTGGTAGATCATTACGCTGAGCAATTTGCTAAAGCTAATGGATTAAAAAAGCCCATTTTTTCTCACGGCGCTATTACTACCATGATGCAGAATGACTGGCCAGGGAATCTTCTTCAATTGCGTAATTTTGTAGAAAAAATCATAATATCCTTGTCTGGTTCCGATGATAAAATTGTTCATGTCGGCATGTTATCCAATGATATTTCTGTCCCTTCTAACAGTATTTTGGAAAAAGACGGAGTAGATATTTCTGTTATGAGTCTTAAAGTTGCAAGAGATTACTTTGAAAAATATTACCTTGAAATGCAAATGAATAAATTTGGTAAAAATATTTCTAAAACTGCTACTTTTATTGGTATGGAAAGATCTGCTTTACATAGAAAACTGAAGCGTTTTAAAGTTGGGATAAAAAATTGTAAAGAATGATGTTTGATAAATATTTTTATGCCCTTTGTATAAAAGATGCTTAGCGAAGGTGCCGTACTAGTGTAAATGTGTTTATGTTTTAGTAAACATATTTGTAAAAACATGATCAATTATCTTCGTTCTCTTATTAAAAAGCACTCTAAACCTAAAAGGGGAGGAGGTGTATTTTCTGTATATGGCAGTTATTCCATGCCTTCTCATGCAAGTCCTGCTGACTACAATAGTAACCCTATAGTACATAGATGTGTCAGATTGATAGCTGAGCTATCAAGTCATGTGCCATTTACTGTTTGTAGTAAAAGTGCTGGATGTTATGTAAAAAATAAAAAACATTTTTTGAATCAAGTATTAAAAAGGCCCAATCCCAAACAAAGTGGTGCCGAATTTTTTTCATCTATGATTACAAATCAGTTGTTGTTTGGAGAAGCTTATATTTTGCTTATTATGGCTGATAATTCTAATTGTGAATTGTATTTATTAGATAATAAAAATGTTTCTATTATCTCCTCTGATGATGGTTATATGGCATATGTATACGATGTGAACAATGCTCCTCGTTATTACCCAATTGATTCTTTTACTCAACAAAGCAAAGTATTATCTATAAAAAACTATGATCCAAACAATCCTTCTCATGGTTTGTCCTGTATTGTGCCTGCAAGTACAGCTATTGCTGTACATAATATGTCAATGCAATGGAATTATTCTCTACTAAAAAATGGCGCTAGGCCAAGTGGTGCAATAGTCGTAAAGGATAGTAGTAGACATTTGAGAGATGAACAATTTCAAAGATTAAAAAGTGAAATTGAAGAAAAGTATGGTAGCTCAATGAATGCTGGAAAGCCAATGTTATTAGAAGGTGGATTAGACTGGAAGGAAATGAGTATGTCACCTAAAGATATGGATTTTTCCGAATCAAAAGATTCTTCCGCAAGGGAAATAGCTTTGTCTTGTGGCGTTCCTCCTCAGCTATTAGGCATAAAGGGTGATAATACCTACAACAATATGCAAGAAGCTAGAATATCTTTATGGGAGGAAACTGTTATACCACTTTTGACAAGGGTGACAGATTCTTTAGGGCATTGGTTATCTTACTGGTTGAAAGAAGATATAAGTATCGTGTTTTGCAAAAATGATATCTCAGTCTTAAGTGAAAAAAGAGAGAATTTGTTAGCCAAAATTTCTAATATTAGTTTTATTAGCTTAAATGAAAAGAGGGCTATGGTGGGTTTACCGCCTGTGAAAGATGGCGATAAGTTGATGTGAATGGATTATGGATAAAAAGTTGGAAATAGAACGTATTAACGCATGTGCAGTGAAAATTGTAGAGGATTTAGAAAATAGTATAATGGGTGATACATTGCAAGATTTTACAAAGAAGAAAGATGCAGTAGCCGTATTGCATAAATTAGCTCAATTGCTTATTCAAATTAATAAATTGCGACTTTTAATCGATGAAAAAGGACAAGAGGTAGATTTAGAAGATGAGAAATTGATAGAAAATTTTTTAAGAAAAAAGAAGAATGCAATTAACAAGACATAAGTCTTTACTTAAGGCAATTATAAAAAATGATTTATCCTCTTTTATTCATAAAGTTTTTACTACGATTAATCCTGGTAGTGAATTTTTTCCTAATTGGCATATTTCTCTTCTTGCTGAATACCTAGAGCAGTTATTTACCAGTACAAACAGGAGATTGATCGTAAACGTGCCTCCTAGAAGTTTGAAGTCTGTGTGTATAAGCGTTGCGTGGCCAGCTTGGTTATTAGGCCATGATCCCTCTAAAAGGATTATTATTGCAAGTTATTGTGATGCATTGAGCGTTAAGCATTCATTAGATTGTAGAATTGTGATGTCATCTGCATGGTATAAAAAAGCATTTCCGGATACCGTACTTGGAGGTACAAATACCAAGCGTAAATTTACGACAACTCAAAACGGATTTCGTATGGCCACATCTACCGGAGGCTATTTAACAGGTGAGGGGGCAGATGTATTAATAATTGATGATCCACATAATCCTACATATATTCATTCAGAACATGCTAGGGGGAAATTGATACAGTGGTATCGTAATACGTTTGCTACAAGATTAAACAATCCTTCAAAAGGAGTCATTGTGCTTGTTATGCAGCGCCTTCATAAAGAAGATTTATCTGGATATCTTATGAAAAGTAATATGTGGGATTTGTTGAAAATTCCGTCTGTTGCGGATCAAGATTATATCTATCAACGTGGTAAAGTATCTTACGTTTTTAAAAAAAACGAGATTATTAACAAACACTATTGGTCTTATGATCATATACGTAAGATACAAAAAGATATTGGTAATGATGCTTTTTTTGCTCAATATATGCAATCTCCCGTAGAAGATACTTTTAGATTGATTAATAAAACTGATATATTTTTTTATGATGAGGAAATTAAACAATATGATTTACTGCTTCAAAGTTGGGATACGGCCATAAAAGTTAACGCTGATAGCGATTTTTCTGTCTGTAGTACATGGAAAATAAGAAATGGAATTATGTATCTTGTAGACATATATAGAGATAAGTTAGAATATCCAGAACTCAAGGAGGCTATTATTTCCTTACAAGAAGCTTTCTCTTCTGATGTTGTACTTATTGAAGATCATGGTAGCGGCCAATCTATTATTCAAGACTTAAAATCTTGTTGTCTAATGAATATAGAAGCTATCAGATGTAAAACAGATAAGGTTCATAGAATGATTACCACTCTTCCTCTATTTAGGTCGCAAAAGGTGTTATTGCCCAAAAACAAGACATTTGTTCATGATCTTGTACTTCCTGAATTACTTAATTTTCCTAAATCTAAGTACGACGATATAGTAGACTCTTTGAGTCAAGCTATTAACTATTTTAAGTCAACACGACGTGCCAATGAGATGAAAATAAGAGTACTGTAACTACTTGTTTTTATTCGAAGATGTTACAACTTTTGATATAGTTAATTTAGTATTTTCGCTGTTTCCTTTGTGGGATAGTTTCGCCAAAATTAGCGCATTTATGAAGAAAGCACTTACTAAAATTGCAGTTATGATGAGTAAAAATTTGTTGGTAAGATCTGATGTAGCAGATGGATCAGATACTAGGCCTCCAGTAGTGTCACTACTACTTTTTTGCAATATTACTGCCAATATAATTAATACGGACAGTGTACACTGCACAATGAGAAACGAATTAAACATGTACCGATACTTATTTGTTAGAGATGCATTCTATAAGAATATGATATATTTATCAATTGTGTTATCCTGAAGCAGAGGTGCTTTTGTGAAGGTACGTTTCTTTATGTGTTTTGACATATGCAGTTGTATTTGTTGTATATTGCTTCTTATGCATGTGGCTATTTATAGAAAAAGAAAGATGTCATGTTAGGTAATAGGAAAAGGTATTTGTTTGTTGGTTTAGTATGTTTATTAGTACCAGCTTTTTTTATTTCAGATCTTGGAGGTATTTTACGTAAAACTAAGGATCCAGTTGTAGTTAAGTTTAAAAATTTTCCTCCTTTACGTAAGACAGCATTGCATAAAATTGCACAATCAGAGTATGCTTCGGATCTCAATTCTATAGATTCACCAGTGTTAGGGAAATTTATAAGAGGATATCTGCTAGAACAGTTTGTACTTCAACATCATGTTGATTGTAGCTTAGGTGCTATAGAGAAAACAATAAAAAAGCTGCCTGATTTTTGTGGTGGTGACGGTAAATTTTCCGAAGAAAAATTTTCTAGTTACATAGCTAATTTAGGTATTACAGAAAAAGAGTATTTGAAAAAATATAAAGCTTGGTTGTTATCAGGGTGTGTTATAGATACTTTGCAAAATTCCTATGTTCCGGAAAAATTAATTGCAGCTTTAGATAAAAGATTAACTCTAGGTAGAGATGTTATATTTGCATATTTGGACTTGAATGCTTATATTCCTGTGCCAAAGGCTACAGACGAAGATATGAAAAGAATTTATTATCGATATGAACAAAGTTTTGCAGTGCCAGAGAAACGTTCTGTTTCTTATTTTGTATTGGATAAAGATTTGCCTGGTAAAAATGGTTTTGATGTTCTCAAAGCTCTTTATGATAGGGTTGAAGGTATGCAGCCAAATGAAACCATCAAAGACGTAGCTAAAAGTTTTGGTGCGACCGTCAGAGTTGAAAAAAATGTCAGTTCTTCGTCTTTACTTAAACATCCTGTATTAAAACACGTTGCATCATCTGTTTTTTCTTCCAAAGCAGCTAATGTTAGCCTGCCTGTCTCTATCGGAAAGCAATTTTTAGTATGGGTTGTGTCTGATATCCGTAAAGGTAGCGTTATACCATTTTCTGAAGCAAAGAAAGAGGTATTGGATCGTTACATAGCTCTGGAAAGAAGAAAAGGAAATATGAAGAAATTTGAGTCAATGGTGCTGCGTTTGTCACAAGAAAAAGCGATTTCAGAAAATGCTTTTTTAAAGCATGTTGTGAACACAGGTGCCCAATATGTCACCATCGAAGGTGTACATCCAAGGTGGGGAGCTGAAGAATTACCAGATGAAATTGTTGATTCTTTAGTTGATATACCAAAGGGTTCTATCACTCCAGTTTTTTTTGACAAAAAAGAGGAAAAAATATGTGTTTGTTGGGTAAAGAAAGATGTATATATTGGAAGTTCTGGAGTTGAAAAGGATTCAATCAGGCAGACTTTGTCTAGAAAAATCTTTTCGGAGTTGATAGAAGGCATTTTTACGGAACAGGAGCCGAAATTCCACTAAACGTATAAGTCGTTAGTAATTGTTATGTTATCGCGCAATTAACTCGGCTACTTCAACAGCGTTTGATGCTGCCCCTCTTAATATATTGTTTGCTGTTATCCATAGTTCAACTGCTTTTTTATTTCTAGGGTGTTGTTTTATTCTGGATACGAACACCTTATCTGTATTTTCCACTTCTTTTGGTGTTGTAACGTCTGTTCTTACAATGTATCGTTTTTTTTGATCTAAAAGATATGTTAATTCTTGAAGATTTATTTCATCTTCAAATTCTACGTGTGCTGCTATGCAGTGTCCGTATATAACTGGCACCCTTGTACATGTTGCTGAAATTAGAATGTTTTGGTTATCAAAGATTTTATTTATTTCTTGTTCTATTTTTATTTCTTCTTCTGTATAGCCATTTTCACATCTTTTACCAATGTTTGGTATCACATTAAATGCTAACGTATCTTGTTTTGTATAGTTATGCTTATCTCTGTTACGTATCTGTTCTTCAAATTGTTGTAGTGTTTCTCTTCCAGCTCCTGAGATAGATTGATACGTACAGATAATGGCCTTTACAACCGCTGATAAAGGTTGTATTGCATGTAAAACATGTGCAAGCGGTATAGTGCAGCAATTAGGAGTAGATATGATTGTACCTAGCATATTTTCTCTCTTATTTGTATTTACACCTGCTATGAGTAAAGGAGTATAATTTTTAAGCCTAAAATGAGAACTTTTATCTATTATGATAGTTTTATCGTTTAACAAGTTTGGTAATATGCTTGCAGCTAGATCGTCTTTAAGGGCGCTAAAAATTATATTTATCTTGCTGAAATCTGTTTCGTTAAAATCTAAAACTTTTAACTTATACGTTCCGTAAGTTAGAACTCTACCACTCGATTGAGATGATGCTATAGGGTATATATTGCTAGGCGATACTCCTTTGTTAATTAATAGATTAATTAAATTCGTACCAACAAGCCCTGTAGCTCCTAACACTGCTATTTTGTCTTCTGGTTGTATCATAATATAGTTAAAGCTTTTTCAGCAATTGTGCTTTAGTTTTTTTAGACATAGCATCTATTTCTCCTCCTATTATGTGAACATGAAAATGAGGAATAAGCTGATGTTTTCCAAAGTTTGATACTATTCTGTATCCATCATCAAGTTTTGATATTGTTGCTATTTTCTCTATAGTACTAAAAAAATATCTCAATTCTTCATTTGAAGATCTATGTATAAAATCTTGCATGTCAATGTATGGTTTTTTTGGTATGGCAAGTAAGTGTACCTCTGCTACTGGTTGTATATCTTTAAATGCCAAAATAAAATCATCTTCATATATTTTATCAGATGGTAGGTCTCCTCTTAATATTTTTGCGAAAACATTATTGTCATCGTATTTATTAGTCATGCATCACTGTATAAAAGCTCCTTACATCCGCATTCTATCCAATGTTTTGCTAATTGTACATACAGGTCTACTGATATGTTTTCTGCTCGTATGTTACCGTTTATGGATAAAGCATTAAAAATACAACTAGTGTTGTTCCAGACTCTGGAAAGGGAGGTTTTAATCATTTTTCTACGTTGTGTAAAGGCACTTTTAGTTATGTTTTCTAGTGCCGTTAGATGCGATGTAGGAATGGGATATTCTTTTTGTGTGAGCAAGATGGTACATGAATCTACCGAAGGCGTTGGATAAAAGAATTGCCTTGGAATATCCATTAATTTAGAGCAATGAAAAATGGACTGGCATAATACGCTTAGCCTTCCATATTTTTTCGTGTTATGGCTAGCACATACTCGTTCTGCTACTTCTTTTTGTAAAGTAATAGTCGCGGAACGGATTTTTTTTGCATTGCGTACTATGAAAAGGAGTATCGGAGAGGAAATGTTATAAGGTATGTTGGCAATAATATTTGTCGGTTCTGATATCGATAGCAAAAATTTTGACGCAAGTATGTCTTCATAAATTACTTCTAATACTTTGCAACGGCTTTGTAGAGGGGTAAGATACTGTTTCATGCGTGTATCTTTTTCTATAGCTATTAATTTTGAGGGGCCTAGCTTTATAATAGATTTTGTTAAATGTCCCGTTCCTGGGCCTATTTCTAGAATGCAAGAATTTTTCACCTCAGGAGATGATAGTGCTATCTTGTCACACATAGCGTAACTTAACAGTAAATGTTGCCCTAGACTTTTTTTTAGGTAGGTGTGTTTTGTTTTCACTTTGTGAGTGATGTTTTGTTGCCTGAAGATGGTTCTTTCATTTCGTAAATTTGCGACCGCTCTAATAAAAGATTATACAGCACCCTTCCTTCTATTACCTTTTGTAGACTTGAAATTGCTGTTTTTGTATCTTCTATATCTTTTTGATCTAATTCAAGCATCCTTTTTTTCTGTAAAAAAATCATTTTTTGATATCCCTGAGATTTCCATATTTTGCTATATTCCTGTTCTGGTAACGTATATATCGCTTTTTTTATTTCTGGTTCCATTTCTGATATCATTTTATCTTGATATATACTTGTTATTGCCTTCTTACTTGCAATATTTGCGACTTTTTTAAATTTTTTATTGTTTCTCAGGTTTTCTAACTGTTTTTTTGCTCCTATTGTTCCATCAAACTCAATATATTTTACTTGGATTGGATTATCTTTATTTGAAAATGAGAGAATTTTTCTTGCCTCTTGTTCTTTCACGTCCGTTATCCCTTCTAAAACGTACTCTGTCATCTTTGCTCTAGATATTTTTTTTGTTAGGTATTCTAGTATGTCTTTTTTTTGTAAATAGTTATCATTTAGTAGCGTACTAAATTTTTCTTCGGATAGATTATTCATATCGACTATTTGATGCAGTAAGACTTCTGCCTCTAGAGTATGCGTTTTTGCGATTTTTTGAATATTCTTTGGTATCTTCTCTAGATACTTTTTTAAAATAATATCTTCTGATATGTCAGACAAAGCAAAATCTTCTAAGCTGACGTTGTACATATCCCCCGCTAAATTTACTGCAGAATGGTTATATGACATTTCTTTATAAAGAAAACGTATTATTTTTTTTCTTAAATCTAGGTCGTATGTTGTTATGGGAGAAGAGTTTACTACTCTGATAATCTTTATTTCCTCTGCGTTTGCAGCAGCTAATGTATTACTGGCAGTAAGCAATACGAATAAGGTAGTAATTATTCTCATAAAAGAATCCATATAAATAACTATAAACAAGTATTATGTATCTAATTTATTAGTTGTAGATGCTACGCTGAGGTGCGTTAATTGGCAAGTTAAAATGTTGATTGTAGAAGCAAGAATATATTTAGAGAGTGTAGAAATTACATTGATATTGGCTTTTGTGTGTTGTTTAATTAAAGTACCGCTTTGCTCTTGCGGTGTTTTGCTGTTGATGGTAATATCGTCGCGTAGCTCTTTGGTGTTGGAGTCATTTCGTTTATAAATAAAAACTAAATAATAAATAGTAAGTTGTGTTGTGAAAAATATGCCTGAGGAAAATCGTTCGAACTTTACTGACTTGGCTGACAGATTGTATGAGTTAGTGCTTGTTGTGAAAGGTTCTGTGAGTTCTGAAGATGCCGATAGGATAGCTTTGGATATTCTGAGCACTTCTTTAAATGTTGAAAAAGCAGTTATAAAAAGAGAGGTGTGGGGTTTTCGTAAGTTGGCGTATCCTATAAAAGACTTTAAACGTGGTCACTATTTATTTTTTGGTTTGAAAGCTGACTCAGAGTCTATTCAAAAGTTGAAAAGAAAGTTGGTTAAGTCAAGTGATTTGCTAAGGTATATAGTGTTGCGAGTTAGTAATATGTCTAGTGAGCCTTCTGCTATTTTGTCTCAGGAGTCTACATCTGGGGCAACGACTAGTGGTAGGGCTGCTTCAAGAAGTTAGCTGAAAATTTGAACAAGTAAAGTTGTTAGTTTTATGTTTAGTACAGAAAATTCTTCTTCTTCTAATAGCTCCGATCAGGAGGTGAAGATTGTTAAAAGGGCCTTGTTTAGAAAAAAACGAGGTTGTCCTTTGTTAGCAGCACGTGAAGACGTGAGTTACAAAAATCCTGATTTATTGAGCAAATTTACTTCTGATGGAGGGCGTATCCTGCCTAGAAGAATTACTGGTGTGTGTGCAAAGAACCAGAAGAAGTTGAAAGGAGCTGTGAAAATTGCTAGATTTTTATCTTTGTTACAGTTTTAGATGTGATCTATTTTAATAGGAGAAGAGTGATATTTTTATGAAGATGGATGTAGTGTTACTTTCGTCGGTCAGAAAGTTGGGGAATCCTGGAGATGTTGTTTCAGTTAAGGCTGGATATGGTAGGTATTTGGTTTTGTCTGGTATTGCATTGAGAGGTACAAAGGAGAATTTGGAAAGCATTAATAGTAAAAAGGAAGAAGTAGCTGCACGTAATGCTGAGGCAAAGAAGATTGCTGTAAAGGTTTTTGATTTGTTATCTGGAAAAGATGTTACATTTATACGAAATGCAGGTGATGATGGAAGGCTTTTTGGTTCTGTTACAAAGAGAAATATTACTGATGCTGTGAATGAGTACGTTTCTGCATCAGAGTGTGGTCTTACTTTTGTTCTTGATGTAAGGGATGTTGTTTTATCTATGCCTATAAGGCATTTGGGCGTTCATCCTGTTTTTGTATCATTGCATAGTGATTTAGATGATGTTGAGATTTTGGTAAATATTGCGAAATCTGAAGAGCTTGCTAAATCCGCCTTGTTGGATTTTAAGTCTTCTACTAGCGATGTGAAAGAAGATAAAAATTCAAGGAAAGTTGATGTATGATTTTTGGACCAAGTTTTTTACAATCGTTTCTAACTAAGGCTATTTCTCATTGTGAAGAGCAGCATGCTATTTTATCTCGTAATGTTGCTAATATTAATACCCCATGTTTTCGTGCTAAAACTTTGCAACCGTTTGCTTTGGATAAAACAAACAAAGCTTTTGGCGCTGTCTGTACGAAAACACATGATCGTCATATTTCCGTGTGCAGCGAAATCGGTAATTCTGCTTCTGTTACGAATATGAATTCTGAGCAAAAGCCTAATGGCAACGATGTTAATCTTCTTGAGCAGAATTCTGCTATTTCTTCCAATTCTACCAAGCATGCTTTGTTACTATCATTATTAAACGGCATTTTTGATATCAGGAACTCTGTGTGTAAAGGTAATGATGCTTAAAAGAATTGTACCTTTTGTGGTTCTTTTTCTGTTTTTTAATAGTACCTTGGCGGATGAGTTGAAAAAGGCAGCTCGGCACTCAAGTAATGGGGCTGTGTTGCAGTCTAAAAGAATTAGAGCAGCTTCAGAAAATTTGGCTAATTCTACGATTCCGGCTACTAATAAGAAAAAGTTGTACGTTAGGAAAGTTGTAGTTGCTAAGAATACTTATAGTAAGAAGCGTAAAATGAATATGTTAACTGCCCGGTATACTTTAGATAAAAAGAGAAGCAAGTATAGGTATGTATATGATCCTGAGCATGTTTCCGCTAATTCAGATGGTTATGTAGTGTTACCTAATATTGATTCTAATATTGAGAAAGCTGATATCTCTGAAGCTCAGATATACTACAACGCTAATCTTAAGGTGATGAAGATATCGTATGATATGCTAAACAATATTACTGGAATTTTAAAATGACTGTGAATATTTCTAAAATCAGTCCTTTTGCATTGCTGCCTAGCAATGTTGTCGATAAAGAGGTGTATAACAATGCTGTTGGCGAATTTCAAAGAATCATGAAGGATTATAAACAAATAAGAGAATGCTTGGAAAGTAATTGTGATAATAAGGTTGCAACGTCTTACAGCAATGATATTCAGCGCAGCAGTAAAGGTAGCTGTATTGCTCCTTTAGAAAAGAAAGTTTTTAATTTTGAGAGTGTCGTTCGCGATGTTACTGTTGATAAAGGGTCGAATTTAGATGCGGTATTAACATTGAAAGAACTGCAGACAACAGTTAATGTTGCGACTAAGATTAGAGATAGGATAATTCGTTTTTGTGATCAAGTAATATTTTCTTTTCACGCTTAAATCCTCTATAAAAGAATGTATCTAGGTTGAAAAAGCTAATTTTTCGTTTTTTACATCCCTTTTAATTTCTTGTGTGACGTTTGTTGCTGTATCTTGGTTTGTATAGTGTACTTGCGCTCCACACTTTCTCAACTTTTCTACAATGTTGTAGTATCCTCTGTTAACCAGGAAAGAATCATTTATAATTGTTTCTCCCTCCGCCATTAGCCCTGCTAGGATCATAGCTGCTCCGCTGCGTAAATCATATGCTTTCACATTTGCACCTTTTAAGCTTTTTGTGCCTTGTATAGTGCAAAATGTGTTACTGCTGTCTACAGAAATCTTTGCTCCCATTTTCTGTAATTCGTGCGTATACAAGAATCGATTATCGTATATATTTTCTACTATGGTACTTTTGCCTGTAGCAACGCACATTAATATAGCAAGCAGTGGCTGTGCGTCGGTTGGAAAGCCAGGATAAGGATCAGTTTTTATGTGTATTGAGTTAAACTGTTGTGTAGCTCGTGATATAGAAATGCCTTCATCTGAGTTTATTACTTGAACACCGGCCTCTTCCATCTTATTAAAGACATTTTTTATAACATCATACTCGATATTTTTCAACACTATATTACCATTTGTAATTGCAGCTGCTATAGCGTACGTGCATGCCTCTATTCTATCCGCCATAACTCTATGCGATGTTCCATGAAGAGACTTTACCCCTTCTATGATGAATTCCCTTTCGTTTGTCATTGTTATTTTTGCTCCCATCTTCTTGAGCATATTGCACATATCTAAGATTTCTGGTTCTATTGCACAATTTACTAAATGAGTTGTACCTTGCGCTAATGTCGCTGCTAATATTGCGCTTATGGTTGCTCCCACTGAGGGGATTCTGAATTTAAAGTATGTACCAATGAGTCCGTTTCTTGGTGCAATTGCTTTTATTGTTCTTGTATTTATGTGTATTTTTGCTCCCATTGCAGCTAAAACCGATAGGTGCATTTCGATTTTTCTTTCCCCTTTATTTAAATTACATCCACCGGGTATTGCTATTTCTGCTTTTTTATACTTGGCCAGTAAAGCTGCTATTAACCATATTGATCCACGTAATTTATCAGAATTGAACAATGGAGTATGTTGTAAATTGCTGCAGCGTATAGTGCCTACGTATTTTGAATTGCATATATTCACTTTCGCATTCATTTGTTCTAGCATGGAGATGAGTGCAAATACATCAGAGATATGCGGAAGGTTAGAAAGATGAATGGAATCGTCTGTTAGTATACTTGCAACTATTATTGGCAAGGCTGCATTTTTTGCTCCGCTAATGCTAACCGTTCCTATTAGAGGATTTTTGCCTAATATTTTCATCTGGAAAATGTTACTTTTAACTTTCAGGTACAATATTCATTTGAGTGTATACTCTAAATAGCTGTAATTCAACTCTACGGCAGCTATGAGTTTTTTTATTATCTATCAATCTTCTTTATAATTCCTTTTCTGTAGCCATTTTTGCCGTAATGAGGCGACAAATCCTTCATCTATCAACTTTGTCAAGACAGCGTCAAACTCTTTTTTTATGAGAGAATTTTTAGCACAAGCTATAGCTATATTACACGATTCTGATGTTTCACTTTCTAGGCTACATGCAATTTCTGTCTCAGGCATCTCTGTTATTATGTTGTTCGCTTGCTCTGATTCTATTATAACCGCATCTACAGAATCATTTTTTAAGTCTTTTTTTAGCATAGAGCAGTCTTTTACTGGCTTAATAATGACACCAAAAATACTTGATGTTACAGCTTTGGCTACTTCTTCACCTATGGAAGAGGCTTGCACTGATATTATCTTACTAAACAAGTCGTCTACAGTTTTAATTTTTTTTGTTTTTCTTGCTACAACTACAATTTTAATATTTCTGTATGGTATGGAGTATTCGACATTTCTTATATCCTTTTCTGTTGTAGCCAAACATGCAACTGCGCAACTTAATTTGTTTTTCTTTAGTTCTTCATATATTGATGGTACTGACAGTGGGCGTAATACTAACTTCTTATTCATGCGTTTAGCAATTTCTTTCACTAGGTCTATTTCTAACCCTTCTATTTCTGCATCTTTATTTTTTTGATACGTGTATGGATAGTTGTCTGTTGTTACTCCGCATACAATCTCTTCGCTTTTCTTTTTAGAGCAACTACATAATGTAAATGCTATTGTAATGGTAAGCAATGCAAGTATTATCTTTAGGCAAGATGCGCGGAGTTTTTTCAATTGCACGCTAATCACTGATATGTTAAACATTATTCAAAAAATTAATATAAATTCTACTGTCCAAAAAGTGCCAAGATTGTATCTCAATTGGTCTTTTAAGACAATAAGCTCCGTTTCTCGAGGTTAGATAGAGGGGGAAAATCGCAAGTTAGCTCATTTCTTAGATTATTTGCAGATGTTCTTTCCAATTATTACCATAGCTTATATTAACTACCATGGGTACACTTAATTTCACTATATTTTCCATCTCGTTTTTCATAATTGGTACACACACTTCTAGCGTACTTTCATCACATTCAAAAATTAATTCATCGTGTACTTGTAGCAGAAGTTTGCAATTTAAGTTTTTGAGCTTCTTTGATACAGCTATTGTAGCAAGTTTCATTATATCTGCAGCAGTGGATTGAATAGGGGCGTTAATAGCTGCTCTCTTGGCGAAATTTTTTACATGATGATTAGTGCTATTTATTTGTTCTACAGAGCATATTCTATTAAACATCGAAGTAACAAATTTGTTACGTTCTGCAAATGCTATAGTCTGTTCGTAATAAGTTGAAATTTCTGGATACTCTGTTAAATAACGATCGATATATTGTTTTGCCGCAGTAGTAGAAACTTCCAGTTGTTTAGCTAATCCAAAGCTTGTACTACCGTATATTATACTAAAATTTATTATTTTCCCTTTCCTCCTTAATTCTTCTGACACCTGATTCTTTTGTACTTTAAAAATTTGACATGCTGTTTTTGTATGTATATCTACGTTGCTACTGAACGCTTCCTTCATTGCTTTTACATCTGCTATATGGCTTAATATTCTCAGCTCAATTTGTGAATAATCTGCCTTGACTAAGTATTGATTTTTATTGGATATGAATGCTTCCCTTATCTTCTTTCCTAGTTGCGTTTTGATAGGTATATTTTGTAAATTGGGTTTAATTGAGTTTAGCCTTCCTGTGTTAGTGATAGTTTGGGAAAATGTTGTATGAACCCTACTTGTTTTTTGATCTACTTGTTGTGGTATAGCATCTGTATAGGTGTTTTTCAGTTTTGTTAAATGTCTATGTTTTAGTATTAGATCCGCTATTACAAAACCATCTTTGCTAAGTGCTTGGAGTGTGTCGACGTTTGTACTTGTTATGTGTGATTTAGATAAAGTTTTACCTCTTGGTAGCTTTAATACATCAAACAATACATGAGATAATTGCTTTGGAGACGATATGTTGAAGTCTGCTCCTGATATGTCGTGTATACACTTTTCTAGCTTTAGAATTTCTGTTTTTAACTCTTCACTTAGTTTACGTAATTTCGCAACGTCTATTAATATACCACTTTGTTCCATTTCTCCCAATATTTTCACCATTGGTAAGTCTAATTCATGATATAAAAATAACGTGTTTAATGACAATAATTGTTGTTCCAATATTTTATGTGCTTCTTTAAAAAGAGTAATCATGTGTGAATGGCTGTCTTGTAATTGTATGTTTACAGTTTGCCTTATTGCTTCTATTACACTGATATTTGAAGTATTTTTTGTATTTATAGCGTACCTCATGAGCAATAAATCTTCTGCAGCGGCAACGTTATTGACCCAAGATGGATAAAGGGTAAAGAGATTTTTTAAGTCATATGTAATTTTTAATATACTGTCATCTTTTAAGAAATTAAATAACACATCTTCCATTTCTTGTGGTATTACTTTTCTTTCTATGTTTAGCACAGCGCAAGTTTGTTCTTCTGTGCTAAAAAATATTCTTTGAGGTGAAGTATCACTCACATATAGTGACAAGTAGCCGTTTTCTAAGCTTTTTTCAAGGTATTGTTTTAACTGCTTGGGGGTTTGTATTATAGTTGTTTTGTACTCTTTTATTTCTTTTTGTACTTCATTTTCTGCGAAGGTATATAAAGAACTCATGTTATATAGAGAGTTTATCCTTGGTACAAGAGATCTGAAATCATGTAAATCTACAAAAGTCATTACTTGCTGTCTGTCTGGTATGGTCCATGTTATATCCTTTTCTTCTAGTTCTAATTGTATGTCATCTTTTAAGGTAGTAAGTTTTTGTGACATCCAGGCCTCATTTTGGCTTGTTTGTAATAACTGTTTTGTTTTTCCTTGAATTGAGTTGATATTGTCGAAGATATTGGCAAGAGAATGGAATTGCTGCAATAATTTTACTGCTCCTTTTGGACCTATACCCTTTACTCCTGGTATATTGTCCGCTGCATCGCCCACAATTGATAAGTAATCTCTTATTTGGTGTGGTGGAACTTTAAATTTCTCTTCTACATTTTTTGAAAAAATGTGCTGATTTGTTGTAGGGTTAAACATTGACACATTATCATTTACCAATTGCATTAAATCTTTGTCAGACGACATTATTATTATCGAATTGTTTGTGCCAAATTTTTTTACCAAAGATGCTATTATGTCGTCTGCTTCGTATCCTTCTTTTTTGAAAGTTGTTATGTTGAGCGCTTTAGGTACCTGGTCTATATTTATCAATTGATTTTTAAGATCATCTGGCACCTCTGGTCTATGCATTTTATACTCGCTGTATATTTCATGCCTAAAGTTTTTACCTCCTCCGTCGAAAACAGAAATTACTTTAGAGGGATGGAACTTAATAAGCAATTTTAGCAGCATTGACATAAATCCGTATATTGCTCCCACTTCTTCACCTAAGGGATTAGAAAGTTTTGGATGAGAATAATAAGCTCTAAAAATGAAACCGTAGCAATCTGTTATGATAATTGGGGATGTGTCTTTATCTGTGTTATTCACTTATTCGTAATTTGACTAGAGATTGTATAAGGGATAGAATACCTGGGACTGTTCTAACATCACATTAGTAGGTGTTAGGAGGGATTTTGGCATTTTTTTTTGGATATGTAAATGCCCGTGAGTTTGCTGTTGATAGGCTGTTTAATCGATTTATATTTCAGGTACAAAATTTATGGCCAGGGTAACTGTTGAAGATTGTTTAAAAAATAAAGAGATAGACAACAAATTTGATTTAGTTCTTGTAGCGGTGTACCGAGCTAGAGAGTTAGAATCTGGTGAAGAGACGGAACTGGACGATGTTGTCAGTTCGCCCACCGGTTCAATTGGTCTAGTTTCTAACGCTTTAGTAAGTAAAAGTCATGTAGTTGCCCTTAAAGAGATTGGCAAGGGTTTAGTGAATGTTGCGCAAATTAAGGCAAAGATGAGACAGGTGAGTGATAACATTGATAAAGCGCGAGATGATAGGACTGTGTTACATGAGTATTGCAAAGATACATTATTTAATGATGACTCTAATGATGATAATTCTGCTTTTTATGTAAGTAGTGATCTTGAAGGGTTTTCTATATCATCTGATGATACGTAAGATTTTGTATGTCACTCTCGTATCAATATGGGGGTACGCTTAATGGCATCTCATCTCTGGAGCAAAAAGTTGTACATCTAGTACAAGACAGGAAAAATGTAGATCTTTCTTGTTTGAATTTTGCGTTTGATCTAATTCGTAGCAAATGTTTTTCGCAAGAGCGTTATGAGGCTTATTTGCGTAGTCTTTATGTTGGTGTGTTTGCCGCAAAAAAGGGTTTTGACCTTGATCTTGTTTTATTATCTATACTTTATTATCCAATTAAGGAAAAGGTACTAGCAAATCGTGATGTAAGCGGTTTGTTGAAAAAAGAATACTTGACTTGTATGTCTCGTATTATCGCTCCAGATGATCATAAAAAGCTTTTATCTGAGATTGTATATTCTGGTGATTTTGTTTTAGAAGGGATAATTGATAAGGCTGTTTTTATCGGTATAGCAACTTATGTATGCAAGATGGATATGGAAGATAAGTTGGGGGAAAATGAAAAGATTGCTTTGGCATTAGATGGTCTTCGTATATATGCTCCTGTTGCATCTAGAGTTGGTATGTTTTGTATAAAAGATTCAATAGAAGATAAATCTTTTGGCATTCTATATCCTGATGCTCGGGATTCAATATCTAGTTTTTTGTCTCATTATGGAGATATGTACGATGCTATTGGTAAGTCTGTATCTGATAGATTAAGTAATGCTATATCTAATGCTAAAATTCCTTATAAA
Source organism: Candidatus Sneabacter namystus (assembly GCF_008189685.1). Lineage (GTDB taxonomy): Bacteria > Pseudomonadota > Alphaproteobacteria > Rickettsiales > Rickettsiaceae > Sneabacter > Sneabacter namystus. Next base: position 273,882 of record NZ_CP043312.1, read on the forward strand.
TTAGAATACAGAAAAAAAACTCCGTATTCAATTTGGCAAAAAATATTAGCTAAGCATCAGTCAATAGACGAATTATGTGATGTGATAGCATTTAGAGTGATAGTAAATTCCATAGACGCTTGTTATAAAGTGCTAGGTATAGTGCACAAAGAATACATATCTGATTACAAATATTTTAAAGATTATATTAGCGCTCCTAAATATAATGGTTATAGATCACTTCAGACTGTGGTAATAGAATCTTCTGGAAGAAGAGTTGAGGTTCAAATTCGTACTCAACAGATGCATATTTTTGCTGAATATGGTTTAGCAGCACACTGGATATATAAATCTTCAAAATCTAATATTTTAAACATATCTGAGAGAAATGCTTTTGGCGATATTTTGTATGTTAGCCACTCGTTTTATAAAGTGAAATGTTTTCTTTCTGATGGCACAACACTTATGGTTAACCATGGTTCTACTCTTTTAGACGTGGCATTTTTGTTATCTTATGACATTGGTATGCATTGTTATGGAGGTAAGATTAACGGTAAGTCAGCATCTGTGATGAAAGTAATATCTGATGGTGATTTAGTTGAAGTGTATAGTGAAAAAAATCATACAATAGATTTTATTTCTCAGTTTTATGTCAACGATTATGGAGTGAGAGAATATATAAAAGATTATTTTTTAAAAAAAGAAAAAAAGCATTATATAGAAGAAGGCAATCGTGTTATGCATCGTGTGTTTGAGATTATAAGGGCAGATGATTACGAAGGCGTTATAAGTAAAATTATGCAGAGTTATGGTGCAAATGATAAAGAAGAGTTTCTCTTTTTAGTTGGTAAAGGGCAAATTAGTCCTAGGTTATTGATGTCATATATTGATAAAAATAATAAGGCATTTATTTACCATAATGGTCTGTATAATAAGTTAAAAATATTGCTTTCTCACATACCGTTTTTAAAAACTTTACTTAAAGGTAAATCTAAAAATTCTGCTGTTATCTCTGCTACGTGTTGTCACCCAGTTCCAGGTGATGTCATTTTAGGAGAAGAAGATGATTTAGGTCGTGTAACTATTCATCGTAGCAATTGTAGTACTTTATCTAACATGGCTTACGATTGTAATATAGTGTTTTTACAGTGGGCAAATATAAAAAGAAAATCGAATTATCTGGCTTTCTTAAAAGTATTAACTCTTAAAAATGTTGACAGTTTTGCTATTATTGAGCGAATTCTTTGTAAATGTTGTGCTGTTGTACAAAATATAAGATCGTGTTTGGGTAAGATAGATAGCTTGGAAGTTATTGTTTCTATAAAAGTTAGTAATGTTACTCAAATCAGGAATATTATTTCAAAATTAAATAGTCAAAGTTGCATTTGTTCCGTTAAAAGATTGTACAATGATAGTGAAGAATGGAGTGGACGTCGTTAATGTGTCTAGAATAAAGGGAGTATTTGAGAGGTTCGGGGAGCGTTTCGTTCAAAAGATACTACATGAAGAAGAAATCAATTTGTTTCATGTGGTCAATAATAAGCCAAGATACCTAGCTAAGCGATTTTCTGCTAAAGAATCTGTAGCTAAGGCTTTTGGTTTCGGTATTGGTAAGATATTATCATTTCATGATATAATTGTTCGGCATGATGAATTTGGCGCTCCTTTTGTTGTTGTGCCAGATTGCAAATGGCCTGCGTTGAAAGTTGGTCGTTATACTCGACATAGTATCAGCCTCTCTATATCAGATGATGAAGAATTGGTTGTATCTTCTGTTGTCATTGTGATGTTTTAGACATTTTTATCAAGTATACATTTTAGGTGATCTTATGACATTTTGCGTTGATAAAAGATTTTTTACTATTTTTTCTTCTTCTGTACATTTTGTTGGTATAGGTGGAGCAGGAATGAGTGGCATAGCTAAGGTATTAGTGGAGTCAAATGTTACTGTTACTGGTTCTGATATTGGTAATGGTAAATTTGTGCAGCAGTTAAAGGCTTTAGGAGTAAGGGTATTTTCACAACATGATGCAAGTAATGTAGAGCACGCTTCATGCGTTGTTTTTTCTTCTGCTATATCTAAAGATAATCCAGAGATTGTATATGCAAGAAAGATGGATATTCCAGTTTTGCATAGGTCAGAGATTTTATCTCTCATTGCTAGGTTGAATTTTTGTTTTGCAGTGTCTGGATCTCACGGTAAGACAATTACTACTACTATTCTTGCTCAAGCTTTAGAATATAGTGGTATATCTCCTACTGTAATAAACGGTGGGGTAATGATGTCAGGGAACACAAATGCATATATTGGAAAAGATAATGTATGTGTGGTAGAGGGTGATGAATCTGATGGTTCTTTTTTAAAACTAAAGCCTGATATCGCTATTATAACAAATATTGATAAAGATCATCTTAGTAATTATGACGGAAGTTTTTACAATATACAGAAGGCTTTTTTTCAGTTTATGTCTAATATACCAAAATATGGGTTTGTAGTTGCATGTGGAGATGATATGTGCACTAGAAGTTTAATTAATATGTCTCTGGAAAATAATAATATGGTAATTAGTTATGGTATTAAGTCTTCCGACTTAGATGTTAAAGCTATTAACATAAGGTATAACGATGGATCTACTACTTTTGACGTTGCTATATCACAGGGGAGTAAATATGTAAATTTTAGTCCTGAGGAATTTGCGAGAAGTTATGTTAAATCACATTCACAGTCGCGTAATATGCATAATCTTGAAGTTACAAGTGATTCTGGTTGTTACGTAATTAAGGATATTTCTTTTAATGCTTTTGGAGATTTCAATGTTCTTAACTGCTTAGCTGTTCTTTCTGTCTTTTTAGGTTTGAGAATACCTTTTGACAAAAATGTGTTTCAGAAATACGCAGGTGTTGCTAGAAGATGTAATATAGTAGGTAATTATCAAGGATCGTTAGTCATAGATGACTATGCTCATCATCCTACAGAAATTGCCGCTGTTTTGCGTGCAATAAAGTCTGGTTTGGACGTAGATAGAGTGATAGTTGTGATAGAACCACATAGAAAGACAAGGTTAAAGGCCTTGTTAAATGACTTTGTTGACGTGCTATCTGGTGTGTCTGCTGTGTACGTTACTTCTGTGTTTGATGCATGGGAAGAAGTTGATGAAGATATTACTTCTATGCATTTGGTAGATAAGCTTGATAATTGCAAATATGTTCAATCTGTTGCACAGCTAAAAAAAGAACTAGATATGAACTTTGCGGAAATACCTCATTCTGTTTCTCGATCTTCTATAGTGTTTATGGGGGCTGGTAATAGTTCTTCTTGGGCTCATTCTCTTGTTGATTTAAGTTGAAGATTGATTCGTTGTTACTATTGTAGATGAAGCGTGTGATTGCATTTCTATATAGATCCTTATTATTTGTTTTATAGTTTTTGTGATAATTTCCCAATCTGTTCTTAGTAATTCTTGGTTTTTGGTTTCTGACATACACAAGATTAATTTCTTTTCTTTATGTGTTATAGGTACTATGTAAACCTTTGTTGCTTGTTCATCTATGATTGAGCTGTAGTAAGTGTCATTAATTGTAGATTTTTCTATAACTTCAAAGTTTTTTTCTAAATAGTGTTTTATGTGAGAATTTTTTACGTCTTCTATAATTCGCGTTAGGTGTCCATTGTTTATCTGGTATAGAGAGATAGTTTTGAATTGAAAGAATTCTTTTATGTTATTGAGAATTGTTGGTAGAGCATCTGTGTCATGTAAAGTAGAGATTTTGGATAATAAAGTTGTAACAAAAGAGTTGGATAAGATTAGGTGTAAGACTCTAATGTTTTGAGATACATATTTTTTTCTGTATAACAGAGTAACAAATAGCATTGCACATAGAGATATAAGCATCATTATGATTATAATGTTTGTTTTTACATCAGACATATTATTTAACTTTAAGTTTTTTATATCATCTACATAGCACTCTAAGGTGTATAATAAAATTATGCAACTTAAAAATTAAAAATCATAAAATATATTACTTATAGTTGATACATTTTTAACGTTTTCGTGATTCTTTTTGAATTAATATGTTGAATAGTTATGTTGTTTAAACTGTTTTTTAATGATGATTATTGTAGAATGTACTACGTGTTTATTTGCCATTTTATTGCATTAAATAGGTGTTTATGAGTCAAAACTTTCCCATTGTGATGAAAAAATTAACAAGAACAGAATGTTTTGGTTATGAAATTCTTGATGAATATTGCTGGATGCGTGATAAAGCGTGGCCCAATAATATTGTTACTGAACCGGATATAATAGAACATCTGAATCGTGAAAACGAATACAGTGAAGCGTATTTGACGCAATGGCAAAAGCAGCGTAATTCAATCTTTTCTGAGCTTAAAGGTAGGATTGTGCAGGAGTATACTACCCCACCTGTACGAAAGGATAATTACTATTATTTCACTAGATATGAACAAGGGCAAGATTATCAAATTTTTTTGCGTTCTCATATTGATTCGCCTACAAAGGAGGAAGTTCTATTGGACGTAAATGTGTTGTCTGAAAACCATAACTTTATTTCAGTAGGTTGCATTACTGTATCTCCTGATCACAAGTACCTTGCATATTCTGTAGATTACAAAGGAGATGAACATTATTCTATAGAAGTTATAGACTTAGATACGCAAGAGCATGTATCTTGCACTATAAATGATAGTGCTGGCAATATTGTTTGGAGTGCTGATAGCAAGGGGTTTTGTTATGATAAATTAAATGAACAGTCAAAAAGTGATAAGATTTACTATCATTTTTTGTTCAAAAATGAGGATGATTACCTGCTTCTTACTGAACTGGATGGCAGATTTTTCGTATATGTTACCCATTCATCAGACCGTAAATATATTTTTTTTGTTGTCTCTGGGGCAAATAGCAATGAATGGTACTTCATTCCATCAGATGATGTAACTACTGCTCCTGTTCTTATAAGACAAAGGGAGCGGGATGTAGAATACTATGTAGATCATAGAAAAGGTAAATTTTATATACGTACCAATGATCAGGATAGAAATTTTCGACTTGCGCAGGTGTCTGTTGAAGATGTGTGTAATGTAGACATGTGGACCAATTACATCGAAGATACGTCTTTATATATGGATGAATTTGATGTTACGGAAAGCTTCATTGTATTAAAATACCTGGATAAAGGCGTTCCTTTAATTAGGGTTGTTGCTTGTGATTCAGGTGCCGTTAACACTATAAACTTTCCGGATCCTGCTTATTATGCTTCTGCTTATTCAGTTAATTATTTCTTGAACGATATAAGGGTCTCATATAACTCTTTATCAACTCCTGCTACGACATTTTCTTATGATTTCTCTAAAAATCAATTGACACTATTACAGGTGTTAAATCCTCCTTCTGGTTTTGACTCTAATAATTATGTTATAGAAAGGGTAGAGGTTAAGGTTAGAGATGGCACGCTTGTGCCTATGACAATATTTTTTAAAAAAGGCTTTGAAAAAGATGGATCATATCCTTTATATTTGACCGCATATGGTTCTTACGGTATCGCTCGTGATCCTTCTTTTAGTAATACAGCGATCTCTATTGTAGATCGTGGCTTTGTGTATGCTATAGCTCATGTGAGAGGAGGGGGGGAATTAGGGTACGATTGGCATAATGAGGGACGATTTTTGCAGAAGCACAATACTTTTTATGACTTTATAGATTGTACTGAATATATGATACGGAGTAGATATACCAGTATCGGGCGTATAGCAATAGAAGGTGGTAGTGCAGGTGGCATGTTAGTAGGTGCTGTCGTAAATATGAGGCCAGATTTGTATAAATGCGCTGTTGCAAATGTTCCTTTTGTTGATGTTTTAAATACTATGCTGGATCCCTCTTTGCCTTTGACGCAGATAGAGTATGAAGAATGGGGTAATCCACAAGAGGAAAAATATTTTCACTATATTAAATCGTATTGTCCTGTTCAAAATGTTGTTCAACAAAGCTACCCTAGCATTTTTGCAATTACTTCTATGCAGGATTTAAGAGTTGGGTATTGGGAAGCTGCCAAATGGGTGGCAAAACTAAGACAGTATAACACTTCCGATAATATCATTATGCTCAAATGCAATATGGACGCTGGACATTTTGGATCATCTGGTAGGTTCAAAATTTGGCAGGAGGTATCGGACTCTTTAGTGTTTATATTTTCACATCTTTTACATAAATTTAGCTAGCTGTACGTTAAGGTAATTACAGGTATGGGTCTTATTTCCGCATGTATTTTTTCTAGAAATCACGAATGGTCTATTCGAAGAGCAATCAGATGTCTTCCGTCTATTGTAGATGAGATTTACGTGTTCGATTTTTGTAGTACTGATAATACTGTTGCACTTGCAAATGCTATGGGAGTTAAGGTTGTAGCACTGGATGTCTTTAAGTTAGAAGATAGAAGTTTAATAGAATGTCACTGTAAAAATGATTGGATTTTGCTTTTGCGTGCAAATGAAGAGATAAGTTTAGATTTACAAAATGAAGTAGGATATATCTTTAACGGTAATATACAGGATATGTATCAGGCCTATAGTTTTAAAATCATGACTATGGGAAGGTCGGATTTTTTAATAAGACGTTTAGCATATTCATTTTGCTCTATTAGGCTGTATAATCGGTTGTTTACCAAAGGTAAGAGTAGTGTTGAAGTTAAAGATGGCAAGACTATCTTTGTTTCAGACAAGTGCTATGATGTAGAACACTCTGTATATCCATGTGAAGGAATTGTTACTTCTCGTTCTAGTATTAGCTTAGGCGCTCTTGTAGAACAGGCAAATCTTAGTTCTGGAATTAATGCCCATGGTACGTATTGGCGTAATGGTGATGGTTATCCTTCTATTTGTAGAATAATAATTGGTATGTTTTATAAGCTATTTATTATGTATATGGTAAGAAGGTATTTTATTTTTGGATTTTGTGGCTTTGTAGATTCTCTTGTTTATGCTTTTGAAGAATTTTTACGCTTAGTCAAAATTCGTGAAGAAGCAATGAAGAGAAGGGGTAGATAATATGTTGCTAATAAAATTGGCGGAAAGAGCGGGATTCGAACCCGCGGTACGGGAAAACCGTACACACGCTTTCCAAGCGTGCACTTTAAGCCTCTCAGTCATCTTTCCTAGTATTTAGTATTATATATCTCTTAGTTACATCTTCGTACTATACTATACATATCTTTCTCTTTGTAATAACTAAGTTTTCTTATAAACATTTCCTCTGCTAATTCGTTCTCATTTAACAACGTTTTCACTGTGATAAGTCTTGTGCCTTTAATATTTTGCATTTTTACTATTGTGCCATATATCTTAGAGTATTGCAGTGCTAATTGTTCCGAAAATTCTTTATTATCGAAAGAGCAAGTTATAATTTTAGCTTTATTTTTATATCGAACAGTCACATTGGAAGGTTTTCTAGTACGTAAAGCATCTATGAATTCTGTTACAGCTTGTTGTAATGCTAGATATTCAGACGCAGCATTGTACGTTTTGGTAAATTCTTTTTTTGTATTTTGTGATAGAACTGTATATTGAACTTCAACTTTGAAAATACCCTCTGATATAAAAAATAACTCTTCTGTTGCAAGAGTTATTGTATCCTTTATCATTGTAGGAAATAATTTTCTTAGATCTTCATAGCGTGCCTTTGTATGTCTAAGAGGTACTTGTACTACACTGACACCTAAAATTTTTAAATCCTTTTTACTGCGTTGCCAGGCACTGTGCCAATTTGTATTAGAAGAGTATAAGCGAGTATTTCTTTTCACTAATGGTATTAGTACCTCATAAGTTTGTGCAAGATGTTTATATTGAGGAAAATAACAAGATACTAAATTTAGTATCTTAGGCATGAAGCAGGAAAACGTTACATCTGCACAATAACTAACTGATGACAATGATTCGTTGTTTATTTCTTTAATATTAATACAATCACGTAATTTGTGGTATGGTACTTGTGATACCTGTTTTTCTGATAAAACAATCTCTTTTGTTTTTAGTGCTAATTTCAGGGCGTTTTGTCTTCCGTAATGTAGAGCAGCTATTTTGGCTTCGTGTTCATTGTTTCCTGTTGCTGTAACATGCACCATGTCGAGTATTATCGTCGATGATTCTGATGCCGATGCTGAAAAATTGACTGTTAAAGCGTAAATAATTACAAAAAATACTCGTCGCATTGCTATTCAACGACAGATACTAACGCAGCCCTCAATAATCTATCTTTGAATTTGTAACCTACCTGCATAAGCGATGCTATTGAATTTTTGGGATAATTTTCATTTTTTACTTTAGATATAGCGTTGTGTAATTCGCAATCAAACGCGTCTCCAGGTTTTGGATCTATAACTTCGACACCAAATCTAGAAAAAATCTTAGACAATTCATCTTTTGTCATTTGTACTCCTTGTACAATTTCTTTCATCAAATGCACATTTTCTTCTGTATTATTCAAAGCATTACTTAGGCCGTCCATAATAGGTAAAAGAGATTTAAATATTTCTGTGGTAGCATACATTTTTATTTCAGCTACTTGTGCTTCGTGTCTACGACGCATATTTTGATTTTCAGCTAGAGCCGCTAACAAGCGTTCTTGCGTATTTACTAAGGCTGATTTTAATTCTTCTTCGCTTAATTTTTTGTCAAGATCTGGTTCATGATGTCTCTTTCCTACTAAATTCTCTTTTGGATCGGATTTTTCTTTTGTGTCAAATTTTTTCTTATTTTGTTCTGATTTTTCTTCTTTATCGTCTATATTTGGCATACGCAGATTTAATAATTATTTATCAGATGTCTATAATCATTTAAGATTTAAGTATTTTGTGTAAATGCTTGTCCGAAGAATTTTTATCTCTAACAATTGAAGTGTGTATTTGTAAATTTTTTAAATGTTCAAATATCAGATTTTTTAACTCAGGTAGCTTACCTCGCATAAAATGATCTCCATTTTCAACTGTTACATATTGCACATTTGAGTCTTCGTTTGATACGATTGGATCGAAGAATTTTCGAACTTCTTCTTCTTCTGTTACACTATCCATTGTACCTTGTACAACCAATCCAGTTATTGGAAATCTAGGAAAGAAAGAGAAATCATATTTAGTGATTGGTGGAGAGATAGAGATAAAATGCGATACTTCTGGTCTTCTCATTGTCAATTGCATAGCTATAAAGCTTCCAAATGAAAAACCGCATACACAAATATTACTAGCAGAAGGATGATGGTTTTCTAGCCAATCCAGAGCCGCTGCGGCATCTGTTAATTCTCCTACTCCATCTTCAAATTGACCTTGTGATTTTCCTACTCCTCTAGAGTTGATAGCAAGCACAGAGTAATCATTCTCTAATAAAGCATCTTTCATGGTTTGCACTACCGGATCGTTGAGTGATCCTCCAAATAAGGGGTGAGAATGTAAAACAAGAGCAACTTTTTCTGTATTTGAGGAAGCCTTGTATAGCCTACCTTCTATTCTTCCTACAGGCCCATAAAAAAAAAGTTCAGACATCTTATACAAGCACTTGAATTGACAAACAGATAATACTTACAAATTGGCTGACATTTACCAAATTGACGCGTAGAATTCTAACAGAATATTTACTCACCCTCAACTCAAATTGCTTCGCTTTTTACCTTTATATTAAGGCGTAGCATTGTTATCATCTTGTCTATTATCAAATTAATGCTTTGTGATTTAGTGGGCAAATAGCGCAATCTGAGTAAATTAGTACAAGTTTATGAAGAAAAAAGTTATATATTTGGATTACAATTCTACTTCTCCATGCATTGATTGGTATGATAGCATGAAGGAAATCATGCTATTTCCTTTAAATCCCTCATCTATTCATTATTTTGGAAGGTTTGCCAAAGGGGTGTTGGAAAATGCTAGAAGGGAAATATTACAAACATTGGGTTTGAATATACGAGAATATTCTTTAGTTTTTACAAGTTCTGGGACGGAAGCAAATAATATTGCTGTAAATAGTTGTAGTAACGCTTACGCTCTTGCTACAGATCATGCTTCTACATTGCGATGTATTGAAGATACAAGTCGTATTATACCTGTGACATGTAAAGGTATCGTTGATCTCGATTTGTTAAAAATACTGCTAAAAGGAAGGGGTGATAAACCTCTAGTGTGTGTTTCGTTAGCAAATAGTGAAACCGGTGTTGTGCAACCAATAAGAGATATTGTAAGCGTTGCAAAGTCGCATGATGCACTTGTGCATGTTGATTGTGTTCAATGTGTAGGCAAGCTGAATGTACAATTTTCAGATTTAGATTGTGATAGCATGTCTATTTCTTCTCATAAAATAGGCGGCATGGCAGGCATTGGTGCACTAATTTTTCGAAAGAATTTTTCTATAAAAACTTATACAAAGGGTGGTGGACAAGAATTTGGTATTAGATCCGGTACAGAAAGCGTTTTACATGCTGCAATTTTTTCTCAGGCCTTGAGTAAAGCTGTGAATAATGTACGCAATTACATGCAGCATGTAAGTAAATTGAGAGATATTATGGAAAATTTGATTTCTCAGGTGTGTGAAAATGTAAAATTTTGGTGTCAAGATATGGAAAGATTACCTAATACTTCTTGCATTATGATGCCATATGTGGACGCTAAAATTCAAGTTATGAGATTTGATATGCTTGGTTTTGCGGTAAGCATGGGTTCTGCTTGTTCTTCTGGCAGTATGACATATTCACATGTATTGAAGGCTATGCAATTGAGCGAGGATGAAATCCGTAGTTCGATTAGAGTGAGTCTTGGATACGATACCACAGAAGAGCATATTGTTGAGTTTGTAAAAGCCTGGGAAGTCGTATACAATCAGCGTGGTTGAAGTCACCTATTTTAGGTTTATTTCGTGATTCTTGAAGAGTTGGAAGATCGTCTAACAAGGGCTAATAGGTTGCCTATATATATGGATTATCAGTCTACTACTCCTTTAGCTCCAGGAGTACTGGATGTTATGATGCCTTTTTTTGTTGGTAAATTTGGTAATCCTCATTCTAAGACACATGTTTTTGGTCATGCAGCAGAAAATGTGATAGAACCTGCAAGAACAGCAGTGGCAGATGTTATAGGAGCAAGGTCAAAAGAAATAGTTTTTACTTCGGGCGCAACGGAGGCAAATAACATGGCAATAAAAGGTGTTGCTTATTTTTATCGTGGGAAAAAGAACCATATAGTTGTTTTGCAAACGGAGCACAAGTGCGTTATGGAAACTTGCAGATTTTTAGAACATGAAGGATGGGAGGTTAGTTATGTCCCAGTTCAAACAAACGGTCTAGTTGATTTAAATGTTTTGGAATCTTCTATCAGGCAAGATACAGTAATCGTTTCTGTTATGGCTATTAATAACGAAACAGGAGTAATCCAACCGCTAGAGGAAATAGGGAAAATTTGTAGACGTAAAGGTACATTTTTTCATTCTGATATTGCTCAAGCTTTTGGAAAAATACCTATTGATGTCGAAAAATTGAACTTAGATTTGGCTAGCATTTCTTCTCATAAAATTTATGGACCAAAAGGTATAGGAGCTTTGTATGTTAGAAGAAGGGCTCCTAGAGTAAGGATTGTTCCAGTGATTCATGGTGGTGGTCAGGAGTATGGGATGCGATCAGGAACGTTGTCTCCTGCGCTTGTTGTAGGTTTTGGTGAAGCTGCAAGGATTGCTCTTGCTAATATGTACCAAGATTCAGAGCACGTAAAACTGCTATACAAGACATTCACCGACATTGTAACATCTAACATTCCTGAGGTTGTAATCAATGGTGACTTGCATTCGAGATATTACGGAAATGCTAATGTGAGTTTTGCATACGTTGAAGGTGAGTCGCTTATACTTGCTATGAGAAATTGTGTGGCTGTCTCTTCTGGTTCTGCATGTACTTCAGGTTCTTTGGAGTCTTCTTATGTATTACGAGCTATGGGCGTGAGAGAAGATTTAGCTCACACATCTATACGTTTTGGATTTGGTAGATACACATCTTTGGAAGAGGTGGAATACGTAGCGAAAAAACTTATTCCAGAAGTGGAGAGACTTAGACAGATGAGTCCTTTATGGGAGATGGTGAAAGAAGGTGTGGATTTGAACACAGTTCAGTGGTCTTCTCATTAATTAGTGCGCTGTATTTTTTGCTAATGTGTATATGTGGTGATATAATCTCCCATATTAACTCGTTTCCGTGTAGCATTATGGCATATAGCAAGAATATTTTGGAGCACTACGATAATCCGAAAAATGTTGGTTCTTTGGATAAAAGTCTCAAAGATGTTGGTACAGGATTAGTTGGAGCTCCCGTGTGTGGTGATGTTTTACAGTTACAGATAAAGGTGAAAGAAGGTATCATCGTTGATGCTAAATTTAAAACTTTTGGTTGTGGATCAGCAATAGCTGCTAGTTCTTTGGTAACAGAATGGTTGATTGGCGCTACTGTAGATGATGCAAATGCGATAAAAAATACTCAAATAGCTCAAGATCTTTCTCTTCCGCCTGTGAAATTACACTGTTCTTTATTAGCTGAGGAAGCCATTAAAGCTGCTGTTGACGACTATATGTCAAAACAGAAAAATGAAGGAAGTGATAAGTAAAGGGCCAATATTGCACGTAAGTGAAAGGGCTGTTAATCGAATAAAAGAATTATTATTGCAAGATGATATGGCTTGTGGAGTAAGGGTTGGAGTACAGCGTGGTGGATGTTCAGGTTTTTCTTATTCTGTTGATTATGCTTATTCTAAAAGTGATTTTGATGAGGTTGTTTTGGCAGGTGATGTGAGTGTTTTTATTGATAAGAAGGCTATTTTTTTTCTTTTAGGTGCTGTTATGGACTATGTGCAGCATAAATTTAGCTCTAGCTTTATTTTTATGAATCCAAAAGAAAAGATAAAGTGTGGGTGTGGGAGGTCATTTTCAGTTTAAAAATCGGTCAAATGGTGTGTGTTTGATGGACGTTTGGTAGGGTGTTTAAGTATGAAAGATATGAATTACTTTGAAGTGCTTGGTTTTTCTATAAGGTTTGGTATTGATGATGATGAATTGGAAGAGCGTTACATGAAACTGCAAGAACAATTTCATCCAGATAAGGCTACTACTGCGCAAGAGAGAAGAGCTTTTCTTAGCATGTCCTTAAGTGTCAATACTGCGTATCGTAATCTTAAGGATATATTTTCAAGAGCACGGCATATATTACAATTAAAAGGTGTAGATATGGCACATTATAGCTCTAGCCGTATGTGTAATTTGTTGGAAGACATGCTAAATGATAATCTGGAAATGGAAAAAATACACGACATAGATTCGTTGAAAATTTTTATAAAAGAGAAAAAGGAAGAGAAAATCAATGTGTTAAGTTGCATGGCGCGTGCATTTGAAGAGGATGATATAGACTTATTTGCTGTTTATACAGCGCACTTTAATTATTTAACGAATATTTTATCATTGTCTGATAAAAAGCAATCTCTTCTCTCAATTTCTTCTGATTAGATTTGTTTATTTTTTTCTGAGTAAGCAAAGATGTCGTTATTATGCCACCCCATCAAATCTAACTTTATTCTCCATTTTAGAGATTGAAAGATATCGTGCGTAAGGTCAGTTCTATTTTCTCTTATCAGCATTTCAGATAATATCTTTCGAATTTCATGCAAATAGAGAACATCATTTGCAGCATAGGCTATTTGTTCTTTTGAAAGATTATCTTTACCCCAATCAGATGTCTGTTGCTGTTTTGAAATTTGTATTCCCAGTAATTCTCTACATAATTCTCTTAGTGAATGAGATTCCGTGTACGTTCTTGCCATTCTAGATGCTATTTTAGTGCAGAAAACTTGTTTAATATTTATTCCAAGATAGTGCTGTATAATTGCTAAATCAAATCTTGCGAAGTGGAATATCATCGTTCTGTTGGTATCGCATAAAAGTTTCTTTAAATTTGGTGCTTCATAGTTTTGATCTTTGTCAAATTGTATGAGGCATATCTGCCTATTTTCATCGCAGAGTTGCACAACACATAGTCTATCTCGTGCAAAAGATAAACCCATTGCCTCTGTATCTATTGCTATATCCCCTGTCATTTGCAAATCTTCTGGGATATCATTTTTTACTAATAGGATTGAATGACCTTTATGTCTTATGTAATTCATTGTACATTTTTCAAGTTCTTACTTACTTTGCCATTGATAGTTTTACTAGGGATGACAATGACTTCATCATTTTTGGACATGTCAAGAATTTTCCTTGCTTGTTCTTCCAAAAAATCTAAATCTAGGGATGATGTTTGCAGTAGCTCAATTTTATTCTCTAGAGATATGCGTTTCATTTTCAGCATTTCTAAATACTCAGAATTTTTATCTATTTCTTTGTGTAATTGCACATAAGATACTAATCCTCTTTTACAATACATAAGATGAAAAAATATAAGAAAAAAAGACATAGCAATTGTTATTATTACTGCTAATTTTGTCTTGGTAGTATTTTTCATGTTTTTATGTATTGAGAAAGTGTTTGAAAATCAAAAGACCCAATTATGTAGCAGCATAGTAGAACAAACGGTGCAGATAAAATAGAGCTATCAAATCTATCTAAGAATCCTCCATGTCCTGGTATAAAATCGCCACTATCTTTTACTCCAAACTTTCTTTTAAATGCCGACATAGCTAAATCTCCTATTTGTGCTATCACAGCAAAAGAGGCAAATATAGATAATGCTATAGCACAATTTCTTACATTCATCCTAACTATAGGAACATTATAACTGAATACGTAAAGTAAAATTACGCAACATGTTACAATTCCTACGCAAAAACCTGACCATGTTTTCTTGGGCGTTATACGTACTGCAAGTTTTGGTCCTTTAAAATACATACCTCCCAGCATTGCTGAAGTATCTACTGACCACAGTGTTACAAAGTACAGTATAGACAAAGGAAGTGAATAAAATCTTAAAATGCCAAGAGAAATTGTAGGCAATAAGCATGTAGCAACACCCAAATGAAGAAGCTTTTTTTTTGTGATATTTTGCCATTCAGTTATCATTCCCGTAAAAATAAATGCTAATAATAGGCAATACAAAATTTTTGAAAATATCAAAGACAGAATAGTTACCACGATAACGGCAGCTGAAACAGATCTTAAAATTAGTTGTTGCATGCTATTGTTTTACTTATATATCTTCCAAATGTTCTTTCTCTTGAAAAGAAATGCTTCATTGCTGCGTGAAAATGCTCCAATGTAAATTCCGGCCATAACATATCAGAAAAAAATAACTCAGCATATGCAATTTTCCACAGCAAAAAATTGCTAATTCTCATATCTCCTCCTGTACGGATGACAAAATCTAGGTTAGGCATTTCCGGAGCGTACAAGTGTTTGTTAAAGTAGTCTACACTTATTTGCGAAGATAGTGTTTCAAAGCTTACTTTATTTAAGTGCGCATTACTTAACATTGTTTTGAAGCAGTTTAATATTTCTTGTTGCCCTCCGTAATTAAATGCTACGTACAGATTAAATTTGGTATTCAGTTTAGTTTCATCTTCTGCTTTTTGTATACTTTTTTGTAGCGAGTTTGGCAATGTGCATAAATCTCCTATAAATTTTATTTTTACCCCTTGCCTCAATGACTTTTGTATTTTTCTTTCAATGTATGACTGTACTAAAGAGAACAGAAAATTTATTTGTGAAGTTGGCCTATGGAGATTTTCTGAAGAAAGTAGATATATAGACACGTTACGAATTCCATTCTTAAAAGCCTCTTCTAATATCGTTTCTGCTACAATTGCTCCTTTAGAGTAGCCTTTTTCTATCGACAGACCATTTTTTTTCGCCCATCTTCTGTTTCCGTCCATTATTATTCCTAAGTGATTTAGGGGATTTTTTTCTTCGGACATAACTGTTTTGACAGAACCAAGTGTGTTATCAGTAATCTACTTAATAATCAGTGTAGAGAAGGTCATTATACATTTTGCTTTTCTGCTATGCAAACTTCTCTTGTATTTAAGAGTATTATTTTATGATATCATCTTTTTTCACAGTATTAAGTAGGTCGGCTTTGATTTGCTTAAATAATTTTACAATTACAAGATGGTATTCATGGGCAGTGCGATACTTCCATTTATTTGGTTAAATGGTTCAATTATGAGACAGGAAGAGGTTGATATTTCTTGTATGTTTCATCATAGCTTGCATTATGGTAGTGGTGTTTTTGAAGGAGAGATTTCTTACAATGGTAAGGTTTTTAAGATAGATGATCATACAGATAGATTATTTTCTTCAGCTTCTACATTATTAATGAATATCCCATTTACAAAGCAACAGATAAAAGATGCCACATATTCCTTAATAGAAAGAAATGGTTACATGGAAAAGAATTGCTATGTAAGGCCGTTTGTGTGGCGTTCTGACAATTCTTTGAAAGTCAATAGTAGTAATGATGATATGTGTAGTTGTGCTATTGTTCTTAAGGAGCATACTCCTTCTGGGGTACAATCTTCAGTCAAATTGACTGTAAGTTCTTGGCAGCGTCCTCATGCAAACTTCACATTGTATCAATGTAAAAGTGCTGGTGGGTATAATGTATCTTTTTTAAGTGCTAGAGAGGCGGTATTATCTGGATTTGACGATGCTGTTTTACTAGATAGTCTTGGATATGTTAGCGAGGCAAGTACTTCCAACATTTTCTTCATACGAGATGGGGCTATTTTCACCCCTAATGCTAACTGCTGTCTTAATGGTATTACGAGGCAAACTGTGTTAGAGATAGCGCTAAATGAAAAGATATCAGCCACACAGTTAAACATAAAGGAAGAAGAAATAGGTTCTTATGAAGCAGCATTTTTAACTGGGACTTCTCTTGCAATCAAGCCTATTTCTAGCATTTATTTGCCTAGTAGTGGGATTAATATCGAATTAAATGCAAAACATGATCTCATAAAGAAGATCTATGACATTTACATATCTATGTTGATTTAATTTCTATGTGATTTAATTTTTTCATGGTTCAGGAAAATTTTTTTAAAGGCGTATTTACTGCTTTAGTAACTCCCTTTTGTAATGATGCTATAGATTATTTGTCTTTGGAAAAAATTTTAGTTTCTCAGATAGAAGCTAAAGTCAATGGGGTTGTTATTGCAGGTTCTACCGGAGAGGGGTTATTGCTTTCGAAAGAGGAATACGATTCTTTGTTAGAGTTTGTAGTAAATTTTACCAAAGGTAAGGCAAAAATTGTTGCTTCTTGTACATCTTTACATATCAAGGATACTGTTGCTATGGCTCAACTAAGTCAATGTAAGGGCTTAGATGGTATTATGTGTGCCCCACCTCCATATTTACGACTATCGGAAAAGGGTATAATTGAATATTTTAATACTATAAGCAATAACGTAGATATTCCTGTCATGCTTTACTCTGTACCGCAGCGTGTTGGATATGATTTTTCAGATTTGTGTCTGACACAACTTTCAAAAAATGCTAAAATTCTTGCTATAAAATGTGGCAATGAACCTGCCTCTGTTATCCAAAAACTAGGTTGTGAATTATCTGATAAGATTAACTTTTTATGTGGAGAAGATAGACTTACATTAGATTCTTTACTTAAAGGTGCGTCTGGTTGTGTTAGCGTTGTTTCCAATATGGTGCCACGCGCTGTTGTACATTTATACAATCTTGTTCAGACAGGGGCTATCAAAGAGGCTGATAGATTAAACGAGGCATTATCTGATTTGTTTGATTTAGTTACTCTAGAGAATAATCCTGCTGCTATAAAATATTGTTTGTCCGTTTTAGGTATATGTAAAGAAGAGGTAAGAGAACCTCTCTGTCAGCTGTCGAATAAATCTAAAGAATTTATCCGACTTAATAATGATAAAATGTTCAGATTAGTAATGTCTAAGTATGAGAAAGGTTGCAGCTATTAATAAAAGTGCCAAGTATCACTACCATATAGAAGAAAAATATGAATCTGGTATAATTCTGGAAGGTGCGGAAGTTAAATCTATAAGATCCGGTAAGGTTAATATAGAAAAGTCGTATGTTTTTTTTAATAAGGGTGAGCCGTGTTTGACAGGGGCGTACATAGGTTCTTATAGTCATTCTAGTGCATTTGCTCCTGATCCTTATCGTGTTAGGAAGTTGTTGCTTAACAAAAGGGAAATAAGAAAGCTGTTTGGTAAAGTAAAAACAAAGGGATATTCAGTCATTCCTTGTGTTATATATTTTAATGATCGTAACAAAGTAAAGGTTGAAATAGCATTGGTGCGTGGAAAAAAATCCCATGATAAAAGGGAAGCCATTAAGCAAAGAGAATGGAGTAGAGATAAGGCCAGAATATTAAAATGTAATTGAATAATGCGTAAGGTTATATTTTCTTGTTTTATTTTCTTTTCTTGTGTAGTTTTGCTGTTTTGTGCAACTACTAAAAAAGAGTCTTGTGATAATGCGATTCCTGTAATAGAGCCAGATGCTACCCCATATAAAGTGATGTATAGTCATTGTCGACAATCTGAGGATATAGAAAATTGTGGGTATTCTTTATACAAATGTTTTACTGGTGGTGGTATTGATCACATAGAAGATGCACAGGTGTCCAATGCCAATGAAAAGCCTGTGGCTATACAAATCAACTGTAGTAGTGAAACTGATACTGATGTAAGCGAGACTTATACTGGGCACTTTGTTCCAATGAAGATTGTCAATTCCACGTGTGTTAACCAGTCTCATCTAGGTACTAATTTAACAAAAAGGTGCTATAGAGTGCGTATTAGTTGTATTCGTTCTCACGAGCATTCTCAGTTATTAAAAAGGCATATTGTTGCACAACAACCTTTACTTTTTTGCTATGATTCTTTTTTGATAGAGAAAGTCAATGTTGGATATGGTAAACATTTGTATTATTTATCAATGGGTGAATATAACACAAAGGCACGTGCTGTTAAAATGTCTAGGAAGTTAAGAGCCTGTAGTCATGACTGTAAAGTATGTTTTATAAAAGAGTAGAGTGTTTTTGTAATTTAGGTAGTTGGTTATTATGTCTTTAAATATTAGTGACGTTAAAAAGCTGTGTCGTCTTTCTAAGATTGATATAGATGATGATTCTTTAGATGATGTTCATAAAAGTATCTCAAACATTTTAGATTTGATAGATTGTACTTTAAATGTAGAGTGTAACACGGAAGATGCTTTGCACGTTGATACCAATGTAACACAGCATTTTAGGGAAGATGTTGCAGTAGACGGAGCATCTTATAATGAATTGTTTTGTAACCTTGCAGATAATGATCGCAAGAAATCTATGAAGACAGGATATTATCATGTCCCAAAAGTAATAGATGTGGGATAAGGTAGAAGTTGTGTCAAAAAGTTCATTTTTTTTAAACTATCAAGGTATTGGTTGGTATGAGTTCTTTATGTAAGCTTTCTATAAGTGAAGCTTTACATGGGCTAAATAAAGGAAAATTTTCTTCCACAGAGCTCACAAAAAGCCATTTGGATAGCATAGAACGAAATAGACATTTATCAGCATATATTACAGAAACCAAAGAGATAGCTTTAAAGCATGCTCAAGAATCTGATGCACGACGCGCGAAAGGAGAAACGTTGGCATTAGATGGTATACCTATGTCCATTAAGGACAATTTTTGCACGTCAGGTGTTCGTACAACCTGTGGCTCTAAAATGTTAGAGCATTTTGTGCCGAGTTATGATTCCACTGTAACTACCAAGTTAACTCAAGCAGGATTTATATGTTTAGGTAAGGCAAACATGGATGAATTTGCTATGGGATCTAGTAACGTTACTAGTTATTTTGGCAAAGTTATCAACCCCTGGTCTTCTGATAATGTGTTGGTACCTGGTGGTTCTTCTGGTGGTTCTGCAGTATCTGTAGCCGCCAATATGGCTATGGCATCTGTAGGTACAGATACTGGTGGTTCAGTGAGACAACCTGCTGCTTTTACTGGAATAGTGGGATTAAAACCTAGCTATGGGCGTGTTTCAAGATGGGGGATAATGCCTTTTGCTAGCTCATTAGATCAAGCGGGTGTGTTAGCTAGGTCTGTACGGGACGCTGCTCTTATACTTTCGTGCATCATGGGTTTTGATGAAAAAGATGCTACTAGTACTGATATTCCAGTACCTCATCTTTTAGATGAGGTCGATAAAAACGTAAAAGGTTTGAGAGTTGGTATTCCAAGAGAGCTAATGAAATTTGATTTACATTCATCTGTATCTCATGGCTGGCAGGTTGCTATGAAAGTGTTAGAAAAAGAAGGTGTGCATTTTCAAGATATATCTTTGCCTTATGCCCAAGAGGCATTAGCTGTTTATGCTATTGTATCTTTTGCGGAAGCTTCTTCGAATTTAGCTATGTATGACGGTGTACGTTATGGTTATAGGACAAAAGAATACAAGTCTTTTAATGATATGGTTAGTAAAAGTAGATCTGAGGCTTTTGGTGACGAAGTAAAACGTAGAATTTTAATAGGAAATTATCTGTTATCTGCTGGATTTATGGATAAATATTATCTTAAGGCTCGAAAAATGCGTGATATAATTTGCAGAGCTTTTGAACAGATTTTCACAAACGTTGACGCCATTCTTTTTCCTACAGCTCCTACCCCTGCTTTTTCCGTTGATGACATTACAGATAATCCTACCGATATGTACAAGAACGATATATTTACCGTGTTTGCTAATCTTGCTGGTTTACCTAGTATATCTGTACCTCTTTTACCTGATGGAAAATTACCTATAGGTATGCAGTTGATGGGGAAAAAATATGATGAGAAGGTAATAATTCAGTTGGCACGTTCTATAGAGCGAAACGTCAGTGTTTGTTCACATAAATAAGGTTGTAAGGTTGTGTATATAGAAGGAACATCAGGACTGTGGGAATATGTTATTGGTCTTGAAGTGCATGCTCAAATTGAGTCGAAAACAAAACTTTTCTCTTCTTCTGGTACAACGTTTGGTGCGGTGCCTAATAGTCAGGTATCTCTCATAGATGCTGCTTTTCCTGGTACACTTCCTGTTTTGAATATGGTTTGTGTGGAGAAGGCTGTTAGAGCATGTTTTGGTATTAATGCTAATGTAAGTTTAGTATCGTCTTTTGATAGGAAGCACTATTTTTATCCAGATTTGCCAAGAGGGTACCAAATTTCTCAGTTTTATTATCCAATAGGAAGGGATGGCTGGATCGATATTAAATCTCAAAAAGGTAATGTGCGACGCATTACAATAGATAGGCTGCATTTAGAACAAGATGCTGGAAAGAACGTTCATGATATGGAAGAATTTGATACTTGTATAGATTTAAATCGTGCTGGTGTAGCATTAATGGAGATAGTATCTAACCATGACATAAGATCTCCTTTTGAAGCTGGAGAATATTTAAAAAAGCTACGAAGTATATTAAGATGCGTTGGTTCTTCTAGTGGTGATATGGAAAAAGGAGCGATGAGATGCGATGCAAATGTTTCAGTGAAACGTGTTGGAGATGAAACTCTTGGAGTAAAATGTGAGATAAAAAATCTTAATTCTATAAAGCATGTAGTAAAAGCACTTGAGTATGAAGGAAAGGCACAGGTGCGCTGTATTGAAGAAGGGCAAAAAGTTAGGCAGTCTACTATGTTATTTTTGCCCGATACATGTCAAACAAAGGTTATGAGGTATAAAGAAGATTCACAAGATTACAAGTATTTTCCGGATCCTGACTTACCGCCTGTGTTATTGTCACTGGATTATATAGAAGGCGTGAAGGCATCTGTTCCAGAGCTGCCGCATGAAAAATCTAAAAGGTATATGAGCGATTTCGGTCTTTGCGAAACTGATGCTGAGATACTGTCTTCTGATATCTATGTTGCTAATTATTTTGAATCTGTTGTAAGGCAAAATGCCCCTCCAAAGATAGCATCTAATTGGATAATTAGCTATTTGTTCAGCTTGTGTAATGAAGCTGATATAGAGATATCCAACAGTAAAGTTACCCCTTCTAGTTTAGCTGAAGTAATATCATTGTTACAACAGGAATATATATCTAGTAAATCTGCAAAAACAGTACTGGGGCATATTTTTGTTCATGGAGGAAATCCCAAAGATGTTGTTGATAAACTGAACTTAGCTCAGGTGATTGATGTTGACCTTATACGCAAATGGGTCAAATGCGTGTTGATTAGAGAACACGATACAGCAGTTGCTTACAATAACGGTAGGCATAAGGTATTTAATTTTCTTGTTTCTCAAGTTTTTAAAGAAAGCAAAGGGCGTGCTAGTCCTTCGCTAGTTCAATCTGTATTGCTAGAGGAGCTAAAAAATATAAAAATTTAGTTTTTATTATTAGGTATTAATATTTGTAGTAAAATACCTTGCTTTCTTAGTTATTACTCTATAGTGTTTCTTACCACGTAAGAGATATATCAAATTTCGGTCTAGATGTATGAATATAGAAAAATACAATGCTGATGAGTCTATACGTAGAGTTTTTTTTCTACTAAAAAGCGGTAGATATAACGAGGCAAGGGAAATTTTACTTACTTTGCATTATGCAGATATTGCTGCTGTGTTAGATCAAGTATGTGAGGAAGATGAAGTAGAAGAGTTTTTGCGATCTGTTGTATACGGTCTTTCGCCTGATACAATAGCGTGTTTGGATCGTCACACTTTCACCATTTTTCTTGATTTAATTGGTCCTCATAAGGTTGCCAGTTTATTGGATAAATTGGATCTTGCTGATGCTATAGAGATAGTTAGTAGGTTTAATGATCCGAAGATGAGAGAAGAAATTATAGGGTATTGTAGTGGAGAGAGGCCAAAAGATATAGCATTAGGATTATCTTATTTAGATAAAACAGTCGGAAGAGTGATGGATAGAGCAGTGTTTGTTTTTGCAGACACGTCTATTAAAGATACTCTAGATGTTTTAGTAAAGCAAAAACTCAAAAAGAGGATGTATGCTGTGATAGTTGTAGATGCAAAATATAAGCCTGTAGCAAGCGTTAGTCTAATTAACTTAATCCGTGCTTCTAATAAAAATAAAGCTGTTTCTGAGATAGCAGACACAGCAATACAGGTAGTCACTACTAATACTGATTTGGATAGACTATCATATCTTTTTAAGCAATACGGCTTAGATGTTATACCTGTCGTGAACAAATTAGGGAAAGTTGTAGGTATGGTATCTATTGATGACATGATAAAGATAGTTGCTCAAGAGGTAGAAGAAGACGTCATGCATCTTGGTGGAGTTCACCAACTTGATAGATTTGCTGGTTTTGTTGATATTGTGAAAGGTAGGTTATTTTGGTTGATATTGAATCTTGTAATTTCAGGTGTAGGGTACACTTTAGTGGTTGGCAGTTTTGTTGATACCATAGAGCGTACCGTGATTATTTCAGCTATTTTACCAGTTATAGCTTCAATGTCTGGTAATGCTGGCACTCAAGTGATGACTATTACTGTAAGAAGTTTAGCGTCAATAGGTAGTGTGAAGAAATATTTTTTTAGTAGAGTAATTAGCAAAGAGCTTAGCGTTGCTTTTTTTAATAGCATAGCTTTAGCTCCTATTGGTTCTCTCTTTCTTTGGTTGTTGTATCGCAAGGTAAAGCTTAGTTTGCTGTTTGGTTTATCTTTGGCTATTAGTTCTTTTTTAGCTGGTATTTTAGGTTTTTCTGTACCTATCATGTTCAAAATGTTTAAAATAGATCCTGCTGCTTCTTCTGGCGTTGTTGTAACGAATTTAACAGATTGGCTTAGTCATTTATCAATGTTACTTTTAGTATACTATTTCCTTTTTTAGTTGTTTTGTTTGGGGTTTTTCATGACGCTTGACGCCTTGCTATCTATCATATAGTCTCTCTTAACTTATGTATTTGCAAAGGGCCCGTAGCTCAGAGGTAGAGCATCTGACTTTTAATCAGAGTGTCCTAGGTTCGATTCCTAGCGGGCTCACTTTTTTTTATTTTCATTTTTTCGTGTGCTTAAGGCTATTTTAATTGGACGTACTAATGTTGGTAAATCTACTCTCTTTAATTCTTTAAGGTTTAAAACTAAATCTCTTCCTTCAATTTCTTTTGATAGGCATGGCGTCACACGGGATTGTAATGTTGCATTAGCTTTATTAAGTGATCTAAACTTTTTGTTGACTGATACACCTGGTATTTTGGAATGTGATAACCAAGACAATTATATAAGAAAACGTTGTGAAGAATGCGATGTATTATTTATGGTTGTGGACGGTTCACAAGGTGTTACTCCAAAAGATCTTAAAGTTGCAGATTTTATAAGACCGTTGCATAAAACAACAGTGCTTGTAGTAAACAAGAGTGACAAAGGTGTTTGTGATTATGAAGAGTTATATGGGTTAGGTTTTGGAGATCCTATTTATGTTTCTTCTGTACAAAAACATGGTTTTGAAGATCTATATGGCTGTTTAAATATCGCAAAAGAGTCTAATGAGGTAGACTCTACTATAGATAATAATGACATTTTTTTATCTGTAATAGGAAGGCCCAATACGGGTAAGTCTACGCTTGTAAATTCTGTGGCGAGGCGACAAATCGTTACAGTAGATAATAAAGCCGGTACTACAAGAGATGCTATTAAAGTATCTATTAATTTTTGTGATAAAACGCTTTCTATAATAGATACAGCGGGCATAAAAAAAAGAGCATCTAGAGATAAATTAGATTATTTGTCTTTTAATAGCACAGTATATGCAATATCTATGAGTGACGTTGTCGTACTTGTAGTAGATGCTCAAGAAGAGTTAAGCAGGCAAGATATAAGAGTTCTTGATATTGCAGTGCAAAACGATAAATCTATTGTAGTTGTTGTTAATAAGATAGATTTAGTTAAACGAGACTTGAATAAGGTCAAAAAGTATTTTGATCCTACTGTTGCAAAGATTACTAAAGCAAGTGTTTTATACATTTCTGCTTTAAATTCTGTGGGAATAGCTCATTTATTAAAAACGTGCTGTGATTTATATGAGAAGTCTAGATCTTTTATTTCTACTAGTAAGTTAAATAATTGGCTTCGTTCTGCTGTGGAGAAAAACCTTCCTGGGATATATAACGGCAAATCAATAAAATTTAAGTATGGTGTATGTGTAAAAACTAACCCTTTAACTATAAGGCTATTTTGTAATTTCCCTCATTCTGTAGGTGAAAATTATAAAAGATATTTGCATAACAGTCTGAGTACCGCTTTTGCAATAAAGGGAATGCCGGTAAAATTTATCTTTTCTAAGTCAAATAATCCATACAAAGCATAATTGATTTTACATTAAGTTATTTGAGAAAATTTTTTATTTTTAACAGATCAAACCATGAATCTTTTTTTCTTGCCGGTTGCCTTAGCAAATAAGCAGGATGGAAGATTGCTGTCGTATCTATTGATTCTTTACAATATTTGTTTATATATTTGAAATATTTTCCTCTTATTGTTGATATTGTTTTATCGTACCCTAGTATGCTAGATATTGCCGTGCTGCCCGCTAGCAACAGTAGTTTTGGTTTGATTAATGCTATGTGTTTTTCTAAGAAAGGTTTACATGATTCTATCTCCATATTTGTTGGTTTTCTGTTTGCAGGTGGTCTCCAAAAAACAGTGTTAGTGATATAGACATTTGATTTTCTAGACAAACCAATAGTGCTTAGCATAAGATCAAGCAATTTCCCACTATCTCCGCAAAAAGGTATTCCTTGAGCGTCTTCATTTGTTCCGGGAGCTTCGCCAATAATCATTACCGTTGCCGGTATTACTCCATCACAAATAACAGTATTTGTAGCAAATTTTTTTAGTTGACAGTCTTCGAAATCTTTTATCGCTATGTATAACTCCTCTAGAGAATGTACTGCATCTGCGGCTTTATATGCCTTGCTTATCGTTTTATCTTTTGTAGGATCTACTACATTTGTCTTTATCGTGAACTTTTCTTCACTTTTTTTTGCAGATATTTTTATGTACTTTCTATTATTTCTCTCTGAAGATTCAAGGGCAGTGTCATTTTTATCTATTAAATTCACACTTTTGCCACACGATAAAGTGTCTGTGAATTGGGGTGTATTTATTTTACTAGTGAGATTGTTTACATACTTATAGATCTTTGTATCAATGCCCATAATCTTAAGCCACAATCTATTATTGTTACTCATGAGGCTACCAAAGATTTTTTACCTTTTCAAAGAAACTTTCTTTATCTGCGCCCTTCTCGGACTGTTCATTTTGTAGCTGTTCTATGATTTTTTGTTCTTTAGAAGATAAATTCTTTGGTACCTCTACACAAATTTTTGCTATTATATTACCTCTAACAGAGGAGTTAATATGGGGCATTCCCATCCCTTTTATCAGAATGTCTCGCTCACTTTGTGTCCCTTTTGGTATTTTTACTTCTATATCATGATTGTCTATACCTGGCAGTATGACTTTTCCTCCTAAGGCCGCTGTAGGAAATGGCACAGGTAGCCTGCAGTACAGATCATGTCCTTTAACTTTAAAAATAGGATGAGTTTTTATACTTATTGCTATAAATAAGTCTCCATTAGGGGCTCCTCTTATTCCGGCTTCTCCTTTGCTAGAAAATTTAATATGGTGTCCATCTTGTATACCCCGTGGAATGGTAACACTTACTGTACATGTACCATTTTTTCTGCCGCTGCCAGAACAGGAGGTGCACATATCTTTTATTATTGTTCCTTGTCCTGCACAGTGAGGACATGTCTGTTTCATGTGCAAAAAACCCTGTTGAAGGGTTATTGTACCTTTACCTCTACAATGTGGGCATTCCTTCATGCTACTTGATTTGCTACCCGTAGCATTACAATCTGTGCATCTTACTAAGGACGAAAAAGAAACTTCAGTTGTTATTCCTGTAAAAGCATCTTCAAGAGATATCTGCATATTGTATTTTATGTCAGCTCCTCTAGATGGTTTATTGTTGGGAGTTTTTCCCATGCCCATAAGGTCATCAAACATATCAAATATGTCAAAATCAAACGAGCTGCTACCACCTGTACTTCCGAATCCAAAATCTCCTTTTGGATTTCCAGTAGCACCTCCTTGATATGACCCATACCTATCGTACTGAGCTCTTTTAGTGTCATCTTTCAAAATCTCATAGGCTTCATTTATCTCTTTCATTTTCTCCTTGCCTGCGGTTTTATCGCTACAGACATCTGGATGATGTTTTCTTGCTAACTTTCTGTAGGCTTCTGTAATGTCTTTCTTGCTAGCAGTTTTAGAGACTCCTAATATTGAGTAGTAGTCTTTCATTTAACACATATTATGAGGGTAATTGACTATAAAGGTTGTACCAGGAAAAATACTATAATTCCACATGTGGTTTTCATATCCATGGAATTATAGTATTTATAACAAGCGCATAAAAGGCTTTTGGGGGCTTTTTCTACGTATCTTTGTTTTCCTGTTCAGGTTTTTCTTCTGCTTCTGTCTTATTATCTTGTTTTGTCTCTTCTTGTTGAGATTGCGCATGTTTATTAAGCGCCTCACCGATTTTCATCATGTTATTTCTTAAACTATTTACAGAATCTTTCATAGTGCTTACATCACCTTTTTCTAATTCTGCCTTTAAATTCTTTATATCATTTTGTATCGTTTCCTTTTCATTATCGGGAATTTTATCTCCATGTTCAGAAAGTTCTTTTTCTGCTCTGTGGATTAAACTATTTGCTTCATTTTGCGTTTCAACTTTTTCTTTATATTTTTTATCTTCCTCTGCATGTAATTCTGCATCTTTTAGCATTTTTTCAATCTCTTCTTTGCTTAGACCTCCTGCTCCGGTGATTGTTATACTTTGTCGTTTAGATGTTGCCTTATCCAAAGCAGATACATGTACTATACCATTGGAGTCTATATCAAATTTTACTTCTATTTGTGGTACTCCTCGTGGAGCTGGTGTAATCCCTTCTAGGTTAAATTCTCCTAATAACTTGTTCAAAGAGGCCTGTTCTCTTTCTCCTTGAAATACTCTTATTGTGACAGATGGTTGATTATCTTCTGCTGTGGAAAATATTTGGCTTTTTTCTGTTGGTACTGTGGTATTTTTTTCTATAAGTTTAGTAAACACTCCTCCTAAAGTTTCTATACCTAGGGACATAGGTGTTACATCTAATAATACTAGGTCTTTTACATTTCCTCCTAAAATACCTCCCTGTACAGCCGCACCAAGTGCTACAACTTCGTCTGGATTAACCCCTTTATGTGGCTCTTTGCCAAAAAACTCTTTAACTTTTTGTATAATTTTTGGCATTCTTGTCATTCCCCCTACGAGTATGACCTCATCTACATCTTTGGTTGTAATTTGTGCGTCTTTAAGAGCGTTTTTACAAGGTGTAATAGTTTTGTCTATCAGATCATCTACTAAAGATTCTAATTTTGACCTAGTAATTTTTTGGTACAGATGTTTTGGGCCTGAATTATCTGCTGTTATGTACGGCAAGTTGATTTCTGTTTCTTGCATGGTAGATAATTCTTTTTTTGTTTTTTCTACCGCTTCTTTCAATCTTTGTAAGGCTAATTGATCATTTCTAAGATCCATGCCAGATGATGTCTTAAATTCGTCTATTACAAAGTCTAATAATCTAGTATCAAAATCTTCTCCCCCTAAAAATGTATCTCCATTTGTTGATTTGACTTCAAAAACACCATCTCCTATTTCTAATACTGAAACATCAAATGTTCCTCCTCCAAGATCGTATACTACTATTGTTTTAGCTCCTGTTTTGTCAAATCCGTAAGATAGTGCTGCCGCAGTGGGCTCGTTAATAATTCTTAAAACTTCCAACCCTGCGATTTTTCCTGCATCTTTGGTTGCTTGTCTTTGAGCATCATTAAAGTAAGCAGGTACCGTGATTACAGCTTTATCTACTTTTTCGTGTAGTTTAGCTTCTGCGGTTTCTTTCATTTTTCTCAGTATGTGTGCACTGATTTCAGAAGGGGATTTTTTTTCTCCTGCTATTTCTACCCAGGCATCTCCATTTGGTGCTTTTACAATGTTGTACGGCAGTAATTCTTGATCTTTTTTTATAGTTGGATCATCGAATCTTCTACCAATCAATCTTTTTATAGCATAGATAGTATTTTTAGGGTTGGTGACAGCCTGACGCTTTGCACTACTCCCAACAAGCATTTTCTTATTTTCTGTGCATGCTACTACAGATGGTGTGGTACGTTCTCCTTCAATATTTTCTAATACTGTAGGGCTGCTTCCATCTAGCACAGCTACACAAGAGTTGGTAGTTCCTAAATCAATTCCTATAATTTTTCCCATAGAGCGCTTTTTTACATTAATAAGTTTGTATATGTCAGATTTGTTAAAGTGAGCATTCTGACTTCACCGGTTACATATAGTGATGAGGTTATATTTTTCAAGATTCGTTTGAAAAATTCATTTTAAGAAACATGTATCTTGTTAGCATAATTTATAGAATGTGATTTTGGTTTTTCTAAGTATAGTTGATTTAATTTCGTTTAAGGATGGGTAATTCTGCTCTTTTAGATCTGTTTTGCAAACTATTATAGATGATTCATTTATCCAATTGTTTCTAATCAGGGATGTTATAGCTGCCTTTATAGCATTTGAAGCATGATATGGAGGATCGAGAAACACAATATCATATACTAATCTTGCTTTAGGTAATGCTAAGGCGTTTAGCTGAATAAATGATGCATTTATACAATTTTCCTTTATAAAAATTTTTCCGTATTTCACACATTTAACGTTGAGGTCTATTAATGTTGCGTGTTTTGCTCCTCTTGACAGTGCTTCAAAGGCGAAACTTCCGCTACCTGCAAATAAATCAAGTATATTTGCGTTGTAAAAATGCAGTTCAGAATTATGTTCCATAGTATTGAAAATTGCTTCTCTTATAACGCTGGTCATAGGTCTGTATAAGTGCCCTTTTACATATGGTAAAGATTTATTTTTTAAATATCCTTTTAATATTTTCATTTTCGGCTCTATAGATCAGATAGTTTTTCATTGTAGCATTTTGTTAAAGTATTAGTGCCGACATAATGATGTGTTATACGATCTTTATTCTTTCTAATTAGATAGTAAATTTGGTCGTGAGTAAAAATCGAAAATGTCTTGCTCAGCTCGAGCAGAAGTTTGAATTTTCTGTTACTTCTTCATCAGATTATATTACTCATATGCCTTTTGTTTTGGGTATAGGTTTAATTGATGGAATTTATTTATATTTAGATGAGCATGTGTTTGTTATAGGTATATGTGAAGGTCCTGTAGATGATATAAAATCATTCTTTATAAATCATCAAACAATCCCTCTTGATACTTATAAGTACATGTTATTTTATGATCAAGATGTATTGAAGGAATCTCCGCATCTTAGTTTTGAAGAAAGGGCACACCTTATAAAATACAGGAACTTTATTCGTCTTTGGGTATATATAGTATTTATGAGGTCTGATTTTATGCATTTAAAAGACGGTTTATCTACTTTCTCGTTTTTAGTGCAAAATGGTTCACATGGTCATAAGGAGCGCATAGAAAAAATCAGGGGGATAAATATCATTCCTGGATCTGGAGAGTTTGTGTGCGATACAATGCGTGTTGATTTGCGTAAAGATTATGAAATAGAAAAGCCTGTAAATTATTCTTTGTCTGACTCTCGTACCACTGAAGTAACTACGTATGCTGTAGAAAATTTACAATATCTAAAAAATGAGTTGAAACGAGTTGAATGGGTATCTGTAGTGGTGTGTTGGTATGGTGATGATATGTGTATCACGAAGTGTAATATTGCACCTCGAGTGGAAAATAGTGTTGAGGATCTGGATGGCGGATCCTACAGCATAGAATGGAAAGTTGCTAATTGGGATCGTAAAACGTGTAAAAAAGTTGGCGTAGATAAAGACGTGTTGCGTTACGGTGGAACAATGAATGATGATAGTTTATTGCGGTATATCATCGAGTTAAAAAAACGAGGATATCAAGTGATGTTATATCCTATGATTATGATGGATGTTGAAGGGAAAAAGTGGAGAGGGCAAGTAAAGCTCATTAGTCAAGTAGACAGCATAACAGACAGCGTGAACAATTTTTTCAAAAAACAAGGTTATTTTGATTTTATTATACATTACGCCAAGATGTGTGCTGAGCATATTGATGCTTTTATCATAGGTTCCGAGATGGTTGAAGTAACTTCAATACGTGATCGTGTTGCAGGTAAAAATATTTTTCCTGCTGTGAATAATCTAAAAGAATTAGCGAAGGAAGTAAAAAGCATTTTTTCTGCTCGAAAAAAAGAAGGAAATGTAGTGGTTACTTATGCAGCGGACTGGTCAGAATACTATCATTTAGACCGCTCTATGCATCATCTAGACTCTTTGTGGTCCGATGAAAATATAGATGTAGTGGGTATTGATGCTTATTTTCCTTTAACCGATTGTGTTGAAGGTAATATTACTTATCAAGATATAGTACGAGGATGGCAATGTGGTAATCAATTTGACTATTTTGTTGATGATAAAGGAGTCAGACATGCGTATAAATCCGATAAATATGCTTTGAAAAATATTGAGTATTGGTGGGAAAATGATCATTTTGATGAAGAGGGGGTAAAAACATCCTGGGTGCCTCGTAGTAAAAAAATATGGTTTACTGAGTATGGATTTGCATCTATTGATAAAACTACAAATCAGCCAAACGTTTTTTTTGACATAAGTGGGTTGTGCGAAACTTCTAATATCCCGCAACATTCTAAAAAATTTGTAGATTTTGCAATACAAGAAGATGCTATTAGGGCGACTTTAGATTTTTGGCATAAAAGGCCATTTGTAGAAAATTTATTTCTATGGTGTTGGGATATGAGATATCCAGTTTGGCCAAAGAGTACCATATGGAAAGATGGTGCAAATTGGAAACTTGGTCATTGGGTTAATGGTAAACTGTCTGGAGTATGCGTTGGTGACATTATAGCGGAATTATTTCTACGTTGCGGTGTGAAGAATTTTGAAATACATGATGATGTAAAGATGATCGTGCCTGGCATTGTTCTTGATTATAATCTGTCTTGTGAGCAGTTGCTTGATCGTGTTAGTAAGCTTTACTCTCTTACTATTTGCATAAACGAAAAAGGAGTTATCGAGGTGAGAAGGCTACATAGTATAGGTGAAGATAAAAAGGTAATCAAAGGTGAAGATTTGATACCGATAGATGGTGAATTAATCAAAACCGATACAACTTCTATACTTGGATTGACAGGTAATTTTGCTTTGCAATACTATGAATTTCCATCATTTTCTGCAAATAAAATTCCTGTAAAAAAATTAAGGCGTGATGTCGAATATAAATATTTGCATACGCATGGCCATTTTGATGTTATTTTCTTACCATTTTGCTTTGATAGACAAAAAGTACCATACATCATCGAAGATTTTATAGATGCCAGGCAAGCTTCTAATGCTGTTATACAATTTAGGGTGCCAGCATTTTTTGGAATTAGATCTGGTGATGTGGTTCGTGTAGTTGAAGGTGATATGGATATACTAGCTAAGGTACTAAAATGTGTGACAAGCGATCAAGTATCTAAAATATCAGCACTAATTGTTTATAGTTGAAAGATTTGTAACTAGAAGCTATTAGTGCAAGAAGCCAATTGTTGTAGTCTGCTTATACATAATTGCTAAACAATAAAGGTATTTTTATGTTAACGTTATTTGCTTCTCTTATAGGTTTTTTTGGATCTATCTTTCCAGAAATAATAAAACTTTTTCGCGAAAAGTCAGACAAAGCGCATGAGTTGAAAATTTTAGAGAAGCAAATGGAATATAATAATATGTCCATTGCTCATTTGGCAGAGATAGAAAGTGATATTGCGAGCAACAATATTTTGTACAAGACGTACAAAACAAATATATTGTGGATAGATGCTTTGAATGGAACAGTAAGACCAGTACTTGCTTACGGTTTTTTTATTATCTATGCGTGGATGAAGATACGACAAAGTGTAATAGCATCACATCTTTCCCTCTTAGGGCAAGTTGGTCTTTTGTGGACTGAGAACGATCAAGCTATCTTTGCAGGTATTATAAGCTTTTATTTTGGACAAAGGACCTTCAGCAAGCTTCGTAAATCTTTTTAACTGTGCAAATTGTTTATATTAACAGGAAGGTAGCGCGTTGGCGTGGTTTTTGTTATAGCGCTTGGTTTTTTAGACTGTATTCCAAATTGTGCGAGTCTTTCTACAGACTTGGATAAGTTTTTGTTAAAGATGGAAGATAGTCTATCGTAATTATTGCATAAATTGCTAATGTTACTTCCTATTTTGTTTCCCTGTTCAGCTACATCAGAGATGGAATTGAGCATTGTGCTAACTTCATTCAGTATCGCGTTATAGCTCAAGATTTGTTTATTTTCTGCTATTTGGCGTTTTACTATGTACAACATATTCATCAGTCCGGTGGGGCCAACCGGAAAGATATTTGCATTCCAAGCACGTGGTAAAAAGCTGTTATCTAAAGAATTTATTCTTTCCACAAGAGATTCTGTGTGTAAAAACATTAGCGTTATTACGTTTTTGCAAGATATTTTGTCGTCTGTCATATTGTTACGCAATGCTTTGTCGTACCCTTTTCCAGACAATGATTTTAGGTGTCTATTTAATGATTTAACCAATAGTTCGTCTTTATTATCTGTTTCATTATCTTGTTTATTTAAGTTAAGTAACTTTGAGGCTTTTGCGTCTACTATCATAAAATTGTTATTTGGCAAAAATATTACAACGTCTGGTCTATAGATTTTATCAGCATCTTTTAGAGTATATTGAGTTTTGAAATCTATATCAGGATTCAGTCCAGAAGATGATAATATGTTTAATAATGTTATTTCTGTTAGATTGCAGGAATATGTGGGAGATAATAAGGAAAGTTTCAAATCTTCTATAAAGGTTCCTGATTTTTCTACTTCTTTTTCAAGAGTTGAGATATGCCCTAGAAGTTTTTGGACTTCATTTTTTAGCTCTTGTGTCGTTTTGGAGATTTTTTGATCATACTGTATTTGAGAAGTTTTTGTTTCGTGTTGATGTGCGCTTAATAATTTCGTTGTCAGTTTTGTGCATAACTCTGCTAATGTATTTTCTGTGGATTGTAATAAAGCTTTGCTTACTTCAGCTTCGGAGGAAAATTTCTCTTTATAAAGTTGTAATGTTGTGGAAAGATGCTGAATTTTTTCTAGATTTTCTAATTTTTCTGTATTCAAAATTTCAATCCTTTCTTGATATTTTGACGTGTCCGAAGAAAGTGATTTGATAGAAGCTCTCGAGTATAACAACGCAATTATCAATGCCACTGTTGTAATTGATAATAAAAATAAAGAAGGGGATAATATGTATGTCATCAGGAAAATATGTAACTAATCTGGAGGTTTAAATTCGTTTTGCCAATGTTGCTAGCGAATCTGCTATTTCGTTTCCTACATTGCCTGCATGCGCTTTAACGAGCTTCCAGGTTATTTTATGTATTTTTATGTACTCATAAATTTCCTTCCACATATCTAAATTTTTTATAATAGCCTTGTTACTAGTTTTCCAGTTAGATTTTTCCCATTTGTAAATCCATTGTGAGGCACCAAGCTGCAAATATTGACTGTCTGTATAAATTGTTATGGTAGATGGTGTTTTTAGCAATCTCAGTGTCTTTATTGCTGCCATCATTTCCATTTGATTGTTTGTTGTATGAGGGTGAGAGCCTTTTAGGAATTTGCCTATTGTTCCAAATAAGATAAAAACCCCCCATCCTCCTGGCCCAGGATTATGAGAACAAGCTCCGTCTGTATAAGCTATTATTTCATCCATTCTTATTACATTTTCTATTTCTGAATTTTTCTAATGATAATACGATATCTTTGTACGGAATTATATTTTTTGTATTATTTACTTTTTCTTTACTGAAATGAGTATTGTTTCTTCAATCCTAGGTTGGGATAATATGTTTCTATGGCATCAACGTTTTGTAAGAAAAAGTGAAGCTCACCATATTGATTTCTTATTGTTGAATTTTTGCATCAAAAAAGCCTATTGTACAGGTTTTTTAGATAAAAATTTTGGTAAAACTAATTTTGTATCTTTACTGTTTTGTTTGTATATTTATATACAATTTTTATTCTTATAGACGTATAATCTGGTAGTTGTAGAGAGTGTTGTGTTATGCTAGAATGAGGGGCTAATAACCAAGAAAATAGACGGTAATGTTAAACATTTATTCCAGAATTAAAGCGTACATAAAGGATTTGTATATTCCTGCTGTGTTTATATTGCTCGTGTATCCAGTTTTGCTTTTTTTTGCCGCTTTTTTTTATATCAAGTCTTTTGGTTTTGGACTGTTTGAGTGTCTGCTCGCTATTTGCAGTTATTATGTTATCAATATTACTGTTGGAATTGGTTTGCATAGACTGTGGGCTCATAATACTTATACTGTCAACAAAGTAGTAGAATACATTCTGGCTTTTTTTGCTTCAGCAACCCTACAAGGCCCTATATTGAAATGGTCTTCTGATCACGCTAAACATCATGCCTATACTGACACAGACAAAGATCCTCATTCTCCTAGTAACTTTGGTGGAGGTGTTAGAGGGTTTTTATGGTCTCATATAGGCTGGATGCTTGTGAAAGATAGTGTGAATGCAAGTTTTGATAAAGGAGTCTTGAAAAGATTAGGGCGTAATAAAATTGTCGTTTTTCAGTTTAAGCACTATCTTAGTTTAGCAGTGTTCACGAATAGCGTTTTTCCTGCTATGTTAGGTTTTTTAAGTGATATGTCGATAAAAGGCGTACTTGCTGGTTTCATATTTTGTGGTATAGGTAGAGCTTTACAGCAGCATGCTACTTTTTGTGTAAATTCTGCCTTGCATTACTTTGGGGATAAAACGTATGACGACAGTACTGCCGGAGATATGCCATTCATGGCTATCTTTCTTTTAGGTGAGAATTGGCATAATTTTCATCATGCCTTCCCTTCAGATTATCGAAATGGAGTAAAGTGGTATCATTTTGATGTTCATAAGTGGATTATTTGGTCCTTATGTAAGATTGGTTTGGCTAGAAATTTGAGTAGAGCTTCGGATGTGCGTATTTTCGCCAAAAGAAAAGCTATTATGTCATCTTATCTTGAGAATAAATTGAAAGATTGGAAATCTTTGCAAGATGCAGTGGAGTCTTGGAAGAATGTAGCCTCAGATAAGGCTAGGAAAAAGGTTTTTGAAAGTTACGATTTTTACAATTCACGCTTAGCTTCGTTGTCTTTTAAGATAAAAAATATGATGGAATCTCAAGAATTATCCAAGAAGGTTGTTCAAGAAATGAGTCATCTTTTAGACATTTTTGAAAAAGAGTTTGAAATTTTAAGAAGGAATGTGAGTACAATTTGCGTTACAGATACGCTTATTTAATCAATAGGGTGTTGTATTTGTGACTTTAATGTATCCTTCACGTATCAATTTTTTTGTTTCCCTTTTCTATAAGTTCTTGGTGTAATTTTTTTGTTACAGAGTTGGCTTTTGCCAATGGTACTGTGATACGGATTTTCCTTGTCTCTATAGTGAACTTTTGGGGTGTAATTTGTAAATTTTTTAGTATTACTATAACTTTATTGCAGAAGGTGTGGTTATCTAAGTACCATCCTATTATGGTAATCTGAGCAAAATCTGAGATGGATTCGTACTTTTTTGCAAAGGTTTTTATCGATCTGTCGATCTGTGTTTTTGAGGTTATGGGAGCATCAAATTTACATATAAAGCACTGTGCGTCTATTTCTAAATTTGTTAAAGCAATGCTTTTTAGTTTGACAAAGAGTTTTGTTACTACATCAAAGTTATCTAAGTGGACAGAGTAGGACACAATATCATTTTTTAATATTACACATAGTGCTTCTGGATTTTCCATTCTCTTATTTTTTGTTTTTGTTTCTATTATGTTTGTCCATTGCTCCGCATTTTTATGTGAGTGTAAAATTCTTAGCGGTACTTTATATTTTTCAGATATTTTAATAGACTTGCTATCTAATACCTTTGCCCCTGATTGAGCTATATCTAGCATCATTTCATGTGTTATTACATCGATATGTTGAGCAGATTTTACCAATCTTGGGTCTGCGGAAAACACACCTTGTACGTCTGTATATATTTCACATACATTGGCTTGTAAGGCTGCTGCTATTGCTACTGCTGTCGTGTCTGATCCTCCTCTTCCTAAGGTTGTAACTATGTTGTTATTAGTGATACCTTGAAATCCTGTCACAATTGGGACGATACCTTGTTGTAATAGACTGATCAGTTTATTTGTGTCTACTGCTATAATTTTGGCGTTATTGTAATCTTCTGTAGTTTTTATAGCTACTTGCCATCCTTGTAGTGTAATTGCTTTTTTTTGTTGCTGATTTAAGGCCATAGCCAGCATTGCAGCAGACAAAGTTTCACAACTGCTAAGTGCTACATCATATGCTTGCATTTGCAAGTTGTTTGAAACAGTTCCAAAGGCATTGCACTTTAAAATTGTGTCATTTGTTGAGCCTCCCATTGCAGATACTACAACTACTACATTGCTGTTTTGGAGACTTGTTGCTATTTTTTTTGCTACTCGTTTAATTCTAGTCAATGTAGATAGTGACGTTCCTCCAAACTTTTGTATTATTAAAGTCTTTTTCATCTACTCGTATCGATACATTTATTTTGCGAATTTACGACGAAAGACATGAATAAACAGCCGTTAGATCATAGCAGTTTTTTATATTATGGTCAGGTGTTTTTTACATTTACTTATAAGTGGTGACTAAAAAAATAAATTATGATATCTTTCCATTGTTTTGACTTATAAGGTTTTTATTGTTCGTGTTTAAATTTCTCACTACACAATTAGTCAGCTCAATAGCTAGTTTTATCAAGCGCGGCAAAGTTTCTCAAGGTGATTTAGATGTCTTATTACTCGATATTGAAAATATCTTACTCGAATGTGATGTTGCCTTAGATGTTGCCGAATATCTTATTGCACAAATAAAAAATAAATGTCTTGAGAGCAATTTATTGAAAAAGAGTGATATTGCTACCGAATTAAGAAAAATTTTTCGTGAAGAATTGATTTTACTTTTATCAGACGGTGAAGAAAGGAAATGGGGGCAAAGAGTCGGAAAAATGTCAATTTTTTTAGTTGGACCGCAGGGCTCTGGAAAGACAACAACAGCAGCGAAGTTGGCTTTGTATTTGAAAAATTTAGGAAAAAGTGTGTTATTAGTATCACTTGATGTTTACAGACCTGCTGCCAGAGAGCAACTTAATTTATTAGCGAAAGACATATCTGTAGACTGCTTTGAGTATAAAGGCAGATATATCCACGATATTGAAAATAATGCTACAGAAAAATCTAAGGGTTATGATGTAGTCTTATATGATACTGCTGGATGTAGTTCGTCAGATATAGATATGATGAACGAAATACAAAAGTTATGCAGGCGCGTTTGTCCAACAGATATTATTTTTGTTGCTGATTCTATGATGGGTCAGAGTGCTGTGAAGGTAAGTAAAGGTTTTTTAGACTATATGAACATTACTGGTAGTATTTTAACCAAATCTGATAGTGATACGAGAGGTGGTGCTATCCTTAGTATTAGATATACAACCGGTAAACCATTGTTATTTTTTGGTACAGGAGAAAAGCTGCAAGATTTAGAGAAATTTAATGCTGATAGTGTTGCTGCGCGTATTTTAGATATGGGAGATATTGATTCATTGTGGCAAAAAGCTCAAAATACTCTTGGAAACAATGCAATAGAAAAGGGAACAAAAAAATTGCTATCTGGTGTGTTTACTTTGGAAGATTATGTAGAACATATAGCAAATATCAAAAAAATGGGTGGTGCGAAAAAGCTGGCTAGTTTTCTTCCAGGAGCAAGTAGTAGAGCTGCTGAGGTATCTCTTGAAGAAGGTATATTATCCAAACATACCGCCATTGTATCGTCTATGACTAAGAAAGAAAGAGTATCTCCGGCTATTTTGAATGCTTCTAGAAAAAGGCGTATAGCAGAAGGTGCTGGTGTATCTGTACGTGATGTTAATCAGTTGCTAGAAAAATTTTCTCATATGTCTAGCTTGATTAAAAACATATCTTCTAACCCTGCTCATTTTTTAAAAAACGTGCAAAGTTTTTTAGGAAAAAAGTAGTTGTTCTTCAACTTTGGTTTAGATGTATATATTAAGTTTTGATACCACAGGAAGTTTTTGTTCTGTTGCTTTATATAAAAATAAAACAGTCTTAGCCTCTGAGTATAATATTGTTTCGGGATCTCAATCTGAGAGTCTCATTCCTATGATACAAAGGATTTTAAGTAAAGTAGGGCTATCAATTAAAGATTTACATTATGTTGCTGTTACAAATGGACCAGGTAGTTTTACAGGTATACGGGTTGGATTATCTGCAGCTCAGGCATTTTGTGTAAGCTATAATGTTATTCCTTGCGTTATAAATACTTTCGAATTATACAACTACAGGATAGCATCTCAGGTAGGTGATGGTGTTCATTGTGGTATTGTTGTACTACTTGCTTATTCGAAGCGTTTTTACGTACAAGTTTTTGACTATCTGAAATGCACGAAATCAAGCTATATGCTTTTGGATATTGATGAGGTGCAAACGTTATTATTAAAGCAAAGAGGCATTACAGCTGTTTCTGGTACTGGACTATCTTACTTTCAACAACTTTTTTTGTTAGAAAAATATGTATTTTTGCCTAGATACATTCATTCAAGGTTATTAGCTGAATTGGCATTTGAAAAAATATCTAAAGGGGGTTTTGAGAAAAACCTATCTCCTTTGTATATCCAGGAGCCAAGTATCAATAACAAAAAAGGATTAGTATAGCTACTCGATTTTCAATGCATCTATAAATACAGATTTTGGAAGATTTACATTTCCTACGAGTTTCATTTTCTTTTTACCTTCCTTTTGTTTTTCTAACAGTTTTCGTTTTCTAGATATATCCCCTCCATAACATTTTGCTAAAACATTTTTGCGTAACGGTTTTACTGTTTCTCTTGCTACTATTCTACTTCCTATTGATGCTTGTATTGCTATTGGAAAAAGATGTTGAGGTACAAGTTCCTTTAATTTTAAACAAAGTTCTCTACCTTTACTTTCTGCGTTGCTCTTGTGTACTATTGTGCATAGCGCATCTACATTTTCTCCGTTTAGTAAGATATTTAGCTTTACCAAATTTCCTATCTTATAGTCTGTGCTTTCCCAATCTAGGCTTGCATATCCTCTTGATAGGGCCTTAATTTTTCCATAGAAATTAACTATAATCTCTCCTAGAGGCAGTTCATATTCTATCATAGTACGTTTACCAATACATGATGTTGTAATTTGCCTACCTCTTTTTTCTTCGCATATTTGTATTATTTTTCCGACAAATTCTCCAGGTGTTATAATCGTAGCTTTCACCCAAGGTTCATGTATATTTTCTATTATGGATGTATCTGGCATTGCTGCTGGTTCATGTACATCTTTGTAAGATTTATCTTTGAGCATCACCTTGTATACAACGTTAGGAGCTGTGGTGATAATATCGATGTCAAATTCTCTTTGCAATCTATCTTGAATAACTTCTAAATGTAGAAAGCCTAGAAATCCGCATCTAAACCCCATGCCTAAGGCAGAGGAAGTTTGTTTTTCAAATTCTAGGCTAGAATCGTTTAGTGACAGTTTTTCTAATGATTCTTGTAATTTTGCAAACATCTGTTTTGTATGAGGGTAGATACCACAAAATACTACTGGACGTTGCCTTTTAAATCCTTCTAAAGGAATAATGTTTGGATAGTTGGCATCG
Source organism: Candidatus Sneabacter namystus (assembly GCF_008189685.1). GTDB lineage: Bacteria > Pseudomonadota > Alphaproteobacteria > Rickettsiales > Rickettsiaceae > Sneabacter > Sneabacter namystus. The sequence continues at coordinate 314,743 of NZ_CP043312.1, forward strand.
CATATTGTATCTCCTACTTTGCATTCAGAGACTTGTTTTATCTTTGCTATTAAAAAGCCTATTTCTCCAGCATTAAGACTGTTTGTATAATGTTTTTTTGGAGAGAAGAAGCCTACCTTTTCTACTACGTATTCCTTACCTGAAGCCAGTACTTTGATTTTTGCACCTGTTGTTAAAGCACCTTGAAAAATTCTTACCAATGTTACAACTCCAAGATACTGATCATACCAGCTATCTATTATCAAGGCTTTTAGCGGTCCATCTTGAAATTTTGGAGATGGTAAAAATTCTACTATATGCTGTAATAATTTATCTATTCCTTCTCCTGTTTTTGCTGATATGTTTAAAGCATGTGAAGTATCAATTCCTATCACATCTTGTATTTGTTCTTTGACTTGTTCTGGTTCTGCAGATGCTAAATCTATTTTGTTTAAAATTGGCAAAATCTCGTGATTACTTTCTATAGCGCTGTATAAATGTGCTAAAGTTTGAGCTTGAATACCCTGTGAGGCATCTACTAGCAATATTGATCCTTCGCATGCCTTAAGAGATCTGCTAACCTCATACGAAAAATCTACATGTCCTGGTGTGTCAATAAGATTTAGTTGATAGATTGTTTTATCTGTGTGAGTGTAATTTAGTCTTACTGTTTGGGCCTTTATTGTTATTCCTTTTTCTTTCTCAAGAGGCATAGAGTCTAGCACTTGCGCTGTCATCTCTCTTTCACTAAGCCCTTCACACATGCTGATGAGCCTATCTGCAAGTGTTGATTTACCGTGATCTATGTGAGCTATTATTGCAAAATTTCTTATTAGAAAACCGTCTTGCATAATAGTAGTTAGTGATCCAATTTTTAAATTTTATTCGTATTCTACCAGTACCATACCGCAATTCATTTGATCTTTTGAATTAACATGTACTTTTTTTATAGTGCCATCATGTGGCGCCTTTATTATGTTCTCCATTTTCATTGATAAAGAGGTAATTAGGTCTTGCCCTTTCTTGACTTTTTGTCCTGCTTTAATTTTCACATCTACAATTTGACCGCTTAGAGGAGCTACTATTGTACCTTCTTTCTCTTTATCTGTATGCTTTATTATGTGTCTACTTAGTTCTGATACTCTAGGGGAGCATACATATGTGGTAGCAGTTACACCAGCATGTTTAAGTATATATCCTACTCTTGTTTTTTCTACTTTTACGTGTACTTTTTTTCCATTTACTTCGCAACTAAAAAGACCACTTCCTATTTGCCAATTACCTCTTACTGTAATCTTATTGGAGTCTTGTCTTATGTTATAGCCTTTATATACAGATTTTATTATAACAGGGAACAAAACATCATCTACACTCACTACCCATCTAGTTAGTATGTTATGTGATTGATCTTCTAGTCTTTCGCTGATTAAGCACATCCTTTTTTGTTCGGTGATGAATATATGTATAGTGGCTGCAACAAAAACTTGGAAAATTTCTGAAGTCAGGTTTGCTCCAGAAAATCCTTTAGGATATTCTTCCTCTATAAAGTTTGTATGTATATGGCCACTTTGGAATCTAGGGTGAGAAATTAACGCTTCTAGAAAACTTAAATTGTGACTTATCCCACTTATCACAAAGGAGCTTAATGCTTGCTGCATTTTGGTTATGGCATCCTTCCTGGTATTACCAAAAGCACACAATTTTGCTACTAAAGTATCATAGTACATACTTACTTCTTCACCCGCTTTTATACACGAATCTAATCTAATACTCGGCGAGGTAGGTGGGGGGGTGTATTCTGTTACTCTTCCACTAGATGGTAAAAATCCTCTTTCAGGATCTTCTGCGCATACCCTGCATTCTATTGCATGTCCTTGTATTGCAATATCTTTTTGCGAAAAAGATAATTTTTTTCCGGCTGCAATTTTGATCATTTCTTCTACTATATCGATACCGGTGACAAGTTCTGTTACAGGATGCTCAACCTGGAGTCTTGTATTCATTTCTAAAAAGTAGAACTGTTTATTCTTGTCCACCATAAATTCTACAGTTCCTGCAGAGTAATATCCGACTTTTTTTACTAATGATATGACTTGTTTGTACATTTTTTTCCTTATGCTTTCGTCTATAAATGTACTTGGAGCTTCTTCTATTACTTTTTGATGATGTCTTTGAATAGAACATTCTCTTTCACCCAGGCATACTGTATTGCCGTGCATATCAGCTAATACTTGTATCTCTATGTGTCTAGGTTGCTCGTGTATGAGTTTTTCTATAAACACCCTGTTATCATTAAAGCTATTATTAGCCTCAATTTTTGCAGCCTCAAAAGCAGATAGCATTTGTTGCTCGTTATTTATTATTCTCATACCTCTACCTCCTCCTCCTGCCACTGCTTTTACTATAACAGGAAATCCTATTTTTTTTGCTATTTTTATTGCTTCCTTTTCTGTTGCTATAGTACCTATATATCCTGGTACTGTATTCACTTTAGCTAAAGAAGCTATTTTTTTAGCGGATATTTTATCTCCCATTTTTAGTATCGCAGAAGCGCTAGGTCCTATGAGAGTTACTCCCTCTTGTTGTAATTGTTGCGCAAATTTAGCATTTTCTGATAAGAATCCATATCCTGGATGCACGGCTTGTGCTCCGCTGACTCTAACTGCAGATAATATGTTGGGTATAGATAAATAACTTTCTGTTGGTGGGGAGTTTCCTACAAATATAGCTTCATCAGCATATTTGACGTGCATGGCGTTATCATCTGCTTCAGAGTAGACAGTAACGGATTTGATATCCATTTTTTTTAGTGTTTTCATTATACGCAGAGCAACTTCTCCTCTATTTGCGACTAAAACCTTTTCAAAATATGGCATATTGGTACTATGTAAAATCTACTGTATTACAAAGGTATGTTACTGTGCTTTTTTTTAGGAAGTGTAACATGTTTGTTCCTTAAAAAGTTCAATGCTTTACAAATCTTTAGTCTTGTATGAGAAGGAGATATGATGTCATCTAGATATCCTCTTGATGCTGCTATAATCGGAGATGTGAACATGTCTTTGTATTCAGATATTTTTTTCTTTAATTCATCTGGATTATTAGCATATTTTCTAAAGATGATTTTCGCTGCACCTTCTGCTCCCATAACTGCAATTTCTGCATTATCCCATGCGTAGTTTATATCTCCTTTTAGGTGTTTGGAGCCCATAACTATGTACGCTCCTCCATATGCCTTTCGTGTGATAACAGTTATTTTTGGAACTGTTGCTTCGGCGTATGCAAACAGCAATTTTGCTCCGTGTTTTATAATACCATTTTTTTCTTGTGTTACTCCAGGCAAAAACCCAGGGACATCTACCAATGTTATAATAGGAATATTGAAAGAGTCGCAAAATCTGATAAATCTTGCTGCTTTTCTTGAGGCATGTATATCAAGACAACCTGCGGCTTCTAACGGCTGATTTGCTATACAGCCCACAGTTTTCCCTTCCATGCATCCAAACCCGACAATAATATTTTTAGCAAAATTTTCTTGTAGTTCAAAAAAATCCCCTTCATCTACTATGCGTGCGATAAGTTCTTTCATGTTGTATCCTTTGCTCGAATCTTGAGGAATTAAGGTATTGAGTGACATGTCTATTCTGTCTGCTGGATCGTGACATGGTCTTTGAGGCGGCTGATTATTTGCGGATAATGGCAAAAAAGTCATAAAACGTCTTATTTCTAGCAAAGCTTCTATATCGTTTTCAAAAGCCATATCTGATACTCCGTTAGCTGACTGTATTTTGCTACCTCCTAGTTCTTCTGCTGATGTATCTTCATTTGATACTGCTTTTACAACTTCAGGTCCTGTTACGAACATGTAAGATGTTTTTTTAACCATGAACGTAAAATCTGTAATTGCTGGTGAATACACAGCTCCTCCAGCACAGGGGCCTAAAATTAGAGAAATTTGAGGTATTAGACCAGATGCTATAACGTTTTGCTGAAAAATATCTCCATAGCTAGCAAGCGCATCTACGCCTTCTTGTATTCTTGCTCCACCAGAATCATTTAATCCTATAACAGGGGCCCTTGCTTTAATTGCACTTTCTATAAGAGAACAAATTTTCTTTCCGTGCATTTCTCCTAGTGATCCTCCTAACACTGTAAAATCTTGACTGTAAACAAAGACAGATCTGCCATAAATAGTCCCATGTCCTGTAATTACTCCATCGCCTTGATGAATTGTTTTATCCATGCCAAAATTATTGCACCTATGACGGACGAAAGTTCCCGTTTCTTCAAATGATTCATTATCAAGTAAAATATCCAGTCTTTCTCTAGCGGTTAATTTACCTTTTGCATGTTGAGATATAATTTTCGCTTGTATTTCAGAATTGACTGAATGCTTATTGATAAAGGTATCACGAGGAGGCATTGTCATTTTTCTTAAGAACTTATCTAGATTTAAACTGTCATTTTTTATGCTGTTTACTGCGAGATGGCAATTGTATCAGTGACAGATAGGTTTAGCAACATTTGCAAAGATTAAGGCTTTTGTCATTATATTTTTCAACTCAAATGTTATTGTTGTAAATTATATTTAACATGTTGTTCCATTAACATTTAGTGATGGAAGGTTGTTCTGTTAACCATTTAGTGACGGAAGATGTTTTTTGATTTATCCTTAAGCTGTGCGCTCGTAGCTCAATTGGATAGAGCACATGACTACGGATCATGAGGTTTAGGGGTTCAAGTCCTCTCGAGCGCGCTTTTTTGCAAGGTAATTAACTCTTTATGTCAAAGAAATTATATTTTCTTCGTGTAGCGTAATAATTCCATCTTTTATTTCTAGAATAAATATGTTTGAAAGTGGGCACATAATTGTCTTGTTATTGAGTGACAGTTCTAGTATGTCACCAGCTCCGAAATTGTGTACTGATACAACACTGCCTGTTATGTTACCCGATGGAGTGGTAACAGATTTTGAAAGCAAATCTTTTACATAGAACTCGTTTTCTTCAAGTTTTGGTATTTCTCTTTCTTTTATATAAATCTTTATTCCTTTAAATGGTATTGCGTCATTTTTTGTTTTGACAGCATCTATTTTGCATAGATGAGCTCCTTTTCGATCAGCAATTTTTTTTAATAATATTTGAGTTCCAGATTCTGTGTATAAATTGAAAGCAAAAATGTCACTAGTAAGATTTGATATAACGCGCACTAGTACATGTCCTTGTATTCCGTGTGTATTTGATATGTATGCTACATGTAAAAGCGTATTATTGATCGTTGTCATATTTGTTTGGTTTGAGATTACTCTTCATTTATGTTGAAAAGGGGTCTTCACAGAACTGTAATTTTATACATAATAGTATTTCTTGTTGATTGATAAAAGTTATACTGAAGAATTAATTGCAGTACACTTTGTTTTATTTTGTAACAATCTTAATTTGTTAGGAGTATTTGAATATGACAGAAAAAGCAGAAAAAAAAGGTTATGTTCCTATTAATTTGCCAGAAGGGTATGAGCCTTCTGAATTAGAGGAGTACATGAACGATATGCAGAAGGAATATTTTTTTAGAAAATTACAGCAATGGAAAAAGGATCTTTACTCTGAATCAGAAGGCATTGTAGGAGATTTGACTAACGTTAGATTTGCAGATGCAGAATTAGGAGATAGAGTGAGTGGTGAGGCTCAGACATACTTCAGGTTGCGTCAAGCTCAAAGGTATAGAAAGCTGATTAAGAAAATAGACTATGCTATTGAAAGAATAGAGAATGGATCTTACGGCTATTGCGCAAAGACAGGAGAGGAAATAGGCCTTGAAAGGTTGAAGGCCAGGCCTGTTGCTACTTTGTCTATAGAAGCTCAAGAGAGACGAGAAAAAGATGAGAAAAGATAAAGTTAGAGTGCGATGCTCTATTGTTTTTACATGATAATAAGTCAAACTAGTTTAGCTATCTTGCATGAGCTTTTCGATTGATGTATTCATTGTCATCTTTGCTCGCATTTTTGGTATGATACTTTTGCTACCTGCTCTTGGAGGGCGCTCTGTTCCTGGTGTAGTAAAAGTATCTATTGCATTTTTTGTGTCGGTTATTTCTTATTCTTTACTTCAGATAAAGGTTGTCAATTTTCCTGTAACGCTTGTATGTGAGTTTTTTATAGGAATTTTTCTTGGCACTATATTTATGGTATGTTTTGAGTCAATAAGTGTTATTTCCTCTATAATTTCGAGTTGCGCTGGATTGTCTAACGCTTACTTATTCAGTTATGGTCTGTCTGAACAAATGAATGTTTTGTATAATTGCCTTTTCCTTGGCAGTATACTAGGGATTTTTGATTCAAATTTACATTTTTCTTTTTTAAAGGTTTTTTTGGATAGTTATAACAGTTTAGCGGTTGGAGCTGTGGTTAATCTTGGCCAATACTCAGAGGTTTTATTAAAGTGCTTGAGTAATAGTTTTATTGTTGCATTTAAAATATCTTCTTCTTTTTTAGTAGCCAATATTCTTATGATGTCATTTAGTGGCATTGTCGCGAGGTTGATACCTACATTTCACGTGTTTTTAATTTTAACACCTGCTCAAACTTGTGTTATGTTCCTGATTTTGAGCGTATCTTTTAGAAATATTTTTTCTCAGATAGTAAGTTTTATTCGAGATATAAATTTTGTTTAAGTTTTAGTTTTAAATTCGAATATGCTCAATATTAAAGAAAGTTTTATCTACTATGTATTGCAATACAATTTGAAGATATTTTCCTTTATAAACGGCTTTCTCTGTGAGAGTCGCACTTTTATTATTTTTAGTAAGACGTTAGCTGTTGTGTTTTGTGTGAAAACATTTGTTTGTCTTTTTTTTCTTGCTGCGATCTTCTCTATATTGTTTTTTAAGTTTCAGATTTGTATCGAGCCTAAACGTAAAAATGTCTACATCCAATTTTTCAACTTTTTTTGGAACCTTGGCGTTAATTTTACTATTTTTTTTGCTGTGTTTTATTGTGTGAAGTATTTTGCAGCTGTACCAAGGCCATACGTCTCTTCTACTCTTACTGAAGGTAATTTTCATAGTATGTCATCTTTTCCTAGTGCTCATGTTGGTCTTGTTACTTTATTAGCTTTACATTTTCGACTGTTACGTTCTTCTTTATCTGCTGTTTTTGTTATTTTGGTTATATTAATCGTGGCTATATCTAGAATAGCACTTTGCATGCATTACCCTATTGACGTTATAGCTGGAGCTGTTTTGGCGATTTTGTGTTACTTTTTGGGTAGAGTTGTGCAGAAACATTTGTTGCCGCTATGTAACAGGATTAGAATCATAGTGTATGACCTTGTATTTTAATTACATTGTAAATCATTTTTTATTTAGATAGAAAGCGCAAATGCCTGATATCACACATATCAAGCATGACAACATTATAGGAGAGTAAGGATTTTGTGTTGTTTCAAACAAAAAAAAGGCTGCAGGAGTGAAGTTTTTACCTAGTGTACTTCCTATCAAGTAGGAGAAACTAAATCCTACGAAAGTAGTATCTTCTGAAATTTTTTTTGATTTCTGAAAAGCCAAATTGCAAAACATGCATGAACAGATGGTCCCCATAAAGACTATAAGCATTCTTATTACTAATACAATAAAAATGCTGTGTGTTGCCATTGTTAATGGTACTAAGGCAATGCAGCAGATACAGATACAGAAAGGTAGTATTGCGGATATTTTTTTTACAAGTGTTATGCTTTTTTTGTACTGTATTAACGCTATAGAGAGCAGTAGATCAAATATCATAAAGGCTGCATTGTATTTCAGCATACAAGAGTATGTTATTTTACCTGTGAGCATTGGTATAAAACTATTAATGAAGACAAATGCAAAATAGTAAGTAAAGTGGTCGAAACTGTGCAGTATGCATATCTGAATGAATAAAGTGAAATTCTTTTTTATCTTTTGTAATACCAAAAATAAACTTCCTGTGTTTTGACGTTGATTCTCTGGTTCTTTTTTAATCAATGCTGCTAAAAGCACTCCTAGACCTTCCGGAAGTAATAACAGTGGCCAAAATTTTAGTAATACATCCCTGTGTATATTGTCTGTATACATTACGCAAAATGTTGCGGCTATTATTCCTACTAATGAGTATATTTGGTACGATAATAAGTGAGTTGTGTTGAACTTGTCTGTTTTTGTTGAAAGATTGTACGTTTTGATCAAAATCTTTGCTCCAGATCCGAAGAATGAGTGTGCTGTATATAAAACTGGAACAAGTAAAATTTGCAGAATAGAACAGTATATTACACTTACCGTAAGTATAGATGATACACTTGCGCCGAGTATTGCGTATCGTACTGCATTTTGGATGTTTTTCTTATCGGACATATTTGAAAAACATATAATCCCTAGCGGTTTTGCCAATGATCCAAATAGGTATAGTAGATATCCTTTTGCTATTGCGGAACTGCAGGTATGCTCCGGAAAACATAATGGACTGATTATAGGGATGGAGAAACTGTATACGAAAGAGGAGTAATGAGTTAGGCTATTGAATATTTGTAAGATTTTGGTGTTTTGCCTTCCTGATAAAGTTAGCATTTTGTTTCTTGTTGAAATTGGTGCGTGACTCTATGTCATCATGTATATTGTGTCAAGAAGTGGTACTCTAACAAGATTTAGATAATAGGTGTGATGGTTCAGAATAATGATTCTAACGATATTTCTCAACTGTCCTTTGAAGATTCGATGAAGGCTTTGGAGAAAATTGTAGCAAAGATTGATAGTGGTGAAGGTAGTCTAGAGGAGATGGTGTCTTCTTTTGAGATTGCTGTAAAACTTCATAGACATTGTACTATGAAGTTAGAACAAGCAAGGATGAAGATAGAAAAAGTGGTTAACGTGCAGGATAAGAAAGTGGAGGTTGAAAGTATGTCATGCGATGATGGATAGCTAAACTGTTAAAATTTTTTTGTTAAAACGTGGAAGAAAAATACATGAAAGCTGCGTTGAAAGAGGCACGCCGTGCTTTTGTATTAAATGAGGTTCCGGTTGGTGCTGTAATTGTAAATGAGGGTTCGATAATATCTAAGGCTCACAACGAGGTAGAAAAGCGTGGTTCTTGCTTTGCTCATGCTGAAGTTTTGGCCATTATGAAGGCAAATAAGATAATGAATTCTAAATATTTGAGACAATGTGATTTGTACGTTACATTAGAGCCTTGCTGTATGTGTGTATCTTTGATATCGTCTTCCAGAATAAGGAAGGTTATATATGGAGCCTGTGATGAGAAATATGGGGCACTTAATTATGGCGTAGAGTTTTTTTTTCGTGCCCAGGCTGCTTACCATAGGCCAAATGATCTTTTTGGAGGCATCTTTGAAAAGGACTCTCGTGCCTTGTTGAAAAAGTTTTTTCAACTAAAACGATAGAATATTTTAAATTTCACATAAAAAACATAATGTTGTTACCTTTTGGCTTATTGCTTGCTTTATGCTCTGTTTTATTTGGATATTATTTTGCTGGAGGAGAGCCACGTTTATTGTGGCAGCCTTATGAATTTGTGATTATTGCTGGATCTGGTATAGGTTCTGTTATCGTAAGTTTTCCTATGAAGGTTTGTTTCAAGGCCTTGCGTTCTATCATGGCTCTTGTTCATCCTTCGTTGCCGGGTAAACGTGCTAGTCTAGAAATAGTAGGTTTGATGTTTAATTTATCAAAATTATTGAGAGCAAAAGGTGTGTCTAGTATCGAAAAACACATAGATGCTCCCGAAATGAGTCCTATTTTTCAAAAGGCACCATTTTTATTATCTGATAAACGTGGTCTTGAAGTTATATGTGATGGATTGAGATTACTAACGTTCGGTATTACTCAGGCTGATGTTGTGGAAGCTGCTATATCTAAGCAAATATCGGTATATGATGAAGAAGAAAGGTCTAGTGCGGATTTTTATCTGCAGTTGGCAGATGCTTTGCCTGCTATCGGTATCATAGCTGCAGTTCTTGGAGTGATTATTGCTATGAAACACGTTGGAGCGTCCCCCGAGATTTTAGGTGGTAAAATTGCAGCTGCGCTTGTTGGAACTTTTTTGGGGATATTTTTATCGTACATTATAGTTGCACCTGTTGGGCATTTTTTGCATTCTAGAGCTACATTACGGGTTAGATTTTTTCAATTGATATTAAAAGGTGTAGTACTTTACCTAGAAGGTCACGCACCTGTTGTTATAGCTGAATTAGTTAGAGGTTCTATGGCAGATAATGTTCGTCCTACTTTTTCTCAGTCGGAAAAGTATATTCAAGAAAATTCAGTGAAAATTTCATAGTAATTACTTTTATATAAATACAAATAGGTCAAATATGAGAAAGAATAAAGGGACATGGAAGGTTGCTTATGCAGACTTTGTGACTGCAATGATGATTTTTTTCCTTTTAATGTGGCTCGTGAGTAATATTGGTAAGGAAGATTTGAAAAAGGTGTCGGAGTACTTTTCTCAGCAGCAAGATGAAAGTGCTGCATCTGCAGATAATAAGGAATTATTAAGTGAACAATCTGTGCGTGATAATCATGGTAGTACTAAATCGCTGAGAATTTTACTACAAAGCTTGCAATCTAGTGATTTGGCTAAAGAATTTTCCGATAACATAGAGATATATTGGAATAATGGAGTTGTCATAGATCTCAAGAATTCTAAAAAAAGGCCATTATTTTTTGCCAAAAACGATAAGTTATATCCTTGTGCTATTGATGTGATATATAAAGTTGCGAGTTTGGTTAAAGATCATGGTAAGTACTTTGTGATAGAAGGTAATGCCGCTTCTCATAGTGATTATGATGCTTGGGATTTATCATTTAGAAGGGCTAATAAAGTGAGGGAAGTGTTATTGTCTAGGGTGAATAAAGGACAGGTTTTGAAGGTTGTTGGTAACGGTGATAAAGATTTACTTGATCCTCATGATGTGTTAAATCCTATAAATACCAGAGTTTCTCTTATAGTGTTAGACGAGTTAAGTATTAATAAACGCCATGCTAGCATGCCCCCTGGTATTTAATTGCATCAGTTCTTTTTGTAAATAAAATTATAAATTTTGTTAAAAATTTTTGGCAAACTTAAAAAGTTTGTTATAATGAATTTGAACTTCTGGTTACATATACTAATATTTTTAAGATTTTATATTTTCTCATGTTTTTTTTTAATTTCTTTAAAAACCTCTCTCATGATTTGGCTATTGATTTAGGTACTGCTAATACTTTGATTTATATGAAAAATAAAGGAATAGTGTTAGATGAACCTTCAGTTGTTGCAAGAGGTGTGGGTAAGTCTAAAAGAGCCAAGGTATTTGGAAAATATGCAAAAGAGATGATGGGTCGTACTCCTCACGATATAGAAGTAATAAGGCCTTTAAAAGATGGTGTGATAGCAGACTTTCATTGTGCTCAAGAGATGCTGAAGCATTTTATTTATAGAGTTCGAGAGAAGAACAGTTGGGTTAGTCCTATAATTGTCGTGTGTGTGCCATCTGGTGCTACGCCTGTTGAATGTAAGGCTATACAGGAAGCTGCAGAATGTGCTGGAGCGAGAGATGTGTTTTTAATCGAAGAGCCTATGGCAGCTGCTATTGGTGCTGAAATTGATGTTGAAGAAGCAAAAGGAGCAATGGTGTTAGACATAGGTGGTGGAACAACAGAAGTAGCCATTTTATCTTTAGGGGGCGTTGTATATTCTAGATCTATAAAAATTGGTGGAGATCATATGGATGAGAGCATAGTGTCTTTTGTGAAAAAGCAATATCAGCTACTTATAGGGGAATCTACAGCAGAAAAAGCCAAGATTACTATTGGAAATGTTCATATTCCTAAAGGTGCAAAAACTGTTTCTATGGAAATTAGAGGAAGAGATGTCATGAATGGTATACCAAGAGAAATATCTATAACTAATAGAGATTTATATGACAGTCTTAGTGATTCTATTAAGCAGATTGTTAACGCAGTGAAAGATGCATTGGAAAGCACACCTCCTGAACTTGCATCTGATATTGCAGATAGAGGTATTGTACTGACTGGAGGGGGGGCATTGTTAGAAGGATTGGATAGAGTATTGAGGCAAGAAGTTCAGTTGCCTATCTTGTCTGCGGCATCTCCAAAATTATGTGTGGCACTTGGAACTGGAAAGGTATTAGATCAGTTTGATAAGTTAAAGCATTTGTTATTTAAGCAAAGCTAGTAATATCTATGCATTTTAAAATTCGATATGATGAAAAATTTCTTGCATGTTTTCTTTTTCTGTTTTCTTTAGCTCTATTCTTTTTACAAAAGAATACGTTTTTGTATAGTAACAACAGTTCTTATGTTGTTTCTTTTTATATTGTAGGACCGGTTAATACACTTATAGAAAAAGGTAAGGATAATTTTGTCTATTGTCATTATTGCGTAAAAAATTTCCTCTCGGTATTTAGACATAATGTTGCCCTTACAAAAGAATTGCAGCAAGCAAACAGATATAAATTTCAGGTGAGGCAATTATCTCAGGAAAATAGAATGTTGAGACATTTTGCAGGCATTATGGAACAAGACAGTGCATATTACCTTGCTAGTAAGATATTTTTTGTTACTTCCTCTTCAGGTCATCATTGTGCTCTTATAAGTGTAGATTCTGACAGTAGTATAGCAATTGGGCAATTAGTAGTGGATCTACAGCATGCAGTTGTAGGTAAAGTAGAAGGTCTATATAAGCATTATGCGGTTGTGCTACTTGTTTCAGACATAGGATTTAAAATGATCTCTTATTTGCCAGATCTGCAATGCGAATGTGTAGTGGAAGGATGTGGAAATGGATATGTGAAAGTTATAGATAAAACTGGAAAAGATATACAGTGTGTGGAAGGTAGTGTGGTTTTTTCTGCTAAAGATAATTCTAATAGTTTATCTGGTATCCCGATTGCTCAATTGACAAGAGATTCGTATAATAATTTATGTTGGAAGCCGATAGCTAACTTTTCTACAAATAGATTGGTTGGCATACTTCAAAATAATAAAATGAGTTCTATGTTAGGTAACATAGATTAGGGTATGGCTGTTAGGCTGTTTTTGTTCGTTGACATGTCTGTTGGATATGCGTAAAATCCACCGGTGTTTAAAGGTTTTGGCTTAGGTGTTATAATGGAACTACGCAAAAAATACATTATTTATTCGGTTGTAGCAGCCCTTATTTTGTCTTTAGTTTTTCGTTGCGCAATTGTAGACGGATTTCGCTGTTTAGTAGACAAACCAAAAAATGTTGTATCGGTTATTAGGCTAGAAGGAGAGATACTTGACTCGCCAGGTTGTCCTAGTTGGAATAATATTCGTGCAGATGTAGAAAAGGCTTTTGCTCATAAAGGCTTAAAGGCTGTATGTTTGCTGATTAATTCTGGTGGAGGTAGTGGTGTTCAAGCAAGGATTGTGTTTAATGGTATTAGACGGTTAGCTAAGAAAAAGAAAGTTTCTGTATATAGTTTTGTTGAAGATTGTGCCTGTTCTGCTGCGTATAAAATTGCTTGTGTAGGGGATAAAATAATAGCTTGTACAGATGGTTCTGTTGTAGGTGGCATAGGAGTGATATACAGAGGATTTGGGTATGTAGATATTGCAAAAAAGTTGGGAATTGAGAGAAGAATAATAGCATCACATAAATCTAAGAATTTTCTTGACCCGTATTCGCCTGTAAATGAGCATGACGAAAAATGGTATAAGAATGAAATAATGGATGTTGCTTACAAGAATTTTGTGTCGTTTGTAAAGCGAGAAAGAGGTAAAAGACTGAAGTCTGATTCAGCAGAGCTATTTTCTGGTCGTATTTGGTGTGCGGAACACGCTTTATCTTTAGGTCTCATAGATGATGTAAAGGACATGCAAGATTTTGTAAATGAACATTATGGCAAAGATGTTGCTATTAAATGGCCTTTTGTTAAGAAAAAGTCTTTTATGGGCATGCCTCTTGATGCTATTACTCATCTTATATGTTCTTCTTTTCGTCTTGAGTTAAAGAAGTTATTAGAACAAGAGGTTGGATGTTACAATTAATTTGTTGTTGTGGTAGTGGCTACTATTAATATTGTTGAATTTGGTGTAGACTGTAAGGAGTTTTTGTACAGATTATTAGAAAAATGGCAAAAAAGAATAAAACATTTTTAGTTAAGTTGCTTAGTACAGCTGGGACGGGTGTGTTTTTTGTAAAAAAAAGAAATCCCAAGACTCAGACCGAAAAGCTTTCTTTTCGCAAATATGATCCTAGAGTAAGGAAGCATGTGCTCTTTAAAGAAGCTAAGATAAAATAGGGTATAAAAATATGGCTGTAAAAGTTAGATTGTTGCGTGGTGGTAGAAAAGGTTCTCCCTGCTACTCTATTGTAGCTGCTGCTTCTAGCTCTCCTAGAGATGGGAAGTTTTTTGAGAAATTAGGGGTTTATCATCCTATGTTAAAAAGTGAGAATGAGAAGCGCTTTGTTGTGGATGAAGCACGTGTGCTACATTGGTTTAGTTGTGGGGCTCAGCCCACGGATAGAGTAATAAAGTTGCTTTTGAACGCAAAATTTGCTCTTCCGGAGAAGATTCAGAAAAAATGGAATCTTAAGATGACAAAAAAGACTAACAAGCCTAAGAAAAAAGAGAAAACAGCATAAATATTTGTAAATTTTTTCTTTTATCCTATTTGTTTCTTGTTGTGCTTCTTTTTGGAGGGAGAAATGTATTGCATCTTGCAATTCGAATTGTGGTTAATAGTATAGCCTTTTCTATTCGATATTTTCTTAGGGCTCTTAGTGCGTAACTAGAGCAACTAATATGAAATATACAACAGTTACGGAACAACACAGGAGATATAAGGTACTGATACGCCTTTATGCATATAACAAACGCATATTTTAGAGGAATTTCTATTGCTGCAAGGCTCTTGAACACATTCTTCATACTTTTGACATCTCAACTTTAGTAGTTTAAATACTACTTTTATCGGACACTCCTACCGTTACTTCACTACCTTTTTGTTTAAGCAAATATACAGGTTTGTTCTTGTCTAAGAATATTGTTCCACCAACAAGTTTATGTTAGCTTCAAACGGTATAGGTATTTCTGATATATCATGCGGAACGCTAACTACAGTACCTCTGAAGTTTTTAGTATCATTTGTAAGATATCCTGGTACTGTCCTGGCTGAACTCTCTACCCCTGCTTTAATCTCTTTTAGTAGAATTGATTTTTTTGACAGCGATACTACATCTCCTGCTTTAACTTTAAAACTCGCTATATTTACTATCTGATCATTTACCATGATATGTTTATGGCTTACTAATTGTCTTGCGGCAAAGATAGTAGGGGCTAAATTTAATCTGTAAACTACCATATCTAATCTTCTTTCCATCAATGCAAGGAAATTTTGAGCAGAGTTACCTTTCATTCTTTTTGCTTTTTCAAATGTTTTACGCATTTGTTTCTCTGACACTCTGCCATAATGGGCCTTAATTTGCTGCTTTGCTTTTAATTTGGCACCAAAGTATGAAGATTTTGAGTAAGAACCTGATCCATGCTGTCCTGGTTTAGTGTTCTTTCCCTTTAAAAAAGGATCTTTGGCATCTCCCCATATACTAACAGATAATCTTCTGCAAGCTTTATATTTGGATTTTAAAATGTTTGTCACAGTCTATATATAAAAATCTAATTAGTTAAATTACGATGAACTTTGATTAAGGATTGTGTCAACGGGCGCATTGCTTGTCAAGTATTGCCTTATGTTTTCTAGCACGTTTTGCCGAATGCGGCCTTTTTTTATTAAACGAGTTTTGTTTAGACGGTGTTTCAAATTTTTGAGTTACACCTTCTATACACTCTGTTAGTCTACCACATATTTTCATAAGCTTGTATCTAGATTTTAGATGACTCATTTCAGATTTCATATGTTCCAGCTTACTTTCTTGAAGCTGTTGTTCTGCTTTATAAGCTTCTATTAATGATATTTTGCCAAGGCTTAGTTCCTGCAATGTAGATTGCAACATTAATTGACTTGCTTCAACTGCTTTTAAGTCTGCTGACAATAGATACTTAGAAGACATGTATTCTTGCCATGTCACAGCAGCTGATTGTGTTACATTTTGTTTTTGTAAAGCATTTTCTAAATTTGCTCTTTTCGTGGCTCTACGTGCTTCTCGTGCTTCTAGCAATTGATATCCCCCTGATGTGAATATTGGTATATTTACAGATACGACCCAATCCTTTTTCCATTTTGTTTTTTTATCTGTATCTTTAAAGAAGCTTGTCAAAAGATCTATTGATGGAAATAGGTGCGCTATATTAGAAACATTGCTTGCTTTTAAGGCTTTTATTTTTGTATTGCTACTTCTGATCAAGTTATTTTCTCTCATTACAACTTCAATAACGGTGTTAAGAGATTCTTCTTCTAATTTATTAAATGTCGGAATCTCTAGTTTACATTTGGCAGATATTCCGAAAAAATTTTCAAACGACATTTCGTATGCTTGTAAATCTGAAAGAATTTTTTCTTTTTCCGATTCCGCTTTGAGTAAATTTACCTGGGCGTATGCAAGATTTGTTCTTGTTTCGTTGCCTAACTCAAATCTTTTTTGAGTAAATTTCAACAACTGCACAGCTATATTATACTTTTTCAGTGCTAAAGAGTTTAACTCTCTGGCATAGCATAGGTTAAGGTATGTATTTATACCATCTAGAAGTACATCGTCACTTTTGTCCATCAAAGAGTATATTACTGACTTTTTTTCTAAATCTTTTGACATGAGATTTAACACGTCTGCACCTCCAGAGAATATATTTTGTCTTACTGATAAGACGCTATTTTCTGATGCTGGAGCATTTTCTAAATCTTTTGATCTTTGTAAACCTGGTAATGAGGTCTTAAAACTTCTAATATTGTTCCATATAGCATGCTGATTGCGTTGTAAATCAGTTATAGCTGAGACTATATCCTCATTAGACTCTTTTTTATTCCATTTTTTCTCGATTCTAATGTCTGGTAAAAATTTAGTAAATGCTTTGGCACATGAGGTATCTGATTCTTTCTTATCTAAGTGAAGAATTTTTAACTGAATGTTATTTTTCAACGCTTCTTTCATTGCCTCTTGTAGTGAATATGCATCAGATAATCCAAAAGACATCAACGCAAATAGGCAACAGATGGCTTTAGCAATATTTAAGGGAATTACGTACACAGAGCTGTTTGATTTATACATTGAGGGCTTTTGTAGACATATTTATCAAATCATTTTTCAAGGCTTAAATAATAAGCGATACGCACCTTTCCGTCAACGGTAACTCCAATAAGATCAAGCTTACTAATGCATGTTTTTCCATTAATTTGTAAATTAAAGTCTGGCTTAGTCGTGTTGTTTGGGTTAATATCTGTACGATTTTTTGTATTAAAGATAAGTTAAAAAAAATGATGAATACCAAATTTTCTAAAAGTTGGATGTCGGTGATTAAGGATATTGTTACTGTATCTATTTTCGGATTATTTTTTGTAATGAGTTTTGCAGATTGTTATGCCGATCAGCAGAATGTTGCTTCAAAAGCAGGTGGATCTTTCTTTAATAGAGACTGGATGGGATATGTTCCGATAGTACTAGTTTTTACAGTATTTTATTTTTTAGTTATACGTCCACAAAATAAAAAACGTAAGGCTTTGGAAGAAATGATACATAGTATGAAAGAGGGGGATTGTGTAATCACAAATGGTGGAATGATAGGAACTGTTACTGAGAATGATCATAAAGAGCGGTATATTTTGCTAGAAATTTCTAAGAACGTTAAAGTAAAAATTTTGAGAAGTGCTATAGCCAAAGTTGGTGAATCGCCTCAATAGTGATCGTCGTTTAATTAAAACATCAAATTTACTTAAATTATTTTGAGAATTTATACATTACGATTTCTTTTTAGCCTGGTTCTATCACTATTATGTTTTGTGATTATATTGCCTACATTTTATGCTAAGCCGTTCTTTTATGGCCTTTTTACTAAAAAGGTGAATTTTGGTTTGGATCTGCAAGGAGGAGTGCAAATTGTTCTTAAGGCTGATCTTGATTCTTATTCTAGTGAGAAATTATCTTTTCTGTGTAATCAAGTGAAAAAATCTTTTAGAACAGATGGCACTGTGTCTTGCCTTGTAAATCTGAAAGAAGGAAGCATTTTTGTTACACAGATCAAAGAACAGAGAAAAAAAGTATTAGCTCTCTTAAAAGATGTTGATAAAAACTTTAGCATAGAGGAGGTATCAGAAGGATTGAAAGTATCTTATGACAAGAAATATTTAGATACATTGGGTAAGGATCTTATAGCTCAATCTATGGAAGTTGTACGTAAGCGAGTGGATGGTTTTGGAACGCGAGAGCCTACTATACAGGCTCAAGGAGATGACTGTATTACTGTTCAATTACCCGGTGAGAATAATATAGAGTCTTTGAAAACACTTTTAGGTAAAACTGCCAAGTTGTCTTTTCATTTGGTGCAAGATAAAAGCCAAGATAGATATTCTTTATCGGCCCCAGTTTTAAGTGGAGATTCTTTGGTAGAATCCAACGTTGTTTTTTCTGATAATGTTCCTGTTGTTGGTTTCAGTTTTAATGATTTTGGAGCCAGAATTTTTTCTGAAATTACAAGTAACCATGTAGGTAAAAGACTTGCTATTCTTTTAGATGACAAGGTGTTAAGCGCTCCGGTTATTGAGCAACATATTCCTGGCGGAAAAGGAGTAATAACAGGAAATTTTACCATAGAGTCTGCTCAACAGCTTGTCTTGCTACTGAAATCAGGTTCTTTACCAGTGCCTTTAAAAGTAATACAAGAATCGCTTATTGGGCCAAGTTTAGGAAAAGAATCTGTTGAAAGTAGCAAAATAGCTGGAGTTGTAGCATTTTTACTCGTAATTATTTTAATGTTTTGGCGATATGGTATATACGGAATATTTTCTAATCTAGCATTATGTTGTGCGTTATCTATAATACTTGCTTCTTTAGTCGTATTTAATATCACTCTTACATTGCCTGGAATAGCGGGTATAATACTGACCTTAGGAATGGCAGTAGATGCAAACATCATAATATATGAACATATTCGAGAGGTGTATAAGAAGAATGGTGATGTATTATTGTCTGTTAATAAAGGTTTTGATACATCCTATACTACTATTGTGGATTCTAATTTGACTAGTGTTATAGCAGCTGTACTTTTGTATATTTTTGGTGTAGGAAGCGTTAAGGGATTTGCTGTAACATTCGGTGTAGGTATCGCAGCTTCTATGTTTGCATGCTTCTGGTTTAGTAAACCTGTTGCTTTTTTGTATCTAAAATTTATGCAACCTAAACTATTAAGTTTTGAATAAATACCATTTTTATAGTATTTCATTACCCTAATTAAACCACTGAGTTGTGCATCGTGTTGGTTGTGTTACCTAAAAAATATTGGATTAAATCAAATTTTCTTTTTAGTTCTTTACCACTTTTTATAGTTTATCTTCTAGTATTTTAATTAGTGTATATTCACGTGCATTGTATCGTGATGTTGCTAATTAGGAATTTATTTGGTTATCTAGATGTCTGTATTAAAGATTCAAGCGCCTTTTGAAAGACTTAAATCTGCTAATGATGATCCTCAACAAGCGTTGTGTCGGGCTGTTATTTTGCAAGCTATAATAGATGCGTCAGAATATTCGTCTTGCTGTAGTAAACAGTCTGCAAAATTACAAAAGGAGGCTTACTACTGGCTCTTTACAGATTCCAGAAATTTTTTTGATATTTGCATGGGAGCAGAATTAGAGGTAGACTTCGTGAGGGATATTGCAAAGCAGATGATAAAAATAAATAGGGTACCTTCCGACAAGTAGTTTTTTCTTATTAGTTTTATAATTTTGCTGTATTTTATTAGGGTTTGTATTTGATGTATGAGATATATTTTAGCAGTGGAGACCAGTTGTGATGAAACGTGTTTGTCTGTGGTGGATTGTCAAAAAAATATAGTAAGTAACTTAATTTACAGTCAAGCTACTCAGCATAGTAAATATTCTGGTGTTGTTCCCGAAGTGGCTGCGCGGCTTCATTTGAGTAAAATTGGTGAGTTAACACAGCTTGCTCAACAAAAAAGTGATTTTAATTCTTTATCGGCAATTGCGGCAACTGGTGGGCCAGGTTTAATAGGTGGAGTAATAACAGGTGTTACATTTGCTAAATCTTTGTCTTTATGTTTTCAAAAGCCTTTTATAGCAATAAACCATCTAGAGGGTCATATCTTAAGTGCTAGATTAGAGTCAGATGTTGAATTTCCTTATTTGGCATTGTTAATTTCTGGAGGGCACTGTCAATTTGTATCAGTTGAAGACGTTGGCAAGTATCGTGTTTTAGGGGAAACTTTGGATGATTCTTTAGGTGAGACTTTTGATAAGTTAGCAAAAATGTTGGAATTAGGATATCCAGGAGGTCCTATTGTAGAGCGATATGCCCTTTCTGGTAATAGAAAAGCATTTTCACTACCCATTCCACTTTCTGGTAGAGATGGATGTGATCTTTCGTTTTCTGGGTTAAAAACTCATATGAGATATCTTATTCAGAAGTTAAAGGTTGTATCTGATAGTGTGAAAAATGACTTATGTGCTTCTTTTGAGTATACGGTTGGGGTTTTTCTTTCTGGTAGATGTAAAAACGCAATAGCAAAGTTTAAAAGACTTCATTCAGTTGATACAAGCACTCTTGTAATAGTAGGTGGAGTTGCTTCTAATAATTATTTAAGAAATTTATTAAAAAAAATAGCTGAAGAAGAAGGATTTGCTTTTTTTACTCCTTCTCCGAAATTATGTACTGATAATGCAGCTATGATAGCCTGGGCTGCTCAAGAACATTTTACGATGGGACATACTACTAAGTTGGATTTTTGTGCACGTTCAAGATGGTCATTGAGTGATTTACATACCTGCTATATTTGAATTTCACTTAGTTATATTGAAAAAGAATTACCACAACCGCAACCAGATTGAGCATTTGGATTTACTATTTTAAAGAATGCTCCTTTGACGTTTTTTATAAAATCTAGAGTACTGCCCTGAATAAATTTGTAGGATATTGAATCTATTATTACTGTTATGTTATCTTTTGAAACAACTACGTCATCTGATGTTGACAGTTGCGTGAACTCAAAACTATATTGAAGGCCGGCGCATCCTCCGCTGTCTACTGATATACGTAATTTTAGGTCTTTTTCATTTTCTAATTCTAGTAATTTTTTTATTCTTTCTATAGCTTGTTGAGTTATTAACATGTTGTCTATGTTATTAATTTAGTTGTCTGTTATAAATTGGCAAACTTCTGATACAATGGTCCTGGCGCTTTCTATATGGGCATTATAGGCTATGAATATTTTTTCTAAAATAAAAAAAGAGATTTTACAATTTTTAGTTTCAAATTTTGAAGTAGATCTTCGAGATATTCCTGTAAATTTGGATAGTATCCACTCTGATATTTCTACTACGGCTGCTTTTTTGTGCGCAAAGCAACTAAATCAGTCCGTAAAGGCATGTGCCGATGTTATATCTGATCATGTACGTACTTTACAAGATGTGGAAAATGTTATTGTTTCCGACAAAGGATTCATCAACATTACCATTAAAATAGATTCTTGGCATAAGGAATTAAAAAATATTGCTACAAATGATTTGTCTTATCTGCATCCTGTGTTATCCCAAGGCAATAAGGTCAATGTTGAGTATGTTTCAGCTAACCCCACTGGTCCTTTACATGTAGGTCATGCTAGAGGGGCTGTGTATGGTGACGTTTTATCAAATGCAATGAAAGTATGTGGTTTTGCAGTTACAAGGGAATATTATGTCAACGATTTTGGAAATCAGGTTAATATTTTGGTTTCTTCTATATTGTCTAGGTATAAAAATATTGCTTTATCTACAAATGATCCTATAGGAGAGGGGTTATATCCAGGTGAATATTTGATACCTGTAGCACAATCTTTGTATGATATTTACGGAGACAAGCTTTTAGATTTAGCAGATATACCAGATGATGTGAAACGTTTGTGCATTGATGAAATGTTACGCATCATTAAAAATGATTTGCATTCTTTAGGCGTGAAGCATGATGTATTTTTTTTCGAGAGTTCTTTACATAAAGCTCATGTTACAGACGATTTGATTTCTTATTTGGTAGAAAAAAGTTTGGTATATGTTGGATCGTTAAATAAGCCCAAGGGACATGTTGTAGATGAAGATTATGAACAAAATCAGCCTCAATTACTTTTTGCTAGTAGTAAATTTGGCGATTCTCAAGATAGAACGGTGAAGAAATCTAATGGAGATTTTACATATTTTGGATCTGAATTGGCTTATATAAAGAAGAAAGTATCCGAAGGTTTTAATGATTTGGTCGTAGTGTTAGGAGCTGATCATGTTGGATATGTTAAAAGAATGAAAGGTGCTGTTACGGCCTTAGGCGAAGGAAAGGCGAAAATAGATGTTGCTCTTACACAGATGGTCAAATATCTCAAAAACGGTGTATTAATGCCTATGTCTAAAAGACAAGGCGTATTTGCAAGTGTTGGAGAATTGGTTAAGTTAGTCGGGAAAGATGCTATAAGATTCATGATGCTTAGCATAAGGCATGATGTTGAATTGACTTTTGACATAGAAAAAGTGAATGAATATTCAAGTGACAATCCAGTTTTTTACATTAATTATGCGTATGCAAGATCATGTTCTGTGTTAGGTAAAATTAAAAAAGAGAGGCAGTTGTACAGCGAAATGGACGAAAGCTTAGGTAGACTCATTCTTTCTGAAGAAATACTTCTTATAAGAAAGCTTTCTTCTTGGCCTCAAGTTCTTGAAAATGTTGTATTAAAAAAAGAACCTCATAAAATAGTGTCTTATTTATATACTCTTGCTAAAGAGTTTCATGCTTTATGGAATCTAAGAGATGACAAAGGCCAAAGTTACAGATTTATAGTGCATGAAGATTTAAGTCTAACGTGCGCAAGATCTTATTTGCTAAATGGGGTAAAAAATGTAATAAAAGATGGATGTAATGTGATGGGAGTTACTCCTATGGAAAGAATGTGATATTAATGTAATGTAGGTTATAGGATTTACCATCTTTAGCATATCGGGGTATAGCGCAGTCTGGTAGCGCATCTGGTTTGGGACCAGAGGGTCGGGAGTTCAAATCTCTCTGCCCCGACCAAAATAGGGCAGTTAGCTCAGTGGTAGAGCACTACGTTGACATCGTAGGGGTCAGTGGTTCGATGCCACTACTGCCCACCATATCGTTTCTTCTAAGCATTTCAAGGTGTAAGATTTTATGAAAGATGATATTGCACATATGCTTCCAGATGGGTTTTCATATAACAGGCGTTATACTAGCGCTTTCATAGAACGTTATCATTATCATACCGTAAATTCTACACAGACGCTTCTAAAGCAGGTTGTACAAAGTTTTCATCCTGGAAAGGTATATCTTGTGACAGCAGATTCTCAAAGTGCAGGTATAGGGCAACGAGTTAACAAATGGTATTCTCCTACTGGTAACATATATGCAACTTTTGGTTTTACTTATTCATCTGAGCAAAAGGATAACTTTTTTTGCATTCCTCACACTATAGCTTTGTCTATTTTACATACCTTAGATAAATTTGGTATTAAAGGTACATTTAAGTGGGTAAATGATGTATATGTAAACAGGAAAAAAATTTCTGGTATTCTAGTAGAATCTATTCAGTCAGAAAAATTACCTCTGTATTTTATTCTCATAGGTATTGGTATCAATGTTAACGTGACATTAGATGTTTTAGATGTTGTAGATCAGCCAGTAACATCTATAGCACATGAAATTGGGAATGTATCGTTGGAATCAGTGCTTCAGACTCTAAGTGTAGAGGTGTGTAATGGTATGAACATTTTGTTTCAAGATGGATTTTCTAGTATACGAAATTCTTTATTTCCTAGATTAGAAAAGTTTAACAATCAAATAATTGTATTTGAAGAGTGTGAAAATAGGTGCGTTGAAGGCAAAATTGTGGGTTTAGATCCCAAATGTGGTGCTTTAATTTTGCGTTTGAAAGACGGGAGCATAACTAAGTATATCAGCGGTAGGATAATAAAGACCAATGTGTAAGTAAACAGGTTATTGTCTATATGAGAATATTGTCTAATAAGAAAACAGCTCACTTATAGAAAGATTGAGAGCTGTTTTTCTGTTGTTATCTATTAGGGTTTCTTTTTAAATTGTTCTAGTATTTTGTTTTTTTCTTTTAGCAGTCGTCTTCTTTCTCTTGTGGCATATTGTACGAATTACCTTTGAATTTTTTTCTTGATGGTGGTTCAAGTTGTGTATCTGATTCTGAACATTGTTTTGGTTCTCCATTTTTGTCATCAAATGGCCTATTTGTTCTTTTTTTGTTTTTACCTTTTAATGAAGAAGTGAGATTATTGTTGCTTTGTGATTTATAAGAATCTTTTAAGTCTATGTCATCATCATCTATTTTTTCTTTTTTTGAAGAATTGTTATTATTGTTAAAGCAGCTGTTCAATATTGAGTTTCCACCACCATCTATTTTTTTCTTACTTGGTCCTTGTTGTTCATTAGTCTGTTCTTTGCTATACATGCTCTGGAAAGCAGTAGTTCCTTGTCCTATATTGTTATCATTAGGCAATATTTCTTCCTCGTCGCTATTGCGTATTAATTTTGATGGCAAGACCTCTATGAAATAAGGTAAATATATATTTGTCTCCATAGGATTGATGGCTTCTATCTTTTTTTTATGATGATAAAACTGTCTTGAATTGACTATTACATGTGGACGATGCACAATTTTATCTCCTAAATTTGCTGCAATTACCCTACCTAAGCATAAAATGGCTTGTCTACATAAGTTACCACACATGGTGTTTGGGTAGCTATCAAATATAATAAATACTTGTGCTTTTCCATCTACCTTTTTTGCTGTTTCGATAGTCTGGTCTATCACCTCCTTGCTCATTTCTACAAGCATTGTTAATTCACTGTGATGGTATTGCTGTCCATGTGCCTCGGGTTTGTAATGTAAATGTTGTGCTTTGTCTACATGCTCATTTAGTTTTTCAAAAAATATATCCATTCTGTTAGCATATTCGACATCATTTAGCTTTTTGCTCTCACTGTCTTTCAGGGTAGATGTTTTGTATATGATATCGCTAGTATGAATTTTACTTTCTTGTGTATTGGTGTTTATATCCGATCCCGCATTTGAGGATTTTTGAGCAGTAATTGCTGCTAATTTCGCGTCATTTAGTGTTGTATTTAGCCCTTGTGCGTCTAAAATCTCTTGGGTTAAGTTGCTCGATATTTTTAGTTCCTTTGCTACTTCGTTTAAATTAGAGCATGTTATTTTGTTTTCTTTTGGTCGTGGAGAAGGTAGAGCTACAACACAAAAAGATAGATGATTTTTTGCGTGTGCGATATGTTTCTGTATGCCGTTTTTTTCGCTATATTCTATAGGCTTGCCATTCAGATTTTTACTCATAGCTTGTATGTTGTGTATCCTAAGGCTTTTTAATGCTTCATTTA
Organism: Candidatus Sneabacter namystus; assembly: GCF_008189685.1. GTDB lineage: Bacteria > Pseudomonadota > Alphaproteobacteria > Rickettsiales > Rickettsiaceae > Sneabacter > Sneabacter namystus. The sequence goes on from NZ_CP043312.1 coordinate 340,293, forward strand.
TTTTTTCCACAACTGCTTGGTCGTTACTAGAATTGGGTATAAAATTTTCTATTGTAGATGTTGAGAAAAAAAACCCCATATCTTTTAGGTCTTTATATGGTGGCATAATTTTTATTTACTTAGATGGTTTAGAGTTATCATCATGGAGTATATGAACTTTCCATCACGATGCAACTAAAAGTTGAAAACCATTTCACAAAAACAAAATGGGGATTTATACATAAAAAAGACCCTACAAGAAGCCATACTCCCTATAAGGTCTTTTAATATGCAATAGAAAGAGCAGCGTAGAAAAACGCTTTCTCAAATAAAATTATGCTTACTTTACTCCAGGTACGACAATACCTCGTCTGTTAGCACTGTGATCTTCAGGAGATGAACCTAGTCGTGCTAGTTTTTCTTTTCCGTACGATACTACAACTAATCTTTCTGGAGCTATACCACAGCTTACCAAATATCTTTTTACTTGTTCAGCCCTTCTTTCTCCTAAAGCTAAGTTATATTCTCTTGTTCCAATAACATCGCAATGCCCTTCTATGACATTGTATGAAAAATTATTGTGTTGTGCTAACCACTCAGCTACTTTATCCAATAAATTTTTTGCTGTAGAAGAAAGTTCACTGCTATCAAATGCAAAATAAACAATATCTCCAACCTGTGTTTCAAATTCCCTTAGAGCTTTTTCTGCAGATTTTTCCAAAGTTGCCCCAGTTGCCCCGAATTCTGGTGCAATCATGTTGTCATTACAAGATTTTTTAGAGCATTTACAAGCAGAAAGTGACAATAACATCACCAAAGATATTGCTTTTACGACGTTCTTTACCATTTTTATTATTACTTTATTATCTTACGCTAGCCATTGAATTCTAACAATATTGCTACCTTTTATCAATGCCTACTTTAACATATTTTTCAGTAAACATTTTTGGATATTGATAATTACAGGTTAAAAAAGATAAACGATATACTTGTATGTGTTTTTTTAGGTGACTGAAGATGTCTTTATTGAATGTTGTATATTTGTATAACCTAGCTTTTTAGCTGTAAAAAAGGCAGGTAGACTATCTCCTGTATTTATTTCTATGTCTATTTTATTTTGATATAGTTTTTTTAATTTTCCAAAGCATTGATCTATCACCATAACTCCCAGAAAATACATCGCTTCTGGCAAATTTGATACTATTACCTGTTGGTTGGTGCTTTTTAAAATTTTTTCTAAATTTTCAATATCTTTGTTGATATTGCCTGTTATGTAATACTGTTTCATTTTATGTATATCCTTTCCAGATGCTTAAATTAGCATTTATTGCTTTTGCACTATTCGTATTATATTATCATTTCCTGTTTTTGCGTTACTAATGATTTTTTTCAAATAAAACTATGTTGCTTTCAGAAGAGTTATGGATTGAAGCTTTTGAAAAAATGCTTCTTATTCGTAGATTTGAAGAAAAGTGTGCTCAATTTTATGGTATGGGGAAAATTTCTGGATTTTGTCATCTATACATAGGACAAGAGGCAGTAGCTGTTTCTGCTTATTTGAGCAAATCTTCACAAGATACTATGATTACGGCTTACAGAGATCATGGGCATGCTTTAGTGTGTGGTATGGATCCCGGTATCGTATTGGCTGAGTTAATGGGCAAGGTTACTGGTTCTTCGAAGGGAAAAGGTGGCTCTATGCATATTTTTGATATTGATAAAGGGTTTTATGGCGGACATGGTATCGTGGGTGCTTGTGTATCTCTTGGTACAGGTATTGCATTTGCTCATAAATACAAACAGGATGGTGGAATGTCTTATACCTTTTTCGGAGATGGTGCAGCTAATCAGGGACAAACATTTGAGTCTTTTAACATGGCTAAGTTATGGAATTTGCCAGTACTATATATTATAGAAAACAATGGCTACGCTATGGGTACCTCCGTTGAAAGATCTACTGGTATGACAGATTTATATAAAAGAGGGGAGTCTTTAGGGATAGAAGGCATGAGAGTAGATGGCATGAAAATAGATGTTTTATACGAAGCTTTCTGTGAACTATCGCATAAAGTGCGAAATGACAACTGCCCATATCTGTTGGAAGCAGAGACTTACAGGTACAAAGGTCATTCTATGTCAGATCCTGGTTTTTATCGATCAAAAGAAGAAGTGGCTCAATATAAAGAAAGTGATCCAATTGCGTATGCAAAAGAGAAGATATTAGAGATGGGAATAAAAACTGAATCTCAGCTTAAAGAAATTGAAAAATCTATAAAAGATCGTATAAAAGCTGCTGTTGATTTTGCTGAAAATTCTGAATTTCCTAATATTCTTAATTTAAGAGAAGATGTGTTTACCAAGAAAATATGTTAGAAGATTGGATATCGTTATTTGATCTGTCATTTTATTGCAAATAGGTATGGTCGTGAACTCTATTACTGTAAGGGAAGCTATAAGAGACGCTATAGCAGAGGAAATGGAACTGGATGACAGAGTTTTTATTATGGGAGAGGAAGTTGGGGAATATCAGGGAGCCTATAAAGCAACTCAAGGGCTGCTGCAACGTTTTGGTCCTAAGAGAGTTATAGATACTCCAATTTCTGAGCATGCATTTGCTGGTGTTGGTGTTGGAGCTGCGTTTGCAGGCTTGAAGCCTATCGTGGAATTTATGACGTTTAACTTTGCTATGCAGGCAATAGATCACATAGTGAATTCTGCTGCAAAGACTTTGTATATGTCTGGTGGAACTCTTAATTGTCCTATAGTGTTTAGAGGACCTAATGGCGCTGCTGCCAGCGTTGGTGCTCAACATAGCCAAAATTATACATCATGGTTTTCGCATATTCCTGGGTTAAAAGTTTTTTCTCCTTATTGTGCCCATGACTCTAAAAGTTTGTTAAAAACCGCTATCAAAGATCCAAATCCTGTGGTTTTTTTAGAAAATGAGCTTATGTATGGTGTTGCTTTTGATAATGAGTCTAATTTTAAAGATTTAGATCCTGGAGTGGCAAGAATACGAGCTCAAGGAAATGATGTCACTATTATTACATTTTCTAGACATGTAGGCATTGTGTTAAAAGCAGCAGAGGAGTTGCGATCTCTTGGTATATCTGCAGAAGTAATAGATTTACGTACAATAGTGCCCCTTGATGAAGATAATATTTGTTCTTCTGTAAAAAATACAGGTCGAGTTGTGGTAGTAGAGGAAGGGTGGTTTACCTCAGGAGTAGGAGCTACTATTGCAAGCATTTTAATGCAAAATGTATTCGATTATTTGGATGCACCAGTTGAAATCGTATCTGGTGTTTCTGTTCCTCTGCCTTATGCAAAAAATCTAGAGCAAGCTGCTTTACCAGATGTTTGTGATATTGTGACCGCAGTAAAAAGGGTAATGAATGTAGAGTAAGTTTTTGACCATAAGTAATATTTCAATAAATGCATTTTTGATATGCCAATCGACGTTTTAATGCCAGCTTTATCACCTACTATGCGTACAGGAAAGTTGGTAAAGTGGACAAAAAAAGAAGGGGAAGAGGTAAAGTGTGGTGATGTCATTGCCGAAATTGAAACGGATAAAGCTATTATGGAGCTTGAATCTGTAGATGAAGGTACTTTATTCAAAATTTTAGTCCAATCTGGTACAGATAATGTTGAGGTAAATACAAAAATAGCTGTTTTACTAGAAGAAGGAGAAGATGAAAGCTCGGTAAAGCAAGTTGCACCTTTGGAGAAAAAAGAAGAAAAAGTCGTTAGTGATGAGAAAGATAACCAAATGCTACAAGTAAAGAAGCATAATGGGATTGCAGTTGAAGATAAAAATCGGGAGCGTATTTTTGCATCTCCTTTGGCTAGGAGTATAGCTGCTCAAAATAAAATAGATCTTAGAAAAGTTGTTGGAACTGGCCCTGGTGGTAGAATAATAAAAAGAGACGTTTTGTCTTTTTGTACACCTGTGTTAACAAATAATGTATCAATGCACAAAATAGACATAAGTTCAATGCGTCGTAGTATTGCTACTAAACTTTCTGAATCTAAGAAAAACATTCCTCATTTTTATTTAACCATTAGCTGTAATGCTGATGAAATTATAAGGTTGAAGCAAGATTTAAACTTTTCTTTGGATGTGAAATTTTCTATAAATGATTTCATATTAAAGGCTGCGGCGTTCGCTATGAAAAACGTTCCTCAGGTTAATTCTCAATGGACTGAAGAGTGTATAATTCAGTACAATACGGTCAATATATGTATAGCAGTTGCATTGGAGTCTGGCGTTGTTGCGCCTGTTGTAAGAGATGTAAATAACATGACGTTGAAGCAGTTATCTACCGCAGTAAAAGACTGTGTTAATCGCGCTCGTAGTGGTAGTATTACACCAGAAGAAAATCAAGGAGGTACTTTTACTGTATCAAATCTAGGTATGTACGGTATAGAAGAGTTTAGTGCAATTATTCTCCCGTCTCAAAGTGCTGTTTTATCTGTTGGATCTCTAAATGAGGTTGTCTATAAAGACAGCAGTGGTGCATTTTCTGTAAAAAATGTCATAAAAGTGACATTGTCGTGTGATCACAGAGTTCTAGATGGGGCGGTGGCTGCAAAATGGTTATCTGAATTTAAGAATATAATAGAACATCCATCTGTTTTGTTGTTATAAAATTATATGGTAGATGTTATGAATGAGGATTTTGATTTATTAGTCTTGGGTGCAGGTCCTGGTGGGTACGTTGCTGCTATTAGGGCTGCGCAACTTAAGATGAAAGTTATGATAATAGAGAAGGAGAGATTAGGTGGTGTTTGTCTAAATTGGGGATGCATTCCTACAAAATCGCTACTAAAGTCTGCAGATGTATTCTCTTTGATAAAAAAAGCTAAATCTTACGGAGTGCAAGTAGATGGGGTAAAATGTGATTTATCCTATATGGTTGATCGTTCTAGAAAGATAGCAGATAGATTAAATAAAGGAGTTGAACATTTGCTGAAAAAAAATAAGGTAGAGGTACTATATGGCAAAGGAACACTAGTCAGTTCTAACGAAATTTTAGTTTGTAAAAAAGATGGTACAGATGTTAACGTCAGGGCTAAAAAAATTATTTTGGCAACAGGTGCTAGTTCTCGTTGTATTCCTGGCGTGGAATTTGATGGATCTTGTATTTGGAGTTACAAAGATGCTATGACTCCTGCATCACTTCCTCAATCTATTATGATAATTGGTAGTGGTGCCATTGGTGTGGAATTTGCCTCTATGTACAGTGCTTTGGGAAGTAAAGTTACAATAATAGAGCAAATGGAAAATGTTTTACCTAGAGAAGATTTAGATGTTAGTAACTGCATGGAAAAATCTTTGAAAGGAAAAGGCGTTGATGTGATATGTGATGCTTCTGTGAAATCTGTAAAAGTGGAAAAAGGACGTGTAATTGTCACTTTAGCAGATGGTAGACTGATAGAATCAGAAAAATTGTTAGTTGCTGTGGGAGTGAAACCAAATGTAGTGGGCATAGGCTTAGAGAAAACAAAAGTGATGTTGAATGATGACGTTGTGAAGACTAATTCATTTTTGCAAACTACAGACGATGATATATATGCTATAGGAGATATCGTATCTGGGCCATGGGTAGCTCATAAGGCAAGTCATGAGGCTATCATTGCTGTAAATAAGATAGCAGGGGTTTCATCGTCTTCTATCAATGTTAGTGATATTCCTTCGTGTGTTTATAGCAATCCTCAGGTTGCGAGTATTGGTCTTACTGAGGCTTTTGCTGAAGAAAGGGGATATCCAATTGACGTTGGAAAATTTCCTTTACATGCAAATGGCAAAGCTTTAGCTATAGGAGAAGAAGAGGGATTTGTAAAGGTTATATGGCATAAACAAACACGAGAGTTGTTGGGTGTTCACATGATTGGAGCAGATGTGAGTGAGTTGATACATTCTGCCTCTTTAGCTAAAAAGCTTGAGACAATAGATTTAGATATAGCCGAAGCTATTTTTCCTCATCCTACACTTTCTGAGTCTATATATGAATCGGTGCTGCATTCTTTGGGTAGAGCTATCCATATTTAGTTGTTAGTTTAAATTTTCAATAGTACAGAAACGTAGTATGAAGAGTGGTTTATCTTTTTTTAATTTGATAATTTCTGCTGATTTTATCAGTCAGATAATTTTGCTTACTTTGGTAGCTAGTTCTATTTGTTCTTGGGCTATAATTTTGGAAAGATATATATTCTATAAACGTCTTGCGTATAAGATGCATAAGTTTGATAAAACTTTTTGGGAGGCGAAATCTTTGGATTCATTGTATGGTTCTGTTAAAAGTAATGTTAGCAACCCTCTCGCTCGCATGTTTGTAGTATCTATGGAGGAATGCAAGGGGGCGAAAAAACCTTCTTTAATGCGTACCGCTATTAAAGAACGTATTCTTTATGCTATTACTTCTGTTAAAAATTTATCTATTTTGGATGCTGAAAAATACTTAGCAATTTTGGCAACTTTAGGTACTAAAGCTCCTTTTGTTGGTTTGCTTGGTACTGTATGGGGAATTATGAGAAGTTTTCAGTCTATAGCTATATCTAAAAATACTAGTTTAGCTGTTGTAGCGCCTGGTATAGCGGAAGCGTTATTTGCGACAGCTGTCGGATTATTTGTGTCGATACCGGCTGTCATATCTTATAATATTTTTAGTATGCGTGTTAATAAATTAGAGTCTGAAATGCAAAATTTTCTCTCTGATCTTTATAATTTATTTTCTAGAATTTTAGACGAACAAAATATTTGAAAAATGATTCCAGAATCGATGCGTAGAAGAAAGTTAACTCTTATACATGACATTAACGTTACTCCTCTTGTGGATGTTATGTTGGTGTTGTTGGTAGTATTTATGCTTGTCTCTCCTATGTTAGTTTCTCACGTGGATCTCAATTTACCACAGTCGGATATTACGGCAACACAAGATTCTAACAATGCGATAGAAATTAGTATTACAAAAGATAATAAAATATACGTTTTAGATTCTGAGGTTGAAAAAGTGCATCTTGCTGACAAGCTAAAGGCTATTTCTGGTAGGAATACAAGTAAAAAGGTGCTAATTTCTTGTGACGAATTGGTTCCTTATGGAAAAATGGTATCGGTTGTGGAAAGTGTTAAATTGGCTGGTTTTACTAAAGTAGGCTTAGTTGTAAAAGAGAAGGTAAGATAGGTAACTATCTGTGAATCTATATATACGTAAGTGCAAAGATGATAGCAGTAAAGAGAAGAAAAAGTTCGTTTTTTTTACTTGTTTATCCACTGCTCTGCATCTGATTGTTTTATGTCTTATAGCGTCAGTAAAAGGTGCTGATGTACCTATTTTCCATGATAATGTGGTAGAAATTCTATCTTATACGGAACAAGTAAGTAAAAAGGGTAGTAGAGTTGCTAGTGCAGTAGGTAAAGCTACTGACAAACCAGGTATTACGAAAGACATTAAGCCAGGGAAAAAGGTTGTAAGTGATACAAAAGATAAGACTTGGAATGTGAAAAAGGAAGATATAGCAAAGAAAGAAGACAATAAAAAAGTTTCTTCTGCAAAGAAAATTATTTTAAAGAATACGAGACAAAATGCCTCTGTAGTAGAGGAAGGTAATGTTTTTGATGTCCCAGAGTATGATATTGAAGATGCAGATAGCCTTGCAGAGATAGATTATATCAAAAGTAAAGTGGAGTTGCACCGCAGCTGTGTTGGTTTATTTGCAAAAGGTATAGAAGAAGTGGAGATGGTATTTGAGATAGGGCTTAATAAAAATGGAAGCGTTAATTATGTAAAATATATTGCTGATAATGCTACAGGACTTATCACTGAAAAAACTAAAAATACGCTTTACAATCAAAATTTAAGAGCTATAACTCTATCAGCTCCGTTTGATAAGTTAGACCCCGCAAATTTTGATAGGTGGAAGTGTGTTAGAATGAAATTTACACACAAAAGCTAAATAGATGTCCATTGTTAAATTACATTTTGTCTTTCTTATTGCAAGATTTTGCTATTAATATGCAACCAATGCATAAAGTAAGTATTGTAAATAACTGTCCTGCTGTTACATGTAAATTTCCATAGATAAATTCTATATCTATTTCCCTGAATAATTCTGCAATAAACCTTGCAATTGAGTATACGATAAGAGCGATTCCCGTTGTTTTGCCTTTATAGAGCATGCTTTTTTTCTTGTAAGCAAAATATCTTAATATGAAGAACAACACTATGCCTTCTAAAAAAGCTTCGTATAATTGCGAAGGATGTCTTGGCTGATCTTGAAAAAACACTACTCCCCAAGGAAGGTCTGTAACTTTACCATACAGTTCTTTATTGATGAAGTTTGCTATTCTGCCGAAAAATATTCCTATTGGTACATTTAGAGATATTATATCGCAAATCCTTCTAGTGCTTAGATTATGTTTATTAGAGAATGCAAATATTGTTACAACTGCTCCTGTCAATCCTCCAAAAAACGACATCCCTCCTTTGTGAATGTATAATATTTCGGCAGGATATTGCATGTAAAAATCCAAGTTATATATAAGTACATAAAAAATTCTTCCTCCTAGTATCATTCCTACTATGATTGGTAATAACAATTCTTCTATACGTAAGTATTTGTCAGAAAGAGAGAAGTTTTTCACTATTGTTTTTGAGTTTTTTAATATAGCCAGTATTCCTATTAAATACGCCATCGAATACCACTTTACGGTCAGTGGTCCTAGTTGTAAAATTACCGGATCTATGTTAGGTGCGTGAAAAGACATAGGCTAGTTTTGTGTGTACACTGAACTTTTTTTAATGATACAAGTTGCAAGATGCACAGGTCAAATTTTCATGTCAAGATTTTATCTATATTTCCTGAGATATTTCCTGGCCCGTTAGGAATTTCTATAATGAAAAATGCTTTAAATAAGCAATTATGGTCTTATGAGGTAATAGATATTAGGAAATTTGGTATAGGAAAACGAAAAAAAGTTGATGATGTGCATTATGGTGGCTTAGGCGGAATGGTGATAAGACCAGATGTTTTAGGTAAAGCTATCGATGCGCATAAAAACAATGTTGAGAAAATTATATATTTTTCTCCAAAAGGTAAAAAGTTGAATCAATCCATTGCTAAGACATCATTGGAAACTGGTTGTATTATGCTGATTTGTGGAAGATTTGAGGGCGTTGACGAGAGAGTGTTGCAAGAGTACAATGTGGAACGTATCAGCATTGGAGATTTTATCTTAGCGGGTGGTGAGTTGGCTGCTATGGTTTTTCTTGAGTGTTGTGTGCGTTTGCTACCTGGTGCTCTGCCTAAGTATGCTAATCGGAAAAATGAGTCGTTTAGTGAGGGCTTTTCTGGTATGTTGGAGCATCCCTTATATACTAGGCCTGTTGTTTGGGCTGGTAGAAGCGTGCCAGATGTTTTGATATCTGGAGATAAAATGGAGGTGGAAAAGTGGAAAATGTCGGCTTCCTTTCAATCTACTTTGAATTCAAGGCCTGATTTAATAGAGGAATGATGTTTTCTTATATGCACGTTCGTTAGTTAGTTAATTATAGTACGTATGTAGTTAAAATGGTCAATATATTGCAGCAAATAGAAAGTGAACAAATAGAAAAGGCTAAAGCTGGTCAAAAGTTTGATAAATTTCGTGTTGGAGATACTGTTCAAGTTTCTGTAAGAGTTGTAGATGGTATGGTAGAAAGAGTGCAGGTTTTTGCTGGTATTGTAATAGCGATTTACAACAAAGGTATAGCTGCTTCTTTTTTGGTTCGTAGAGGTAACGGTGCAAGTTCTGTTGAACGCTTATTTCCTTTTTATTCTCCTTTAGTTAAAGATGTAAAGGTGACCAAAAGAGGAATTGTCAGAAGAGCTAAGCTATATTACTTGAGACAAAGAGTAGGAAAGGCGTCTAGAGTTAAGGAAGATTTCAGGACTAATAATTAATCATTTTAGGTGTTCCAATAAAATGTCTGATGTATTTGACGTTGTAATTGAAATTCCCAAAGGTTCTGCGATTAAGTATGAATATGACAAGGAGCAGCAGAGAGTTAGGGTAGATCGTTTTCTTAATGTGTCTATGGTATATCCTTTTAATTATGGATATATTCCTGGAACATTAGGCGGTGATGGTGACCCTTTAGACGTTTTACTCGTTATAGAACAAGTTTTGTTACCAAACACTGTAATAAAAAGTAGACCTATAGGCGTTCTTGCTATGGAAGACGAAGCCGGGCAAGATGAGAAAATTATTGCTGTTCCTGATAAAAAAGTTGATTTGGCCTCTTCCAATATAGAAGATATTACCCAGATGTCTTGCCACATGAAAAGTTCGATTCAACATTTTTTTGAATGTTACAAAGATTTAGATTCAGGTAAGTGGGTTAAAGTTGGTAAGTGGTATGGGGCTGAGGAGGCAAAAACTATAATAAGTAAGTCTTTGCTTAACGTTTAAGTTACATATGTTGTCTTTTTAGATGTCTGTTAAATTTTTTTCTGATGTAAGTTGTAGTACGCCTTTAAGCCAAAATACGAATAAGTATGATGGTAAGGGTTCTGATTGCAAGATGTTTACTAGGGCTTTACAAAATGCGGTTAGACGCAATAGCCACTATAATTATAAGGCAGAAGGGTCGAATAATTTCTCTAGAAAAGGTGATTGTCAAATATCTTCTGATACTCTTTTTCGATCTTATAATGTTATGAGAAATGCCTCCTTTGCGATACAAGAGAAATGGATTGATTATGTGCAAGATTTATCACATTTGTTAGCTTGTTACCTTTCTGATATAAAAAAAGAACAAGAGGTTACGAAAGTCTTGGCACGTTATCTATATGATTGTTTTGATAATTTGAGATTCAGTAATTTTAATCGAGTGATTTTTGATAAGCCTGCTAATGTTTTGACATTTCCTGCATTTGCTGTGTTTTTTTCCGAAGACAATTGCAATCCTCGCCTATCTATTTTTATAAAAAGCAAATCGTATTTTGATGCTTTAAAGCGTAATGTGGGATATGTAAAAGAAATACTAATGCGTCATAGTGCGCATGATTTTGTTTTAGATTTTCACTTGTGTGACAAATTTGAGGATAAGATATTAGAAAGCCGAGTGTTTGAAAGCTGTAGGGTGAATGTGTGATGAAAAATGATATCAGATTTAATCACTTCCTAAGGTGTCTATTTTTGCTAATAATAGATCCAATTCGTCTAGATTGTGGTAATGGAAGGTAACGGTTTTATTTTTCACATCAAGTTCTGCTTTTAAGCCAATTTTGCTTTTCAGCATGTATTCTATATTTTCTTTTTCCTTCTCTTCGTTTACCTTTTGATCACTGTTGTTGTCTGCATGTTTTTGCCCTGCTTTCTTTTCTGATGCTTTTTTATTTCCGACAAGTGCCTCTGTTTCTCTTACCGATAGCTTTTTTTGGATTATTTCTTGTACGAGATCATCTGAATCTTTTCTACCTGCTATTGCCTTTGCATGTCCTAAGGATATTTCCTTTTTATCTAAATGTTCTTTTACTTTAGAGGATAAATTTGAAATACGTAAAACATTTGCTATATGGCTTCTACTTTTACCTACTATGTAACTTAATTGTTCTTGTGTATATCCATACTTTTCCATTAAGCTAGCATAACTTTTGGCTTCTTCAGTTGTTTTTAAGTTTTGTCTTTGTATATTTTCTATAAGTGCTATGGAATCCAAATCTCTATTTGCACAGTCACTTTTTACTATTGCTGGTATAGTTTTTACACCTGCTATTTTGCAAGCTCTCCACCTTCTTTCTCCTGCTATGATTGTATAAACATCTTCTTTTTCTTTATGCACAATGATTGGCTGAAGAACCCCATATTGCTTTATAGACTGAGCCAATTCTTTGATTTGTTCTTCTGAAAAAATCTTTCTTGGCTGATCTGGATTTGGGGAGATAAGCGATATTGAAATATATTGTAGTGGATTTTCTGATACAATGCCTATTTGTTCTCCTAATATGTTGGCTAATCTAGTAGTTTTGCTTTCGTTCATTTTCTGACTCTGCTGAGAAACTCAATATAAAGTAGATTATAAAATTGAACAGTGCTTTTGTCATTAAACTAATGAGATTAATAGCTTAAAGTATTTGATATTGCTTATGTTGTACGTAGAGCATGTATAGTTTAGAATATCATGCATTGTGTGTCTTAGTGAACTGAAGTTGAAAATTTAATTTAAATCTACCTGTGGTAACGAATATATTAAACGAATTTATAGAAAAATTCAGGACTAATACAAAAGGTTTATTTATAGTAGCTGCCGTTGTTTTTGGTCTGCTGTTGAGCGCTTATGGAGTGTACAAGTTGTACAAGGACGATGATATGGTTGTTTTGTATCATGAATTAGATAAGGGGGATGTTGCAGCTATTTCTCAGAAGCTTTCTGAATACGGTGTTGCACACGATATTGTAAGTAATGACCAGAGCGGTAAAGTCATAAAAGTACCAAAGCGAGATGTGTATAAAGCTAGAGCTCAATTGGCAAAAGATGGTTTGCCGTGTGCAGATGTGAAGGGGTATGAGATATTCGATACCGGAGAATCAATCGGTACCACTAACTTTATGCAAAATATAAAAAATGTTAGGGCATTGCAAGGAGAATTGGTTCGTACTATTCAGTCATTTGATCGCGTCCTTAAGGCGAGAGTACATTTGGCTATTCCTCAAAAAGAATTATTTTCTCAAGAACAAAAGAAAGCTACTGCCTCTGTTATGCTTTCTTTGGCTAAAAATGCATCGCTTAGTCCTATAGAGGTAAAAGCAATTAGTCATCTTGTTGCAAAATCTGTAGGTGATTTACAAGAAAAAGACGTTACCATAGTGGACACTGCTGGTAATATTCTGCAGTCTGGTAATGATGAAGATACTTTATTAATTGGTTCTTCTGCGCAACGTAGCACAGATTATGAGAAAAGATTAAGAGCAAAGATAGAAGCTTTACTTGTTAAAGTTGTTGGTAGAGATAATTGCGATGTGCGTGTTAGTGTTGATATGGATTTTGACAGAATAGTTACTAGTTCTGAAGAATATGATCCCGACAAGACAGCTGTACGTTCAAGTCATGTAAAAGAAGAACAAGAACGTACGCCCGTTGGTGATAATGATGGTGGAGATGTTTCTGTTGCTGAAAATATGCCAGATAATGTGAATGATTCTGCATCAGGAACACAATATTCTACAGTGGAGAGAAGAGAAGATGTAGTAAACTACGAGATCTCCAAAACTACAAAAAATATTATAGGAGAGGTAGGTACTATAAAACGTATTTCTGTATCTGTTTTAGTAAATGATTTATATGATAAAACTTCTAATACATTTTCTCCAAGATCTCAGGAGGATATAGATAAAATAGAAGAATTAGTTAAATCTGCTGTTGGATATAAAGAATCAAGAGAAGATAATGTTAGAGTGATACATATGCCCTTTTTTAAGGAAGACTATAATAACGAATCGGAAGAGAAATCTATTAGTGCTTGGTGGAAAGAAAGAAATGTCGTATTGTTTGTAGGTATTTTGTCTTTGTTAATAGCATTTTTGGCTTCTGTATTTTGGGTCATTAAACCTTGGCTTATTAAAATTACGTCTTCTGCACAGTATCAAGATCTACAACATATAAATGTTAAAAATGTCGTAGATAATGTTCAATTGGGTGATGAACGTCATATACGCAATCCAAAAGATGAAGCATTGAAAGATGCTCTTACCACTGATAAAGAAAGATTTCTCTCTACTATTAAACGCTGGTTACAAGAGTAATTTATGTCTTACGAACATTTAACGGGCAAGGAAAAGGCAGCTATCGTGTTACTTAGTTTAAGTAAAAGTGATGCCTCTTCTTTAATTGCTCAATTTGACGAAGATGAGGTAATTAAAGTTACTGAAGCTATTTATGACCTTGGAGAAATCAGCAATGAGACAGTATCTTTAGTTTCAGATGAATTTTTAAATAATTTTTCTAAGGACAAATCAGTTTTAGGAGGAAAGAAAGTAATATCTGATCTGCTAGGAACATTTTTAACATCAAACGAGATAGAGACTGTATTAACAAAAGTTCATGGCGATGTTTGGAGTGCTATTGAGATTCTTGATGCTAATGCTTTTGCGAAGTATATTGCAGAAGAGCATCCACAGACTATTACTTTTGTATTATCTAAATTGTCCCCTAATTATATGGCTAAAGTATTAGAATCTATGGATTCTAATTTGGCAGCTAGTTTGATGGTTAGGATGGTTAACATGAGTGATGTTCCTGTTGATATAGCAGCGCAAATAGAAAAATGTTTAAAGGTAGAACTGCTTAGCGGTATAATGTTCCAAGGTCAAGACAAAAAATCTCCAAAAAGAGAAAGTGTTTCAAGACATTTAGCTAAGGTTCTAAGATCTATGGCTTCTGATGAAAAGGAAAGATATATTTCTATACTAGATACTCACGATGCAGAATTGGCTAAGGAAATTAAAGATTTGATGTTTACGTTTGAAGACCTGATTTCTTTAGAACCCAGTGATGTGGTAAAAGTTGTCAAGAACATTGATCAGAAAGATCTGGTTTTGGCCTTAAAAAGTGCTTCAGAGCAATTAAAAAACTTGTTTTTTGATAATTTACCTAGTCGTTTTATTTCAGTTATCAAAGAAGAGTGGGAGACTATTGGGAAGGTTAGAATTTCTGATGTACGTGATGCTCAGAAAAGAATATCTGTAGTAGCTCAAGGTTTAATTAAAGAAGGTGTAGTGAGGGCTTGTGGTCAAGATGATGAGGATTATATATAATGCACCTATACGCTATTTTCTCTTCTTGTGCTTTGTATGACTTATTCTAAATTGCCTTTGCCAAATTTTAAGTCTCTTTTATCAAAGTCTGGCAAGGAAGCAGAAATTCAGGTGGAAAATGCTGTGCAAGAGGCCTACGATCAAGGTCATAGTGATGCATTAGAAAAATTTAAGGCACAAGAAGAAGAATTGAGACTGCAAGATGCTATTTTGCAAAATTTATCTAAGGCATTACAGTCTGTTTCTTTGCCAGATGATTTTTTTGAAGAGTTGCATGCTGCAAATGTAAGATTGTTGTGCACTATTGCGAATGTGTTATATGCTGTTTTACCTAGCAATTTTGAAAAAATTGTACTTGATATTTTGTCTAGGGTACGTCTTGTACATAAGATAGGTAATATTGAGATACAGGTATGTAAAAAAAGGTTAGATTTGTGTAAGCAAATAATTAAAAATGTGTCTCTTAGTGATGAAGAGATGGGTGGTAGTATAACTTGCATTGGTGTTGATGCTGTGCAGGAGGATTTTTGTAAGGTATTATGTTCTGGTACTGTTTTTGAGTATGACAGAGAAGATATTATGAAAAAAGTGTATGATGTGGTTATGGAAGGAGTGAAAAATAGAGATCTAGAGTAAATAGTTTTATATATGAATAAGAAAAGTGATGCTGTCTCATTAGGGGCGTTTTCTGATATGTTGGTGCGCATCTCGGTTGTGCTAGGTCATACAGAGATGGAGTTAAAGGATTTGTTAGAGTTGAATCCAGGAGAAGTGATACAGTTAGACAGAGATGTTAGTGATTTTGCTGAGTTACATATAAATGGTAAATTGTTTGCAAAGGGTGAAGTAGTTGTCGTTGGAAGTAAAGTTGGAATTAGTATTAAGGAGGTTATACAAGATTAACAGGGTATAGTTATATCTTGTTTTGCTTTGCTTTTAGAATATTTGATGATACAATCCACGCTGTGTGATGTTTGGTTTATATGAGGAATGATGCCTAAATTAAAAAATAGCTCGTCTGTCAAGAAAAGATTTAATCTTACTGCTAGTGGCAAAATAAAAGCCACACAAGCTAATAAGAAGCATTTTATGCGTAGAAGAACAAAATCTCAGTTGAGGAATCAGAGGGGAACAACTATTTTGGAAGGAAATCAAGTGAAAAACTTGAAAAGATTTTTTATGTCTGGAGTGTAAAACGCTCTATTTGAAAATTTATTTAAATGTGTACCGATGACAAGGGCTATATCGAGTGTTGTTACTAAAAAGAAGCATAAGAAGATATTAAAGCTTGCCAAAGGCTATAGAGGAAGAGCTAGCACTTGCTACAGAATTGCTCTTCAGAGAGTTGAAAATGCTCTAAGAGATGCTTATAAGGATAGACGTAGAAAAAAGAGAGATCTAAGGGGGTTGTGGATACAGCAACTTAATGCCGCTGTGAGACAAGATGGATTAGTGTACTCAAAATTTGTTGATTGTCTAAAAAAAGCTAGCGTAGAGCTAGATAGGAAGATCCTCGCTTATATGGCGAACTATAAGCCTGAATGTTTTAAGGCTGTATTGGAACACGTGACTAAATAGGATAGAAGAAAGTGGATCTTTGCGGATTAACTGCTTTCCCGTTTTGTGTGTAAAATTTTCCTTTTGGTATTTTTGCAGCTTTTTCTTTTGTGACTTTATAAACTAGTTTTCTCTTTTGTTTGTGAAATCTATAGCTAATGTTTCTTCCATCAAAAAGGTATATGGGGGGAAATTGGTTCTTGAGGATGTGACTTTTTCTTTGAAAATTGGTCAGGTGTCTTTGCTAATTGGACCAAATGGAGCTGGTAAAAGTACTTTATCTAGAATAGTACTAGGCATAGAAAAGCCTACGTCTGGCTATGTTAATGCTTCAGATGTTGTGTTTGGCTACTTGCCGCAAAGAATTCATCTAAACACCTCTATTTCAATGAGTAGCGAGTGCGTTATAAAGTTTGTAAGTGGCTTACAAGATATTGATTATAGTATTGTTAAAAAGTTGGGAGTTCACGCGTTTTTAACAGATCAGGTAAAAGAATTATCAGGTGGGCAGTTGCAAAAATTGCTTATAGCTGCAGCAATTATGCGTGATCCTAATGTGCTAATTTTAGATGAACCTTTCAGTGATTTGGACATTGAATCGCAAGCGGATATGCATGATATAATACAAGACCTGAAAAAGTCTTCTAAGATGTCAATTTTCATTACGTCTCATGATTTACATGTTGTGGCAGGTTATGCTGATCAGGTTTTGTGTTTGAACAAGCGCCTTTGTTGCTACGATCAAAGAGAATTACAAGATAAAAATTTTGATTCTAAAAAGTTAAATATCTACAAGCATGACCATTGATTTTGTGACTTGTGTCAAATGTTGTGTTTTGGGATGTGTACTTGGTTGTTTGGGAATTGTATCTTTCTGGAAGAAAGCAACGTACTTGAGTGATGGTTTATCTCATGCTGGAGTTTTGTCAGTAGTGATAGCAAGCTTGTATTGTGCTAACAAGGTATTACCTGCATCTGCGGTTATATCTGTTTTTGTGATGTGGGGGATCTATCTGCTGAAAAAAGTTGTTAATAATATGTACGTTTCTACAAATATTGTATCGACCGTCTCTGTTGCATTGGCTTTAGCCCTGTCTCAAATTTTTGAAGGTAAGGTTGATATTTCAAATTTAGTATTTGGTTGCACATGTGGTATGACTTTGATTGGTAAGTCAAATTTGTACTATGGGCTTAGTTTAGCAATTGCGAGTATGTGCTTTGTTTATGTATTTTTTAGGCAATTGGTACTTATGGCTTTTAGTAAAGATTTAGCTAAGATTTCTGGTATAAGGGTTGGACTATTGGATATAGTATTTTTTACTTTATTAGCTCTTGTAATAAACTTTTCTATTCAATCTTCTGGAATGTTACTAACTACCGCTTTATTGCTTATGCCATCTGCCACTGCAAATATTGTCTGCAAAGGACCTTATATGAGTGTGATTGTGTCTATTGCTATTGCAATTTCAAGCTGTTTTTTAGGTGTCATAGTGTCTAGTTACACATGTTTTTCTTTAACTGTATCTATTACTTTAACATCTTTTGTTTTGTTACTTACTCTCTACACTTTTTCTTATTTTAAGATTTTTCATCAGAAAATATAGCAGTGACAGGTGCATGATCTGAGGTGCTTTTCTTTCTTCTCCAAGCTTTTTCTATTACACAATCGTTAAGACTTTGTGCTACATTATATGAGCTCATTATAGTATCTATTCTCATTCCATGATCCATGTCAAAAAATCTACCTTTGTAATCCCACCAACTCCATTCTTGTTTATCTGGGTTTTTAATTCTGTATAAATCGCATAACCCTGCATTTATCAGTGCTCTTAATTTTTGACGTTCTTGTATTGTAAAGCATATATTGTTAGAGCATTGCACATGATCATATACATCCAAATTTTCTGCAGCTATGTTAAAATCTCCTCCTATTATTAGTGATAAATCGTACCTTAAGGTAGCACTTATATATTCTTTTAAAGATTGAAAGAAGTTTAATTTTTCATCGTATTTTTTGCTATTTACTTGTCCTCCGTTTGGCGCATAAAGAGAAATAATATTGCTATATCCTATTGGTAATTTTGCTTCTATTGATAAAAATCGTGCTTGATCTTCCAAAGTATTACCAGAAAATGTTGTGTCTACTTTTTCTATTGGAAATTTGCTAAGTATGGCTACTCCGTTGTAGGATTTTTCTCCATGTACTTCCACATTGTATCCTTGATCTTCAAATTCTGATTTTGGAAATTGATCATTTGTACATTTTATTTCTTGTAATAATAGGATGTGAGGCTGCCTTTCTTGTATGAATTGTAATACTAATGGTAGTCTTACCCTTATTGAGTTGATATTCCATGTGGAAAGCGTCATTTTCATGATAAATATTCTATTGGTTTTATTTTTCCTTTTTTTTGGCTGTATAAAGACTGTAAGTTTAAATTTTGTTTCCTGCTACAAAAGGTATTTATTATTTGATTACGTAATTTGATTTTGCTGTTAAAATCTGTGTAAGAATAACATGTCTATATGATGATATAATATGAAATTAATGGAAATTGTTAAGGTGCCAGATGAGCGATTGAGACAAAAGTCTTCTCCGATAGATTGTGTTGATAATAGTTTGAAACCTTTGGTAGATGATATGATTTACACAATGCATCGTGTGGGTGGTATTGGTCTTGCCGCAATACAAGTTGGTATACCTAAGAGGTTGATGGTGATAGATGTAAGAGAAGATAACTCTGAGCCTATTTGTATCATTAATCCTGTGATATTGAGATTTGGTGACAATACTAACACTATGCAGGAGGGATGTTTGTCTATTCCAGAATGTGTTGTGAATATGGTGAGGCCATCTGAGGTTGTATTGGAATATACTACATTGTCAGGTGAAAAAGTAACTTGTGATGCTTCTGGTATACTCGCAAGGGTTATTCAGCACGAGTTTGATCATTTAGAAGGAAAGTTGTTGTTGGATCATGTTGTTGCTGACAATCGTCAAAAGCCCGTACAAGAAAGTGAATTGCGATAAGTTCCGCTATGAAAATTATTTTTATGGGCAGTGGCAATTTTGCTTTCATGTTTCTCAAGGCTCTTCTTGCTTCTCATCATGATGTTTCGTGTATTTTCACTTCTCCTGAAAAACCTTCAGGCAGAGGTCTTGAAATTTCAAAAAGTAAAATATTGGCTTTAGCCGAGAAGAATAATATCACTTTTCACACGCCTACATCTTTTAAGAAGGATGAGGTGCGTAGTATCGTAGAAGATACATCGGCAGATGTTGTCGTTGTTTGTTCATATGGTTTTTTATTACCAGAGTATGTTCTTTTAAGTAAAAAGTACGGTGCTATTAATGTACATCCTTCAGCATTACCAAAATTTAGAGGTGCGGCACCTATGCAACATACTATACTCTCTGGAGATGAAAAAAGTGCTGTGTGTATAATGCAGATGGATAAGGGGTTAGATACGGGAGATATTTTGTTGAAAGAAGAATTTGATGTAGGTGATATGGATTATATTGAATTATTCGATTTTTGCGTCGATATTGGACCTAAGCTTTTATTAAAAGCTTTAGATGAAATTGATTCTCTTGTCCCTGTTGCTCAAGATTCTTTAGATGTTTCTCCTTCTTATGCAAGTAAAATCAATAAAGCAGATGGTCTTATAGATTGGAGTTGTGATGCTGCTTCAATATGCAGGAAAGTAAAAGCTTTCGTAAAATGGCCAGGTGCATACTTTTTTTATGATAGTATGCAGATAAAAGTCTTAAAGGCTCAATATGAAGATGTATCCACATCATTTGTGGAAGGAACTGTTATTAATGACAATTGTGAAATAGCAACTAGGAAGGGAATATTTAAGCCTTTAATTTTGCAAAGAGAGGGTAGAAAGCCTTTATCAATTGAAGAATTTAAGAAAGGTTTTCGCATTAAGTCAGGCAGCATTTTGTCTTCTTAGAGATAACATATAATTATGGTTTTGTGATGAGGTTGTATCCTTTGCGTTTTATGTCTTGTGATATAAACGTCGATTTTGTTCGTTCATCGTTTCTTTCTTACTCGATTTCGTTGTCATTGCTGGCATTAAGTGTGTTGTTTATTTTGCTCAAAGGTTTTAATTTTGGAATAGATTTTGTTGGTGGTGCTGTTTTAGAAGTATCAGCAAGTAAAAATTGTGATGTTGTACAGATGAGGAAAGTTCTTATCTCTTTAGAGTGTGGTGATGTATCTGTATATTCATCTGGTTTAGAACATTCTAAAAATATAACAATAAAAGTTGCAAAAAATAATAAAGGTAAACTTAATGATGTAACTTCGGTTATAAAGAAATCTTTACTAGAAAATTTCCCCAATGATAATTTAAAGTATCTCAGTTCTGAGTTTGTGGGTCCTCAAATTAACTCGTATTTGATTAAGTCTGGGATAAAAGCAATTATTTTTGCTCTTCTTGGTGTTGCATTATATGTGTGGCTGAGATTTAAATTGAGTTTTGCCATAGGCATACTTCTTACTTTGGTACATAATGTACTGATCACATTGGGTGTTGCAAGCTCTATTAATCTTGATTTTAATCAAAGTACTGTTGCAGCTTTGCTTATAATAATAGGGTATTGTGTTAATGATTCTATAGTGATATATGACAGAATTGTTTTTAATATGAAGATCAATAATAAGATCGACAGCTCAGTTATCAATTCTAGTATAAATCAAACTTTATCTAGAACATTTCTAACTTCTATAACGACTTTATTGGCAAATGTGTCTTTGATAGTGTTTGGCTCTCACTCTATTTTTAGCTTTAGTGTTCTTGTGTTTAGTGGAATTATGATCGGAACGTATGCGTCTATCATGTTGTCTGGTCCTTTGTTACTTGTGTTATCACGATGTATTGTTGGTAAAATGAGGTAAGCTTTTATGTCTATGCTAAAAAGTAAATAAAGATAACGTATTATACTATGTTAAGTTTTGTTCTTTGATTTATAGAAATATTGATAGTAGTATTATCCTGCTGAGGATGGGTGGCTGAGTGGACTAAAGCAGCGGTCTTGAAAACCGCCGTGCGGCAACGTACCGTGGGTTCGAATCCCACCCCATCTGCCAATGCATTCGTAGCTCAGCTGGATAGAGCGTTGCCCTCCGAAGGCAAAGGTCGTTGGTTCAAATCCAATCGGATGCGCTTTTTTTAAGAGAAGGGTCATTGCACAGTTTTTTTAAATTTTGCGCTGTTAAATAATTTAAGTAGTTTATGCGATTAAAATGAAGCATACAAAAGGGCAGTATAAGTGTAAAAATTGCTCTGCTACGTTTTTTAAATGGTGTGGACAATGTACTCAATGTCATGAATGGGGTAGTGTTAGTGAGGATTGTGTCGCTAAAGGGAATGTTGTAACAAATGGCAGAGTTTCATCTATAGAGAAATTTTCTGGCAAGTTATTAAACGTTGATCTTGGTATCGATATTCCTATAAGTGAATTGTCTTATGTTTTGGGTGGAAAATTAGTCAAGGGTGCAACTATATTATTAGGGGGTGATCCTGGTATAGGTAAATCTACTTTGTTGCTTCAATTAGTGTTAAAAATGGCAGAGGGTGGTAATGAAAGTCTTTATATCTCAGGAGAAGAATCTGTTCCTCAAATGCAGATGAGGGCAAAACGTATTGGTGTGAGCGAATTGGTAAAAAAGGCTCATGTTATTGCTGAAAGTAGTGTAGAAAATATCATTGCATCAGCAGATTCAATACCAAATTTAAGCTTGCTAATCTTAGATTCTGTACAAACATTATCATCAAGTGAAGTTCTTTCTGCAGCGGGTACATCTAGTCAGGTCAGGTGTTCTGCTCAAAAAATGATTGATTATGCTAAAAAGACAGGAGTAGGAGTGTTTTTTGTCGGTCATGTTACAAAGGATGGTCAGATCGCAGGTCCTAAAATTTTGGAACATATGGTAGATACAGTTTTATATTTTGAAGGAGAAAAAAATTCTCATTTGCGTATTTTACGAAGTATAAAAAATAGGTTTGGCCCTGTAAATGAGATAGGGGTATTTGAAATGCAACAATCTGGACTTACGG
Source organism: Candidatus Sneabacter namystus (assembly GCF_008189685.1). GTDB lineage: Bacteria > Pseudomonadota > Alphaproteobacteria > Rickettsiales > Rickettsiaceae > Sneabacter > Sneabacter namystus. Next base: position 362,701 of record NZ_CP043312.1, read on the forward strand.
AGGTGAAAAATCCATCAAAAGTATTTCTTACAGAATCTGATTCATTATCAAGTGGTACAAGTATTTTTGTTGGAATAGAAGGGTCTAGACCTTTATTAGTTGAGATACAGGTATTAATTGCTTCCTCTAATTTACCTATTCCTAAGCGAACTTGTATAGGTTGGGATACTAATAGATTGTCTATGTTAATTGCGGTTTTATCTGTAAGGTGTGGTGTAAATTTAAATTCCTACGATATCTATCTTAGTGTGGCAGGTGGTTTAAAAATTACTGAACCTGCTGCGGATATGGCTGTTGCTGCTGCTCTTGTGTCGGCGTATCTTTGCATACCGTTACCTCAGCAGTATGTATGGTTTGGTGAAATAAGTTTGTCTGGAGATGTAAAAAAGGTCGTGAATGTGGAAAAAAGGTTAAATGAGGCTAAAAAGATGGGATTTTCTACTGTGGTAAGTAATTGTCCTTTACATGATGCTTTACAGATTTGTTATATGAAACATATAGGAGAAATTGTGAAAACTGTAAAAGATTTATCGTTGTAATGTAAAGGTATAATGATGAAATTTTTCTCAAATTTTAGATCTGCTATTTCGTCTTTAGCATTACTCATATTCAGCTTAGTTACTTTAGTTGCTTTGCTAACTTATAGTCCTGATGATAAGTGTCTTAATGTAAGTAATAGTTACATTGTATCTAACATATTAAGTAACTTTGGAGCAATTTATGCAGATTTGTTAATGCAAACTTTTGGACATTCTTCTTATTTGTTATCTATTATAACTGGTTATTGGGCCTTTCTTTCTATATCAAGACTCTCTAGTCTATCACATTTTATGTTGAGATATCCTGCATGTATGATATTGATATTTTCTTTCTCTGTAATTTTTACAAAATTTCCTCTTTTTTCTTCTTTATCAGGGGGTGTTATCGGAGCTATTTTGAATAATTGCACACAGTGTCAATATCACAGCTATGTTCTATTTGCTGTTGCTTTTGTATCAGGTTTTTTTGCTTTATGTTTGACAAGAGGCACGATTTTTAGCTGTGCAATTTTGTTGTATAGATATGTGATATGCCTTTTCAAGGGCAAGAAAGCATCTGTTATTGTAGAAAAAAAAGAAAGCACAAATACACTTTTACCTCCTTTGTCTCTTTTAAGTAGTGATGTTCATGAGGAACGTAATATCAGTATAGGTGAAGTAGATGTTAGTCAAGACAGATTGCTTGCTGTACTGAAAGACTTTGGCGTTGGTGGTAAGATTATTTCTGTGATTAAGGGTCCTATTGCCACTTTGTATGAATTTGAACCAGTGGCTGGGACAAAATCTGCTAGAGTGATAGGCTTAGCAGATGATATAGCAAGATCTCTTGGAGCTAATGCTGCAAGGATATCTAATATCTCAGGTCGTAAAGTTTTAGGTATAGAATTACCTAATTTACATCCTACTTCTTTTGGTTTAAGAGAAATTTTGGAATCAAGCAAATGTGACACTGGTAGTATGAAATTACCTATAGTATTAGGCAAATTTCTAGATGGTAATCCATGTGTGGTGGATCTTGCTAAAATGCCACATTTGTTAATGGCTGGCACTACAGGTTCAGGAAAATCTGTATCGTTAAACGCAATCATTTTGTCTCTTTTATATAGATATACCCCTGATCAATGTAAGTTTATTATGGTGGATCCAAAAATGCTGGAATTGTCTGTTTATGATGGGATTCCACACTTACTTTCTCCTGTAGTAACCGATTCTTTGAAAGCTGTATCAGCGTTAAAATGGGCTGTAAAAGAAATGGAACGGCGCTATAGAATTATGTCGCTATTGGGAGTGAAAAATGTAGAAAGTTTTAATGCAAAATGTCGTATTAGTTCAGTATCTAAAGGTCTTGTAGAGAAAAAGTTATACGTTGGATTTAATGCATCTGGTGAACCTGAATATGATACAGTTAAGGTAGAAGCAGAAGCATTGCCATATATTGTTCTAATTGTAGATGAAATGGCAGATCTAATGCTAGTAGCTGGTAGAGATGTTGAAATTAGCATACAAAGATTGGCGCAGATGGCAAGGGCGGCAGGAATACACATCATTATGGCAACTCAACGTCCTTCTGTTGATGTGATTACTGGTGTTATAAAGGCTAATTTCCCTAGCAGAGTTAGTTTTAAAGTAGCATCTAAAATAGACTCTCGCACAATATTAGGAGATTCTGGTGCAGAACAACTTACTAGTGCTGGTGATATGTTGTTTACTGGACTTGGTGGAGGTATCTGCAGAGCTCATGGTCCTTTTGTTAGTGAACAAGAAATTGAATCTGTAGCTACTTACTTAAAAGGTATTGGTACGCCGGAGTATGTACAAGATATTACTGACTGCCTTGATTCAGTAGAGAATTCACCTAGTGCTGTATCAGATGACTTATATGATAGAGCTGTTACAATCGTAAAAAAAGATAATAAAGCGTCTATTAGTTACATTCAAAGAAGGTTACATATAGGTTATAACAAAGCTGCATCTTTGATAGAACGCATGGAAGAAGAAGGTGTTGTGTCTATGCCTAATGTATCTGGTAAACGAGAGGTATTAAAGTAATTGCGTGTATTGGCTTGTTATTAATAGTATTTATTAAAGGATATCAATTTTCATTGCGTTGATGATATATTGAGGTTATAAGTTTAGTGAAATTGAAAAATTTCTTGTCAAATTCTTATATTTATTTTTTAATGCAATTTTTACTTGTGGGGTGTCTATGATACAGAAAGACCTCGAGCAGGACGTGGTCTTGTGGTCTACTATTCAAAGAGATTTGCATCAGCAGTATGGCGATAAATTGTTCCAAAGCTGGTTTAGTAAAATAAATTTTTTAAAAAGAGCAAATGGAGAGGTGGTGTTAAGTTTGCCATCTCAATTTATGAAAGAATGGATTACAGAAAATTATTTTGATCTAATACTAAGTTTGTGGCAGCATTACGACTCTTCTGTTCAAGATTTGTCATTCAAAGTTGTTCTTGCTGAAAATAAAGGCGTTGTTTCAGTACGTAATCCATATTCCATTTATGGTAGCGGTATACAAGCAGGAGCATTTGCTACAAATTTAGACAAACGATTCACTTTCGAAAACTTTGTGGTAGGATCTCCCAATGAATTGGCTTACTCAGCTTCAAGAGCTATTTCTGAAGCTAAAAAAGCTATACCAGAATCAAATCCGTTATTTTTGTATGGTGGTGTAGGGCTTGGTAAAACTCATCTTATGCACTCTATAGCTTGGTACATGTTATCTCATAATTTTGGTAGGAGATTTATCTATTTGTCAGCAGAAAAATTTATGTATCAGTTTGTTAGCGCGTTACGTAACAAAAGTCTTTTGTCTTTTAAGGAGCAATTTAGATCTGTTGATGTTCTCATGATAGATGACATACAATTTATTTGTGGCAAAGATAGTACGCAAGAAGAGTTTTTTCACACTTTTAACACATTGATTGATAACCATAGACAAATCGTTATATCGTGTGATAGATCTCCATCAGATCTTGACAATGTAGAAGACAGAATAAAATCTAGGTTAGGTTGGGGGTTAGTTGCAGATGTTCATAGTACTACTTATGAGTTACGTATAGGTATACTGGAATCTAAAATAGAGCAGATGAGAGTGCATGTGCCTTCAGATGTTGTGGAATTTCTTGCAAATAGTGTAACATCTAATGTAAGAGAGTTAGAAGGAGCATTGAATAAAGTGGTTGCCCATTCTAATTTAATGAAAAAGTCTATTAATTTAGATAACACTAAATCTATATTAAAAGACTTGCTGAAATTCACTCAAAAATCTGTAATGATACCTGATATACAAAAAAAAGTTGCAGGCCATTATGCTGTGAGTTTTTCTGATATGACATCTAGTGTAAGGGCTAGAAGTGTTTCGCGCCCCAGACAAATTGCTATGTATTTGTGTAAATTACTCACACCAAAAAGCCTAGCAGAGATAGGTAAACAATTTGGTAATAAAGATCACACTACGGTTATGCATGCTATAAGAAAGATTGAAGCGTTATGTAAAAGTGATGTAGAGTTTGCTAAAGAGGTGGAAACTTTGACTCGTAATGTAAAAGCTTAGTACAACTACGTTAATGGTTGTGTTGTCGAAATATAATTGGTGTTTTAATGAAGATAGTTGCTGATACAAAAAAATTTGCTACTGGTATAGGAAGTCTTCTTTCGATTGTAGAGAAAGCTAATATAAAACCTGTTTTGTCTGGTCTATTGATTCAGGTTTGTGATGGTTGTGCCAAATTGTGTGCAACTGATATGGATATATTTATGTCTAAATCTATAGACGTGAAAGTTAGAAGAGATGGATCCGCAATTATATCTGCTAGGATGCTACATGATATCTTGAGAAAAATTCAGGATGAAGAGGTTATAATTGAAAGTTTGCATGAAACAGAGCAAGTAAGAGTACAGGGGCGTAATTGCCAATTTACTTTATCGACATTTCCTGTAAATCAGTTCCCCAGCTTTGATAACATAAATGAAAAAATTGAGTTTGAGATATCTTCTTATGAATTATCCAAACTTTTGGAAAGTACGTCCTTTTCTATTTCATCTGAAGAGACAAGGTATAGCTTAAATGGTGTATGTATTAAGATAGAAGAAGGTAATAAAAATATTTTAAGGGCCGCTTCAACTGACTGTCATAGATTGTCTACATCTATACTACGTATAAAGAAGGCATGTGATCCTTTTGAAATTATTTTACCTAAAAAATCAACGGAGGAGTTTTTACGTTTCGCTAAAGCTTCCGTTTCGGAAAATTTAAAATTTTGTGTAGGAGAAAGGTTAGTATCTTTGGAGAGTTCAAATACTTGGATAGTTTCTAAATTAGTAGATAGTAAATTTCCAGATTATGAGGGGTTGATACCTGACAATAATAGTAATACACTCACCATAGGTTCTGAGTATCTGTCTGATGCAATTTCTAGAGTATCAACGGTAACGAGTAACGCTTTGGATAAGCTTAGAACGGTAAAGTTTGATATAACAGCAAGACAAGTTGAGATAAGCGCCTACGGACATTCTTATACTTTTGCGAAGGAGGTTATAAGTTTTAGTGACACTCAGGCAAGCTATCAAGGTGAAGATTTGATTATAGGTTTTAGTCCCAAGTATTTACTTGATGTATTAAGGGTGCTTGGTAAATCTAGTGTTGATCTGTTATTTGGTAGTTCTGTTGCCCCTGTAGTTATTACCGATTCTGCTTGTAAAGATAGTGTTTTTGTTGTTATGCCTGTCAAAGTAAAAAGTGTTGACATGAGTTTGAATTCTTAATTAGCTTGTGTTTTGTTTTTGTTGTTTGACTTTTTAACTAAATTTTCTTGCCTATTATGAATAGGTTATTTTTGATATTTAACTTAGAATTTTTGTTGGAATTTGGCCCTCTTATAGCCTTTTTCGCAACATACAAATTATCGAAGTCAGATCTTAGATTGGCAACAATTTGGATAATGATTACGACTGCTCTTTGTTGTTTACTTAAATACGTTTTTACGAAAAAAATATCTCTTCCGATGCTTATTTCTGGAGGTATATTGTGGGTTGCTGGTAGCATTATGTTAGCTACTGGTAATACCAAATATGTAAAAATGAAGCCTACTATTGTTTTCGCACTTTTTGGTTTTGTGACTTATATCGGTGTTATGTTTAACAAATTTTTTGTTAAGGATGTCATGGGTCATAAAATTCATATGCAAGAAAAACACTGGAAAACTCTTTCTCTGCGGATAGTATATTACTGCATTTTTTTAGCTATTCTTAATGAGGTATCATGGAGATTAATGAGTGAGAATGCTTGGGTGAATTTTAAAATTTTTGGTATTACAACGACATTTATAATGTTTGCCATTACTCAGTTGAATTTTATAGAGAAAAATAGTATTCAAGGTTTTGGAAAGCTCAAAAGGTAATATTACCATCCCAACATATTTTAATTGGAGTAAGCTACAGATTGTTCCAAAGCATCAAATTCATTACCAGATGTGGGGGGAAGATCATGTTAATGCTGTAGTTTGTCTTCATGGATCCTTAAGAAATTCTCATGATTTTGATTATATAGCTCGTGTTTTAAGCAGATTTTTTAAAGTTGTTGCTTTTGACGTTGTGGGTAGAGGGCATAGTCAGTGGTTTGAAAAAAAGCAATGCTACAATTATCACTCTTATGTACAAGATAGTATAAGGTTGCTTTCTTTGCTTAAACTTAAGAAAGTGCATTGGATTGGTACATCTATGGGAGGGATAATTGGTATGGTGATAGCTGCTTTGTTCCCTAGTAAGATAAAAAGTCTTACTTTAAATGATATAGGTATATCAATAGCAGCTTCTGATGTTAAAAAAATGAGAAAGTATGCTGCTTTAGATCCTAGCTTTAATTCTTTTGAAGACGTTATAAGTTATTGTAAAATGGCATACAGTGGTTATGGAATTAAAGAAGAGCAACATTGGGAACATTGTGCTCAGCATACTGTATACCGAGATGAGAATAATCAATATAAGCTGTTATATGACCCTTGTATAGTGAAAGATTATGTCACAGGTACAGGTAGTAATATTTCTTTGCGTAGATGGTGGCGTAAAGTTATTTGCCCTGTACATTTAATTAGAGGATCAGATTCTGCTATGGTTACTGAAGCAATCGAATTACGTATGCTTCAAGATAGACCAGATATGAAAACGTACTGTGTACAAGGTGCTGGTCATGCTCCTGCATTTATTTCTGGTGAGCTTATAGATACAGTATTGTCTTGGATTATTTCTGTCAGTTAAGAATCAGGTGGTTCTATCTTTTAATATTAATGTTTTTATTGTATATGGAACAAAAAGTCTTAATTATTGGCTCAGGTCCTGCTGGTTGTACTGCTGCCTTGTATTGTGCAAGATTTGGATTGGAACCGCTAATGTTTTTGGGTAGACAAGAAGGAGGACAGTTAAGCATTACCACTGATGTGGAAAATTATCCAGGTTTTATAGATGGCGTTTTGGGCCCAGACCTTATGTCTAACATGATCAAGCAAGCTCAAAGATTTGGAACTAAAACTATAGCGCGTGATATCAAAAAAATATGTGTTGATAAAAGACCTTTTGCAGTTATAGATGATACGGATGAAAAACATAGTGCACAGAGCATAATTATAACAACTGGTGCTCAAGCAAAATGGTTAGGATTAGAATCAGAGAAAAGATATTTAGGTTTTGGTGTATCATCGTGTGCCACTTGTGATGGCTTTTTTTTCAAAGATCAAGATGTGATTGTTGTAGGAGGAGGAAATACAGCGGTAGAAGAGGCTTTATATTTAAACGGATTAGTACGTTCTGTAACATTGATTCATAGAAGAAATACTTTAAGAGCAGAGAAAATAATGCAAGAAAGATTATTTCGTGAAAAAAAAGTACGAATTTTATGGAATAGCGTTCTAAAAGAGGTAATAGGAGACGGCAAATCTGTCACAGGAGCAAGAATTGCAGATGTTACATCAGGCGATGAAAGAGAAATAAATGTTCAAGGTATTTTTATTGCAATAGGGCATAGTCCGAATACTAGTCTAGTGAAAGGGCAAATAAACTGTGATAGTGAAGGATACATATTAACAAAAGCAAATTCTACTCAAACCAATATTCCAGGTGTTTTTGCAGCCGGAGATGTTCAAGATAAGATATTCAGGCAAGCTGTAACGGCTGCTGGAACTGGTTGTATGGCAGCAATTGAGGCAGAGAAATTTCTGTCAAGCTAAAGCTATTGCAGTGCTTATCATGATGCAATAGCTTTAGAGTGCTTGAGAAATATTGCTACTTACTCAAGTGGTGCAGGTTCTAAGTTGATTATCTCATGTGATAGGTGCTTTAACAGATCTTCTGTGTTTGTATATTCTGTAGGAGTTCTTGGATCTTCACTTCGATCTACTCTTGAGTCAACATATTCCTTTAAGCTTTGGAAAGCCTTTTGTCCAAGTATTCTTTCATCTACGAAGGTTCCTGAAGGTAAACACCATTTACGTTTGGATTCTATATTTTTAATTTCCATTGTATCACCCAGTTGCGGATCTTTTCCATAGTTGAAAGTTGTTCCAATATTAATAGAATGCGAACCTAAAGCGAATCTATCGTGTAGTTTTAACCCGCAGAACACTCCAGAGCAACGAGGGCAGCAGGGCTTTTCTATTCCCATTATGAAGTTATTAGGGTTTACACCTAGTGTGTTGTGCGATCCTGGTAATAAGCCTATATGATATATCATGGCCATTTCACAATGCACTACACCTTTACTTGCTGGGGGAGATAGTGCTTGTATAGAAATTTTTTGTCTGTTGTGAGAAAATTTTGGCTCAAAGAATTGTGTTTTTCCAAATTTTGTTGGGGTTATAAATACCTCGGAAAAGGCATCTATAAAACAGAAGAAAGCTTTTTCTGTACCTATGTCTGATACGTCTTGTGGAATACCTAGTTTGTCAGCGACTTGAAACAACTGCTTTTTGTATACAATATCAGAAATTGTGATAGCAAATTGATTAAGTACATTTTGTCTATCAGTATTATTTTTATCACGTCCATCGTGTTTTGCGTTTGAAGTGTAGAATAGTTTGTGTGGCACATCTTTATCGCATGCTAATGTTATACATGCTTCATCTTGAGCAAATTTATCTCCCAGATTTTTTGTTAAATATGCTTTTAATATAATAGAAAGATACGCTAATCCTGCTTTCATAGATGCATCTTTAGCTTCTCTAGATTGTGTTTTTTGTGATAATAGTTCTGACATTTCTGAATAAATTTCACACACTTTACGTGAATTTTTATCTACTATTACTCTAGCTTCTTCAACATAGTCAGAATAATGACAGGAAATGTTATACAGGCTTAATGCTCGTGTTATTAACACCCTTGCTTCATTATTATGTCTACTGAAAAACTTTAGCATAGCCCTTACCTGTGTATCTGATAAAGCCAAATTTTTAGATGTATTTAAATCTTTTCTTATAAAAGCTTTTACCCGTAATACCAATTGCAACAAAATATCGTCGTTGCGCATAGATAGGTCTTTGAAATTAGTATTGACTTGTAATACTGGTATTTTTTCATGTTTTCGACCTTTTCCTATTTTAGTTTTATAAACTCTTTCTATAAAGCCCTCTTCTACAAATTTCTGTATTATACGTGACTCTGGTATTATTTTATTCCATATTTTGATCATCCATTTTACTTTTGATTTATCTGAGTCTTGAGTCTCGTTGCAAATTTGCTTTGCTGTCGTATCATTAAATCTTTCTTGTACTGCGTTTTTGTTTATACAACTCCTTATTGTTCCTTCGTCATATGAAATATCGTATCTTATACATAAGGGGTGTTTGCTATGCTGAAAAAATGTTTTTAAAAATAGCTGTTTTAATTGTTCTTGATCCATAGTTTTATAATATTAGTATTATCTTTTTGTGAGCACATGTGCTACGTAATGCATAATGAAGACACTTTTGCTTGTCTTTGATTTTTGCGTACCTAAACTATTGAATATTCTACCCTAAGTCAATAAAAAAACACCTCATTTAACCTTAAATTACTTTATCGCTTATTCTGTAAGGAAAACTTATGTTTTATCCATATGTTTTTCAGCTTAAAGCTCTGATTTAACATAATTAATGATATTCAATGAAATATTTTACTATTTAGTACTGTATCGGAGTTGACTTATGTTTTGAGTTCCTAGATAATCCTTTTACCCAGTTTTTTACAATGATGTATTTTAAGAGACTAGGGAGTTGTTTTTTAAGTGAATAAGTGAAGGTAGTAGTACGTAAGGTATTTAAATATCTGCGTCAATTTGTTTTATATAAAAAAAATGTCAGTTGAACTTTAGAGCTTGATCCTGGCTCAGAACGAACGCTGGCGGTATGCTTTACACATATTTCAAGTCGAACGGATTTGGTAGGCTTTCGGGTTTACTAAGTTAGTGGCGAACGGGTGCGTAACACGTGGGAATCTGCCTATCAGTGGGGAATAACTTCTGGAAACAGGAGCTAATACCCTATATTACTCTAAGGAGGAAAGATTTATCGCTGATAGATGAGCCCGCGCTAGACTAGGTAGTTGGTGAGGTAATGGCTCACCAAGCCTGCGATCTATAGCTGGTCTGAGAGGATGATCAGCCACACTGGGACTGAGACACGGCCCAGACTTCTACGGAAGGCAGTAGTGGGGAATATTGGGCAATGGGCGCAAGCCTGACCCAGCAATACCGCGTGGGTGATGAAGGCCTTTTGGTTGTAAAGCCCTTTTAACAGGGAAGATGATGACTGTACCTGTTGTAATAAGTCCCGGCTAACTCCGTGCCAGCAGCCGCGGTAATACGGGGGGGGCTAGCGTTGTTCGGAATTATTGGGCGTAAAGGGTGTGTAGGCGGTTTGGTAAGTTAGAAGTGAAATCCCGAGGCTCAACTTCGGAATGGCTTTTAAAACTGCCAGGCTAGAGTACAGTATGGGGTAACGGAATTCCTAGTGTAGGGGTAGAATCCTTAGATATTAGGAGGAACACCGATGGCGAAAGCGGTTACCTGGGCTGTCACTGACGCTGAGACACGAAAGCGTGGGGAGCAAACAGGATTAGATACCCTGGTAGTCCACGCTGTAAACGATGAGTGCTAGGGGTTGAAGAATTCGTTCTTTAGTCCCGTAGCTAACGCGTTAAGCACTCCGCCTGGATAGTATAGTCGCAAGACCGAAATTTAAAGGAATTGACGGGGGCCCGCACAAGCGGTGGAGCATGCGGTTTAATTCGATGCTACGCGAAAAACCTTACCAACCCTTGAAGTGCATTATTACGATTGATGGAGACATCTTTCTCGGTTCGGCCGGATTTTGCACAGGTGTTGCATGGCTGTCGTCAGCTCGTGTCGTGAGATGTTGGGTTAAGTCCCGTAACGAGCGCAACCCCTATCCTTATTTGCCAGCGAGTTATGTCGGGGACTATAAGGAAACTGCTCGCAACAAGCGAGAGGAAGGTGGGGATGAGGTCAAGTCATCATGGCCCTTATGGGTTGGGCTACACGCGTGCTACAATGGTGCTTACAGAAGGATGCAAAACGGCGACGTTGAGCAAATCCCAAAAGAGTATCTCAGTTCGGATTGCACTCTGCAACTCGAGTGCATGAAGTCGGAATCGCTAGTAATCGCGGATCAGCATGCCGCGGTGAATACGTTCTCGGGCCTTGTACACACTGCCCGTCAAGCCATGGGAGTTAATTTTACTTTAAGCTGGTGAGCTAACGCAAGAGGCAGCCAACAACAGTAGAATTAGCGACTGGGGCTAAGTCGTAACAAGGTAGCTGTAGGGGAACCTGCGGCTGGATTACCTAAAGAAGCAAAAACTACTACCTTCACTTATTCACTTAATAACGTACACGTTTGTTAGTATATCTTGTGTGTGTTGGTTCTGTTTTATAGTTCTATTGTATTAGTCTATTTTGCTGTTGTCTGTGAGTTTTTTGTCTTTGAAAAATTCGCATTGTAGTGCATGCATCATGCTATTTATAACTTTGTGTTTCTTTCGATAAGCCTTTGCTGATTGTTTTGAACAAAATAGGTCAAAAAATTCAATTTTATAGTTTGGTTTGTAGTGTTGTTCCGAAAAAGCGTTAACATAGTCTGTTAATTTTGTTGTTTTAATAACTTTTGGAGTAGAAAGATATCCTATATTTGGATCGAACATTATCACTTCCTCTGAATCTATTAATATGGTTATTGCATGCAATCCTACGGATTTCCATCTCAGTTCTTCTTTTTGTCGTTTTGTAAAGAACCATGTAGATTCTTCTACTACCACTACTACTGGTTTGTATACTGTAACACCTAACGTTGCTATTCCTTCCATTGTTTCTATTGTTTGTATAGTGGGGTTGATGTATGTTGCAGATTTTTGAATTATTGTATCCAGACGTTTAAATTCAGATAAAGATTTATCCTCTTGTTCGCATAGTTCAAAAATTGTATTAGCTGCTATTTCTGCATTGGAAGCCCCACTTCCGCCTTTTTTGAGAAATTGTACTGCAAGTTTAATTAATTCCCTTTTTGTACCAGCGTGTTTATTAATGTTATCAAGGTAAAACATCTCGACTATTTTACACAATCCCCAGCATATTCCGCCTTGATCAGCTGCATACAATTTCTCTTTAATAGTTTTACTTTGATTATATGGAGTATGGATAGTCCATGTTATTTCTTTTGGCATAATAATTTGTTGTATAAATTTGTTGTAGGATTTTTTTCTTGAGGCTATGAGGTTTTACCTCAACAAACAACTAAAAGTTGTATATTTTAAACAAATTATTTTTTGATACAAGGATATTAGAATTTGTGTGCAAAAGTCTTTTTCAGTTGAAAAGTTTTTTCAAGTTTTTGGATAATTTTTTCCCTTCACCTAAATGATATAGTACACAGACATTTTACGCTTAACACCTAATGCAAGATGTTTAATAAGCGTGTTGTTAAGACATTTACAGAAATGAAAATTGATTATATTTCTAGATTTGGTAGTACTACTTTCTGTATTTTTTTCTTCTGAGTCGTAATTTTTTGTTAACTGCCTATAACATATACTGGTGTTACTTTTGGATACTTTTTGCATATGAATACATATCTTCTGCGCTGGATGGATGTTATCTCATTGTTTTGTATGATCGTTGTATACGCCTTTTGGATGTGCATATATGTTTCTTCGATTCGCACATGTTTTTCTAATTTTATCTTCAAATGATAGGGAAGAAAGTATTCTTGTATTGTAATTCCAAGAATACATCCTTTAACTTCGCAAAAGTGGATTCTATTCCACAGAAATCCCTATTTTTGTCAGTAACTGTGATGGTTCGGTAACATGTGGATTATTTAGGTACTCTTCAAAAGAATGCTTTGAGGTTAGTTTTAATTTGCTTGCAGGCAATAACTCTCCAAAAAGTTTTTCGTATGTTTTTCTTAGGGTGTCGTACGGTCCTTTGTGTAATACAGTAGCGTATTTACCTCCTTCGAATACATACGGTTCCAGATCACTACCTTCCAAACTAACGTTTTCTTCTATAGAAAAACCTGCCATAGATCGAAGCTGAGAAACTGGCATATCGCAAGGCCTTGAAGTATAGAATCCGAAAATTTTACAATTCATATTTAACAACTTTGCCTTATCTCCTAACTTTTTCATTTTGTCAAAAGCTTCGCCTATTAGACTAAAATCCCCAATATGTTCCACAGTTGCACACTTTATTTTCGGCATAGTGATAATATCTATCATTGCTGTTACCCTTAAGTTAAATTATAGACCATCGTAAATGAAAAGTTACGTTTTGGTAAGCGTATTAGTAAAAAATTTAGACAATTTTTCTAATAATTTCTTTTATAGATTTTATCAACGTCTCAATTTCCTTTTCCGTATTTTTATATCCTATGCTCACTCTTACACATCCTACAGGATTGGTGCCTATAACTTTGTGAATTAGAGGGGCACAATGAAGCCCTGGACGAGTTACTATCTTGTGGTTTTGGTATAGAGAAGAGGAAACAAACTGAGATTCAACTCCTTTTATATTAAAACTTGTTATAGGTACTGTATTATTATCAGTTCCGTATAATTGCACTTCATCTATATTACGCAATTCTTTACGAAGCAATTGATTTAATTCTGTATGGTGAATAAATAGATTTTGTCTTTCTTGTGATAAATATTCTGTAGTTTTATTTAGCGCTGCTATTGCAAAATAATTTAGAGTACCTGCTTCGAATTTTAGAGGTGATGTACTTGGATGTATCGGAAAACCTGAATTAAATCCTCCTCCTCCATGTAAAAGAGGTTTTAATGTTTTTTCATTTTTGACATATAAGAGTCCAAGTCCAGGAAAAGACAAGAGGCTTTTATGACAAGTATAGGCTGTAAAGTCTGCATTTTTACTTACTACACCTACATCTAAAATTCCTGCTGTTTGTGCACAATCTACTAGTAGTAGTATATTATTTTGTTGTGCTATCTTTGCAATATCATGTATTGGACTTATTGTGCCTGTAACGTTAGATGCATGATTCCATACTATAAGTTTAGTATTTTTTTGTATTGCGGCAGTTATATCATCTAGATTAAATTTTCCATCATCTTTAGAGTTGATAGTAGAGTATTGGATTTCTCCTTTGTCTGCTAGGTATCTGATTGTGCGTATAACTGCGTTATGTTCTATGCAAGAAAAAATAACATGATCTCCTTTTTTCAAAGCTCCTTGAATTACTATATTAATTGAGTGAGTAGCGTTAAAAGTGAAAGATAATTTTTTGTAATTCTTGATTCCCAAGAAAGATGATATTTTTTGTCTTGCTTCTTCTATGAATGAGTTATTCTGGCTTAAATGAGTAATAGACCTGTAAGGATTACCCACACATTGTTCGTTTAGGGATTGTATTGCATGTAAGGCAATATCAGGTTTTGGCATGCTTGTACTCGCATGATCTAGGTATATTGTCACGCTCTGTAGCGAATATGTTGATTTGAATCTTGCATAAGGTTTTGATGTTCAGCTATTGTTTGCCAATTAGATTTTTCAGGACTACCTATTGCATGACATATTACGCTTCTTAGATAGTGCGAAGGTATTTGAGTATTGTATACAGGCATAAAGTTGCACTGACTAGCTCTTCCTAATAATAGATATTGTCCATGAGAGTTATATAGATCAGGTATCGCATCTAAAGTGGCACTATTTCTGTTTAAATCTTTGTTAATATTTAAAGTTACATATGAGGCTATAGGTAAGATATGTAAGTGTAAATGATGGCATTCTTGGTTAGCCATTTTTATACCACATGTACCTGCTCGCCCATGTTCATAAAACACAAAGTCATCGTGACGGTTTAAGTACTCTGACTTAAGATCTTTAAATATTTCACTCAGCTCATGTAGTTGTTGTTTATCTAGTTCTCCTATGCAGCCATAATGTTTTTTAGAGATAATCATAATGTGTTCGTCCGTTATAGGATACGGATCAGAGATAACCAAAAAATTATCAGTTTTTTTTAATATGAGATTTTCTTTTAATTCAAAGAATAAGCAATTGAAAATGTTACACATAATTTTTATTTTAGTAGTTTGCGAATTTGAAAGTATACTTTTTTAGTTTTTGCATTTGCGTCAATTATATAGACATGTTTGCATTTATCTTTGAGTAAGAAAAAAGATGGCAAGGTGTTATGAATAAAATTACCAAATCTGGTAGTAATTTTATTCATACTATCACTCTCTCTTGTGCTAAGAGGTGTAAAGCAATTTTTACATATCTTTACGTTTGATGTATCGATTTTTTTGCAATTCGTACACACTCTTCTTGTACAAATTCTATCTATACTCTTCATTATTCCAACGTCAAAGAACAATACCTTTGTTTTGTTGTACATTCCTGTTTCATCTAGCTTTTTTAAAAATAGTTCGGCTTGTGATACGTTTCTTGGATATCCATCTAGAATGATTTTATGTTGCAGATTATCTTGATGAAGTATTTTGCTCCAAATAAGATCATTGATCACGTGATCTGGAAGAAATGCTCCATCTTTTATCTGTCTTTCATATTTTAGCGCGATCGGATTTTGATTTTTTAATGCTTCTCTTAGCTCATCTCCTAAAGAGAAATGCTTCCATCCATGTTTTTCATAAAGTTGTCCTATTGTACCTTTTCCAGATCCTGGTAATCCTACTAATAGTACTAAGGTTGCATTTTCATTTTTAGCTTCACTTATTGTACAAAACATTGCACATAGGCAAGTAAAAGCAATTAATTTGAATTTTGCGATATCTAATAAAATCATATTTTTAGCAAGTAAATAATTTACTTTTATTAATTATAAACCTATCATAATTTCACTAAAAAGCAACGAAAATATTAACATATGATTAAATATAAACCTTTACAGCTTAATTTTCCTGTCTCTTGTGATAAATCTCATACAATGGGGAGCAATTTGCATAAATGGGCCTGGGGTAAAATTCCTAGAAAAAGCATTGAGTATGCCTTAGGAAATAAGATTCCGATTGAAGTGTATGGAATATATCCATCTACTTCTTTTGTAGTACCTGGTTATGAGTATCATGATTATGAAGTTGTGGATTTTACGCCTACTAGCGCAAAGCAACTCAATTACGTCCGTCCTCAATTTTCCTTTGTTAAAAAGGAGGGCAGGGTAACTATGCTGGTTAAAGTTACACCTGGAAATGATTATTTACAACATTATTCTGGTATAATAAGGCACTGTCTGCATCTTAATGGAGAGGAGAGATTGCTCTCAGTATATAATTGCTCTTATGTTGAAGAGTACATAACTAAATGGACCAATTTATCTACATTTGTTGAACCGGATTCTATAGTTGTATTAGGTTTTGTTAAAGAGGCAATAGCATACTTAAAACAGAATTTTGCAAATTTTGTTAATGTTAGTAAAAAAGAAAGTGAGTATTACGTCTCAGATCATTATATTTTACCATCAGGACAAAAATTAATCTTTTTGGGGGTGAAATATAGTTTTTGGGGTGATATAAGTGCTAAGATCACAAAAAAACTATGTGATTTAAAGGTAAAAGAAATAATTTATATAGGAAAGTTAGGCTCTTTGAGATCACCTCATGACATTTATAATACTATTTTTTCTCCTACAGAATACGTTACTCTAGATTATCTAAACGTAAAAAATCATACGTGTGATGTTAAAAATAATTTAGCAGAAATCTTCCCTAATATTGATACATCTTTGCATGCTTCTGTTCCAACAGTTATAGGAGAAGATTTGAAACAAAGGCAAGTATTAGATAATCTGGGGGCCAAATCTGTCGACAATGAAATATCTCAAATTGCATTTGCCATATCTAACTATAACAAACAAAATATGCAGAAAGTATCGTTTAGTAGTCTGCATTTTGCTTCTGATTATCTTAGAAAATCAGATGAAATGAATCTTAAAATAGAACATGACCTAAGTAATAATAGAGATAAATCTGCTTTAAGCCGAAAGAACCTCATGCTTGAGAAAGTATTGAATTACTTTATGCTGTATTTGGAAAGTACATATGTATGAAATAAAAATATAATTTTGAGAGTTTTGTGTGTGTTATGAAACAAAGATTTAAAATGAGAGTAGCTGTATATTTGCTACTTATGAAAGGTGACAGTGTATTACTCCACTTAAGATGTAATACAGGATATGGTGATGGATTATATGGTCTTGTAGCTGGTCATGTGGATGGAGGAGAGAAAGTTACAGATGCTATGGTAAGAGAAGCACAGGAAGAAGCTGGTATTGTTATTGATGTAAGCGATTTAAAAATTTCTTGTGTTATGCATAGGATAGAAAATGGCGTCGAAGCTATAGACTATTTTATGTTAGCAAACAAATGGCAGAATGAGATACGTAATATGGAACCTAACAAATGCAAAGAATTGAAATTTTTTGACATTAACAGCCTTCCAGACAATGTAGTCCCTGCTGTAAGGCACGGCATCAACTGCTGCCTTAATGGTACAGTATTTTCTACATTTGGATGGAGTTAGACAAACTGTAGAGATCTTGTTGTGATGATTGTAAGTCTTACTCTAGTGCCGTTAGCCTTTTCCTAAAATAGAAGCTATTACCTTATTTCTTGAAGATGGTGCAATATCACATCCGTTAGGTAGAGATATATTGGATGCCTTTATTACATCTCCTATTTGAGTGTCAGAAATATCTATATCTATGCTTGTAGGTATGTTATCTACATTACAATTTACAGTAAGATACCTAGTAGCAACATGTAAAAACCCAGCCCTTTTTAAACCTACACATTTTGCAGTTCCAACAAAACGGACCGGTACTTTAACACAATTACCCTCGTTTTTTAGAACATAAAAATCTACATGTGTAATGCTGTCTTGTACAGGGTGTAATGCTACATCTTTTACTACCACATGTACTGGATCTACTTCATCTATCTTGAGTGAGATTTTTGTGTTGAACAAAGCACCCTTTGCGTAAAGGGCTTCTATACTTTTTCTATCCACTTCTACGTGAAATGTTTCAACTCTTTTTCCTCCATATCCTACAGCCGGTATGAATCCTGCTTTCCTAGATGCTCTAGACGAACCAGTACCTAAAACATTCCTTGTACTAGCCAATATCTCTGTCATATCACTTTTTTTATAAAGATTTACACAATACGAAAATGGTACAAAAAAAAGAGGGAAGAGTAAATAACCTCCTCCCTCTAACTATTTCTTTATCTCTATCACAAGATCTAGATGCTCATCGTAGTACCAAATGTTAACGCCCATCCTCTCTTACTACTATTATCGCTTTGTCCATTACTAGTAGCATAACCTTGTAGTTCACCGTATAAAGTAACATTTTCATGAATACGATGACCTAAATAAAGCGCGACAGACTTAAACTTTGTCACCTCTTCAGAGTAATAATCCGGGTTCCACACAGCTTTAGACATCAAACCTTTTATTCCAATATCAGATTCACCGCACTTTAGCAAAGCAGCACAAGACAATACATTATTTG
This sequence comes from Candidatus Sneabacter namystus, assembly GCF_008189685.1. GTDB lineage: Bacteria > Pseudomonadota > Alphaproteobacteria > Rickettsiales > Rickettsiaceae > Sneabacter > Sneabacter namystus. The sequence continues at coordinate 381,284 of NZ_CP043312.1, forward strand.
ATAAATCAGAGTAATCTTTATCAGGATCATGTATATGAGAAAGAGTAGCTCTGAGAGTTAGATCGTTTATTGTAGCAGATCCACTCACACACAATGAAAAAATATTTTTTTCTATTAGTGGCAAATAGTTAAACCTATTTTCTACTTCCTTTTTATTATCCACTTTTAGTTTAGAGTAATCTATCGTTCTTACTTTTGCGTAATCTTGACCAAAAGCGGCTGTAAACGAATGCCCCTCTTTTGATTTAGAGGTAATAGATTGAGCAAAAGAAAGTACTCCATCAGCAGATAAAACATCTCTTGATGCTTTGAACAACTTACCAGATGCGAGTAGTTTACCATCTTTATTACATACCACTAATGTACTTCTAACTTTACTGCAATTTACCTCAGGAGCGTAAGATGCAGCCAATGTTACACCCTTTCTCTTGTATGATAAGTATACTTTAGGAGAAACAAAATCAGAACCACTTGGTTTTAATAATCCATCCAACAAATATTGATGAGAGGAAGGATAAATCTTAGATGTTCCTACTAACTCTCCACTGTTACCTGAAAAAAGTACATTTGCTTTTTTTACCAACAAGGCAGAAGCAGATTTTGGACATCCAGCTCTAATTTCAAAATTACCTACATTGAAAAAAGCATACCCAACTAAAGGAAGTCCTTTCATTGATTTGAAAAACTCCATGTATCCCCCAAGAGAACATTCTTGATCTGGGTTTGATATTTCTAATTTAACATTAGGAGAGAATGTAAAATCAAAACTTTCTCTCATCAATTTTCCTTTATTGTTAAACCCAGAAAATACATCAAATTCTCCTCCCATTGTTAATTTTGTAGAAGAAGAACTAGAAACATTATCCTTGAAACACAAATTTTCCGCTGCAGATGCAGAAAAAAAACAAGAAGAAAAAAGGGTAATCAAGGCTAAAGGCCTAATAACCAAATCTAATAACAACAATTTACTTTCGTTTCGCATGATATTTTATACTAAAACTCTAAAAATAAGGTTAAAACCAATACACCACCGGATTCTACACTTGTAGAGCGCATGATGCAACAGGAAAGTCAAAATGCGTATTTCTTGCTGCAGTTCACATGTTTAGTGTTGCACTTCATCTATAAATCCTCTTCCTCCATATGAAATTCTAGCTTCTGCTATTTTATCAGATTCCACAGTTCCATCTGCGGATATGTCGGATGGTTTTACAAGACCTGTAACATAAAGTCTTCTGATTTCATAATTTATACGCACTTCTTGCGAGCCTTCTATTAACAGTAGTCCATTTGGCAAAATTTTTCTCACAACCGATGCAATAGAAAATTTTACTGACTCCATTCTTTTTACTTTTCCTCCTCCTTGATAAGAGCGTTTGTTAGTAATATTTTTAAAAGCTCCACCAACATTAGAACCTTTAAAAGCTTGAACACCATCTAATAATCCTCCGAAAATATTGAGGAGTGGATCTTGTAACTCTGTCTTTTTTTGTTTATCAGTTGAGCTTTCTAATTTTGCGCTCTCATCGAATTTTACTACAACTTTAATAACGCTACCCACACTTACGTTGCTAGTATCTTGCAAGAAATTTCTGCATTTACCATGCCATAAAGAGTTTAAGCTAGCTGTGTTTTTTTTACTTCTTACATCTCCTTCTTTTTTATCATCAGAGACTATATTTTCTAAGTTCATTTTACTAAAATTAATAGTATTGTTGCTATTTTTTGATGAGCAACCTGACAGTAATAGCAACAACACCAGGTATACATTTTTCTTTATGTACATACAATTTCTTTGGATTCTTTTTTGTCTAGACAGTGTTTTCAATAACAAAAACCCAGCAATTAACTTACTTATGATAGAAAATAAATTCTTTTGTGGAAAGTAAAAACTTAGTTAATAAGAACAGTGTCAGAATTTATCACTTTCGCTATTATGATTTTTTTACTGGATATATTTTGCACCTTGACCATATCGTTTAAAGCACCAGAAGCAAGCGCTTTGCCTAAAGTTTTTATATGAACTGAATTTTTGGCATATACAATACTTACCTGATCTCCGGCCTTTATGAGTATAGGATTAGTTACGCAAAGTTTGGATATTGGTACTCCAGATTGAATGTTTTTACTTGTTTGCATACCTATCACATCATTTTCATGCTTAACGAATTTTTGAAATAATGTATGTGAATGAGGCACAAAAATTCTTTTTAAATCTTGTGCTTGTATTATATGACCAGCCGGTACACTGAATCTTAGTGTTGGTAGACTAACTGATTTTTGATACGTGCCACAAACGCTTATTGTATCCTTTTCTTTTGTTTTTATGAGTACTTCAAAGGTGCTGTTTCTTTTATCAATATAAGAAAGAGATATCGTCTCTATTTCTTGGCTAAATTTTTCTATTTCGTCTAATAGATCAGGTTTATCAAATTTTACTATCGCCTTTCCAGTTACACTGTCATCTATTAATTCAGTGATTTTGTGCTGAATATTTTTGGTGATGGAATTGCTAGCAGATGCTATTCCTACTTGTAGAAATAGATTGCAAAAAAGAATAACTTTTATAAAATGGATCATTTTTCTGGTATATAGCAAATTGATGCTCAATAACATCTATCAACTACCTATCAGAAAGTATCTCGTTAGACTTTTTCTCCATTTTATTTACATATTCTACTACTCTTAAAGCCCATTCATAGAGAAGTTGAATGTCCATGAAACTGTTAATTGTATCTGAGAGGTCTACGTTAGAATTTTCAAACCTATTGTTAAAAATTTTACATTCTCCCATTTCTCCTGGAACAGCAGCCACCGCTGCACCAGAAGTTTCAGTTTCTAAAAATATGCCGTTTTTCTCTGGTTGCATACCATTTTCGTTAACGAATCTAGATATGGCAAACTTGTTTAAGACCTGCTTTTCGCCATTTACCTTGACGAAGATAGTTCCATCTTCTGATACTTCCAGTTTTGATAAATTCTGGCTACCTATCATTATTTCTCCATCTTGTCCTAGTACCTTGGCTCCTGATTTGGTAATTAAATATCCTTCATTATCCAAAGAGAAAGATCCATTACGCGTATACCCAACATTTCCTCCTGGTAATGCAACATTGAAGTATCCATTTCCTGAAATTAAAAAATCAGACGGAATGTTTGTTGCTTTGTGCGATCCTTCTTCTAAATTTCTAGTGGAGGATGCAATTTCAGATCCATGACCTACATACACAGATGATGGTACATGTCCATTATCTGCCTTATGAATAGCACTTTTTTGTACGTTCGTATAAAAAGAATCCAAAGTCTGCACGTCAACAGCCTTATATCCGGCTGTACTCTGATTTGCTAAGTTATGTGACACTGCATCCAACTGAGCTTTAGCTGCACGAACAGCAGAAATGGCAACGCCAAGAGCTGTACTCATCTATTTGCCTGATTTTTTGTTATCATCTACTCTGTTTATTTAATAAAGTATCATAGACACACTGGATCCAGTCTATCTTAAGTTAGGCAAGCAATCAATAGTCGATTTTTCTATTCTAAATGTAGTAGATAGTACATCGGTGCTGCATTCGTACTCCAGCTTTTTCTCAGAGGCAATTGTCATTTCTTTGAAACAGTCAACATTAGACTGTATTAAGGTTCCGGACATTATTGCTACATCTTCCATAGACTGTAATTCTTTTCCTTTATACAAACTTTTTCCTATTGGCTGAAGATTTTTTTCATCTAGAAGGAAAATTCCAATTCTTGCTATTATTTCCTGTTTTGTACCGATATTTGCAACAACATCACCTGATGTATTTACATAAATTGAGTCATATGACTCAGGTAGACTTATAGGTTGGTTGTTTACATCCAAGAAATAATTGCCGCTACAATCTATTAACATCCCTTCTGCATCTATTCCTATGTGTCCATTGAGTGTGTAAAAATACTTACCTTTTGCAATCAACTTGAACCATCCTTGTTCTGCAGCTATATCCAAATTTCTGTTAGTTTTTCTAAATTGCCTCTTTTTTTCTACTGCTATTGTACTTTTTATATAAGGTAAAACTGCGCCTTTTCTTCTCTTTAAATTCTTGGATTTTAGTACTGGATCAAGGCTAATAAATCCATAGGTATTTTTATTTGCTATGTTATTTGCTGCTGTTTCCACACATTTCTTACTTACGATCTGTCTGGAAAGAGCGCAATATCCGGCATTGTTAGCTTTACATGAGTAATGTATAATAGAGATAATCAAGAGGGAGGTAATTGGGAGGACGATGTTTATGGTATTTTTTGATATCATCTGTGTCTTATGTTACTTAATTATCTACAGGTTGGCGTTAATGAAATAACCAATCCTCGAGAGATTTTATATGAGCAGGTGAGTGAAGTCTATTAGTAAGTGGTTTTGTTTATATACTATTAATTTAAATTTTTTATGGATGATAAGGGAGAGAGAAGTTTTCATGCGGTACTGGCAAATCAAAGCAGCAAAGTAGGATCAGACACAAGAGAGCCTTATTTTCGAAAGGCTCTTATTTTCAGTGTGTTGGTTTCATGTATTGTTGGCTTAATTGTCATTTTGTGGCCTAAAATTTATTATAACTATTTTGATACTTCGATAACTTATTACGAGGTACCTCGATTAGAGGTTATGCTAAGATCTACTGAAGAACACGATGGGTATTGCGGCTTAAAAGTAAAGATAACACTGCAACTGAAAAACAAAGGAGTTTTAAAAGTTGTAAAAAATGCCACGCCAAACATTAATAATACAATTACTTTTTTTTTAAGTTGTTTAAGTAGGGAAGATTTGGAAAATAATATATCTCTTTCTATGATTCAAAAAGAGTTAGAAAAAAGGATTAATGCTATAATGCCAGGAGCTGTAGACAAAGTTCTTATAGAAGAAATATTGGTAACATCTAAGTGAAATTTAGGCAAAATGAGCTCAAGTAAACAAACTGATTCAAACATTAACACTTCTTCTAAAAATGTTATAAAGACCCAAAAACAAGGCTTGTTAGAAATTTTACATGAATATTCAGGAGCATATGGTAGACAATTTTCTACTGTTCACGATAGCTTTTTGGAAAAATTTTGCCATGTTGTAGAACAGGAATTGAAGAAAATATTTCTTTTTTCGATAAGGTGTAAAATTTCTCAACGATATGTTGTGCCTGATAAGGAGTCCTTATTATCGATTTTTGCACCAGATGCTACCAAATCTGCTTTTTGCGTAGATGAAGAAAAATCTATGTGTGGAGTGATTGTCTTTTCTCATGACTTTACTTGTACATTTTTAGACATATTGCTAGGGGGCAGTGGTAAGGCAGAAAGGGATAATGTCTCTAAATCTGATACTTTGATAGGGAAATCAATTCTTAAGAAGGTAACATCAGCTATTTTTAACGCTGCTTCTGCTTCATACGATTCTGTACAAACTTATTCCGAAAAAGTAGTTTCTTTGAGAGAAACAGAAAAAGATGTAATACAAGATTTACATATGCAAGTTGATAATGGCAGCTTAGTTATTTCATCATTTTTGATACATTCTGAATCGTTTTCAGGAGAGCTGTTTTTGGCATTACCCCGAATTATGTTTGATAGCATTTATAATGGCTTCAATAACGATGAAAGTAACGATTCTGTCAGTTGGAAAGCTCAATTATTTAAGTCTATAGGAAGAATTCCTTTGAGAATTTCTGCTAATATGGAGGATAAAAAGCTATGGAAATTGTCTGAGGTGATAAATATTAAAGTCGGAGATACTATATTGTTGGCTAGATGTTCACAATATGATATTACTTTAAGTTGTAAAAATACAAAAATTGCCAAAGGCACTATAGGGGAATTAGACAACCAAGTATCTTTGCATTTAACTGAAGTATAAAAATAACTTATTTTTTCAAAATTATTATGGATACAATTTATCTGGCTATAATTTTAAGCGGATGTGTTTTTGTTATGCTTTACTGTACCATGATTATGCTTGGTATGAGAAAAGATATTAAGGCACTCACTATAATACAAGAGCAGGTATGTGAGTCTATTTTAGCATTGCAAGATGAGTTAAAAGTTGTAATGATGAGTTTTCGTGACAGAAATATGGGTCTTGAAGTGGTAAAAAATGATTGCCAAAAATCAAGAAATGAATACGAACATGATGTAAAAGTTTCTAATTATGTTACTCAGGTTACAGACGTAGATGATCAAAGCGATTTTGCTTGTAAAACAAATTTGCTAATGTTAGGATCTGGCGGTTTAGTACGGGCAGGTCATTGTTCCGTTATGAAAATTTCACAAAACTATTACAATTCGGTAAAAAAAGTTAAACTGCATGAGTAGATATCTAATGTCAAGAAAGGTATTGGTTTATACACTAACTTTATTTTTTATGGTTATTGGTCACATTTGTGTTGCACAAGGGGAGAAAAGTGCCTCTATTACAAGTAAACACGAGGTTAAACTTTTTACTCAACTTTCTGATAGAAGAAAACAATTGAATAGATACGAGGAAGATATAGAGAAAAAGAAGGCCTTTTTGCAAGCTGTTGAATGTAATATAGCAAAAAAGGTAGAAGAGTTACATGAATTACAAAAGTGTATAAAAAAATATCAGGACACTGTACAAATTCAGGAAGATAAAAAGATGCGTAGTTTAGCGAAAGTTTATGAAGGGATGAATCCTAAGCGCGCTGCGCAAATATTTAACGAGTTGGATCTCAGCATATTGGTAAAACTCGTATCTCAAATGAAAGAAGTGAAAGTTGCTCCCATTTTATCTTTTATGGAATTGCAAAAAGCGAAAGAATTGTCTGTATCTTTAACAAAAAAAATTGACTGATTAGTTTGATGGGACGAATATACTTGAGAATAGTAGCATCTTTGTTGTTTTTTATTACATTTTGTAGTTATGCTTCTTCTAAGCAGTCTACTGTACAAGGCAGAATAGTATATAGGGCACAAAGAATAGGCGTAATAAATTTAGAAGATGTTTTTTCTAGATCTTTGATATCAATCGATATGAAAAATAAGTTGAGTGTTTTAGAGAAAGATTTGCGTCAAAAACTAAAAAACAAGGAAGACCAATTAAGTAAAGAAGAGAAGGTTTTGCTTTCTAAGAGGTCGTCTTCCAGAAGAAAAGATATAACAAAAAGGATGTCTGAGTTAAAAAAATCTGTTGCAGAGCATAGGCAATATGTTGAGCAAGAGAAATCAAAGCTAAATCATGTAGCTTTTAAGATGTCTCAGCATATTTATGGAGAGATCATTCGTATAGTGCATCAGATATCGAAGGAAAAGCGCTTTATGCTTGTGCTGCCATTAAGTCATGTATTATTTGCAGATCATTCTGTTTTTATAACGGACGAAGTGATACAAGCTTTAGATCAGAGTTGTCCAACTGTGGATATTAATCAGTTTATTAACGGAAATAAATAAGATATTAATCAGCTTATTAACGGAAATAAATAATATTGTGTTAAGACATTAAAATGACTTTTGTACCAATAGTAGTAGAAAATACAGCAAGAGGAGAGAGAGCCTATGACATATATTCTAGATTATTAAAAGAGCGAATAGTGTTCGTATGTGGTCCTATAGAAGATCATATGGCAAATTTAATAGTTGCTCAGTTATTATTTTTAGAAGCTGAGGATCCTAAAAAAAACATATACATGTACATCAATTCTCCTGGTGGTATTGTGACTTCCGGGTTGGCTATTTACGATACTATGCAGTATATAGCTCCGAAAATTGCAACATTGTGTGTAGGGCAAGCATGCTCTATGGGTTCCTTGTTGCTTGCATCTGGTCAGAAAAATATGAGATATTCTCTTCCCAATAGCAGAATTATGATACATCAGCCGTCTGGAGGATATCATGGTCAAGCAACAGATATTGAGATTCACGCTAAAGAGACCTTAAAATTAAGAGGTAAATTGGATGCTATCTATGCCAAACATACTGGAAAGCGTGTTAATGTTGTAAGGAAGGCAATGGAAAGGGATAATTTTATGTCTCCTGAGGAAAGTATACAGTTTGGTTTAATAGACCAAGTAATGGAGAATAGGTCACTTGGCGTAAATCTTGCTACAAAATCCTAGAAAGATAATTTATTATTTTTTGGTTTACTTAGATATTTTTTTCTTTTACCATCCACCTAAGGAGGTGATTCGGTAGCAGCGGGTGTGTTATTAATTAGACACCTGAGGAAAGTCCGGGCTTTAAGGGAGGCGACACTGGATAATGTCCAGCCTTCTTGTTTGTTCAAGAAGAGGGAAAGTGCCACAGAAAATATACCGCTAAATATTTTAGTAAGGGTGAAAAGGTGTGGTAAGAGCTCACCGGTGCTTTGGTAACAAGGCACGCATGGTAAACCCTGTCGAAAGCAAGACCAAACATGCCTGGTGAGTCTTGTACTCAAGATTCTCCCTATCTCTCTATATGCATCAGGCGGGTAGGTCGCGTGAGCTGCGTAGTAATGCGTAGCCAAGATGGATTGCTACCAGGCTTTTTTAAAAAAGCCTACAGAACCCGGCTTATGATTCACCTCCTTTTATCTTAAAAAAGCTAATATCCTATTTTTTTTATACATTTACCGAGCAAAGCATATAGCTTTTTATCGTTGGAAAGGGATTTAAGCTGTCTTTCCACTATTTTCACGGAGTCTTTAACTATCTCCCCTTTCAATTTGTTCTCTTCTGCTGTTCTTAGTGTGATTATGCTGTTTTGTAAGTTTTCTTTCTTTAAGCACAATACCTTATCCAATGCCTTCTTTTTTTCTGCGATGATGTTTTTTGTACACAGTAAAGCATCATCTTTTATCTTCTTCGCATCTTTTTCTATGGCGCTTTTAGAATTCAAGGTCTTTTTGTACAATTGTTCTACTTCAAACTGTAAATGTTGTAAGGAATCGAACTCTTCTTTTATGCTATTTACTTTTCCCACTAAAAAATCAATGACAAGCTTTCTTCCTTTTATGTAGCCAAAAAATACTAATAAACCAAAAGCTATGGATATAATTATAACTTCTACCATATGCCTTGTAACAACTAATCTGTTTTAATTCTATCTAGTATTGATATTGCAACTGTCTCTGCAATTTGCTCTTTTTTTGCAAGTAGAGAGTTAACATTTTTCTCAATGATAGACATTTCTTTTGCTAACAAGTTTGCGCACTCTTTATTTGCAGAATCTATAATCGCATTTGCTTCACGTGTAAATTCATTTAAAGCCTCAGCTTTTATCCGTTCTGCTTCTTCTTGTGCAAGCATCAATTTTTCTTCGTTTTGTTGCTCTATTTTTGCAATTTCATTGCGCATTTCATCGATCTGCTGCATGTGTTTGTCAATGTAAACTTTTCTCTTTTTAGAGATAGAATTCAATCGAGGAACTAACCAAAAGTTGACAAAGAGAAAAAATGAGCCAAAGCTAATGATTAGCCATACAACAGAAGACAGATAATGCGATAAATCTAGTTGTGGTAGCATAAAACTGTATAAAACTAGTTATTTTCTTTGTTTTACAGAAAAATCAGTAACATTGCTATAACAAAGGCAAACAAACCCATTGCTTCAACAAGGGCGGCTCCTACATAAGCACTTAATTGCATCTTTCCAGTAGCAGATGGGTTGCGAGCAATACCATTCATCAATGCTGCGAAAATATTTCCAACACCAATGGCTGCACCTAACATACCCATTGCCATTAGTCCAACACCTATAAACTTGTAAACAGAAGAATCCATAGTCCAAAATAAAGATTTTATAAATTAAAGAAATCAGTGTAAATTTAGAACATCTCCTAGATATACACAAGACAAAACAGAAAAAATATACGCCTGTAAAATTGCCACCCCGAATTCTAAGCACATTAAGAAAGCTAGCAATAAGAACGGAAAAAATTTTATAGCTATTAATACATTTGCGGTGCCCCATGCAACTATGTGCAATAAAACGTGACCTGAGGTTACGTTAGCCGCTAATCGTAAGGCCAAACTAAAAGGTCTCGACAAAAATGAAAACAGCTCTATTACTATTAGTATAGGAGATATCCACCAAGGGCAACCAGATGGTAAAAAGAGCTTAAAAAACTTCCAACCATGCGAAAAAATACCAACTGCACTTACGATAATAAAAATTATGCTAGCCATAGTAAAAGTTATAGCTATATGACTTGTTGTAGCGAAACTACAAGGAATCATACCGATACTGTTACATGCAAGAACAAATGCAAAAATGCTAAATATGAGAGGTACAAATTTTTTACCCTTATGGCCCGCAGTGCTTTGTAACATATCACACACAAAATTGTACACTAGTTCGACTAACACTTGTTTGTTGGACGGTATCAAAGAGGCCTTTCTCATGGCAAAAAGCAACAACATTGTCCAAGATACAGTAGCTAAAATCAAGAATGCAGCAGCATTGGTTAAACTGAAGTCTAACCCAAAGGCACTTAACTTCATTAATTGGATAACTTTAAACTGCTCAAGAGGACTGTGATCCATTTCTAACCTGCATTTTTACTAAATTGTATAACCAAGCAATGACGCTAAGCAGCATTGACAATGTAAAACAAACAGGAAAAGTCCCGAAACATCTGTCCAGCACCCTTCCTAAAAAGAAGCCAGTTCCAATGAAAGATATAAGCTGTATTATGGTACTGCACACTATATAGTTCGCAGAGCATTTACCCCTGTTATGATTAAAATGTTCAATCTTAGAAGGAGCAAAACTAGCCTTATAAACTGCAATTTTTTTGTCTATTTCTTCTAAATGTCTTATGTGTTTCATGTTGTACCTTTAAATACAAAAAACAAAATTTACAAATATTCCTTTAAAAACCTACCTGTTACACTCCTCTCATATTTTACTATATCTTTTGGCACTCCACACGCTACAACTTCGCCCCCTTCTTCTCCTCCTTCTGGTCCTATATCAACAACATAATCAGCTCTGCTGATAACATCCATATTATGCTCTATCATCACAACAGTGCATCCACTTTCCACCAGATTATATACAATTTTCATCAATTTATCTACATCTTGAAAGTGTAATCCCGTGGTAGGTTCATCTAGTATGTACAAAGTGTTTCCAATAAATTTTCTAGACAATTCTTTTGCTAATTTTACCCTTTGTGCTTCTCCTCCTGAAAGGGTAGTAGAAGATTGACCAAGGCTAAGATACCCTAGTCCTACATCGTGTAAAACTTGAATTTTGCTTTGTATTATGTGGATGTTGTGAAAAAATTTCAATGCTTCATCTACCGTCATGTTTAGGACGTCTGATATTGATTTTTTTCTATATAGTATTTCCAGCGTTTGTTCATTGTATCTTTCTCCATTACATATGTCACATTGCACATACATATCACTTAAGAAGTGCATTTCGACTTTTATTGCCCCGTCTCCTTTGCAATTTTCACATCTACCTCCTTTTACGTTAAAGGAAAATCTATTAGCTTTATATCCTCTTGCTTTTGCTTCAGTAAGATTGGCGAATAAGTCTCTTATTAGAGAGAATAGACCAATATATGTTGCTGGAGTGGATCTAGGGGTTCTTCCAATGGGAGATTGGTCTACTTCTACAACTCTATTAAAAGTTTCACAGCCAGTAATATGTTTCAAATTTGGTATCTGTGTAGAATTATGATTCTCTATGTATTCACGTACAGCTGGTAGTAAAGTTTCCATTATAAGCGTTGATTTTCCGCTGCCAGAAACTCCACTTATTACTGTCAACGCTCCTATTGGAATTTTGACATCTACATTTTTAAGATTTCTAGAATTAGCCCCACGTATTTCTATCCAGGAAGCAAAAGGTTGAGAAGGAGGTTTTTTTCTAGAAATTTCTTTTTCTGTGTTTAAAAATTTAGCTGTAATACTATTTTTATTTTCTAAAATTTCTTTAACAGTACCTTGTGCAACAACTTCTCCTCCACATTTACCAGCACCTGGTCCTAAATCTATGACATAATCAGCAGCTAATATTGTTGATTCATCGTGCTCTACAACTATGACAGAATTACCTAAGTCTCTTAGATCTTTTAATGTTTCTATTAATTTTATATTGTCTCTATGATGTAAAGCTATTGACGGCTCGTCAAGCACGTATAATACTCCGCTTAAACCAGACCCAATTTGAGATGCAAGTCTAATTCTTTGTCCTTCTCCTCCAGATAATGTAGATGTTGACCTGGAAAGAGAAAGGTAATTGAGTCCTATTTTTTCTAAAAAATTTAACTTGTGTTTTATTTCTTTTACTATAGGTGTTGCAATAGTGTTATCTTTTCTAGATAACTTGTCTGGCAATTGAGATAACCACTGAGACAAAGTACTTATATTCATTTGTGATATTTCTCCTATGTGTAGGCCCAGCACTTTTACCGACAATGCTTCTTTTTTTAATCTATATCCGTTACAACTTTCGCAAATCTTTTTACTTTGATACTTAGATAAATGTATTTCATTGTGTGCGTCGGAAGATTCTGACATTTTTCTTTCAAGATACGGTATTATCCCAAGAAACATTTCACTAGATTTCTTTTTGGTATCTTGCGAGTTGTTACCATAAAACAATACATGTTTTGCCTCCTCGGAAATATCGCATAATGGCGTGTGAATATCGTACCCGAACACATTTAGCGCTTTTTCAAAAGCTTTTTCAATGACTACACTATCCAGATTAGCAAATTTCTTCAATGCACCTTCTTGTATACTTAATTGTGGATCTGAAATAATTAAGTGAGGGGAAAATAATGATAATTCTCCTAAGCCATGGCAAGATACACATATGCCATAAGGGCTGTTAAAGGAAAATAGGCGCGGTTCTATATCTGGCACTTGAAATCCTGATACAGGGCAAGCATATTTTTCGGATAATACCATTTGATCATATTTTTTATCATCGTTTGTATCGAAAATATGTATCGTAACTAGTCCATCAGACAATTTTAACGATAATTCTAGAGCGTCCACCAATCTCTGCTTACTTTCTTCAATGAGTCTAAAAGAATCTATTATGACATTTATTGTGTGACTTTTAGTTTTGGATAAATGTATTATTTTTTCGTCTAATTTAATTAGATCATCATCTATAATTACTTGCAGCAGACCTTTTCTTTTTAGAAAATCAATCTCTTTTTCAAATGCACCTTTCTTCCCTTTTATAAAGGGAGATAAAATTCTGATTTTTTTACCCAGAGCAGATTCGTAAATTTTGCAAGACATATCGGCAACACTTTGACCTTTTATAGGTAAACCTGTCACTGGTGAAAATGGTACCCCTACCCTAGCGAAAAGTAATCTGAGATAGTCACTAATTTCTGTTACTGTTCCTACGGTAGATCTTGGATTTCTAGAGGTAGTTTTCTGATCTATAGCAATAGCTGGAGATAATCCTGTAATTGAAGTAAGTTCTGGCTTTTTTTGCAATTGCAAAAACTGCCTAGCATACGCAGAAAGACTTTCTACATACCTTCTTTGACCCTCTGCGTATATAGTATCAAATGCTAAAGAGGATTTTCCAGATCCGCTTACTCCTGTAATGATTACTAACTCATTTCTTGGTATGTCAAGATCAATATTTTTTAAAATATGCTCTCTTGCACCTCTTATCTTAATAAAAAAATCTTTTATCATTTACTTTGTGACTTAAATATATGTCTTATTTGATTTTGTACATTACCTTTTATATATGCTTATTAGTGTATAAACAAATATATCTTTATTGGCTTGGCTTAACAAAATTTGCTGGAATATAAAAGTTTTTTAGTCTATATTGACAGCCTAGGGTAAGAGTGTAACGTAATTATTAAGAATAGGTAACAGATAATGGCACTAGGACTAAATAAAGTTTCTTTAATAGGAAATGTAGGACATGATCCAGAAATCAGAGTCACCCAGCAAGACAATAGAGAATTTGCTACTTTTTGGTTTGCTACTACTGAAACGTGGAGAGATAAAAACACGGGGGAAAAAAGAGAAAATACAGAGTGGCACAGGATCGCTGTTTTTGGAGAAGGTTTAGTAGAGATAGTGCGTAATTACACTAAAAAAGGTACAAAGTTGTATCTTGAAGGTTCTTTAAGAACTCGTAAATTTACAGATGCTGCAACAGGGCAAGAAAGGCATAGTACAGAGGTTGTGTTGCAGGGTCATAGTGTTCTAATACTTTTAGATAGTAAAAAGAAGGATCTTGGATTCAGTGAAAATGCTTCTAGTCCTACTTCTAATGGACCTACGCAAAACTCCATAGATGATGAGGTACCATTTTAAGGTTTTTCAGTAAATCAGAGCTTCAACTTATAGTGGGGTAAAGTGTAATGTTACAACCGGTTCTAGTTCTTTCTTCAAGAGAGAGAATATAGTGGAGGAGTTTTTGTCTTTCCATGTATTTTTTATGTAGCTGAAGTGATATGCTCCGCTTATTGTGGAGGACAACCATAATTCTTTTGCATCGCTGTGCACGTTGATAAGATGAGTTCCTACTGTGGATGATATTTTGAGAGCTAAATCTCCAAGCCTGTCTATGTCTAACTGACATTGCACATCTTCTTTTATTAGCACATCTTCTATGTAATCTAGTGTTTTTTTACCTATACTGATAATGTCGACATCATTAGAGTAGTTCATCGTTTGATAGAAAAAGGTTGCAAAGCACGTATGTTAGCATACTTCATTTCAAAAAGCATAGGCAAGGCCACTTTAGCGTCTAAACCAAATTCAGTTTTCAAGAAAAAGACTACCTGTACATTGCCTTGTTCTTTGTAAGGACAATTTTTTAAAAGATTTATGCAGTTTAGCAACTCTTCAGTATTGTTTACGCTAAGGTTAATAGTATGTTGTCGCGTTTGCAATATATCGTCACATAGTTCTACACCTGCGACTGTAATACGCATGCTATTATCTGATTTATAGATTTCACATTTTAATATAACTGCTGTTTTTAGTTGCAGTTTATGGCTTACGTCTCTTAGTAAATTTTCGTTAAATATACTCACCTCAAATGTAGAAGTAGGATCAGATACAATTAAGTTTGCAAAAACGCCTCGATTAGAGCTACGCACATCTTTTTTTAGTATCACAACAGCTAAATTGACGTAATGAATTCCATCTTGCAATGTTTTAACAAAAGTAAAAGGGCGTATTCGTTTTTCTTCTAAAAATGAAAAGTATTCTGATGCAGGATGTCCTGATAAAAATATTCCGGTGTACTCTAACTCGTCGTACAGACGACTGAATATGTCTTCCGTTATTCGCTGTTTTTCTAATGTAAGTATTTTAGTGTCTAGGGCGTTAAAACTTGTTTGTATACCTGATTTTTTGTTGTACATAGAGTACATATGAGACATAATTCTGTCTAGATTATGATATAGCTGATATCTGTCAGGGTGCAAAGAGTCAAAACACCCTGAAAGGATTAATCCTTCAATTGCTTTTTTTGATAAATCTTTATCTGACATTCTATACACAAAGTCAGAAATAGAGGTAAATTGTCCTGATTTTTGACGTTCACTGACTATTTTTTGTACTATACCTATGCCTGTACCTTTGACTAATCCTAGCCCGGTGATTATTGATTTATCGTCTTTTTCAGAAAGGGAGAAATACGCAACACTTGAGTTTATGTCAGGTTTAATGACATTGTATCCTATCTCTTTGAATTCGCTAATAAGAAGGTTTACCTTAACGAAATCTCGTAATTCTAGGTTTAGAAAGGAAACAAAAAACTCTCTAGGATAATGTGCTTTCAAATAAGCTGTTTGATAAGACATTACAGAGTATGCTGCAGCATGAGATTTATTAAATCCATATCCGGCAAATTTAACTATCAAAGAAAATACATCATTTGCAATAGATATATCGATTCCATTTTTTACAGCTCCTTGAGTAAACTCTTTTTCCTGCTTTTTCATTTCTGATGCTATTTTTTTCCCGATAGCGCGTCTTAACAAATCGGCTTTTGCAGCTGTATAACCAGCGAATGCTTTTGCTATCTCTATTACTTGCTCTTGGTAAATTATTACACCGTATGTGGGTTCTAATATAGGCTTTAATAAAGGGTGCATATATGAAGGTTTTTGATTACCAAATTTGCAAGCAATATAAGTTGCTATATGCTCCATAGGGCCAGGTCTGTACAATGACGATAAAGCCATCAGATCCTCTACTTTATCTGGTATCAGTTTTGTCAAATTATCCCTCATACCAAAACTTTCAAATTGGAATACTCCCATACTTTTTCCTTTGGAAAGCATGTCGTACGTTTTTTTATCTTTTAGATTAATAGATGAGATATCTATTTCAACGCCCCTTGTTTCTAAAAGTTTGCAGCAGTCTGATATCATGGTTAGGGTCTGTAGCCCTAGGAAATCAAATTTTACCAACCCTGATAATTCTGCGTATTTCATTGAATATTGTACTAAAATCGCATCATCATGTGGAGATTTGTATAATGGAACTATTTGTACTAAATCTATCCCAGCAATTATTATGCCTGCTGCATGTGTGGAGATGTGTCTCGGCAGTCCTTCTATAGCTAGAGATATTTTTAATGTTTTTTCAATTAGTTCACTGACTTCATGTGCCTCATCATCTTCGATGTTTATTTCTTTTACGATTTTTCCTTTATACAATGACTGTAGCTGGGGGATTTTCTCTATAGCTTTTTTTAAAGTAACAGGATTAACAGCACTAAATGGTATAAATTCAGTTATTTTATTTGCTATGTGAAAGTCTAATCCCAACACTCTTGCGATGTCTTTTATTGCAGCCTTTGCCTGTAAGCTTCCAAACGTGATTATGTGAGCTACTCTTTTTTTTCCGTATTTATTTTGTACGTATTGTATTACTTTCTCTCTTTTATTTTGACAAAAATCTATGTCAAAATCAGGCATAGAGATTCTATGAGGGTTTAAGAACCGTTCAAATATCAGGCCAAATTCAATCGGATCTAGGTCTGTTATTAATAAACTCCATGCAACAACAGAACCAACTCCAGATCCTCTACCTATACCTACAGGAATACCTTCCTTTTTGGCCCATTGAACAAGATCAGATATTATTAAAAAATATCCGGCAAATCCCATTTCACAAATAACAGAAAGCTCATATTCCAGCCTTTCAAAATATTGTTTGTTATCTGATAACAAGTTTGCTTTGTCAGGAGTGATTTTTGATAACCTGTGTACAAGTCCATCTCTAGATAATGTTTTTATTATCTCTTTTTCGTCAACGTTATCTTGAAAAGATGGTAATATTGGGTCTCTTGTTGTTGCTCTAACACTGCAACGTTTTGCAATTAGTACAGAATTTTCTAGGGCTTCTGGTAAATCATAAAAGAGCTTTTCCATTTCCTCTTCTGTTTTGAAGTAAGAATTTTTGGCGTATAAAACCTTTTTTTCGTCAGGGGAAAAATGTTGAATACGTAGGAAGATTTCGTGTATATCATGCATATCTTTGTGTAGAAAAAGTACCTCATTTGTAGCAACTACCGGTATTTGTAGATCACGTGCTATTTGCAGATATTGAGTTTCTATGCATTCATCTTTGAAGCCATGACGTGAAATTTCAAAATAAAAGTTATCACCAAAGGTAGATTGCATCTTAGATGCTAATTCGATAGCAAGAGAATATCTGTTTTCTAATACTAGCTTTCCTATTAACCCTTTGGTGTATCCTGATAATATGATTAGCCCGCTTTTACATTTTTCTATTTCACTAAAAGGTAATGAGGTGTGATTTTCTGTTACACAAAATTCACTTACTAAATGTAGTAAATTTTGATATCCAATATCATTTTTAGCTATCAATACAAGTTCTGATATGTGTTTTTTGTTGTTCAAAAAATGTACTTTTACAATGGTTCCGTGTATTGGTTGAATACCTTTTTTGCTTGCCTTTTCTGAAAATTCCAAAGCTCCAAACATGTTTCCTTTATCAACCAATCCGAGGGCTGGCATCTTATTTAAACATGCAAGATCTACTAAGTCGTCGATTCTTACGATACTTTCAAGTAATGAATAACCACTTTGAACTTTAAGATGTATAAATTTTTTCATTTTATATCTATAATCACTCATGTTATTACAGATTTATAACTTAACACTTATTACAGAATTCGTAACTAACTAAGTAATGAGTAAGCGCTAGTAGTAGTTTTGTCTCTTGAAAAGTGTTATTAGAGAAAGAATAGATTGTTTTGATGTTCTTGACCAAGATCTTATACAAGTATAGAATCCGGTTTGTTGTGTTTTTGTTTATGCGCGTTATGAAGATGTGTTAACGTGTTTAGAGATAAGTAGTTAAGTACAGTATGGTCATTATTTAAGTGAGTTTGATCAAAAAAGTCTTCTGGAATATCAGGGTGTTTTTCTTTTATTGCGTTGTGGTAGTGAGCAACGTAATTTTGGTATTAGTTGCCATACCCGCTAAGTTATGTGGAAGTAGTTATGGGGTAAGGTATGCTATGGCTGAAGCTTTTTCTCGTATATTTATAGCTTCTGCCAAATGGATATGTGGGTTGAACTACAGTGTTTATGGTTTAGAGAAACTGCCAAAGGTTCCATCTGTCGTATTATCGAATCACCAGTCTTTTTGGGAAAATTTGTTCATGCAGGTGATTATTCCAAAACATTCTTGGGTTATAAAAAAAGAATTATTTAAAATTCCTTTTTTTGGTTTTAGCCTTAAGATGTTAGACCCTATAGCAATTGATAGAAAAACCTCTAGCTCTGTTAAAAGCATTCTGGAGGGTGGGCTAAAAAAAATTCAACAGGGTCTATGGTTAGTTATTTTTCCTGAAGCTGGTAGAATTTCTCCATATAGAACGGTAAAAATTAAACCAAGTGGTGTTAAGGTGGCATTGTCAGCAAAGGTCCCTATTGTAATTATGGTTCATAATGCAGGGTTATATTGGCCGCCTGGTATATCAATAAAACGTCCTGGGACAATTGAGGTGAGAATTGTAGATGTAATATACCCAGAGCAGACTCAAGGGTTAGATGTACGTACTGTGACAGATAGAATTTTTGAATCTATGAGCTATCACAAAAATCTATTAGTAGAAAAGCAAGAATCATCAAAAAAGTTTTGTTAGGGGTAGCATGTGGTCTCAGGATGATTTTTATAAAGCGCTAGGAGTACGTACATCAGTACAAGGTAATTGTATAAAATTTAATAGCAAAGATATTGAATCAGGAGATCTTTTTATTGCTTTGTCAACAGGCACTTCTCCAGGATATTTGCATGCTAAAGATGCTCTTATAAAAGGTGCTAGTGGTTGTATAGTAGAGAGGAAATATTCTCTAGACTTACCACAAGAGAAAATTATTTTTGTAGATGATTCTTATGAAGCACTTACAAAAATGGCTGAGTATAAGAGAAATTGCTATACGGGGCGAGTAATTGCGGTTACTGGTAGTTGTGGAAAAACAACAGTAAAGGACATGATAGGAGAGATTTTTCAAAAAGAGTTTTTTTCTTTCATTTCACATAAAAATTTCAACAATGCTTTGGGCGTTAAAATTAATCTTGCTTCATTATCATTGAAAGCACAAAAAGCAGTTTTTGAATTAGGTATGAATAATAAGGGAGAGATACATAATCTGTCTTCTTATGTAAAACCTAACATTTCCATTATTACAAATATTGGTCCATGCCATATAGGTAATTTCTGTAATATAAAAGATATTGCAGAGGCAAAATCAGAAATCTTTGATTATATGTCTCCACATGACCAAGCTATTTTGCCTGTGAAATCTGAGTGTATACAACAGTTGGAAGAAAGAGCGTTGTACAAAAAATTGCAAATATTTAGGTTTGGAAAATCTAAAAATGCTGATGCACAAATTATCGACGCAAAAATAAACAATCAAGGATCCGTAGTAAAAATTAGGGTACTAGAAGATACATTTGAAATAAATATACCACTATATGGAGAATTTCAAGTATATAACGCATTAGCCGCACTTTTATGTGCAAAATTGGAAGGCTCTAATATGACAAAAGCTGTTGATGCTATAGAAAATTTTCAGGTTCCAGAAAAAAGAGGCAAAGTACTTTTAGTAAAAAGAAATCATAAAAGCTTCTTTTTGATGGATAAATCATATAATGCTAGTCCTTTATCTGTTAAGGCCAATTTGTTGTCATTGTCACATTTTACTTCTGTTTCAAGAAAAGTACTCATATTAGGACATATGTTAGAATTAGGAAAGCATACAGATACTTATCATCTTGGCTTGCAAAAAGAAATTTTAAACGCAGAAATAAACAAGGTTATAGTTATTGGTAAATATGCTAAAGTTTTGTATGAGGCTTTACCAGAAGATTTGAGATTGCTATATCTGGACGATTTTAGTAGCCATCTAGAGTTAATTGAAAACTTTTTGCAAGATGGTGATTTGGTATTAGTACAAGGTTCAAGAAAACTTCAGATGGAAAAAGTTGTACTATATTTGAATCGATCTGGAGATTCTATTTTGTAACAAATTAGTATGACAAAATTTTTTACATCAATTGTCATAAGTTTTTTGCTATGCGTGTGTTTAATGTATCCTTGGATACTTCTTTTGCGCAGGCTTAAGTTTTATCCTAATGTAAGAAATTATTTAGAACATCATCGCAGCAAGTCGGCTGTTCCTAATTTAGGTGGTGTTATAGTTTTTTTATCTGCTTTCATTGTATATGCATTTTTATGCAAACATTACAACGTAAGGGTATTTTTTGTATTAGGGATATTTTTTACTCTGTTTTTATTAGGGTTGTATGATGATGTAAGAAAGTATTACACTCGTGGAGCTGCTGGTCTTTCTGCAAGATCTAAATTTGTTATACAGATAGTAGTTGCTTTTACGTTTTGTATTTTGCTAAGAGTATATGATGATGCTTTTAGCACATTTTGTTATGTTCCTTTTTTAGGCTGCTCTGTTGATTTTGGCGTTATGACGTTGTTTTTGTCTATTGGAGCTATTGTATCTTCTGCAAATGCTGTAAATATTACTGACGGGTTAGATGGCCTTGCTACACTCCCTGTGATTTTTTCTTTCTCATCGCTAATAGTAATAGCATGTAGCCACCACGGAATAAATTTTATAAGTAGGGAAGAGGCTATTATATTTTCCTCTTATATAGGTAGTTGTTTTGGCTTTTTAGTGTTTAATTACAGCCCTGCAAAAATATTTTTAGGTGATTGTGGAAGCTTGTCACTTGGTGGTGGGATAGCGGCTCTTAGTATAATTACTCAAAATCAGCTTGCTATGATAATCGTATGTGGCATATTTGTTATTGAGACTGCCTCTGTGATAATACAGATTATATATTTCAGGTATACGGGTAAGAGGATATTCTTGATGTCTCCTTTGCATCATCATTTTGAAAAAAAGGGCATCGAAGAAAGAAAAATTGTAATAGGCTTTTGGATTGCCGCCTTCGTATTTGCAGTTTTTGGCGCTTCTGTTACAATGTAGGTTCTTTATATTAGCTCGAATAGGTTTGTAAGTATGGATGCAGCAAAAGATGTGTTTTCTAGAGGCAATGTTCCTTTTTATGAGGAGGAGAAATTTTTTCTAAGGGATTTGAGAGATAACGATGCATTGTCATATTTAAGATATATGACAAATGATGAGGTAATGAAGTATCTTCCTACTTATTTGATACCAGAATCATTAGCTGCTTCTCATTCTACGTTGTCTTACTTGAGAGATCTATTTTTGAAAAAAAAGGGCTGTACTTGGGGTATTAGCCTTAAGGATACAGACAAACTTATAGGCACTATTGGTTTTTCTTATATATCATTCATAAATAGAATAGGAATAGTGCATTTTGACCTTGATAAGTCACTCTGGGGACAAGGTTTTATAAGAACTGCATTTAAACACGTATTAGAATTCGCTCACCAAATGGAATTGGTGCGTGTACAGGCCTCTGTTGTTTCTGGTAACGATAGGGCGATCAAAATTCTGGAAAAATTTGGCTTTGAAAAAGAGGGAACTCATAGGAAAAGTGAGTTAGTTCAAGGAGAACACAAAGATTCTCATACGTACGCTATAATACTGAATTAAAAACGATATATTTTTAGAATTTAGCATTTTATCGTTTGAGTATATGCGCGGTGCGTAAGTTTAAGATCACGACTTATTTTTGGTTGTAGCGTTTTAAGATTAATTTTGGTTTTTAGACTTAGTGCGGCAAATCTAGTTTTTTCTTAAATTGCCTTTTGGCTATATACCAAAACAAAATGGAGTATATCACTGTTACTGAAATAGAAAGTGAAAATGGTACAAATTTTCCTTCTAATAGGCTGGAGCGAAACATTTCAGCTTCGTGAAAATATGGGTTAAGCAGGTTAATATATGCGAACCACTTTGAAGTCTTAAGTATTGCTTCCCATGAGAATTGAAAACCTCCCAAAAACCATAAGGGAAACATAAATCTCATTATTATATTTTCTATATCGACCATTTTTTCGATACAGCCCGCTAATAATAGGGTATTCAATCCCTTTGCCATGCTTGTAATAAAAATTACAAAAAGCAACTTTAAGATATTCATTTGCGCAAACATGCCACTAGAGTAGTAAATGCAATACGCTAATATAAAGATAATTACGGACATTACTACGCCGTATATGCAAAAAAATGTTACCTTTTGCAGTAGAATCATATCTATACTGGTTGGGAGCAGAAGATCGGCGGACATTTGTTTATTTTCTATTTTACTTACTAAAGTATATAGATGTGAATGAAAAGAAAAAAAATTAACTCCCGCTATAACGCTTGCAATCTGCAAGGAGGTAAAATCTTTTCCAACACCATACTGAGGAAGGATAAAGGTAACTACTACAATTGTTGGTAACGCCCACGATATAGCATTAATTATCATTTTAATCATAGAGTTTCTCATGTGCATTAGATCTATCTTAAGAGAAACTATAAAAATTCTTAATTTATCTTGCATTGCTTTCTTCTTTTAAAATATCTTCGATCAATGTTTCTAATTTTTTAGACTCACTCGCTATATCTTTTCCTGCACATTTATGTGCTATATGCCCGTCTTTTATAATATATAAAGTATCTGATATATTGCCTGCCTCCTCCAAGTCATGGGTAGTCAATAAAACTATTTTACCTTCTTGCTTAAGGGATAACATAATATTATGTAAGTTTTTTTTTGCAAGAAAATCTAATCCTACTGTTGGTTCATCCAGAATTATTATGCTTGGTTTATGTACCAAAGCTTTGGCAATTGAAAATCTTTGTAGATAACCAAAACTTAAGACTGATGGGTGACTATGCTTATATTCTATAAGATCAAGCTTTTTGATAAAGTGTTCAGTGTTAGCATGTGCTACATTTTTTGAAAGGCCGTATTTTAAGGCTGTGTAAAATATGTTGTAGTATATGTCAAAACGCTCATCAAAGATTGCTCGTGATGGGCAAAAGGCAATATTTTTACGATATTGTGTAATAGTATCTATGTTTTTCTCACAATTATCGTATAACGTAACTGTGCCTTTGTCATGAGAAATAAGGTTAGCAGCAATTGAGAGTAGAGTAGTCTTTCCTGCTCCATTTGCACCTAAAAATGTAGCTATTTCCCCTCTTTGTACGCTAAAATTTATAGAATTCAGTATCAGTTTCTTTTTGTGATACTTGCACACATTAGAAAATTCTATTCTAGAAATATCACTCATAAAACCTTCAACTTTAATAAAGCTAACTCACATTGTGTGAGATGGTACGCTGAAAGTTAAAAAAAGCAACAAAAAACGTTGATTTTTAGTTCACTTTTGTTTTTTGAATTGAGAATTTTTCAAGGACACTATTTCATCGTGAGTTTTTCTGTCTTGTG
Source organism: Candidatus Sneabacter namystus (assembly GCF_008189685.1). Lineage (GTDB taxonomy): Bacteria > Pseudomonadota > Alphaproteobacteria > Rickettsiales > Rickettsiaceae > Sneabacter > Sneabacter namystus. The sequence continues at coordinate 405,132 of NZ_CP043312.1, forward strand.
TATCTTGTTCCGTTTTACGTCTTTTTGAGTAAATATTTTTCAATACTTTACACCTTTCTTGTTCTTGAAAATTACGTAACAACTCATCATTGATTTTAGATAAAATGGTTTCTAAATCAGTAATTTTAAGCTTCTTTAATGATATTTGAGACTTGATTCTTTCTATGTAATGAAGTGTATATAGAAAATCAAAATTGGCGTTTGCTGCACATTCTCTAGAGTTATGTAGCAGTGCTATATCTTTTTCTATCTTTGTAATTGATCCTTCCAAAGTATTTTTTCTATAAATAAGCTCTTTTTCTTTGGCTTTATAAACTTGTATAAGCTTATTTATGATCTTCATATCCTAGTATTTTAGCTAGCATGGAGTAACTTTCTTGCATTGAAAACACTTCTTTGGAAGATTGATGCAAAAAGTTTTCTATGAGAGGCTGGAGTTTTATAGCTCTGTCTACTTTTTTATCGTTTCCTTGCTTATACATCCCAAGTCTAATTACGTCTTCTAATTCTTGATACGTAGCTAGTATCTCTCTTGCTTCAAGCACAACAGAATTTTCCCAATCGCTATTACAAGCAGGAGTGGCTCTAGACAAACTTTTTAGCACGTCTATCGCAGGAAATCTTCCTCTTTCTGCAATATTTCTTGACAGTACTATGTGTCCATCTAAGGTTGCTCTTGCTGCATCACTAATGGGTTCATTATAATCATCACCTTCGACTAAAACAGTAAATAACCCTGTGATACTAGAATTATTGTCTTCTGAGCCAGGACCAATTCTTTCTAATAAAAGAGGAATTTCATTAAAGACAGAAGGAGGGTATCCTTTGCTGACAGGTAATTCTTCTGCCATAAGACCTATCTCTCTTTGTGCCATGGCAAAACGTGTAAGTGAATCTACTATACATAACACGTTATTTCCTAAATCGCGAAAATATTCAGCTATAGATAACGTAAGATATGCAGCTCTTTTTTTCAAAGATGCTGGTTCATTAGATGTACAAGCCACAACTACAAAATCTTTTTTTTCAGGTTGCAGGTACGAGTCTATAAACTCCACAACTTCTCTCTTTCTTTCACCTATCAGTCCTACAACTTTAACATCGCAGTTGGCATGTTTTGTTAACATGGCAATAAGAGAAGATTTTCCTATCCCACTTCCAGAAAATATTCCTAATCTTTGTCCTATGCAACAAGGAGCGAAAACATCGATACCCTTTATTCCTAAATTTAGTTTGGGGCCTATTTTCTTTCTTAAATCAAATGCCTGCCCCGCGTGCTTAAGATGGTATTTTTTATTACCAGGGTGTATAGGCCCTTTATCGTCTATTGGTTTGACAAACGCATCAATGACTCTACCTAGCATGGATATATCTGGAAAAACAACGTTTCCTATAGAACTTATTGATACTATGTCTCCTATTTTAATTCCATCTCCTCCTTCAAATGGAAGAAGTGTTACTTCATTTTGATCTAAAGCTATTACTTCACCTAGGACAGTTTTATGCGAAGTTTTGACTTCAATCTCGCATATTTCTCCCATCGTTACACAACGTTCTATGCCAGAACATTTTATCAATGGCCCTGTCACTGCCTTTACATATCCGTATGTTTTTATCGCATCTATGCTTTGTAATGTAGAAATAGCAAAATCATTAATTGATTGAACTTTTTCTGTAATATTTTTTGTCAAAACATATAGCATAAATCTAAGCAAACTATGGAAGCGTGAGTAAAAACATTAGTTGTATAAAGCTTTAGTAATGATATAAATCATGGTACATTCAGCAAACGCCTTGCGCTTTTATGAAAAAAAACGTACGCACGTACACAACAAACACAGGTGAGATGATAAAAGAATTCCTGACTTCATTAAAGTACTTGAAAAATATTTTTTGGTCTTTTTTTCTACCAACTATTGGGTTATTCATATTTGTATTTTTCTTTCAAACGATACAGTATGGCAGCATTTTCGCAACTGTGCAAAAAAGAGACACAATTACTCATATTAGTAAAGCTGCTTCTAGCAAAGGTATTAAATCAGAAAAAATACCTAAGGTGTCGACTCTCAGTACACATTTTACTGTTCTAGCAGTAACACAAGCGCTATACGAAATAGCTGTAAAAATAGCACTAAATCATGATACCACAGCAGAGATTAAATACCTAAATGCTGTATGTCCAAATGATATGGTTTCTTCATTATCTCCTGTTGTTATATTGTGTAATAACCTAAATAAAGATCGTAATGTAGAGATACACGAATCAGTATCCGATTCTGATGTTGGAGTTTTGTCTATTACAAAAAAGAGAAGTAATAGTGCTGTAATTGTAACAAAAAAGCTTGAAAATCAAGGAAGAGAATCCGATATTAGTTACGATGAAAGAAGGTTTGTTATAATAGAAAAAATTTACAAAATTATTCAAGATATTAATAAAGGGCAAGTAGAATAGATGTCCGCTGCTAAGGTGTATGTTTGGCTTAGTCAGCTATCTTAGTATTAGTAAAAAAGTGAAGAAGTTAATTCCAAATAAAATGAAGTAGTAATAATGAGAAAAGTAAGCTTGTATTTCGCTCTTTCGGTTGTGTTTTGCATAAAAATTTATCTATTATGCAGATATTTATCACAATTTGATTCAAAAGTCCTTATATATTGGAGTGAGTACGAAATCAAGGTGAGTTTTTTAGCGCTGATCATAGCGTTGATTGCGTGCGGTTTGGTTCTATGTATGGTCGCAATATTACTTACTAAGTTATTTGTGTCGTACGGTTTTATTAGTGAAAAAAATGCATTTTATGCTCTGTTGATGCAATCTCACAAAGGATTAAGTGGTCCTAACATAGAGGCACCAAAAGGTATCTCTGATACAGATAATTCTTTTTTAAAAGAATATTATAATTTGGTTCAGGTGAGTCTACACGATGAACATTTGAACGAGGCTATCGACAACCTTAAAGAGTTAACAAAATCTGATTCTTTAGGGATGTTTGCTAAGAAAAAATTGGCTGATGTTTTATTCAAGATGGGAAAGTATTCTGATAGTTTGGAATTTTCTAAGAGTTTTGCGCAGGACGACAACCCAGATCCAAATATGCTAATGCTTGTAGTGAAAAGTTACTACATGTTACAGTCGTGGAATAATTTCGATAAATATGCTGACATTGTACTTCATTTGTCTGATGTTACGTTACAACAGAAAGAAGAAATATCTAACATGTACGCAGAATCATGCAAAGCAGATATACCAAATAGCGTCAAAATAGATCATGCCATGAAGGCAGTAAAGTACAATAAAATGAATCAAGCTGCTTATAAAGAGTTAACATCTGTGTTTTTGTCAGAAAATAGAAAAGAAGATGCTTTAAATGTTTTAGAGAAGCAATTTTCTCACATGCCAACATTTGATACATTTCTTGAGATAGAAAGTTTATCTCCTTTAGAAGGCGAGAATTTATACGATGAGTTATCTTTGTTAGTTGCACCAACTTGTCATAAAGAATGCTTTGTAGCGATAGGAGTATATCTTAACTTGAACGAGAAAATACAGTCTCTGGTACAAAAGAAAGAAACTGTTCAAGATCATTGTGTTGTTGAAAATAAAAAGCAATAAATGCATCTGAAGTAAAAAATATGTTGGATTATACTACTAAAAAACTTTCAAGAGGGATTTTTATCTCAATTGAAGGAATGGATGGTTGTGGTAAATCTACTCAAACAAGAAAGCTAAAAAAAATTTTAGAACAGCAAGGTTTGCCTGTTGCAATAACAAAGGAGCCATGTCGCTCAGTTATAGGGAAACAACTAAATAAGATTCTAAAAAGTGAGCGTTTATCACCTAAAATAGAGCTTATGTTATTTATGGCAGCAAGATATGATCATATACAGACGGTGATACTTCCCAAATTAAAGCAAAATATTTGTGTAATATCTGACAGATTTATAGATTCTACATTATGCTATCAAGGAATCTTGGGAAAGATAGACATAAAATGGATACAAGATTTACATAACTCTGTGTGTGGCATATGGCCAGATGTAACATATCTCTTAGATATCAATCCTGTAACTGTGGTAGATAGGATAAAAAACAGACCAGTGAAACATTTTTATGATTCAATGCCACTAAAGCAGCAGACAGTGATTCGAGAAGGATTTTTACACATAGCGACACTTTTTCCTGAAAGAATCATGGTTGTAGATGCCAATAAGTTCGGTAAAACAACAAGTATTATTGTAGAACATCTGATGAGGAAGTTAGCGAAGATATAATCTCTGATGCTATTTCTGTGTGTAACGCAAAGCCAGTTTTAGTTAGCGTGATTTTTTCATCTTGTATTTTTATATGGCCTAGCTTGATAAGATTTTCAGTGACATGGTACAGCGAGGTTTCTTGCTTTGTTTGACCGGAAATTGCTAGAATGTCTTTCAGATCTATTCCTTCTGTAATGCGTAATCCCATAAAAATTTTTTCAGTCAAGATCTCTTGCACAGTTAAATTCTGTTGTTTCACTATTCCATGATTATTAGAGTCAACATTACTCATCCATATTTTAGGGGAAGAATGCATCTCTATTGTAACAATATCATTAATATCATTTACAATTCTGCTATGAGCTCCTGGTCCTATACCTAAATAGCTTTTATACCTCCAATAAGTCATATTATGTTTGCAAATTTTATCTAGTTTTGATGCATAGTTCGAAATCTCGTACTGTATATATCCATGCTTAGATAAAATATCGTTTGTTATATTATACATATGTAAAGAATAATCAGAGTTTATTACTGGTAATTTGCCTTTTTTAAATAATGTATGAAATTTTGTATTTTCTTCTATTGTAAGCTGATACAAAGACAAATGATTTAGTTGTAGATGTATAATTTCCTCTAATTCATGTTTCCAATCAGATATGCTTTGTCCTTTACAAGCATAAATGATGTCCATAGAACAGTTTTTAAATTCCTTTTTCGCTACATTTACCGCATATAATGCTTCATCTACAGTGTGTTGACGTCCTAAAAATCCTAATCTTTCATTTCTTAAAGATTGCACGCCAATAGAAATACGATTGATACCACAGAGAGACAAATCTTTAAATTTTTTAGCTTCTACAGATGTAGGATTAGCCTCCAATGATATCTCTGTTTTTTGATCTACAATACCAATTTTGGCAATCTCATTTATTACAGCTTCTACAAGTTTTGCCGACATAAGCGAAGGTGTACCTCCACCAAAAAAAATAGACCTGATATATTGTCCTTTTAATAAATTTGCAAACCAGCGTAACTCTTTTTTGTAAGATTCTTGCCAAGAAGAATAGTTAAAAGAGCTGGCAACATGGGAATTAAAATCACAATACGGACATTTACTTAAACAAAAAGGCCAATGAATATAAACAGAAAGCATAAAGAAATAATTAAGTTAGTCAAAATAGGACAATTGACCCTTTTTAAAAGGTACATCACTGAAACTCATATCATGCAACCATAAAAGATAGCCTTTGATTGTTTTATTCGGATGAAGTTTTTCGACACATTGTAGATACCTGTGCATTTGTTCATTGTATTTAAAAATTACCTCTGTAGAACATTTGCTTCTATCTCCTGTTTTGTAATCAATTACTGTCACATTATTTTCTGTCTCTATTAGTAAATCTAATCTAAAGATTTTGGTACAGTTATCATTTTGATGAGACACGATATTCACTTCAGAGCATACTTTACCTTGCATTAGATCTTTCCACATATTTGAAGTAGTTAACAAATGTAATTGATGCATCGCTTGCGCGCGCGCCCCAGTAGATATGTGCTGCAGTAAAGGAGTAATATTGTCCCATGTGTTTCCGCCTACAATGTGTTCTAGAATTTTGTGCATAATTCTACCATAGTGCATACTTTTCTCTTGTGGCACATAATGTGAAAAAGAATTTGCAACATTACTACGACGTAACTTCTCGATAGCAAAATTGTATTCTTTAAAAATTACATCATTAGCGTGTTGTACTTGTGTATCATAATCTTCAAAATCTTTAGTCTCAAAAGGTTTACTTTCCCAAAACATTATATCTTGTTTTTCTTTTTCACTGTTTTCTAAAACACAATGTTTTAAAGCTGTTGTATCTTCCATTAATACTGATTTTGCTAAGTTATACCAACAATTGGAAGAAACGTTGTTGCGAGATGTACTACCACAAATTATTAAATAATCCTGACATCTAGTAAATGCAACATACATTAGTCTTAGATATTCTTGATAGTCTGCATCGAAATTCTGTTTTTTACGGGCTTGAATTTTCTTTGTTAAAGTTGGTGGATAACACAAAGCTACTTTATCATTTTCAACAAATACAAACTTATCAGATATAGAAACAGAAGTGGCATCTGAAATAATAACCACCGGAAATTCCAATCCTTTAGCAGAATGTACAGTCATGATATTTACAGAATCTGCCTTGTCTACGTTGTCACGTGTAACACAAACATCCGTGTTCTCAAACCATTGAATAAATTGATACAAATTTCCTTGAGTTTCTTTTTCGAATTTTTTAATTAGGTGTAAAAATTCGTCAAGAATATCTCCATCTTGTTTGTTGTTATCTTGTAGTAATAATTTTCTTACACCCATGCAGTTTAAAATAATATAAAAGAAGTCAAATACTCCTTCTGTAGTATTGTAAGCTTCTATCCATTGCATCATGTCAGTGCAAATTGTTCTATAAAATAGATCGTGTTGAATTTTATACCACAATGTCTGTTTTGTACTATTAGATGACCTAAGTTCGTATAGCTGATCTTCTGATAAAGAAAAAATAGGAGATTTAAGTAAAATAGCGCAATTCAGATCATCAGTTGGTAAAAGAACAAATTTAGCAATAGCAACTACATCCATAATTGTTAAGTTGTCATGTAATGTGACTTTATCTAAACCTGATACAGATATTCCTTCTTCACATAAAGTAGATACCAATATCTTAGCAAATTTTGTTCTTCTTTGAATAAGGATAGCAATGTCTTTTTTACGAATTGTCTTTTTGGTTGAGGGTAAAATTATCCTACTTTGCAGCAAATTTTTAATACGTTGAGCTATCTGTACAGCAAGGGTATATGAGGCAGAATCTATCTGATAAGAAGCACATGGTAGCGGCCAAAACAACTCTTCTCTTTTTTTGTTTAACATGGTAATTGGCCAAACTTCAATTCTGCTTGGACTGTCTGCACTACTAGATAGTAATTTGGGTACATTTACAAAACAGTCAGAAGCATTTAACACTCTTTCCACAAAATCTATAATTAATTGCGAAGATCGATAGCAGTGATTTAATTGTATATTTTTAAAAGGTCGATTTGCACTCAACGCACTAGATTCAAAATGTTTTTTTACTTTTTTCAATGTGTCGACGCATGCACCTTGAAAGCTATAAATAGATTGTTTTTCATCTCCTACTATAAAAAAGGTTTTATGTGTCTCACTTGATTCACCTGAGAAAAAATCGTTCATGAGAGCCGTAATCACTTCCCATTGCTCTTTGCTGGTATCCTGGCTTTCATCTACTAAAATATGATCAACACCTCCATCTAATTTATACATTACCCAATCTTTATCTTTACTTTCTGTAAATAAATGTTTGGTATATCTAATTAAATCTCGGTAATCTAGAAATCCTTTATCGCGTTTATATTTTTCAAATCTAGATGAAAAAATTTGTGCTATGCAGAAAAAGGCGGTGCTAGCTTCAATTAAATTATTATGTTCTACCTTTTTTAAGCAATTAAATAACTCATCTTGTAAATTTAATAATAATTTGATCAGATCAGGAGCTTCACATGTCAATTTTTGAGAAATTAATCTTATTTTTTTATTACCTGAAGAGTTAATGAAAAGTGGTATTAATTCGCGCCATCTAATGGCTCTTTCTTCTACTGAAAGTTCGTAGTAATTTTTTAAGACGGACAAAAACTCTATATCTCCACAGGTTGTGTTAAAAGGTTGCCATTGCAGTAAATTGATATCACTAACAAGATTAATAACTTGGGATAAAATCTTTTTCTGATTCGTACATTGAAAATTTGTCTCTGAGATTAAAAAAGATTTGTATTTTTCCTCTGTTGCAAAATTTTTGATGATAGATACTACGTTTGTAGAGGACGTACTGTGTATAATATCGTAGATTGTACTTTCATGAAAATGTAGAGATAGGCGTTTGAGTGCTTGTTCGCATTCTTGTAAGTTGAAAATTTCTTCTATAATATTTTTTCGTATTTGTGCTTCTGTTATCTCATTTATGACACGAAAAGATGGAGAAATGGATGCTTCAAAAGGGAACCTTTTTAAACTATATTGGCAAAATGCATGTATAGTACATATCTTCATGTCCTGAATTTTCTTTTCGAAAGTATTTAATGTATTTTTTATTTTTTTTAGATTTTGATCTGAAAAATGTTTACCTGTTAAATCAAAAAGTACTTTTTTTAACTCAGAAGAGTCATACTTAATCCAATTTTCTACGTTGTGCTTTATTCGATACGATATTTCATTAGAAGCAGTGTTAGTAAAGGTAATACATAAAATTTTTGCAGGATCTACTCCATTTATTAGCAGCCTCATTATTCTATCTATAAGAACTTTTGTTTTTCCAGTGCCTGCAGAAGCCATAACCCAAGTAGATATGTTAGGGTCAGATGCTTGAATTTGAGGAATATTTTGAGTGAATGACATCTGTTGAATTTTTAATATAGACTCGTAATTTAAATTAACTTGATACTTCAGTAATAATTTTTTGCCATAGTAACGGGCGTCGTATCAATACCAAAATCTTCACAAATTTGAAGCATATCATGAGGAATAGGGGCAACAAAAGTACAAACTTTATTCGTATTAGGATGCTTTAAAGTTATGTGATGGGCATGTAAACATTGTCTTTTAATAAGAGATATATTTGTTAATTTATTTTTTTCAATTTTGCACAAATTTTTTCCATATAAAATGCTACCGTAGACAAAATCTCCCACTATTGCGTGTCCTATATATGCCATATGAACTCTAATTTGATGAGTTCTACCTGTAGCAAGTCTGCATTCTACCATGCTAAGCGTTTTGCAAGGAGACATAGATACAACCTTATAATATGTTAAAGCATACTTACCCTTACTTTTATCTTTATATACAGCCATTTTGGTATGATCGTGTCTACTTTTTCCTATATAAAATTCTATTGAGCCTTGCAATGGCATTGGCACCCCCCATACTAAAGCATAATATACCCTTTGCATGGAGCGATTTTTCACCTGGTTTGCTATGTGCAGATGCGAATAATCATTTTTAGCTACAACAAGGATTCCAGAAGTATCTTTATCGATTCTATGTACTATACCTGCTCTAAAATTGTTTTTTTCTAAAGTCTCATATCGATACATAAGACCATTAACTAATGTGTCATGAATATGTCCTACGCCGGGATGTACAACCAACCCAGCTGGTTTATTAATTAACACAATATCATTATCTTCAAAAATCACTTCAAAAATAACAGATTTTGTTGGTATACAGTCAGATGCGTCTGTTTGGTATGACACACAGACAGAGCTATTAGTTTTCAGGAGAAAATCTGCACTTTGTACTACCTTGCCATTCACTAAAACATTACCAGAACGTATTAGCTTTGTGATTTTACTTCTACTTTCTTTGGCAATTGATGCAATCGCTACATCAAGTCTGTTGCCAAAAAATTTACCATCTAAGAAATATCTATTTGTTTTCATGCATCTTGACACTTGCACTTGATACTATTTCAATCCGTATGTAAAATCTTGTGTGTTTTTGTTGTTTAGCAACTGAAGTTAACACATTTATCATCTAAAAATACATTTTATAATTGTGTCCTTAAGATATCCGAAAACTATACCAAATCCACACTTTCCTAAGATAGAGGAAAATATACTAGAGTATTGGCATACAGAAAAGATTTTTGAAAAATCTGTCAATCAAAGAAAGACGACTGATAAGTTTGTCTTTTATGATGGGCCGCCGTTTGCAAATGGTTTACCACACTACGGACATTTACTTACAGGTTTTGTAAAAGATACATATGCGAGATTTCATACCTCTTTGAATAAAAGAGTAGAACGAAGATTCGGCTGGGATTGTCATGGCTTACCTGCAGAAATGGGGGCAGAAAAGGATCTCAAGTTGTCGGGTAGTTTAGATATAAAAGAATACGGTATAGAAAAATTTAACAGTTACTGCAAAGACTCAGTCTTGAAATACACTCAAGCATGGCAAAAGTATGTAACTAGACAAGGTCGTTGGGTAGATTTTGAAAATGACTACAAAACTATGAATTTAACGTTCATGGAGTCAGTGCTGTGGGTCTTTAAAAAGTTATATGATAAAGGCTTGATATACCATGATACAAAAGTTGTTCCTTATTCGTGGGCTTGTCAAACTCCTTTGTCGAACTTTGAGACGAAATTAGACAACTCGTACAGAGAAAAGAAAGACAAAGCTGTCACTGTAACTTTTGAATTATTAGATTTACCAGAGTCAGTAAAAAAAATAGATAACGTAGATAAGTGTTTTTTATTATCATGGACTACTACCCCCTGGACTTTGCCGTCTAATTTAGCTTTAGCGGTCGGTGATACTTTAACGTACAGCGTTGTTTTGAAAGGTACACATTGCTACATATTATCTTGTGATTCCCTTTCAAAATATAAAAATGAACTAAACGCTCAGGATGTGGTAGCAACAATTACAGCAAAGGAATTGGAGGGCAAAAGCTATAAGCCTATTTTTACATATTTTGAAAGTAATCCTAATTCTTTTAAAGTACTTGTAGATGAATTTGTTTCAAAAGAGGCGGGTACAGGCGTAGTACACATAGCTCCTGCTTTTGGAGAAGACGATCACAATTTGTGCAAAAAATATGACATAAAACCAGTTTGTCCTGTAGATGAAGGTGGAGTTTTCACTAAAGAAGTATCAGATTTTTCTGGTATGCAAGTATTTGCAGCTACAGATTCGATAATAATGGAGTTAAAAAAAAAGCAGGTATGGTTTAAGACTGAACAGTATATACATAGATACCCACACTGCTGGAGAACTGACGAACCACTTATATACAAATCAGTTCCATCATGGTATGTGAAAGTTTCTTCTTTTAGAGATAAAATGGTGAATCTAAATGAACAAATTAATTGGATTCCCACGTTTGTAAAAAACAACCTTTTTGGAAAATGGTTAGAAAATGCAAAAGACTGGGCGATAAGTAGGCACAGATTTTGGGGAGCTCCTGTACCGGTGTGGGTATCAGATAATCCCAAATATCCAAGAATAGATGTATATGGGTCTATAAAAGATTTGGAAAAAGATTTTAATGTAAAAGTCAAAGATTTACACAGACCGTTCATAGATTCTTTAGTGCGTACAAATCCAGATGATCCATCCGGGCAATCCATGATGCGCAGAGTTCCAGACGTTTTAGATTGTTGGTTTGAAAGTGGAGCTATGCCATATGCAGAGGCTCACTATCCATTCGAAAATAAAGAAAATTTCATAAATAACTTTCCAGCAGACTTTATAGCAGAATATACAGCGCAAACCAGAGGATGGTTCTATACTTTGATGGTGTTGTCTACGGCACTATTTGACAAACCTCCTTTTTTAAACTGCGTATGTCATGGGGTAGTCTTAGACGCAAAAGGACAAAAACTTTCTAAACGATTAAACAATTATCCTGATCCTTTAGAAATTTTTGATCAGTATGGAGCAGATGCATTGCGTGTTACTATGTTGTCTTCAAATGTAGTTAAAGGAGGTGATCTACTTTTAGACAAAGAAGGAAAAGCGGTATATGACTCACTTCGGCTTACCATCAAGCCTATATGGCAGGCATATCATTTTTTCTGTATGTACTCCAACTCAGATAACATCACTGCAAAGATTATATATGAATCGGATAACGTACTAGATAAATACATCTTGTCCCAGTTGCGTATTACCACGGATGCTATAAAGGTGGCTTTAAAGGATTTTAACTCTCAAAATGCTTACCAAGAAATAGATTCGTTTTTTGACAAATTAAACAACTGGTATATAAGAAGAAGCAGACAAAGATTTTGGAAACATGATATATGCGAAGATAAACTTGCAGCATACAATGCTCTTTTCACTTGTCTTATTACTATGTCTCAGGCTTGTGCTTCTTTGCTACCAATGTTGTGCGAAGAAATATATTTGGGATTATCTAGGAAAACTTTAAAAGAAAGTGTTCATTTAGAGTTATTTCCCTTGCTTAACGCAATTGCTCCGGATCTAAGTTTGCTTACTTCAATGGAAAAAGTTAGAGCGATATGTAAAGGTGCTCTTTTTATCAGAAATAAAACTGGTATACGAGTTAGACAAACTCTTAAGGACATCACAATTTATGCTATCAATACAGATGCTTTAGAACAATATATTGATCTTATAAAAGAAGAAATTGGGGTACAAGAAGTAGTCTTTAGAAAAGATGTTGATACAGTAGGGCATTATATATTAGTGCCAAATTTAGACAAAATAGCTGCAAGAATACCGAGTAAAGTACAACAGATTATATCTGCTGTACGAAAAGAAGACTGGCAACATTCAGGTGATAATTCTGTTATTGTGTCAGGTGAATTATTGTCATCTGATGAATTTAGCCTTGTACTTTCAGTAAAAGACAAAGAGGCGAAAAATGTTAAAGCAATACCAGAAATAGAATGCATAATTTCCCTAAACACAAACTTAGACAGTTCACTTGTGGAAAAGGGATGGTTGAATGACTTAATACGCCTTATACAAGAGAAAAGAAAATTGGACAATTATCATATATCAGAAAAAGTTCGGGTGGAAATTTTTTCAGGCAATGAAAGAAGTTGTAACGTTATACAATCTAATATACAGATAATTGAAGAACAAACCTTATCCAAGGTACAACAAATACAACAAATTCCGCAAAATTCTGATATATGTAGCTTTGAAGAGTTTCTTGTGCATTTTAGAATTTGCTCCATTTAATTAGTTTGTTTATAATCAACAGTGTAGTATCTGTAAGTTAGGAATAAAAAATGAGTGTATTGATAGAAGATAGAGAGGATAAATGTTCTTTCTGCATGAAAAAACAAATGCAGGTTGCAAGGCTAATTGCAGGGGGAGATTCTGTATTTATCTGCAACGAATGCGTAGATCTGTGTTACGAACTCTTACAAGAAGAGCAAACACTTTCAAAAGATTCTGGTAGGTCGATTGTTCCTTACCCTCACAAAGTCTATGAAATACTGTCAGAGTATGTGGTGGATCAAGAAGATGCTAAAAAGGTACTGTCAGTAGCACTTTACAACCACTATAAGAGGATACATGCTGAACATGTCAAAGGAGAGCCAGAGTTAGAAAAATCTAACATATTACTTATTGGCCCTACCGGATGTGGGAAGACATTACTTGCAAAGACATTAGCAAAGGTTTTAGATGTTCCTTTTGCTATAGCAGATGCAACAGCTATAACAGAAGCTGGTTACGTTGGAGAAGACGTAGAGCAAATAATATCTTATTTATTGCAAGCGGCAGATCATGATGTGGCAAAAGCTCAAAAAGGCATAATATATATAGATGAGATAGACAAAATAGCTACTTGTAGGTCTGAAAACCCTTCTATTACGAGAGACGTATCAGGAGAAGGTGTTCAACAGGCCTTACTAAAAATTATGGAAGGCAGTATAGCTTCCGTGCCACCTCAACATGGTAGGAAACATCCTCAACAGGAGTTTATACAAGTTGATACAACTAATATTCTCTTTATCTGCGGAGGTGCATTTGTTGGATTAGAAAAAATAGTGGAACAGCGTGTATCACAAAATTCAATAGGTTTTGCCGCTAATATACACGGTTCAAACAATTTAAGTACTGGGCAAACTTTAAAACATTTAGAATCAGAAGACTTGATAAAGTTTGGCCTGATTCCAGAATTTGTTGGTCGGCTACCTGTTGTAGCAAGGCTTAATTGTCTAAGTCATGATGCTTTGGTAAGAATTTTGACAGAGCCAAAAAATGCTTTAGTGAAACAGTACCAAAGAATATTTAAGTTGGATAAAATCAATTTGGAATTTTCACAATCCAGTCTGGACCTAATAGCACAGAAGGCTTTGGAGAAAAAAGTAGGGGCGCGAGGACTGAAAAATATAATAGAGTCTGCTCTGCTAGATGCTATGTTTAATATCAAAAAAACTAAAGCTGGATCTACGTTAGTATTAGATACAACAAACGATTTAGGTGAAAAAAAGGCTCTTACTCTAATACATAAGGATGTTAAGAGAAGAAAAAGAGCCTCTAACAAATAAAAAGTGTATCGCTTAAATTCATATGTGTAATGGAAATATTGCACTCACAAGGTTATCTTGTCAAAGAAGCTAGACTTTCGTATCTCTCTTCTTTCCATAGCCGTAACTTCTTCAATAGAAAAGTGGTCGTATTTTCCTTTAGGAAAAATATCAGTAAATTTTGCTGTAAGAGCGTATGATATTGCCTTCAACAACAAGTTAAAGAACTTTGTGTCTTTCATTACTGGAGCAAAACTTTTCTCTGTGGATATTATAAAATTTATTATTCCAAAGTTAGGATCAAAAAAATCTATACAAATAGTATCATCTTTTACGACTACAGCTTGCAATAGACATGCATGGAGAAATTCTTTCACATCTTGCCAAAAAAAATCTCTACATTTAATACTGCCTTGTATAGATACAATACGGTCTTTTTCAAGACTATATAAGTTACGTATAAAAATAAAATCTATATCACTTTCAGCAATTTTATAATCTTTTGATGAAGATGGAGATGATAAAAAGCTATCACTAGAAGAAACTGCAGGTTGCAAAGAATTTGCAGGAGCAGCCTTACTAAACATACTTACATCAACTTTAAGTAGTTTCTCAGCTCCTTTTTGCGCATCAAGTAAATCATTCATAGTATTCTCCAACCCCTCTTCTTTTTGTCTATGGTGACACATATTACGTTGTTCTTGATTTACTAACACTCGTTTCGTCAATTTGGCTACACTGCCACCTTTAAGAAAATCCTGATAGACTAATTTAGACGCATCTCTAAGTTTTAATTTTTTGTCTACGGCATACTCATATACTAAATCGCATACTCCGCTGCATACTCCTTCTAAAATTTTCTTTTTTTTCGCTTTGTATGAATCCTTAGGGATCTCTTTTTTTAGCTGTGCTAGAGATTTTTTTATGACAAGGTCATGAAAATCAGAATTGAAGCCTAATTCATCAATTCTGCATGCCTTTACTCTATAATGTAATTCAAAATTACTTGTATGATATTTGTATTTCATAATTTTTTACTAAAAAGTGTAATAAAATTTCCTATTTCATAGGGGAAAATTTTTCTACATATAATCACAATAAATCACGCTAAACAACTAAAAGTTGATCTTTTTTAGAATTTAAAAAACTGTTATTTTATGTGTGAAAATATGCTTTTAAGAAAAGTCTGTTGCTTTTTTTGCTCTATTTATATAGGGTATAGTTCTTAGCCCGCGTGGCGGAATGGTAGACGCTGCGGACTTAAAATCCGTTGGGCATTGCGCCCGTGCCGGTTCGAGTCCGGCCGTGGGTACGTGAATTAGGCTCGATAGCTCAGTCGGTAGAGCAAAGGACTGAAAATCCTTGTGTCGCTGGTTCGATTCCAGCTCGAGCCACCTTGCCCTATAAAAAAAACGGATATATATATGTCATCTCCATTAAAGACCATTGAAGAAAAATTGTGCAAAGCTTTTTCTCCTTTATCTATAAATGTGCTAGACACTTCATCAAAGCATGAAGAACACGAGCCAGTTAAAAATACTGAAGGTGTAACTCATGTGGAGATAAAAATAGTATCCGAATGTTTTGAAGGAATACATCTGTTAGAAAGACATAGAAGAGTGTATGCAGTATTGAAAGAGGAAATGTTGCACATTCACTCAATATCTATCGATATTAAAGCACCTACAGAGGTAAATTCAGAAAAATAAGAAAGTGTACATCTACAGTGTAAACAGTAAAACACTTTCAATATGGAGCTTATACAGTTATAATGCTTGAGCTTCTGTAATAATAGAGCGTTTCTTTTTTGACTAAAAGTCAAATATACATTGCTGATCTATAATCATAACTAAAGTGGTAAAGAAGAATGGAAGTAGAGGAAATTATCGACGATGCTAAAAGCAGGATGCATAAAGCAATAGATGTCTTATTAGATAATTTGAAAGGATTACGAACAGGTAGGGCAGTTCCAAGCCTACTTACAAGTATAAAAGTAAAAGCATATGATAATGAGTCTCCTTTATCTCAACTTGCTAACGTATCGATTTTAGATAGCAAAACTTTAAAGGTACAACCTTGGGATACATCTTTAGTGAAAACGGTGCAAAAAGCGATTACAGATTCAAATTTAGGAGTAAACCCAGTTATATCTGAACAAAGTATATTAGTATCAATACCATCACTTAGTGAGGACAGACGAAAGGAAATAGTTAAGATAGCCCATAAATATGGTGAAAACTGCAAAATATCAATAAGAAATATTAGAAGAGATGCTCTAGAGCATATCAAAAAGTTAGAAAAAGAACATGCGTTATCAGAAGACGAAAAAAAAAGATTTTCTGAAATGTTGCAGAAACATACAAACGAATGTACCTCTAAGGTGAGCGAATATGAGGCAAGAAAAGAACAAGAAATTATGACAATTTAAATTTTTGCAAATAGAGAATGGTGAAACAAAATTTTCCATACTATGCATAATAACCATGTACAATAAAATTACATTATGAATTTATGGAAAAAGGTATTAATAGGCCTTATAATTGGTGTATCACTAGGACCTATATTAGCTAAATTCCCAAAGTGGTTGGATATTGCCAGTGTTATAGGTAGTATGTTCTTAAGGAGCTTGAAGATGATGATGGGCCCTTTGATCTTTTGTACTTTGGTAAAAGGAATACTTAATTCTTCCAATGCTAAATCTTTGGGTAGAATAGGGTTCAAAATAGTCACAATCTCTGTAGTAACTACAACGTTTGCTGTAATATTTGGACTCGGGGTAGGTATATTACTACAGCCAGGTAAAAATCCAGGTTTTGAACCAGCTCTTTCAACAGCATCAGTAGTCCTAGATAAGTTTTCTTTCAAGAACTTGATAATCGGTATCATACCTGAAAATGTCATAGAAGCTTTCAGTAAAGGTAATCTACTGCAAATAGTATTTTTCTCTATATTTGCAGGAGTGGTAATGAACCAGTTTAAGAGTAAATCTAACAACCTACAAAAAGTAGTATCTTTTTTTTCCACTTTGGTGTTTGAAATGATAGCTATAATAGTTAGTTGTTCTCCTTATGGTGTGTGTGCACTGATGGCAAGCACAATTGCTGTGCAAGGAATCACTGTATTGCTTAGTGTCAGTAAATTCGTAGCAGCGATGATAGTCGCTATGACTTTGCAATATTTAATATATGGGTTGTTGATTTGTATTTACTGTAGAAAATCTCCTTTGCCCTTTTATAGAAAGAGCTTGGAATATCAGCTATTAGCCTTTTCTACAAGTAGTACTAAGGCTGCACTGCCTACTACTATTGAAATAGCAGTAAACAAATTAGGCATATCAAAAACTAGTGCGTCAGTTATGTTACCTATTTCAGCTGCAGTAAATATGAATGGGTCTGCAATTGGGCTAGGTATATCTGCAATATTCTCGGCTCAGCTGTACTCTATACAATTAGATATAACAGACTATTTAGCAATAATAGTATCTTCAACTTTAGGGGCGATTGGAGGTGCTGGAGTACCTGGAACATCTATAATAACTCTTCCTGTAGTACTACAGTCTGCAAATATTCCTATAGAAAGCGTTCCTATATTGGCTAGCATAGACAGGTTGCTTGATATGCTGCGTACTACAGTCAATGTTACAGGAGATGTAGCAATGACTTTAGTAGTAGATCATAGCGAAAATAATTGGGACATAAATAAATACAAATCCTAGTATGAATAACAACAGCATGATAAAAGCATTAAAAGTATTTATCCCTTGTGTTATATTTTCCGTATTTTTTCTTACACATCCTTCTAATTTGGTATCAGTAGAAGGATGGAGATTACTTGGGTTATTTATTGCTACAATAGTTGCGTTAATGATAAAAGCTTCTGCTAATAGCAAGATAGCTTTGATCAGTCTTACGACTGCTATTGTGATGCAAATAATACCGGTGCAAAAAGCATTAAGCGCCTTCTCATCACCTGTAATATGGATGATATTTACAGTTTGTTTTATGGCGAAGGCATTAATCAATGTAGGACTTAGTACAAGAATAGCATATATTTTTGCCAGACTTTTTGGTAATAACGAGGTTGGTTTAGCATACAGTTTAGTGTGTACTGATGTGTTAATAGCTCCGTTTATTCCTAGTAGTACCGCTAAAGCAGGAGGAATAATCTTACCTGTGATAAATGAAATGTCAAAATTCAAAAAAACTATAAAAGAAGAGGAAAATTTAAAGAACTTTCTTTGCTTAGTATACTCTCATACTGTATGTATAACTGGAGCTATGTTTTTAACTGGCACTGCTGGAAATCCAGTATTATGTAATATAGCAAAAGTAAGTGGAATAAATTTGCAGTGGTGGAACTGGTGCATAGCAGCAGCACTACCTGGTATAATAAGCTTGTTTTTTTTGCCACTTTTCATAAAAAAATACTTTAAGTTTGACACAAGCGAATCGTTTAAACAATTAGCGGTACAAGCATCGACATCCATGCATCCATTTAGTCGAAAAGAAAAGATACTACTAATAACTTTGACATTAGTGTTGTCTTTGTGGATTGTTGGACCTAAATATGGAATAAGTAATGTAACGGCAACTTTAGTAGGTGTAAGTATCCTACTTATCACAGATGTTTTGAGTGTTAATGACATTATATCTCACAAATCTGCATGGGATATTTTTTTATGGTTTGGTATAGTAGTTCTATTGGGAGAGCAATTAGAAAAATCAGGAATAATAGGATATTATGGATCGCTATTAGGACAATGCATACCTGGAAACAATTGGGCGTTATCTTTTCTCATAATTGTTTTTGCATATTTTTACTCTCATTATTTGTTTGCAGGAGCTATACCACATATCAGTAGCATGTATGGTATTTGTTTATCACTGGCTATACATGCAAATGTACCTCCAATGTTGGCGGCGTTATCTTTAGCGTTTTGTTCTAGTTTATTCATGTCACTAACCCATTATGCTGGAGGAGCAACTGTTATTCTTTTTGCTGACACAACTTTAGAAAGCAAAATGTGGTGTAAAATAGGATTTATTTTAAGCTCGTTAAACCTATGTATATGGATTGTTGCAGGTTTATCATGGTGGAAATTGCTAAATATTTGGTAACATTTGCCGGCATAGCTCAGTTGGCAGAGCGATACATTCGTAACGTATAGGTCAGGGGTTCGATTCCCTTTGCCGGCACACTCTTAAACAACTTTAAAATACGTAAAATGCTACAAGATTTAATTTTAGATCAAGAGGAAGAAGATCTGTATGAAAATACTACAAAAAGAGATACATCTATTGAGCTAGAAAAAATTTTATATAAAAAGATAAAGGTTTTAGATCATGGTTTCATAAGAGTTATAGATTATATGGGATCAGATTCTGCAATAGTACAAGCTGCACGTGTATCTTATGGACACGGTACAAAAAAAGTCAGTCAAGATAAGGCTTTAATAAACTATCTTGTAAAACATAGGCATACTTCTCCTTTAGAAATGTGCGAAATTAAATTTCATATTAAATTGCCAATATTTATAGCAAGACAATGGATTAGGCACAGAACTGCTAACGTAAATGAGTATTCAGCAAGATATTCTGTTTTGGATAAAGAATTTTATTTACCAGAAAGAGAGATATTATGTGCTCAATCTAGCTCTAACAAACAAGGACGTCATAATGAACCCTTAACAAAAGAAGAGACAGATAAAATTTTACATATCATAAAAACCGATTCTGAAAGATGTTATGATAATTATTCTCAAATGCTAAATACAGACATAGATGGAAATGTGGTAGATGACGAAAAAACAGGCCTAGCTAGAGAGTTAGCAAGAATGAATTTGAACCTTAATTATTACACACAATGGTACTGGAAGATTGATCTGCATAATCTTTTACATTTCATTTCATTAAGATATGCGCAACACGCACAATATGAAATAAGAGAATATGCAAAAATACTTCTTGAAATAATCAAGTTGTGGCTACCACACGTCTATGAAGCTTTTATGGAATATAGGCATCACGGAGCTGAATTATCCAAGTCTCAAATACAAGCTTTGAAAAAGTTTGTAGACGTAAATAAAATCTCTAAAAAGGAAAGCGGTTTAAAAGAAAGGGAATGGCAGTACCTAATTGATATACTAAGTTAATTTCAAAACAAAAAATCTTTGACTTAAATATTCAGTTTTATAATCATGCGAAAACGTGAGTAAAGAATTGATAAAAGAAGTAGCAAATCAAGCTCCAAACACCTTTGGTGTGTATATGATGTTTCAAAAAGAAAATGTTATTTACGTGGGCAAAGCAAAGAATTTACATAAAAGGCTACTGCAATATACAGCAGACAACTTACCATATAGGACAAAACATATGGTGTCGTGTGTATCGCTGGTACGGTATACCACTGTAATGCAGGAATTTGAAGCCCTAATACTAGAGGCAAATCTTATAAAAAAACATCAACCTCGTTACAATATACTTTTAAAAGACGACAAATCATTTCCTTATATAAAAATTAGTAAAAATCATGAATTCCCTCAGCTGACAAAATACAGAGGGAAAATAATAACTTCTGATCTTTACGGGCCTTTTGCTGATATTGCGTCTCTAAAAAAGGTTTTCTCATTACTACAAAAGATTTTCAAAATCAGAACATGTTCTGATTCGTACTTTCTTAATAGAAAAAGACCTTGTATACAATTTGAGATCAAACGATGTAGCGCTCCTTGTACGAACTATATAACTAAAGAAGAGTATAAAGAATCTGTGCGTCAAATGGAGATCTTTTTAAAAGGAAAAAATACTCATTTACAAAATATCCTGAATAAACAAATGAGCATTTATAGCCAAAATTTAGAATATGAAAAGGCGGCTATGGTGAGAGATAAATTACTAGCGGTAAAAGAAGTGCAAAATCAGTCTTCTTCAGCTTATGAAAAAGGAAATTGTGATGTTATAGGTATATCTATTATAAATGGAACTTGCTGCGTAGAGATTTTTTTTTACAGAGGAGGTCAAAGTTATGGAAGCAAAAAATATTTTTTTCAGAATTTGGAGAATGTATCAGAAAATCAAATTTTACAAAATTTCCTAACTTTATTTTATTCAACACATATTCCACCTGAAAAAATAATGTTACCTAATACTCCTGTATCTAAACATGATATAGAAATTGCCTTTTTTACTTTATTCAAAAAGCAAATAAAACTTCAAATAACTCCAGACAATCTTCTTGTCAAGAATGCAAATAATAATGCGGCCTTATCTTTGGAAAGTAAATTAAATTTCACTAAGTATCACAATCAATTTTTGCAAGATATAAAAAATCTGTTTGGTTTACACTTCGCCCCTTCTAAAATAGAGCTGTATGATAACAGTCATATAATGGGTGAGCACGCTGTGTCAGCTATGGTAGCCACAACACAAGAAGGAATAGTAAAAGCGGATTGTAGAATTTTTGTAGCACAACCTATTCCTAATAAAGCTAAAGGAGATGATTATCACTTGCTGAAAGTAGCTCTACTAAAAAGATTAGAGTCAAAAATCCCTTTACCAAATGTAATAATAGTAGATGGAGGACTAGGACATCTAAACGCTGCTAAAGAAATTCTAAAAGAGACAGATATTTTCCTTGTGGCAATGTCAAAAGGTAAAAATCGTAACTCGGGTCAAGAAAAATTTCATACACTAAATCAAAGACCTTTTACATTACCGAAAGATAGTTCAACCATGTTATATTTGCAAAAGTTACGTGATGCGGTACATAATCTTGCTATAAACGCTTATCGAAAAAGACACAATAAGGCACTTTTTGCATCAGAATTAGATGAAATAAAAATATTAGGAAAAAATAGAAAAAGAAGCTTGCTGTTACATTTTGGCTCATTTGAAAATCTGCTTAATGCAGACCTGAAGAGTATAACTCAGGTGCCTGGAATAGGAGCAACATTAGCACAAAGAATTTTATCTTCGATAAAGAAGTTGAAAAAAACTTAATTGTTTGCAGTTAAGTTTTTCTTTATAAATAAATTGTATACTCAATGTTGTTTATAAGATAATAATTTATTTAACTAAAAGTTACTTATATATTGCATTTTTCAATTTTTACGAGATATTATAGAAAAATAATAAATTTTATTTGTTGACGAGATTTACGAACATTATTAGCCTAAGATGATGGTGGCACAGTTGCCCGTAAAAACCCATGTTAGCCCATGATGTTACAAAATCTTTTTTTATCTACATATACTAACTCTATAGACAAAAAAGGTAGAATATCTGTGCCAGCAAATTTTAGAAATATGATTAATAAAGAATCTCAGCATTTGATAGCATGTCCGTCTATAAAGAATTCTTGTGTGGAGGTATATGACGATGTGAGATTAGAAACAATAAGCAATGCCGTAAAAGCTTTGCCACCATACTCAGCTGAAAGAGATGCTTTCGAAACAGTAATTATGGGGGAAGCTACAATGCTATCTATAGATGGAGAGGGAAGAGTAATATTACCAAAACATTTTCTACAGTATGCAAAGATAAACACCAAAGCTACATTTATAGGAAAAGGAACAACTTTTGAAATTTGGAACCCAGATGAACTGAATGCCTATATGTCAAAAGCTAAACAAATTGCTAAGAAAAATTTATCAATTTTAAAAAATACCTAAACCATGCCTGTGAAAAATCATATTCCAGTTCTATTAAAGCAAGTAATACATTACTTAGATCCGCAAGATGATCATACTTATGTAGATTGTACTTTTGGTATGGGAGGACATTCTAAAGCAATATTACAAACTGCAAAATGTAATGTCATCGGATTTGACGTTGATCCAAGCGTGATACAGCATGCAAAAGATTTACAAAAACAATATAACTCTAGATTTAAATTTATACAGTCTAATTTTGCTGATTTAGATAAACATATACCTCATTCGGTAGATGGATTTTTATTCGATTTAGGCACTTCTACAATGCAGCTTACAGATCCTGGTAGAGGTTTTTCTTTCTTATATGATGGGCCACTTAATATGAGAATGGATAATGCTAAAAATCAAGTTACAGCACAAGATATTGTAAATAACTTTTCAGAGTCACAATTGTCAGAGATGCTGTATAAAAATAGTAACGAACGCTACTCGAAAAAAATTGCTAAAGCCATAGTGCAAAATAAACAATTCATACAATCTACTACCCAGCTAGCACAGTTAATACGTAATACCTTAAAAAGAGGTAAGTATAGAAAAATAGATGTATCTACGAAAACTTTTCAAGCATTAAGAATGGAGGTAAATCAAGAGTTAAAGACTCTACAAGATAGCTTAACTAAAATTACCAATTTGCTAAAACAAAATGGCAAATTAGTAACTATAGCTTTTCACGCTTTAGAGGACAGTATCATTAAAGACTTTTTAAGAAAAAACTCAGTAAAAAAAATATCACGATCAAAATATGCAAAAGAAGAACCAACATCGGCCCAATATCAATATAAAATATTAACAAAAAAGCCAATTACTCCAGATAAAGAAGAGTTACAATTTAACGACAGCTCTAGGTCTGCAAAACTAAGAGTTGCAATTCGAATATAAACGTTTATGGTTACCTACAATAAAGATACATTACTATATTTTCTGTTGCCTATTATAGCCCTTGGTATCTGGTACGGGATTTTAAATTTTAAAAACTCGGTGGTAGTATTAGAACATAAGACAGAAGAAATAAAAAAAGAAATAAAAAAAGAACAAGCAAGAATGAATATACTTAAGGCGGAGCTATGTTATATAAGCAGGCCACAACGTATAAGGCATTTAACAGAAAAACATCTAAAAAGTTTAGGGCAGACTAAAGCTGAACAAATAGTAAAAAATGTAAAAGATAATCCAAAAAAATATCAAACTCCTATAAGAAAGGTAGTCTCTAAAAAAGTAGAAAATATAAAATGGAATTTTAAAACCTAGTATCCATCAAGACACAAGATAAAAGAAGTTCATGAGTGTTTTATTCTGGCAGTATAGTGTCGCTTTAGCAAATTCAAGATTAAAAAAAAGTATATTAATAACATTAGCATTAACGATCGTTGTTATATGCAGGTTGTTATCTCTGTCTTTATCAGAACCAATCACCATAAGCAAGTCAGTAGAAGAAACTCCCATAAGGCGAGAACTTCTTGATAGAAACGGCATACCTCTTGCAATAAATCTACCTACAGCCAGCTTGTGTGCTTATCCACATAGAATAACTCAACCATATGATATAGTAGCGAAGAGACTTATAAAAGCCTTACCCTCCTTGGAATATCATTCTTTATTAGCAAAATTGCAAAGTAACAAAAAATTCGTATGGTTGAAACACAATATCACTATTAAAGATAAAGCAAATATAGAGCAAGCTGGAATTCTTGGCATAGAAGCCCAAAAAAACTACAGAAGATTTTACACGCAAGGTAGTTCCCTTTCTCACGTGATAGGGTATGTAGATCTGTATAACAATGGATTAGCCGGTATTGAAAGAGGGCTGAATGCAGAGATTTGCAATGATAGATTGCAAGAAAAGATCCTTCTTAGCATAGATTCTCAACTACAGAACATAGTAAAAGAAGAATTGAAATTAGCTATTTCAACTTTTGGCGCAAAAGGAGCAAATGCAATAATAGCTGATGTAAATACAGGAGAAATAATATCTTTTGTTAATGAACCAAGTTTTGACCCTTATAATATTGACTTCTCAAATCCAGAGGCTCTGCTAAGCAAAAATTCTATTGGTACATACGAACTAGGATCTATAATGAAGCCAATCATTATGGCTATAGGTTTTGATACAAATACAATAGGATTGCATGATGTATATGATGTAACAAACCTTTCTGTCAGTAAGTACAAAATTCAAGATTATACACAAACATCTGGAAATAAGTCTATCGCTCAAATCTTTGCTCACTCTTCAAACAAAGGATTAGGCAAAATAGCTTTAGAAATAGGGCAAGAAAAAATACAGGAATATTTTCAAAAATTAGGCCTGTTGGACGCAATAAGTCACGTTGAAATATCAGAACATGCAAAACCTATACTGCCTCCAAGATCAAAATGGTCGGATATTACTCTAACAACAGTAGCATACGGATATGGAATTTCCGTTACTCCTTTACACTACGTACAAGCGATGATACCGATTATAAACGGTGGAACAAAAATACCATTAACTTTCTTAAAAAGGACAAACAAAATATCAGGCACAAAAGTTTTGCAAAACCCTCTTACAACCGAAAAGATGAAAATCTTGATGAGCTTAGCAGCGACACATGGTAGCCTAAGGGCTGCATATATAAAAGACCTAGATGTAGGAGGAAAGACCGGTACAGCAAATAAAGTTGTTCAGGGAAAATATTCTAAGACGTTAAGGATCTCTTCTGTAATGGCGACCTTCCCTGTACACAATCCAAAATATATCGTATACGCAACTCTAGACGAACCACATGCAACAGCAGCAACACATGGGCACGCAACCGGAGGGTATACAATGGCTCCAGCAGTAAAACAGATTATAAAAAGGATGTCTATAAAATATGGCATAGAGAAACAACCTTGCTCAAGAGAACAATGGTACTATTTGATGAATCCTCCTCAAAACAATAGCTAACCAGATTATGAAAAATCGAAAAAAGAACGCAGCTGAAGTAATATCAATATTGAGAAAAAACAATGTAGAGGATATTTTTTCAGATCAAAGATTGTGTACAAATAATTCTGCTTTCTTTGCGATAAAAGGTAATAAGTATGATGGCAACGATTTTATCGACGATGCCATAAATAAAGGCGCAAAGGTTGTAGTAACTCAAGAAGATATTTGTCGCAGTAGCACCTCAGCATGTTTATGTATAGTAGAAAATATACATGAGACCTTAGAAAAATGTGTACATCATTTTTATCCCAACATACCGGAAAATGTTATTCTTGTTACTGGAACAAATGGCAAAACTTCAGTGGTACACTATATAAGAAACTTTCTTAAACATTTAGGATATAGTGCTGCTAGCATAGGAACATTAGGCTGCATTTCTGATCACAATATAAAATATCAATCAAATCTTACTACACCCTCTTTGGTAGACTTACGACAAACTCTTCATAAACTCGCTCAAAAAAACGTTACACATGTAATAATAGAAGCATCAAGTCATGCACTGCAACAAAGAAGACTAAGTAATATCTTAGCAAAAGTAGTCGTTTTTACATCTTTTAGCCCAGAACATTTAGACTATCATAAAACTGTAGATCAATACTTAAAAGATAAATGTATAATCTTTACCAATAATTGCTCAAACGATACTAAAATCGTAGTACATGAAGAGGTATTACCTAAAATAAAAGATGTAATAAAAGGTTATGATAACGTCATTGTATATGGCAATACAGGAAAGGTAAAAATTGCAATACAAAAAAGTGATATATGTGGTCAAGAACTTTTATTACAATGCGGCAAAACCGACGTTGTATACAAGACCAGTATTATAGGAAAGCATCAAGCACACAACCTTTTGGCAGCCACAATAGCCATATCACAGCTAGGAGCTGATATATCTAAATTGTCCTTTCTCGCACAACAGATAACAGCACCACCAGGCAGGTTAGAAAGAATTGCTAAGAATATATTTGTTGATTATGCTCATAATGAAGATGCATTAAAAAAAGTCTTACAAATAGTCGCAGAAGTTAAAAATATGCATCAGAAAATCTTTTTAGTTTTTGGTTGTGGTGGAGATCGAGATAAAAGTAAAAGGGCAAAAATGGGTGTGGTAGCTAATCAATTAGCAGATGAGGTAATAATAACAGATGATAACCCAAGAAATGAAGATCCAGATTTTATAAGAATGGCTATAAAATCAAGTTGCCCAAAGGGGACCATAATACCTGATAGGAAAGCTGCGATACAGTATGCCATAGATACTATGTCAGATTGCGATATATTGTTAGTTGCGGGTAAAGGGCATGAAAAATATCAAATTGTGAAAGAAAATTATATACCTTTTTCTGATAAAGCAATTATTTTAGAATGTATAAATAGGTAGCAATATCTGTTTTACTTTTTCCATAACCATTTTTGAGTAAGTTTACTCACGCCATGCTCTGTTTTATTCCACTGAAACGGAGCAAAAGCTAATTCTAAAATGGCGAAAACACTTGCTATAGAGTGCAGTAAAAAATACAAAAAATAACAGGGAATCATGTATATATATTGCAAAGGATGATCAACCAATTTTGCAGCTCGTATGCCTAGTATAGAAGCCAATATAACATACGACATGCTTATATATGTATTTACAAGCCACAGCTTTTGTACAAAAGGAGTTTTTGCAAAAAAAGTTAATATGAACGCCAAAGGAAAAATTAACTGCCCATATGTAGCAAAACCTACAAAACTTATTACCCCTATCGTATCTTTTACGCCGTAGGAACGCCGTTTATATACAAAAATAAAGAAAGTTTGCCAATATCCTTTGAGCCATCTTACACGTTGCTTAATCCAAGAAGATAAATCAATTGGTGCTTCTTCTGAAGTAAAAGAGTCTATTACACCCACTTTATACTTATGAGCAAAAATTCTAATGCCTAAATCTGCATCTTCTGCAACATTATAAGCATCCCAACAACCAACCTGTTTTAATGCTGACGTTCTAAAATGATTACTAGTACCACCCAGTGGTATAGGAAATTTGAGCAAATTTAGCCCTCTTACTAGAAAATTAAATAACACACTGTACTCAATGCTCATGAGTTTAGTAAGCAAGTTTTCTTTGGCATTATAAAACCTTAACTTAGCTTGTACACATACATAATCTAATGGCAGATTAGCAAATGCATGAACAGATTTTATCAATTGTGCAGGTTCTGGAATATCTTCCGCATCATATACTGTCACATATTGTCCTTTTACGTACGGCATGGCAAAGTTCATGGCCTTAGGCTTAGTTCTAGGTACACTTTTTGGAATATATACAACATGTACGTAGAATGGAATATTGTACTGTTTGATCGCTAAGTTAGTTATATCATCGTCTTGTTCTATCAAAAGTTTTACGTCCAATTTATGCTTTGGATATAAAAATCTAGATACAGCATCTAACAGCCTGGCGATATGTTTCTCTTTGTAGGCAGGAATTAATATACTATAGCAAGGGTACTCAGCAAAATAGTCTAACTCTGCATTATTATTTTCCCATCTTTTTATTGCAGATGTTAAGATTAAAGTGCCTTTAAAGAAATTTTGAATAACTAAAACTGCTATATTGATTAAATGAAAAATAAAATTAATCTTTATTAGAAATAAATAAAATGTACACACTAATAAAAATATCAAACGACCATAGCAGACATTTTTTGCAGAGACCTTATTTATAAACTTAACAAAGCTTGTAGATTGAGCAAGAGAATATCTTTGAAACGCACTATCTAATATAAAAAAGAAATCTTTGTTACGACATAACAATACTCGTTCTAACGAATAAGAAGATACAAGCTGAATTAGCAATTTTGTATCACATACAGTGCTAATTACAAAGGTTTTGTTGCATTGGTCTGTGCATTCAAAATATCCTCTTTTACAATAGTCATTTAACTCAGCGTAGTTACCAACTACTACCATGTTGTGCTTTGAACTAAGTTGTTTTATACCAAAGAATTGTGATAAGAGTAATAATAATTTCTCATATTGTATAAAACCTGCCTCTAAAAGAATCATAACAAGATCAGTACAGCAAGAAGCATGAGCTAATAAAGCATAACTAACTTGCGCTTTACAGAGAAATTTTCGTTCAAGTAAATAAGATAAAAATAGTAGATCTATATCTTCATATTCGTATTTAATAAGTTGTGCTAAATTCATTACACTTTTTAAATATTAAAATTCTAGAGAAATTCTAAAGGAGCATCCTAAGTTAAATAAATTAAAATTCTTCTTACAAAATAATTCCTCATGTTTCTTTCCACATACTCCATGTTCTTCAATATTATAATAGAGAGTACTTTTGCCATTTTGCAAATATCTATCATATAAGATACTATGCAGAACTGAGTCTTTTAAGAAGCTAGTTGCGTCTATATGCTCTAATATGAGAGAAAAATTCATACTTATTTTATCCAACTGTTTGGTTAAAGTAACACAAGACGACTTAGTACTCATTGTACATAATCCATCGTTACGAAATGGATATAAACAAGACCAAAAAACTTGTGCAGTTAATTCATAATCGTTTGCTAAAATAAAACCATAAGTTACATCAGCTCTAATTTCGCCCCAATTAGGACAACTTTTTTTGCTAAAAAACCCTACGCTACGGTCTACATAACGCTTATGTACTTGTAACGGACCAATAGAAAAGGGTTTTTCACTTGTATAACCTAATAAAGCTTCTGCTCCGAATCCGTAATTATGCGAGATACAACGAAAATACGGAAATTTCTTTTGTAGCTTTCCATCATTGTTACGAGTAACACCGTGGCTCATCTTATAAGAACATTGATAATATACGCTTGGCATAATAGATAAAAAATAAGGATAGCAATCCAGCACCTTTAAACGTAATGAAGAATGCCAACTAATGTGATCATTAGTATGTAAAAGAAATTTTTGCAAATAATGCACATTAATAAGCTTAGTACCAACAGTACACCAATCACTTATTCCATATTCATAAAATGCCTGAGAAACAATTCTACCTGAGCTATAATGCAAGAGAGAATCCAAAATTGTTTCTAATTCTTTCATTCTCTTAAACTGAATACGCATTCTTTCTTCAGTTCCATTTCTAAATTTACGAGCTCTAGCTCGCATACTAACAAACATGGGATTAGCTTCTGTATATCCACCATGCAACGCTTTATTTCCCTTAGGAAGTAGTATAATTATATCCGGCTCATACTCTGCTATATAACGCCAATCATTAATTGCCATTTGTTTATCTTCAATAAAATCTTCATGAAATATATTTTTCACTTGACATAAATTTTCCCAAAATGCCGATGTTTTGATAACGTCAGAAGAGCATGAAAAATAACTTTCACCTTTTTTACGTAGCCATGCACCAGCATAAACATTGCTAACTAAAAATAAATTGAATGTACAAAATATTAATAGGTAATAAAAGCAAGAGAACAAAGTCACACAAAAATCC
Source organism: Candidatus Sneabacter namystus (assembly GCF_008189685.1). GTDB lineage: Bacteria > Pseudomonadota > Alphaproteobacteria > Rickettsiales > Rickettsiaceae > Sneabacter > Sneabacter namystus. The sequence goes on from NZ_CP043312.1 coordinate 435,633, forward strand.
ATTACGTTTATAAGCGCATAAGAATGATTGTGCTATAAAGAAGTAAAAACTTAGTTAATGAAAACTAATTGAACAGATTTTTAAAAAAAGAAAAAGTTTTATAAAGGATAGAAGAGCTGCAATCAGTGTTAATAATACGTGAATACTGCGCATGATGTTTCATGCGATATTCCAACATACCTAAAACTGTCGCATAAGAATTAATATTACTTTCATTAGACAAGATCCCATCATAATAACAAGAAAAATTTCGCACATTGGAAGTACGAAAAATAGATCCACACAAATTATCCAACCCGTCTATATCGGACGCTCCACCCATAAGAACTATATTTTGTAAGATACAAGGCTCTATATCAAGTAGATGACATTTTTCCGCTATCATGGAAAATATCTCAGATTCTCTAGATTTAATAATCTCATTCAATAGTACGCTATTAATCTTTTCTACTTGTCCTTTTCTTTCAGCTTCTAACGTCAAAGTAGGTGCATTATCAGTTAGATTTGCGTATAACACCTTAAGTTTTTCCGCTACATCAAAATTCACTGAAAGCACATGTGCAATATCGTTTGTTACATGCCAACCACCAATTGGAATAGAGCTTGAAAACACAGGCAAATTATCATGAAATACAGTAAAAGAAGTTTTCATAGCACCACAATCTATAACCAGTGCACCAATACCATCTACATTAGTAGATATAGCAGAAATACCAGAAGCAACACCTGATACAAAAAATTCATCAACAGAAACGTGGCATTTTACAAAACAACCAGTCAAATTAAGCAAAGCGTTAGACTCTAGAGTCATAATATGAAACAATCCGTTAATCTTGTTACAAATCATGCCAACCGGATTTTTAACCATACTTTGACCATCTACGCAAAACTCTATTGGAAAGCAATGCATAACACTTTTTCCAGCTTCTTCAAATTTTTTAACAGATTGCGATAAAAGAGAATTTATATGGTCTTTTGTGACTGCCGTATTGTTTAATACGAGAGTTTGCCTTGCATATTTAGATTCTATAGCTTTACTTGATATTGCGACAGTAATGTTACTGATATGAGACTTCAAAAGCTTTTCTGCATTGTACAGAACTTTACTCAAGGTACGTTCAGCTTTTTTGAGATCCACAATACCATCTGCTCCAAATCCTTCAGAAGCATAAATTTGATGTACCAAGACTTCTGCATCACTTTCAGAGTTAACCTTAGCCGCTAGAAGTGCAACTTTATGAGAGCCAATATCTAAGCAAACAAAATTAGCTTTTTTTCTCATACATATAAATCAATCTCAATTAACATTATCAACTAATTGACAAGAACAAGCGTAAACGCACGTTATAATAACAGTGGTTACTACAAATATACAAATAAAAAAGTAACTATGTTATTTAATAAGGCTACAATAACTTAATTTTTAAAGAACGTAAAAATTGTATCACCTCTTTTACACAATCTGACAAATCGTCATTTATAACTTCTAGATCCACTAGTTCTTGGTTTTGTAAAGATTGCTTAGCTATAAACAATCTACGCTCTGTATCTTCCTTATTGTCACCTCTGCTTTCCAATCTTTGTTTAAGAATATCAAAAGAAGGAGGCGAGCAATGTATCGCTACTGTATTATCTTTATAAAGCTTCTTTAAGCTTTTTACGCCATTATAGTCTAAATCTAAAACAACATTTGTACCACTTTTGATCCTCTTTTCTAAAAAAGATTTTGTAGTTCCATAAAAATTACCATCATATTCTGTATACTCTGCAAAAGAATTATTATTTATCATAGATATAAATTCATCCTTGGTTACAAAGAAATAATCTTGCCCATCTCTTTCTTTTTCCCTTACAAAACGAGTAGTATGTGAAACCGATAAAGAAAAAGATTTAGGAAATTTTTGCACCATGTGCCTGGCAATTGTAGACTTGCCCACCCCAGAAACGCCAAAAAAGACAATAAAAAACATTTTCTAATTTACTCGCTTTTCGTATTCTAACGATAAAAAATGAGCAGCTATCAGCCAAATGATACACACAATAACAAATAAGACTGCAATAACGGGAGCAATAGCCAGGTATCCTGTGGCCTTTGAAAAGCTCAATATGATAACAGGTACAATACTGCTAAAAGATTTGCCAAATTTAGAGCCAATAAGGTCTGTAGCAGCCTTACCACGTGTTTTCATAATAGGGTCTAAAGGTATGTATAACATCTCTTTAGAAATGTCCCATACGGAATATTTTACCCCTTTAGCTAATACACTATGTACAGCCCCAAAAATTACGGGTAGATAAACGAAAGTACTAGAAAATGAAGAATAATTAACAAATAGAGAAACACCAAAAAATAAACAACCTGATACAGCCATAGTAACGGGAGGTATAGAAAAAATCATCTTCCAATTCAGTAGCCTCATTATACTTTTTCCAGCAACATTCAATATCATGGTAAAGACACCAGTCCAGAATATGCACATTGAGCTTAAATGTGCATATTGAGATACAGTTGGATACGCTACACTTACTTCAGCCTTCCACAAAGCTTCTGCTAAGTTCATACTAAAATAAAATGCTGTAGAGCATGTAGTTATTATCCAAAGATACCTAGATTTAGCGACGTATTTTAGTCCTTCTATTATTCCAATTGTTGCTTTCTTTTTTGTATCAACACCAACACAAAGAAATGACTCTTTAATAATCGTACGTGAAATAAAATGCACTAAATATATACTAACAAAGCCAAAGATAGCCAAAATACACACACATACTTTTACTAATAAAATTTTACTACTACAAAAATTAAAAACTTTATAAACAAGACAATTAGGAGAGGTAATATACAACATAAACATTCCCATAAATGCAGTGGCAGAATTTCCAAAAAAAGATAAAGCGGGATAAAAACTGCGTGCCTGTTCAACAGTAGTAATATGATTTGCTAATTGCCAAAAAAATATTACATAGACAACATCTGGCCATAATTCTGCCAGTACATAAAACGTGGTGTAACCCCAATTACCAAAAAGAAGAAGATACCATCTGAGATATGGGTGATTAAACGATAACCTGCTTACGGTGTCATAACTTATATGAAGACAATCTACGTTAGGGTATATAAAAAAAGCAAAAGTTAAGAAAAATAAGATAAATGATGTCACCACAACACTATATATCTTTGTGTAAGGCACACGGTCTGCAACTTTGCTATACAATATAACTAATATGGCTGCCACCGGAAATATTACAACTTTTGCAAAGCCTGTAATTTCCGCATTCACTTCAGAAATTACTATACTATCTTTTAGTATACGAAGCATACTTTGATTACACAAAATGCAAAACATCAAAAATGCCATGGAAAAGAATTTTAGCAATCCACTTTCCGGAATCGGAATAATCTTTCTCAGATAATAGATAGTCTTAGAAGAACTCGTAGTACTTGTATACATTAGCTTTAATAAATCCCCTTAACACATCATTGTCTTATCTAATTAAACTGATGTGAAAAACACATGATATAGGAAGCATCAACGTTTGCAACAAACTTGATTAAAATAAATCATCTACTATTCTCATTAATAATATGTTAGCATCCTCTAAGCTGTATTTTTCATTTACATCTAATCAATGTATCACTCGATCTCTCCGCATTCTCTAAAATGTTATGCGGCTTGTAAAGCAGATGAATATGACATTTTAGGAATAAAAAAATTTTTTAAAAGTTCTGACAAAAAATTTGCTTCTTTAGAAGGCACAATATACTTTTCTACAAAAGAACAAGATTCTCAAGAACTTGTTGAAGTATTCATATTTTACTTCGGTTCTATTGTAATTTGGGGAGCAAGCGAAAAAAAATGCAACGAAATATTAGATAACATCAGTGCATTTACACAAGGAAAAACACAAAACCCTTCAGCAAATAGTGAAGTAATAGAATGCAAGTATATTCCAGGAGTAGCAAAAGGATATTTTAACGACAAAAAAGATCACTTAGTTATTCCTTCTGATAATATTTTTACAAAATTTTCTATTTCTTATGCAGTAGCTCAATCGGTAAAATTAAGTTTTCTAGAAAACTCTGTAGCTAAACTTATAAAAAGCACACATCAAATACAAAAAGAATTGTCCTACAAAGGAAGCACTTCTTTATCAAAAAGAGAGATTTCAAAAAAAACAGGAATGTTATTTAGAGAACGCTATTCCATTAACCTACACAATGACATGCTAGATATTCCAGAATTTTTTTGGAGTAGGCCGATTTATGAGCAATTGTACATTTTGACCGCAAAATCGCAAGACATTCAACCAAGACAAAATATTTTGAATAGAAGGTTAGATATGATGCATGATCTATACGAGATGTTATCTAATGATCTAAGTCATAAGCATTCTAGTAGACTAGAAATGACAATAATAGTGTTGATAGGGGTAGAGATACTGCTAAACCTAATCCATATAGCTGTAGTCAGTATGTGATCATCACAGTTAATTTTTTGACAAGTCAAAAAATTCAGTAGTATCGCTGCTTCGGTTACATGCAATATCTGAAATATTGCTACAGTGATGGTGAGCAAGAGACGTAAAATCCACATTTCCTCCAGAAATAATAACCAGTATGTTGCGTCTTTTTTGATCACCAGACGCTTTATTCATATCTATCCATTTCTTTACAGCAGCCATATTTATGCCACATGCGGCTTCACTTTGCACTTGCGCTAGCTGCATTACACGACTAGTCCAATATTTAATTTCTTCTTCTTGAACAAGAAAAAAACCATCTAATTTTTTTAAATACGGTAAAGTAGCAGTAGCAATAGATCCTATATTTAACCCATCTGCAATACTCATATCTGAGTTTTTTCTGATTGGAACAACAGTATTGGTAATGATAGATCTTAACGCATCATCTACAACAGAAGGCTCTACACCAAATAATTTAGCATGTGGCATAATTAAATTCTTAGCTAACAACGAACCAGAAAGCATTCCACCTGTTGCACAAGATGCAAAAATCGCATCAACTTCAATTGATTTCTCCTGTAAATGTAGTAACGCATCATAACATACAGTGCCTGCTCCAGCGATAACGTCCTCATGTTCAGAAGAAGGATAGCTAGTATAACCTAACTCAACATCTTTCAACATTAATTTAGAAATATCAGTTACAGACTCAACGATGTGAACTTTAGCTCCATAATATATAGCTTTTTCTATTTTTATTTTAGCAGCAGTTTTAGGAACGTATATCTTACATTCTATGCCTAATTTTTGTGACAAAAAAGACACACCTATTGCATTATTACCGGTGCTGCTGGCAACAACTTTTTCTGGCAAATGTTTTAAGGAAAGAAAATAATTGAGAACACCTCTTACTTTAAAAGAACCAGTAACCTGAAAACAATCTAATTTAAAAAAAATATTATGTCCTAATATTGAGTTCAAAATGTCAGATGTAATAACAGGTGTGTCTACTATATACTTTTCTATACATAAGGAAGCTTTACGTACGTTGTGAATATCTTGCATGTCTTTAAAAATAAGTTTGAACAATATTGGTAGAAGATTTTATATCACTAAAAAATGATGTAGCAAATTCAGTGTAACAAAATGCAATATATATAAAAAGCACCTATATGTATCGTACATATACTTTTTAATAACACCTGATTACAAAAAATTTTTGTCAAGCATTTAAATTTATATACTAAATAAGCCTTGATTTTAAAAAAATGGAAACTATATACTTCGCATGAATGAGCTGCTTGGCGTGATACCTTATAGTCTACCGGCAAGTACAAGATTGTCTAAACACATTTATATCATCTATAAACAAGATGGAACAAATATTACCACTTATACCGCTGAAAGATACTGTAGTTTTTCCACAGATACCTGTGCCATTGTCTATAGGACGTAAAAGTTCTTTAGCAGCTGCGAACATAGCATCTGAAAATTTTGGAGACCATGTAATTTTAGTAACACAAAAAGATCCTGACAAAGAACATTTAACTTTTGATGACATATACAAAGTTGGGACAAAAGCAAGAATTATCCAGTCATTCTTCCTGCACGGAGGAGGGATGAAGTTAGTTGTAGAATCTTTAGAAAGAGTTTCTATCTTAGGTATCACAGAGCAAGATAGGGGAATAATGGCTACTTACGAGATATTGCCTGATATCAAACCAGATTCTGTAAAAGAAAAAATGCAACTACCGGATCTATGCGATGAACTTATAGAAAATTTCACCATATATAGCGAAATTAGTAAAACAATACATCATGACATAATTTCTACTCTTCTTGTTAAAAAAGATCCTATCTATGCAACACACTTAGTCTCTTCGCAGTTATCTAGCATAGACATAGCACAAAAACAGTTACTATTAGAAGAAACCAACATTCTTAACAGAATAAAAAAACTATTGGTTTTTATTCAAAAAGAAAGAGTCATAATTCAGACAGAGCAAGAAGTAGAGCAAAAGATTAAAGCACAAATAGAAAAGAGCCAAAGAGAGTATTACTTAAAAGAAAAGATACAAACTATACAAAAAGAACTTGAAATAGATGGAGATAAGTCAGAAGTTACTTTATTTGAAGAAAAAATAGAAGATCTTAATTTATCTGAAGAAGCTAAAAATAAGGCAAAAAGTGAGTTAAAAAAATACAAGTTAATGAGCCCCATGAGTGCAGAGGCATCGGTAGTGAGAAATTACTTAGATATTTTACTTTCAATGCCATGGGGAACAACAGAAGAAAAGGAAATAGATTTAGAAAAGGCAAATGCAATACTACAGAAAGAACATTATGGTCTAGAAAAAATAAAACAAAGAGTTATTGAACATTTAGCAGTATTAAAAAGATCTAACAGTATCAAATCTCCTATTCTATGTCTTGTTGGCCCACCTGGAGTAGGAAAAACGTCTTTGGCAGCCTCTATAGCTAAAGCTACAAATCGTAAATATGTAAGATGTGCATTGGGAGGTGTACATGATGAATCGGAAATTAGAGGCCACAGAAGAACTTATGTTGGATCTATGCCAGGAAAAATTATTTCGGCTATTAGAAAAGCTGGAAGTGATAACCCTGTCATTTTGTTAGACGAAATAGATAAAATTGGTAAAGATTTTAGAGGAGATCCATCTTTTGCATTGCTAGAAGTATTAGATCCAGAACAAAATAAAGAATTTGTAGATAACTATCTAGAAGTTGGTTATGACTTATCGAAAGTTATATTTATTGCAGCCGCTAATTCACTCAACTGCCCGCTTGCTTTATTAGATAGAATGGAAATAATACACCTATCCGGATATCTCGATAAAGAGAAAATGGAGATTGCTAAAAGACACTTAATACCAAAACAGATAGGACATCATAAACTTCAAGACGGAGAATTAAAAATAACAGATGAAGCTATAAAATTACTTTTGTTGCAATATACAAAGGAGTCAGGAGTGAGAAATTTAGAACGACAAATAGAAGCATTGGCACGAAAAGCTTTGGTAAAAATTCTGAATAACAAAGTAACATCTGTAAAGATAACAAAAAGCAATATTGTAGAATTTCTAGGTCCTGCAAAATATCATGAAGATAAATTAAATGATAAGTCTATTATAGGTACCACAGTGGGCCTTGCTTATACAGAGGTTGGAGGTAGTTTGTTGCATATAGAGGCAGTTCTAGTACCAGGAGAAGGTAAAATTAAAGCTACCGGTAAATTAGGTAATGTAATGCAAGAGTCTACGCAAGCAGCATTTAGCTTGTTTAAGTCCAAAGCTCATACTTTTAAAGTAAAAGAGGAATTATATAAAAATCACGATATTCATCTTCATGTTCCAGAAGGAGCTATACCAAAAGATGGTCCTTCAGCAGGAATTACGATCTTTACTACAATCGTATCTTTAATGACGTCTACTCCTGTAAAGCAAAATGTTGCAATGACTGGGGAGATAACCTTAAGAGGAAAAATATTAACCATAGGAGGATTAAAGGAAAAACTTATGGCAGCAAAAAGAGGTAACATGTCTACCGTTTTGATTCCAAAAGACAACATGAGAGACCTTCATGACATACCAGAAAGTTTAACAAACAAGCTGTCTATAATACCAATAGAAAATGCAGAAGAAGCATTAAAAGAAGCGCTAGATAAAAAGTGAAACGATGTACATTTTCACAAGAAAATCTAAATACAAAAGCATGACGAAGAACTTCGTGATAAATAACAGTTCTTCTTTTGCCGAAGCGATGCAAGAGAAGAGGTCAACCACCTGTGATTCTTAATTTCTTTCTTGGAGGAATATACAAGCTATCTGAATCTTCTTCCTCATGTGCCTCTTTAGACCTTTCCAAAATGACTGTACAACAATCTTTGAAAGGCGTCATATATGTTATGTACCATCCTCCATCTCGAACTTTTTCAAGAATTTCAAGTTCAGAGTATAAAAAAGAGCACACTTTGTACTCTAAAACCTTATGTTTAGTGAGCGTCATAATACAAAAATTTAATAAAAAAAAGCAGCAAAAAACTATTAAGAAATGTTGACAAATCACTTTTATTGTGCAACCTCAGATATATAGTACACTAACTTAATTGTTTTATCTAGAATCAAGTACAGTGAAATTTAAATGGGGCCATAGCTCAGTTGGTAGAGTGTTTGAATGGCATTCAAAAGGTCGGCGGTTCGATCCCGCCTGGCTCCACATTTACAGACTTGACAATACAATTAGGAAATGTAAATACTTACTGAGCGTTAATTGGGATGTAGCCAAGCGGCAAGGCAGCGGGTTTTGATCCCGTGATCGGTGGTTCGAATCCATCCATCCCAGCAAATTAGATAAAATTACAAATGTCGTTTTTTGTCTTCCCAGGACAAGGTTCTCAGCATGTTGGTATGGGAAAATGTCTGTTTGGAAATTTTTCAGAAGTAAGACTGATTTTTGAACAAGCAGAAGACATTTTGCAAACCAATATAAAAAAAATTCTATTTGAAGGCAATGATCAGCAGCTTAAAGATACAACAATTGCACAACCTGCAATATTCATAGTTAGTGCGTCTGCCCTGGCTGCTTTACAAATAATAGCAGAGAAAAAGTTCAAAAACTTAGCAACTATTATAGCCGGACATTCGTTAGGACAGTATACTGCTCTATTTGCTGCAGGGGCTTTAAATTTTGAAGATACCTTGAGTCTTATAAAAATCAGAGCTCAATTGATGTCGCAAGCTCCAACAGGTGCAATGGCTGCTTGTTTGAATATTCCAAAAGAAAGTGTAAATGCAGCTATACAAGATATTCAAAAAAACGATATTTTATCTATAGCAAACTATAATTCTAATACCCAATTAATAGTAAGTGGAACAATATCTGCAATAAATCAGATACAAAGTAAGCTAAAGGACGAAAAAGGCAAAGTAATAGTGCTAAACGTCAGTGGAGCGTTTCATTCTAAATTAATGCAACCTGTTGTAGAAAAGCTCAATCAAGTAGTGCAACAATACCAATTTAGTTCTCCTGTTGTGACAGTCATAAGTAATACAACTGCACAACCATTATACCAAAATCTTATAGCACAAGAGCTAGTTGTACATCTAACGATGCCTGTACTGTGGAGCAAGAGCGTAGAATACGCAAAAAGTTACAATACTGGTCAAAGTAAAAATTATTTTGTAGAGATCGGGCCAAAAAACGTCTTATCTAACCTTGCAAAGAGAGATGAAAAAGATTTCGAGTTTTTTAATCTTGAAACAACAAAAAGTATAAAAGCTTTCATATCAAGTATGTGCTAAAATGATAGATCGAAGTATCTTTATCAAAATTTACCCATGAAGGTTTATAATATTTTAGTCATTGGAGTATGCTTAGGACTTACTTCTTGTTGTATAAAAAAGCATAAGAACGAAGCGCCTGAAGACTGCCTAGCTATACCACCTAGTTATAACAAAGAAGTTTTCAATGCAATTAAAAAGTAGCATATTACAAAGTGTGATGCATGCTGCTAACTTAATACGCGAGGGGCATGTTGTGGCTTTTCCTACAGAGACGGTATTTGGTCTAGGAGCAGATGCCACATCTTTTGAAGCATGTGAAAAAATATTTGAGATAAAAAAAAGGCCGAAAAGTAATCCTCTCATAGTACATGTAAGAAACATGCAAAATGCTATGGAATTTGGAGTGTTTGAAAATGACGCAAAAAAAATAGCTGAAATGTGGCCAGCTCCTATCACGCTGATAACATACAAGACAAAAGATTGTAAAATAGCAAGCAATGTCACATCAGGACCAGCAATAGCAATTAGATGTCCAAATCATTCAATAGCACAAGAGCTATTAAACATATCATCTGTTCCAATTGCAGCTCCGAGTGCAAATTATTCCTCAAGAATCACAGCCACTACCACTGCGCATATAATAAAAGATTTTTCGGGGAAAGTACCAGTGTTAAATGGAATTGTTTCTATAGGTATAGAATCAACAATAATAGACACCAGGGACAAAATCAGAATAATAAGACAAGGTACAATATCAGCGGAACAAATATACAACAGCACGGGAGTAAAGGTATACAATTATGACGAGAATGACATAGTTGTTGCACCTGGTACACAACCTAAGCATTACTCACCTATATCGCCAATACGCATAAATGCAGATCACCTATTTGAAGGAGAAATTGGGCTTGGGTTTGCAAAAAACAATTTCACAGGAAAAGCTATAATGAACCTTTCTAAAGCAGGAGATTTAAATGAGTGCGCCCACAATTTGTACGCTATGCTAAGAATAGCGGATGAAAACGCTCAAAAAATTGGATGCGGAATAGCGGTAGCAAGAATACCAAATCATGGTATAGGAATTGCTATAAATGACCGATTGACAAGAGCCTCGTACAAATCCTAGATATTTTTATATTGAAAGAAAAAGTTAATTTATATTAACCTTTAGAAAATTCTACTTCTACACCATCTGCCTGCAAAGATTTAAATTGCTTTCTTATATCAGTAATGTAGCTACATCCTATAGAAAAAATCACACATGCATAATCATGCGCATAATGCCGTATAGGTGTATTAACACATATCAGTGGCCAATTTATATTAAAAGAGTAAGCGTTTGTGCTAATAAGTATTAGCTGATCATCAAGGTAAGGATCTGTGTCTAAAGCATGTGGCAAAAAAGACATGTAAGAGTAGGTCCACAAAGCTCTGTCAATTAGGTGGCTTGTTGTAATACTGTCTGTCAAAATAGCAACTCTACCCTCACTTTCATATAAGAGCTCAGCACGTTTTGCGACAGCTTTATCAATTGTATAACTTGTAGGCTGATAAAATTTTGCTTTTTTCATAGTGATGTATATCCTGTTTATAAGCAGAAAGGAGACTAATAAATTATAATCACAAAAAAGTGTATATAATACTCTTATAGAAAATAACACAATGAACAAATTATATAAGGAGTTACAAAAGCTAAATTTAAAAGGTGTACTAAAACCTAGTTACAAGCTATCACAACTAACTAGGCTCTCAGTAGGAGGAGAAGCAGAAGTGCTGTATAAGCCCTATAATACAGATGAGTTATCTTATTTTTTAAAAAAAGTAGGATCGTATTTAAACATCACCATTCTTGGTAATGGATCTAATGTACTTATAAGAGATAAAGGAATAGAAGGAGTAGTTATAAAATTGGGAAGAAATTTTTCAACAATTCAACAGCAAGACAATCACGTGAATGTTGGTGCAGCGGTTCTAAATAGCACTTTAGCAAGGCATTGTCTCATGTCAGAGATAAGTAACTTCTCTTTTATAGACTGTATTCCAGGATCCATAGGAGGAAGTATAGCCATGAATGCTGGCAGTTACGGAAATGAATTTTCACAACTAGTATCTGAAGTACACGTAATGGATAAAAAGGGTAATACATATATACTAAAAAATTCTGACATTCAGTTCAATTATAGAACTACCGACATACCTAAAGATTGGATCATTACATCGGCTAAAATGACATACCACAAAGGAAAGTTTGGTCACATAAATGAACAAATGGAACAATACAAAAAGCTACGAGAAAATTCACAGCCTATTTATGAAAAAACAGCAGGTAGTACATTTATCAATCCATCAAACTCAAATCAAAAAGCTTGGCAATATATACAAGCAATCAGAGGAATAGACATGAAAGTAGGAGAAGCGGTATGGTCAAAGAAACATTTAAACTTTCTAATAAACATAGACAATGCATCAGCAAAAGATTTAGAAACCTTGATCAAAAAAACACAAGAGAAAGTGTATAATTTAGCGGGCATTATGCTACAATTGGAGGTAAAAATTTTAGGCAGATAAGTAGTGTGATAAAATTTCAAAACATCATAAAAAGTTTGGCTTGGATAGTTTTAGTAGCATTGCCTCAATCTGCTTTGTCATCTCAAAAACAAGATGCAAATGCCAACGCAGACTATATGAATCAAATAGCGGAAGTATTTGAACAAATATTAGAAAACTACGTAGATCCTTTAAACCCACAAACTCTCACTGCTAGTGCTATAGAAGGCATGCTTTCGTCTTTGGATCCTCATTCAACATACCTTACAGAAAACGCATTACAAGATTGCCTAACACAAATAGGAGAACAATTTTGTGGTATTGGTATAGACTGCATAGTGGAAGATGGACAAATAAAAGTAGTCACTCCTATAGCAGACCTACCAGCAGAAAAAGTAGGAATACAAGCAGGAGACACGATAGTCGCTGTACAAGGCATGAAAACAAGAGATATGGGTATAGAAAAAACCTTACAAGCTTTACGTGGCAAATGTGGGACAATAGTTGAGGTAACAATACAAAGAGAAGGGCATAGTAGGCTAATAGATTATCATATCACAAGGACTACAATGAAAATTGCCCCGTTGAAGTACCATACATACGGAGATATAGCATACCTTAAAATTAGCAGTTTTACGCTTAATGTTGCAACAGAACTTAAGAAAGCCATGCATAAAATTCTACGGGACAAAAAAAGGCTGGATGGAATAATACTAGATCTTAGAAATAATCCAGGAGGGTTATTAGATTCTGCAATAGAAATAGGGGAGTATTTTCTTGATTCCGGTACCATAGTAAAGATCAGATACAAAAATAAAGAAAGTGATCTAAGAAGAGCTAGACAATCAGCGGTAAAAGCGCCAAAAGTTCCGATAGCATTATTGATCAATAAAGGTACAGCGTCAGCTGCTGAAATTTTAAGTGGAGCTTTGCAAGATCATAAAAGAGCAATAGTAATAGGTACCAGATCATTTGGAAAAGCCACCTTACAAGCACTTATACCGCTAAATCATAAAAATTCTTCTATAAAACTTACAGTAGGTAAATATTACACCCCTAAAGGCCACTCTATAGACGGAAAAGGAGTAAAGCCAGATTTATTGGTAGAGTCCAGTCTCATTCCAAATAATATAAAAGATTATGAGTCAAAAAGTGTAAAGAACAAAATGATTACCAGTCTTCAAAAGCATGATTCTAATACACAAGCACAAATGTTGTACAACACAGATTACCAATACAGAAGAGCTGTAGATTTGCTTACTGGAATTAGCATAGCAAATTACAAGTACTCTAAAGGCTTATCAACAGAGTAAAATATGCTAGACATAAATTGGATACGAGAAAAAACAGCAGATTGTATATCTCAGTTACAAAAAAGAGGAATAGATCCCAGTGTAGTACATGATTTGCTAAACAAAGACACAAGGAAAAGAGAATCAATATCCAAAATACAGGCTTTGCAACATGAAAGAAATCTTTTGTCAAAGCAATACACAAACGCAAGCGAAGAGAAAATAAAGAAGATAAAAGAAGATAACAAAAAAATACAACATCAACTATCTGAAATAAAAAAAGACCTAGAGAACGCAGAAAGAGAATTGTCTTCTATTCTAGATGCATTGCCAAACGTACCACAGATAGATGTACCATTTGGAACAAAAGAAGATGATAATGTTGAAAAAGAAAAGTGGGACTCAAGAAATACAGTTAATTCGACAAACCTGCATCACATAGATATAGCACATTTAATAAATGGTGTAGAAGTTCAAAAAACAACTGAAATGTCTGGTAGTAGATTTGTGACTCTCACAGGTAAATTAGCACTGCTAAAAAGGGCACTAATAAATTTTATGGTAGATTTCCATACGCAACATTTTTCCTTCAAAGAGATTTCTCCTCCTTATCTAGTACTAAATAAAGCAATGTATAATACCGGACAATTGCCAAAATTCAGTCAAGAGTCATTTGTCACAGAAGACGGATATAGGCTAATACCAACGGCGGAAGTATCATTGGTAAATTTGGTAGCTAACACTGTACTTAGCATAGAATCTTTACCCTTACGAATGGTTGCATGCACACCATGTTTTAGATCTGAAGCAGGAAGTGCTGGTAAAGATACAAAAGGTTTAATAAGACTACATCAATTTCATAAAGTAGAACTTATAAGTATTACAGATGAGTACCATTCAGAAGAAGAACACGAATATCTATTGATGGCAGCAAAAACCATATTGGAAAAATTAAACTTAAGTTATAGAGTTGTTACTTTATGCACTCAAGACATGGGATTTCAATCTAGTAAAACTTATGACCTTGAAGTTTGGATGCCTCATGAAAATAAATACAGAGAAATTTCTAGCTGCTCTAATTGCACTGATTTTCAGTCTCGCAGAATGAAAGCAAAGTATAAAATAAAAAATAAAAATTACTTTCTTCACACTCTTAATGCCTCAGGACTTGCAATAGAAAGAACTATAGCGGCGGTATTAGAAAACTATTTTGATGGTAAACGTTTACACATACCGCAAGTGTTACAAAAATACATGAATAATGAAAAAAGTTTCCCAGTACTGGAAACCAAAATTAAGCATATTTGTAGTGAAGAATAGAATGTTTTGTCGTTATGTAACGTACTTTCAAAAAAATCCACATATTTGTTATACAAGCACTACTTGTATTAAAAGAAGTTTTATAATATGTTGAATTGCCTATTAGGGCGATTAGCTCAGCTGGTAGAGCATCTCGTTTACACCGAGGAGGTCGGCGGTTCGATCCCGTCATCGCCCACCAATAAGTTGTATAAATCATCGTTTCATAGTTTTAATAAACCTTGATTATCCTTGACATAATGTCTAGTCACGCTTAGACATTAATATATAGATAGAGATTGCTTTATTTTTAATTTAAGTAAAGAAGTGGGTCACACATGAGACCAAATGAAAAAAGAATACTAATAGATGGAGTATACAAAGATGAACCCAGAGTGGTGTGTTTAGGGGTAAATAATACCATAGAAGCTTTTGAATATTCTATTAAAGACCAAAAACAAATAAAAGGTAATATATATTTAGCAGTAGTAAAAAGGATAGAACCGGCACTACAAGCAGCTTTCATAGAATATGGAGATAACCAAAAAGGATTTTTGCCTTTAAGCGAGATAGCGCCGTGCTATTTTAATATCCTGTCAAATAAAAAACATATTCTGCCGATACAATCAATAAAAGATAAAGACTTATCTAATCTAGTTTTGGAAGATCAAGAAACAATACTAGATGACGATGACGATGAATTAGATATAGAAAATATTACAAAGAATATAGATCTAGATGATATATCTCAAACGGAACAAGAAGATTGCGAAATAAACGAAGATACACAAAAAGACGAAACGCAAATCAATATTCAAGATTCTATCAGAAAGGGACAAGTGCTACTTGTACAAGCGCAAAAAGATGCAAGAGGGAACAAAGGGGCATCATTCTCTACTTTCATTTCAATAGCAGGTAGGTACTGCGTGTTAATGCCAACAAAGGCTCAAGGACATGGTATATCAAAGAAAATTGCTTCCTCTTCGGAGCGATCTAGGCTGCGTAAGCTCATTGAGCAATTAACTGCACACTCTAGCGAAAATGTAAGTATTATTATGCGGACGTCTTGTAAAGCTATAGCGTCAGAACAAATTAAGAGCGATTACCAGTATATTGTCAAATTGTGGAATAAAATACAAAAATTAGCAGCACAAGTACCGGCACCATCATTTATACATATGGAAGAAGGTATAATTCAAAAAACAATACGTGATATATTAAGCGACAAAGTGCAAGAGGTACTTGTGCAAGGTTTGCACACGTATACACAAACCGTTAAATGTGTTAACAACATTATACCGAGCGCATCAGATAAGGTAAAACTTTATGATGATAATGTGCCAATATTTACAAAATTTGGTATAGAAAATAAGATAGCATCCTTGTATCAACCAGTAGTCGAAATGCCTTCTGGTGGTTACATAGTAATCAATCCAGCAGAAGGACTTACGTTAATCGATGTAAACTCAGGAAGATCAAATACACAAAAAAGTGTGGAGGATACAGCACTGAATACCAATTTAGAAGCAGCAGTAACAATAGCACAGCAAATCAAGATACGAGACATTTCAGGGCTAATAGTAGTAGATTTCATAGATATGAAAAGCGGATCTCACCGCAAAATTGTCAAAAAAGTATTAGATAAAGCTCTCACCCAAGATTCTGCCCGCACTAGCACTGGCAACATTAGTCAGTTTGGCATATTAGAGATGTCGAGACAAAGGGTACGTTCATCATTTTTAGAAGTGACAACAATAATGTGCCCTACCTGTAAAGGAAAAGGTGTTGTTAGAAGCGAAAATGTAACAGACATGCTCATACTGCGTACTTTAGAAAATGAAATTAGCACTCATCCAACAAAATTAAGCGGTGCTGCAGTATTCACACATCTTGATATTGCACTTTCACTTTTAAATAATAGAAAAGCAGAGTTAGTAAGAATAGAAAAAAAATATGGAATAGAAATAGCAATAATAAACGATCCTGAAGCACATTTAGAAGAATTTGCCATAGAAAAAATCAGCAAAGAGAAAGAGGGGACTAGCTCTAGATCTCATGTATTACCACTACTAGTACCAGATCTTAGAGAAGTAAAAGATAATGTGGCCGATGAAGAAAATGAAGAAGTCTTGAGTAATAGAAAAAGTTCTAAAAACCACGGAAGAAGAGTTACCCTTAGCCAAAGGAAAACCACAAACAAATAATTATCTTGAGATATAGAAAAATGACCTGAATTGTACAGCATCAATAGAATTTTTCACAGCCTTTCTGTGATATTTGGTAGCTTTATACCCAGGTAAAAATTCTTCTTCACTAGTAATATACTTGTGCCATCCTTGTTCAAAAAATATACTGTCTACCCAAGATACATAGTCATTAACATCTGAGGAAAACTTTAACATACCTCGTTGTTGTAGCTTCTTTTTAAACAACTCTACTCTATGTGTATTAATTAACCTTCTTTTTTTATGGCGATTTTTCGGCCAAGGATCCGGAAATAAAATATAAATATTTGTAAAACTGTTGTCAGGAATATGTGGCAATAATAAATCCACATTATCTGGCCATATAAGAATGTTACTTACTTTAGCAGAACATATCTTGTCAATTAGTGAAACTACGCCATTTAGGTACGGTTCTGCGCCTATAAACAGTACATCTGGACTACGTAAGGCCATGTTTAATAAATTATCTCCGTTACCGAATCCTATCTCCAGTTCTATAATTTTGTTCTGAGAAAATACTTTTGCTAAGGAAACCTCATTTAAAAAAGAAAAACCATCAAGCAACTGCAACTGTCTTGCTGACAATCCTCTGCTTATCCTTCTTGCAAAAGTACGACAAATAAAACTCATAAATTTAATAACGAGTAACAAAAAGGTGGAGGTAAAGGGATTTGAACCCTTGGCCCTCTGCGTGCAAGGCAGATGCTCTACCCCTGAGCTATACCCCCTAAGTGAGAATTGGATTATACAATCAAAATGGAAACTATAAAACCAAATTTCAAATAAGTATAAAAAAAACTATGAGCCTAGGTACCTTTTTTTGCTACTAATCGCACGATCACCATTCTTTTTCTTGATACCTGCGACAGTAGAATCTAAATTTGACATAATTTTTAGAGCATGTGCAACATCATCCTTATTCCAAGAAGTACGTAGTCTTCTAAAATACTTAGCAGCGGCATCACAATGACCGTCTATATCAAATACGCCACGTAATATATTTTTATCAAATTCAGGTTTCATATTAAGCAATAAATATTTTAACAAACTACTTATCCAGTCAAACAAAAGGATTGTTATATAAAAAAGATATTGATGTCAAGCTATTTTATAACTTAAAGTATAAAAATCTACTAAAAAATTATTGAGATATAACAGTATTACAACAACAAGTAAGATATAACTCGTACACGCTTTTTTCTAAAACTAAAGTAGTCATTTCTTAATAATGTAAGACAAATTAAACAAAACCTATCAATATGAATAGTGTAACTCAGAAAGCTAGTGTACACTTACCTATGAAAATATTGTTTTATAAAGTAAGTTATGGATGTCTCATCGCTAAATCCAATAGGACAAGCAGCAATACAAACTTTAGTATCAATTGTTACACCAATACTGTTAATAGCATTAGTAGTAGGGGTGTGTATGTCGTTTCTACAAGCCTTAACACATATTCAAGAAGGTGCTTTGACGTTTATACCAAAAATGCTATCAGTGTTTATAGGCCTTATAATAATGGCTCCATACATCTTAAAGAAACTAACCATCCTCACTGACCATATAGTACATGCTATTATCACAAAATGATATGATGCTAGTCCTTATTTATCAGTTATCAAAGATTGTAGAAATTTTTGACAAATGGGTGAAGACCCTGTATCTAGTTCTTTCAAGAGAATTCACAATAAAAAAACCTTTATTGTGTATTTTAAAAAAAAAGATAAGCCCCTGTGGTGGAATGGTAGACACGGTAGACTCAAAATCTGCTGTCTTCGTGACGTGCCGGTTCGAATCCGGCCAGGGGTACCATGTGAATTAATAATATAGAATTTATCAAAAGATCGATGTTTTTTAAAACGTTTCACAAAAATATACTTGTACTACTAATACCAATACTATTCTTGTTATCGGGATGCACGCTAACAAGAAACGTTGTGCCACAAACATCTTCTCCTGAACAGGCGTATAAATTGGGTATGGAAATGGTAGAAAATAAACAATTTAAACTTGCAGCTCAGGTATTTGAAAATCTATACATTGAACACTGTACCAATAAATTAGCCCCAGAAGCTATGATAATGGAGGCATACTGTATGTTCAAAGCAAGAAGATATCTAGACACGGAGGATATAATTTCTGAATTTCTAGATTTATATCCACACAATAAAGATGTTAATTATGCACTGTATCTAAAATTGCTAGCATATATAAAACAACTTGGTCCTTCTGCTTGCTGTATAGCTAAAGCACAAGATGCAATTTCAGTCTGTAATACTCTTTTGTCAACATTTCCAGAATGTGAATATTCAGAAAAAGTATCAAAAGAACATTTACCCTTTCTAAATAAGTATGTCCTAGAAAAGGACATGATAATAGGAAGATTCTACTTAAAGAAAAGAAATGTTCCAGGTGCAATATTGAGATTTCGAAAAGTGTTAAATCAATCTAAAGATAATATTTTTATACAAGAAGCACTACTTAGAATGGTAGAAGCACACTTAATGCTAGGACTTAAAGAAGAAGCTAAAGAATTTCAGTCTGAATTGGGCAACAAGTTTCATAACTCTACATGGAATAACGCTTCCTTAAACATCATGCAAAAATATCTGAAAAATAGTAGCAAAAATCCGCAAAAGAAGTATTTATCAAAAAATAAAACTAAAAGCTCATCAAAAAAACAATTAAAGTAGATATTGAAACCTCTAGTCATAAAACAAAAATTACACTTTAAGAATAGGTTAATAAAAGATGTAATAGGCTTTTTATCAATAGGTTTACCTAACACTTTATGGCCAAGATTAATAGGTGGATGTGTAAGAGATGCAATACTGCAGCATGAACCAAATGATATCGATATAGCCACACCTCTAACACCAGATGAAGTAATCTCCATCCTTGAAAAAGAAAAAGTAAAAATAATACCTCAAACAGGCACAAAATTTGGTACAGTAAAGGTCGTATTTAAAGGAGAAATTTTTGATATTACAACCTTAAGAGAAGATATCAAATGCTACGGTAGACACGCAGACGTAAAATTTACTACAAGCTTTGAAAAAGATGCTTTCAGAAGAGATTTTACAATCAACGCACTGGGGTATTGTTTCATACAAAACGAAATTTACGATTACGTAAACGGTATACAACACTTAAGGCAAAAAAAAGTACAGTTTATTGGTGCACCAGAAGATAGAATACAAGAAGATTATCTACGAATAATGAGATTTTTTCGTTTTTCAGCAAGATATGCAACAAGCTTAGATGTGTCAGGATACACAAATTGTGTAAAATATGCTAACAAATTATCACTGATATCAAATGAAAGGGTTATTCAAGAACTAGATGGACTATTAAATTTGTGCAACGTAAAAATACTAAACAAAATGCACGAAGGGAAAATACTACAAACTATATTCGCAGATTTAAATATAGAAATATCTAATTTATCCAGACTAGAAGAATGCAGAACATATCTTAAACTACCACAAAGCAGCCTTTCTCTTCGATACTCTTCTCTTTTTATGCATAATCCGGTAAAAAATGTAATACAGGTACTAAAAAAGAAAAGTTTTTCGAAGGCTAGGATAGCTAAAATATCTCATTTAATGTCCTATATAATTGATACTCAAACAGCTGATTTACTGTGGTATGATCACACAAATTGCTTCACAGAACATGTAATCATTGGATACGTTAGAAGAGATTTAACATTAAATAATGCAGCAATTCTATTACAACAATTTATAAATAAACCTAAACCAATGCTACCAATCACAGGAAAGGACATAACAGACCTCGGCATTTTGCCGGGTAAAGAAATAAAGCGTCTTTTAGATATATCAAAAAAGGTATGGATAAAAAGTGCTTTTAAGATGTCAAAAAAAGACATTCTTCAATATATCATCAAAACGGCACACAAAAACTAAAGCTCTGTGTCTTTGCTGGACTGCATGAGTTTGTCCAACCAGTTGGTCAAAGAAGCAAAATCAGCAAATCCTATGTGTGATTCAAGCTCTTTGCCATTAAAAAACAATATCAAAGTAGGTATGCTTTTAACACGGTGCGCAGAAGGAACAGAAGGGTTATCGTCTATATTCATTTTAACAATAGACAAAGTATTAGAATACTTTTGAGATATATCTTCCAAGATAGAAGAAAGAGCTACACAAGGCTTACACCAAGGAGCCCAAAAATCAACTAACACATACCCACTGCCTTCATTTACAACACTTTTAAAATCTTCGTCACCAATATTTTTAATAGCCATACAAAACGTTTTTTATTTTTACATAAACAATCCTTACACTAATAAGATGTCTTAATCCATCTACAGCTCATGGAATCAAAATTATACACATCAAGAGTATTGTCTTGACCTAAACGCACCGTAGCGAAAAAATTTTCACTTGCAGTTATAAAATACCAAGGACGGAAAGGTACACGAGAAATACCACGAATGGAAAATCCAGCAGAATTCTTTAACCCTTTAGCTACCCTTAAAAAATCTTCTAAAGACTTAACCTTAACTCCATTTATTTCATGCACAGAAAATCCACAAAACCTAGTATAATTCCCACGTAACGCAAAAGGACTACCATCTTCTACATATCCACACATTAAGCTTCCCAAAGGTACACCTTTATATCTAGCTAAAATAGGATCTGCTTCTAAAAATCTAGCACCATTAAAGTTGACGATATTCTTTATAGAATAATTAGATAAATCAAACACAGGAACACTTAAATCTAAACATTGCCCATCTCTAAATACCACACATTTTAAAGGAGAAGTTGCTTTATTCATGATAGTGTCAAAAGAGAGCAAATCAGCTCCAAGAGCATGAGAATCTACTTTCCATAAGATATCACCCGGTTGCAAAATACCCTCTGCAGGAGAACCAGGTATTATACTATCAACAAAAAGAACTTTTCCTCTACTTTTCTCATTATTCTTCATATACTGAGATGCTATATCCTCAGGAAATTTGTTGAATTTCACCATGTCATCCAAAGAACAAGTGTAGACAATAGCACCTATATGCTTTCTTACGGGAATTTTGCCAGCAGACAGAAACTGCGACAGGTATTTAACATACTCGCCATTTAAAGCAAGTTCATAAGTTTTTCCACAACCATACAATACTCCAACAACTGATCCAGAAGTATTTAGTATAGCAGAGCCACTAGCACCTCCTACCTGATTACTATTTATCGTGTAAGAACGCTGCGGCATACTGCCACCAATACTGTATATATCACTAACATACCCTTCGGAAAAAGAAAAAGAAGCTAACTCTGTATTACTAACAGAAAATACCTTATCCCCTTCTTTTGTTGAATTAGCCTGTGAAAAAGACAGCTGAGATACATCATTTGACATATCTTTAGGAGCAATTTTCAAGAAAGCTAAATCCCAAAAATTGTCCAAGTAAAGCAATTTTGCTTCAGCTTTTTTACCGTTATAAAATGTAATAACAAAATTATCTGGCACATTAACACGACCAACTATATGAGCATTAGTGCAAATGATACCCATATTTTTGTTCACAACAAAGCCAGATCCAGAACAGGTACCTACACCGAACAAATCGGAACAAGGCTGCGAAACAGTTGTTTGAATTGTAACAGAAGCCTTTTTTACCTTATCTAGCGTAGCCTGAGAAACAACAGCAGCCTTATCGGCAAAAGATGTACTAAAAACAAAGACACAACATACGAACAACAGAGTTCTTAGTTGCATACGAAAAATAGTCTTCATAAATTATCGCTACAAATAGTGAAAAAATAAGCTTTCAATAAAAGCTTTTTATCAAACTCCCTACGAGTAAATGCCATCCATCTACCAAAACAAAAAATATAATTTTGAAAGGTAGAGAAACAGTAACAGGAGGCATCATCATAACACCCAAAGCCATCAACGTGGATGATACCATGACATCAATTATGAGAAAAGGCAAAAAAAGAAGGAAGCCAATTTCAAAAGCTTTGCGTAACTCACTTATCAAAAACGCTGGTATTACAACATGAATAGGTACTTCTTCTTTAACGCTATCTATTTTTGCAATATTTTTGAACATAGATATATCCTGCGTTCTTGTGTTAGACATCATAAAACTCTTAAATGGTGTAATAATAAGAGGAACTGCCTTATCTAAAGAGATAGTTTCTTCCACTAAAGGTTTGATGCCATTATCGTAAGATTTTTCAAATGTAGGGTACATGATAAACAGCGTGAGAAATAAAGCTAAACTATTTAACACTTGCGTAGGAGGAGAGTTTTGCAACCCAATTGCGGTACGTACTATAGAAAACACAACTGATATACGAACAAAAGAAGTTACCATTATTAGTATCGATGGTGCTATGCCTAATACACCTATCAAAAAAAACACCTGAATAACTTTACCACTAAACGACGTACTAGAGACAACATCGTCTAAATTGCCAAGATTGATATTAACTGAATTTTGACTGGCAAAACAAAGGCTACAAGATAACAGAACAAATAAAAAACCAACAATAAACGCTGTCTTACGTATCCTCATATTTATCCAGCAAAAGATTTTGATTTTTACTTAATAGCAATAAGTAATTTTTTTTTCCATGCTTAAATACAACACACCTAGTACCGTAGCCTAAATGTGCTATGTGCTCGAATTCTTTGCTACCTATGCCACAAGATCGTAAGATAGTACCAAAAGATAAGTTTTTGTGACAGAGAATTTTCCGCACACAATATACAACTGAAACAAACAACAGTACAACAAAAATAAGACTCATTAACATCTTTACAAAATAACAGCTAATAATCACTTTCTAAAAGATTTATAAAAATTATTTTGACAAAACCTATAAATAAAGGTAACTATAGAAAAATTCGTGAGATACGAGCATTCAGTTTATCCTTTTATCAAAGACCCGGACTAGATGATAGCAGATAAAAGAGTATTAGTAAAAATAGCTACTCTAGGGCCTATAGGCTTTCTACCAGCACCAGGCACTCTTGGATCTGCTATATCATGCATAGCACACTATTTGATATTTAGTCATGTTCTTCATCACTTATCACTTAGCCAAAGATTAAAATATGAATTTTTGGCTTTAATCATTGGAATAGTTATAAGCATTGTATCCATAAACAAGTACATTAAATCAACGCAAAAACACGACCCAAAGGAAATAATAATAGACGAAGTAGTAGGGCAATGGTGCGTATTTGTATGCTTTGACGTGTTACAACCTTTTTTACATACGCACACTAAATACACATTATGCTTCTATATTACGTGTTTCGTACTATTTCGTATATTTGATATATTTAAAATACCGCCTGTAAGCACAATCGATAACAAATACGTAGGAACTGTTGGCATTCTTTTAGATGATATAGCAGCAGGCATAATGGCATCAGCACTGACAATTGCTATTCATCTAGTGTGGAAACTTTTAACATATTAACCAGACAATCTCCCTCACCTGATATCCGTAAACTGTCACATAGTATAGCTTTTTACATTTACAACTGGTCAAATTACAAAATGCAAGTTAGAATTACGCTGTTGCTTTCAGCCTGTTGTTTTATTAAAAACAAGAAGTTACTTATGTAATAACAAACTGAACAAGTAATTAATAGTATTTTTTTAACCTAATTTTTATTTAATTTAACTTATTCAATGCTTAAAAAAGAAAGATTTGCACCAGCTCTAGAAAATATGACAATCAATCCTTTAGTAGAAGCAGATTTCTTGTCTTTAATGGAAGAAAAAACAAGTGATACGTTACAAGGTAGAGTTGTAAAAGGAAAAGTAATAAGAAAAGATAAAAATTTCGTTGTAGTAGACGCCAACTTAAAAAACGAAGGCATAATACCATTGAGCGAATTCGAACTAGGTGAGTCTGCAGGGCACCCAGAATTAGGAGATGAAGTTGACGTGTTCGTAGAAGAATCAGAAAATTACTACGGCCATACCGTCTTAAGCAGAGAGAAAGCTGTAAGAGAAGAAGCCTGGGGACCTTTAGAACAAGCCTTTAACGAAAAAAGAGTAGTAAAAGGAAAGATATTTGGAAGGATAAAAGGAGGACTCGCAGTAGATATAGCGGGCGTCGTAGCTTTCCTACCGGGAAGTCAAATTGATACAAAACCATTAAAAGATCTTTCTCATTTATTACAAGAAGAACAACATTTTCACATATTGAAAATGGATAAAAAACTCGAAAATATAGTAGTATCTAGAAGGTCAGTAATAGAATCGCTTAAGTCTAAAGCAAAAGACAAACTTTTAAGTGAAATAAAAGTAGGAATGGTGTTAGATGGAGTAGTCAAAAATATAACAGATTATGGAGCGTTTATAGACCTTAACAGTACAGATGGGCTTGTACATATAACAGATATAGCATGGAGTAGAATACATCACCCATCAGAGGTATTACAAATAGGCGAAACAATAAAAGTAATGGTAATAGGATTCGATCCTGTAGCAAAGCGAATATCACTTGGAATAAAACAGCTGGACAATACACCTTGGAAAGAAATACAAGAAGAATTTGCTGTAGGTAAAATAGTTACAGGCAGAATAACAAACTTAGAAGATTACGGGCTCTTTGTGGAACTAAAAAACAAAATAGATGGATTAGTTCACGTTTCACAAATAAGCTGGTCTGATAAAAATAACGTAAATATAAAGAATCAATTCTCTATAGGACAAGAGGTAAAATGTAAAGTAATAGGAATAGATCAAAATAAATATAGGGTTTCTCTCAGCATAAAACAATGTTTAGAAAAGCCTTGGCAGAAATTTATAGACGAACATCCTGTAGGATCCGTAGTGACAGGAATTATAAAAAGCATTTCAAATTTTGGTATCTTTGTAACTTTAACAGAAGACTTAGTAGGACTAATACATGAGTACGATATTTCCTGGCAAAATGATGGCAAAGGTTTATTAAGCCAATTCAAGAAAGGAGAAAAAATACAATGTAGGGTAATCGAAGTAAATCCTGATAAAGAAAGGTTTAGATTGGGAATAAAACAAATGTCTTTAGAGTTATATAATGGCTTTATAGAAAAGAATCCTGTAGGCAGTGTAATAGAATGTCTTGTAGAAAATAAAGATGATAAAGGTGGAGTCTTAGTAAAGGCAGACCATACAATTTTAGTAGTCGTAGATAAAAACGAGCATAACGCAGCAAAAATTGCAAAAATATCTGTAGGAGAAATCGTTAAGGCAAAAGTGGAAACAATAGACGATGCTAAGAAGAGAGTAGAATTATCACTTCTTTGATAGAGAGAGAGTTAAACAGTTAAGGAGAGGGGGTGATCATTAGAAGAGAATTTTTGCGTTATTGCATTAACTGTAGAACAATTATCAAACGAAATCAGACATAAGAGAAAAACTACAACGACAGCTCATAACAGTGGGCGAGTTGTATAAAAAATGTGTACCAAAAAAGGGTGAGTGGGAAATTCCCATCACCCTTTTTTAATTCATTAAAAAGCAAATCTTCTTACTATACTCTTTAGAAAAGAAAACCTATTTTCACAAAGAATCAGAATTTTTACTTAAGTAACGCTTTACTCCATCACTTGTAGGTTCCATGGCGTCTTTACCAGCTGTCCAACCTGCTGGACATACTTGACCATGCTTTTTAAAATGATCTAGAGCATCAAGTATTCTAAGATACTCATCTATGTTACGTCCAATAGGCAGGTCGTTAATAGACGCATGACGAATAATAGATTCTTGGTCAATTATAAAGGTACCACGTAGTGCTACTCCTTCATCAGACAACACTCCCCAAGCAAGAGAAATATCTTTATTAATATCAGCAACCAAAGGAAATTTGACAGGGCCTATACCACCTTCTTTTGGAGACATTTCTCGCCACTTTGAATGAGAGAATTGAGAGTCAACACTGACTCCTATCACACAGCAATTTCTATTATTAAACTCTTCTATACGCCTGTCCATAGCTATAATTTCAGAAGGACATACAAATGTAAAATCTGCAGGGTAGAAGAATAACACACAACTTTTCCCTTTGGTAAAAGCTTTGAGATTCAATTCTTCAATTGTTCCATCTTGCATAACAGCACTACAAGAAAAATTTGGGGCAATATGGCCAACAGTGGCATACGCATCATCTTGCCCTTCATAGTTTTCAGACATACAACAAGTTTTTATGTGATTTGAGATTTATTTAGATTTACGAACACTTTTTCGATTTTTCCCCCCTCCCTGATTACAAGCATCTTTAAGCCTTTGACCAGCTTTAAAAGTTGGATGACTGTAAGCTGGAATTTGCATCTTTTCACCTGTCTTAGGGTTATGTCCCATTCTGGCATCCCGATCTACTACATGCCAAGCACCAAAACCAACCAGATTAACACTCTCTCCAAGCTCTATCGCACTAGTAATAGAGTCTATAACGGCATTCAACGCGCTTTCAGACTCTACACGCGTCATACCTTTCTTTTCTGCAATAAAAGATATAAATTCAGATTTATTCATTAAACTTCCTTTTTTATTTACAAATTCTAAGTACAGCCCATCACTCAAATGTCATCAGCTATAAAAAGCATTATAACAACAAGCACTTGTTGAGCAAGTACAGAAGATAAACTAAACACATATTAACATCGAATAGCTATAACTAAAACTATATAAATGTAAGATTTTACAACCAGACACAAAAAAACAATGACTTAACCCCAAATATACACAAAAAAACAGAAATAAAACTAACAGAATATGAAATGTACGAGAGCTAAAATCGATATCTCCTTTGGTTTTGATAGAGCTTTAATAGGGTCTTGCTATTTTCTGGATTTAGTGTCATTCCTACTATGGCAGATGAGTATCACAACCCCTCTCGGGACGTTGTGATAGGCATGTTGTCTTCGATATTAATTACAGTCTTTATTATTTTGGCTTTTGTGATTCTTATAGTGCCTTATTTCAAAGTTAGTAATATAAAGGAATTTATACACAATAGCGAATCGATACAGATAGGAAAGAAATTATGCTAAAAGAAAGACCAAAAGCAATATTCTTATATATAGAAGAGAAGAGAAGAGAGGCCGAGATCGGAATCGAACCGATGTATAGGGGATTTGCAGTCCCCTGCATTACCACTTTGCTACTCGGCCCCATATTTTTAAAATTATGCAGAAGCTTTTAAAGTAATCTGTGCACCAGCTGACTCTAATTGCTCTTTAACCTTATTTGCCTCTTCAGTACTAAGAGCAGATTTAACCAACGCCCCAGGAGCACTATCAACTAAATCTTTAGCCTCTTTTAATCCTAAAGAAGTAATAGTACGCACCTCTTTAATAACCTGCATTTTTTTATCACCAACTCCAGCTATAATCACATCAAATGAACTAGCAGCAGCAGCTGAATCAGAATCAGATGAAGACGCAGCAGCAACAACTGCAGTCGGAACTGGAGTAGGATCTATTCCTCTTTTTTTCAATTCCTCTGTCATAGATTGAACTAACTCTGCAACATCCATCATTTTCATATCCATTACTTGATCAACTATGGACTGTACGACACTTTTTGACATAAAAACTACTTTTATAATTTATTTAAATATTTTTAGAATATACCTCAAGTAAATTCACCAACTGCTTTGCCGGCGCACCTAATACCCGAGTCAACTCAAGTAAAGGAGAAGCAAGCGATCTAGTAAATTGTACGTAAAGTTGTTCTATAGGAGGCATTTTAGCAACGCTTTCCACCTGCAACGCACTCAAAACCTGTCCATCTATCACCCCTCCTAAAATCGATAGGTGTCCAGAATACAACTTCTGAAAATCACATACATCTTTCACAAAATGAACTGGATCACCAGAAGAATAAGCTATAGCAGCAGAACACCCCTTAAAATATTCTGATACATCGCTTAAATCAGTATTTCTAACAGCAACACGGGCCAAAGTATTTTTGACCATCTTGATACCGTTATCTTTTTTGCGCAAAGTAGACCTTATATTCGAAATTTTCGCCATATCCAAACTAGAATAACTTAAAATTACGAATGAATTATGCTCTTTACATATACTTGAAACTTCGTCAACTATTTCTTCTTTTTTAGCCTTCATATACTTATATAAATACAACTTCTTTTAATTACGAGGTTAAGCCTTGTTCTTCGAGCTCAAAATTTCGGATATATCAATCCTTACACTCTTGCCCATTGTAGATGAAAGAAACATCCGTTTTAAATATTCACCTTTTGTAGAAGAAGGTTTCGCTTGCAAAACCGCATCTACCAACACCTTAACATTTTCAGCAAGAATTTCCTTTGAAAAAGAAAGTTTACCAACACCAACACATACCGAACCACCTCTATCAGAGCGAAATTCAACCTGACCAGATTTAGCGTTATTAACAGCTTTAACAATATCAGTTGCAACAGTCCCTAATTTAGGATTAGGCATAAGCCCCTTAGGACCCAAAATTTTAGCCACCCTACCAAGTTGTCCCATCATTTCAGGGGTGGCAATACAAACATCAAAATTTATAACACCTGCAGATATTTCATCAATCAAATCGTTAGACCCAACTATATCAGCATTGGCAACACTTACTGCAGACGGATCTTTACATATGACAGCCACTCTAATAGATTTACCAGTACCTCCAGGTAGTGAGACAACTCCCCTTACAGATTGATTAGACTGTTTAGCATCAATACCAAGTTTTAGCGCCACTTCCAAAGTAGAATCAAACTTCACAAATGCCGACTTTTGTATAGCATCTATTGCATCTAACACAGAACAGCTTTTAGCAGAACTTATAATTGCAGCTGTAGCTTTCATATTCTTTGACAACTTCTTTTCCACAATAATCAACCTATTTAACAACAATTCCTATTGATCGAGCTGACCCTTCCACAATCTTAACAGCTTGATCTATATCATGAGCGTTTAAATCTTCCATCTTCTGCTTTGCAATTTCTACACATTGATCACGAGACACACAACCCACAGGATCTTTTCTTCCCACTTCAGCCGACCCCTTAGAAATACCGGCAGCATTCATCAAAAGATAAGACACAGGAGGGGTCTTAATAAGAAAAGAAAAAGTCCTATCCTTATACACCTCTATAATAACAGGAACTGGCATATCCGCAGACATATCTTTCGTCTTATCGTTAAAACCTTTACAAAATTCCATAATATTCAGACCATGCTGACCAAGAGCGGGTCCCACAGGAGGAGCTGGAGAAGCACTTTTAGCTTTTATCGTCAACTTTATATAGGCTGATACGGCACGAGTAGCCTTCTTAGACATTTAAACAAAACTGTAATTACATTAAACACGCATGAGCGATTCTAAAGTAAGCAAACAAGCTTTTCAAGCTCTTTTTACACAGCTTGCGTCTGTAGTAATAACAGTATCGTTTCCAAAAACACTTATTACTACAGTAACTTTATTTTTTACCTCATCAACCGCACTCACCTTACCCTTAAAAGACTCAAAAGGTCCATCTAAAATTTCTACAGAAGTACCAACATCTAAAATACTAGGTAAAGCAGCGTTACTAGATTGCCTTTCCACCTCTGATAATATTGTTTGCATTTCTTCTTCACTAACAGCGGTCGGTTCTTTTTGACCCAAAAACTCTGCTACTCTAGGAATATTTGTTACCAATGACAATGCAGAATCTGACATTTCCATATTAATAAACATATACCCAGGCATAATCTTTTTTTCTACTTTCACTTTATAGCCACGTTTGACCTCATGCACAAAAATAGACGGAATAAAAATATCACCAAAACTCTCAAGCATATTACTTTTAGCAGCTTTTTCCAAAATGCTATCCTTTATAATTCTCTCAGAGCCAGCAGTGACCTGAAGTACATACCATCGTTTTCCCATTTTTCACAAATTCTTCTAGAATAATTTAAAAATATCACAACCAAAAGCATAAATAAAAGCTACAACCCTAATCATACAGCGCTAAAAAGCAATAAACCATGTAACAAGATGTTTAGCACACCAATCAATAAACAAAAAGCCAACGCTAGCACATGCAACAATAACAACAATCCTTAAAGAAGCACCAAAAAGATCTTTACTAGGAAACCAACTAATCTTTTTCACCTCAGACAAAACATCTAAAAAAAACCTGGAGCACTTAACAATCATGATAAAACAACACACTATATAAATAACAAAGAATAAAGCAGGAGCAACAGGGATCGAACCTGCAACCTCCGGTTTTGGAGACCGACGCTCTCCCATTTGAGCTATACTCCTTCCAAAAGCCCTTGTACGAATAAAAACTAGAACAGTTTAAACCGGCGCTTGAGCAAAGACAAATTTACTAAAAAAAAGAATGCTTTCAATTAAGTAGATATTAACTACTAAGCACTCCATCCTTAAGATTATATACTACATTTGTCATATGTGCCAAGCTTAAGTTATGTGTTGCCACTACACAAGAGATATTATATAAACGCACCAACTTCAACAATAGAGAAAAAACGTTAACAGACTGAGACTCGTCCAAGCTACCAGTTGGTTCATCAGCAACAATAACCTTTGGACGATTTACAATAGCTCTTGCTATAGCAATTCTTTGACGCTCGCCTCCAGATAATTCTGAAGGAAATCTATTAGCAGTATATTCAATATTGAGACTTTTCAAAACTGATAAAGCGTCATCATAAGATTTACTTTCTTTCACATTTTGTAAAAGCAAAGGCAATGCTACATTTTCTATCACAGAAAAATCTTTCAAAAGGCAATGATTTTGATAAACGTATCCTATATTACCAGAACGAAAAGTCGTAACTTTATCATCATTCAGCTTTGTAACATCCACACCACATATATTTACAGTACCCGAAGAAGGAGAAACTATAGCACCTAAAATACTAAGAAGAGTAGATTTACCGCTACCAGAATTACCCATAATACTCACAATACTCTTGTCTTTTAATGTGAAATTAATCCCTCGTAACACGTCATCTTTGCACCCTTGATACTTGTAACAAATATCTCTTAATTGAATTACATGCATGAGAGCATACTAATCAGAATACAAAACATCAGACGGACACATTTGAGCAGCTTTATACGAAGGATATAAAGTGGAAATAAATGCTAAAGCTAAAGTAAAAAAACTTACATAAGCATAATCCATGTAGTTCATAGAAACAGGAAGTCTATCTAAGAAGTAAAATATCATCTCCATTATCCTGATATGAATAAACTTAGCACAAATTGATTTTATGTAATTTGCGTTATACAAAAAGCACCAGGATAAAAACATTCCTATGCTAGAACCTATAAATCCAGACAACATACCAAAAATGATAAAAACTGACATAATGCTACTTTTAGAAAAACCCATAGTCTTTAATATAGATATCTCTCTCATTCTTCCACGAACTACCACAAAGAGATTAGAAAAGACACTGAAAGTAGCAACTAGTATGATTAAACCTAAAACAACAAACATTGCAACTCCTTCGGTAGCAATAGCTTTCATAAGCTCAGGATTACTATCTTTCCAAGTCAATATACTATAACCTGGGGTTAATATATCTTTTTTGATTTTGTTCGCATAAAAGTCTATACGATCTGGAATTTTAGTACAAACCTCTATATAAGATGCGCAATCCCCTTTTCCAGTAAAAGATTTAGCAAAGGAAAAAGGCACCAAGGCAACCCAAGCATCAACACCAGAATCAAAAAAAATTGCTTTAACTGTAACATCTTTATTTTTGGTAACATCAGTAAATCCTGCAATTGTAAACTTATCATTGATTTTTATTGCAAGCGCACTAGACATACTTTTACTTATAGCAATGCTGTTTTCAGAATCAAGCTCTGACAAGTCACCTTGAAAGAGTTTTGGCGTGCTCGCAGCTATATTTCTCACAATAATTGGTACATGAGAAAAAGAAGAAACGGCAAGACCATAACAACTAGAAACTGGAGACGTGCTAGAAACAAAATCCAATGCACGAAGCTTATCTAGAATCTCTCTATAATTATACAAGCCACCTTTATTGGTAATTTTCATTTCCCCATTAAGAGATACTATACTGGCTATCAACTCTTCTTTAAATCCTCTCATAACAGAAGAGACCACTATCAAAGAAAACACACCTATTAATATCCCCAAGATTGAACACCAAGACACAACCGACACTGCACGATCCGTAGTTTTTGAAAAGAAATAACGAAAAGCAATACGAAATACTAATATAACACGCATAACTGCCTTTAAAGCCTAAACATTCCCATAGCTTTTTTTACTTCTATTAAAGTATTATCAGCTACTTTTCTTGCAGCAGATGTACCACATGAGAGTAAGGATAAAACATATTCATCAGAAATAGTTTCTCTTTTCTCACGCATGGGAGAAATTAAATCTATTAACACCTTAGAAAGGATGTTTTTTATTACAGTATCACCCAATCCTCCTTTTTTATAATGTGCCTTCATAGATTCCAACTCTTCTTTATTTTGAAAAAAAACATCCATATAAGCAAACACTACATTTCCATCCACTTTCCCTGGATCGCTAACTTTTATATGATCAGGATCTGTAAACATAGATAGAACTTTTTTACAAATATCATCATCACTATCACTTAGATAAATCGCATTATTAAGAGATTTACCCATCTTATTCTTACCGTCTATACCAGGTAAACGACTTACTGTTCCCAAAAGAGGAGTTACTTCTTTTAATACTCCTTTTTTATATAACCTTGAAAACTTACGAGCTATTTCATTTGTTTGTTCTATCATTGGCAATTGGTCAGATCCTACTGGAATAATATCAGATCCAAAGGCTAAAATATCAGCAGCCTGACTAACTGGATAACATAAAAATCCAGCAGGAACATTCCCAGAACGATATTTCTTTTTTATTTCCTCCTTTACAGTTGGATTTCTTTCCAATCTAGAAATATTGACCATATTTAAAAACAAAATACTCAATTCGGCTATTGCAGAAATGCACGACTGCAAAAAAATACAATTTTGCTCAGGTATTAAACCAACAGCTAAATAATCTTTTACGATTTCTACAATATTTTTAGAAACTACACCAACACGCTCAACATTATCGGTCAAGGCTTGTATATCAGCTACCATAATGTATTGCTGATTTTCATTTTGTAACTTAATTCTATTTTGCAAAGAGCCTACATAATGCCCTAAATGTAACCTTCCTGTAGGCCTATCACCTGTAAGAACAACTTTTCGCATGTATACAAATCCTATTTTTTAAAGAGGTGAAAATGAAAACAAAAAAACTACATTCAAATAAGAACGGAAAAAATTTCATACTAATTTTTAAAATAAAGTATTAGCGATAGGGTTTCATATTGGTATAAGAAAATCAAATAAAAAAATATTTGTAGAAAACAATGTACATAAAAGGATATGCAAGTGTTTTTCAACACGTAGACCAAGCGCAAGATATGTTGATGCCTGGAGCATTTAAAAAAAGTTTACAAAAGAAGAACGATAATACATTCAAATTACTATGGCAACATGACGCGACAAAACCAATAGGAAAAATAATATCAGCACAAGAAGATACACATGGATTGCTGATAACAGCTTCAATAGTCAAAGAAACCGATACAGGAAAAGAAGCAATAACCTTAATTACATCAGGAATAGTGCAAGGATTAAGTGTTGGAATAATACCAAATCCAGAAAAGACATTTTTCAATCCTCAAGGTTTTAATGAGATATATGAAACCGAGCTACATGAAATTAGCGTAGTAACGTTTCCAGCAAACACAATGGCAAAAATAGAAGATATTTCATCTCAAAACGAAATCAATTCTTTGACAAATCTTATTAATACAGCACAAGAATTAACCAGCTTACTTTGACCACTTAACAACTACACAAAAAAGTAAAATTGTATGACAGATATATCTAAACAAATCTCTACTCTTACCGAAAATTGGAAACATTTTCACGATAATCAACAAAAAACAGACGAACAAGTACGCAATCAATTAAACTTGCTAGAAAAAAAATATACCAACTTAATTACAAGCCAAGAAAGGCCATACATTCACAACCAAAATACCAATGACAAATCTGCAAGACAGCATTTCTTGGACTATATAAGAAAAGGAAATGTGCATGATAATGTAAGAATCAAATCAGCACACATTAGTTCCGGACTTAGCCAAGATGGTACAGGAATTCTCGTCTCAATACCTGTAAAAAAGGAAATACAAAGCAGTGTAAGAGCTTTATGTGCGATGAGAAAATTGGCATCTGTAGAAGAAATATCAGGCACAGCTCTAGATTTACCAATACAAGAAGAAAAATTCGCGTGTGGTTGGGTAGGAGAAACAGATAACAGACCTATAACAGAATCTGCTAGCATAAGAATGCAAAGAATAATAACACACCAAATTTACAGTCAACCAAAAATTTCCCAGACCTTAATAGACGATCCATGTGTAAACGTAGAAGAATGGTTACATGAACAATTAAGCTGCAGCTTTGCAGATAAAGAAGAAGAAAGTTTCATAAGAGGAAATTGTAAAGTAGGAGATGCAGCTGCTCAAGTTATAGTAAGCCCCACTGGTATTATGAAAATATTTTTGTCAGAAGAAAAAAGAAAAGAAAGAGAAATAACTGGTAGAAAAATAGACACCTCTACACTAGTAAATCTGTGCAACAAATTAAGTGACACTTACCACCATAATGCTTCGTTTTTAATGCACAGAAGTACTTTGTCGGAAATTCAAAAACTTGCAGATTCGGCTGGAAGATTCCTGTGGCAACCTCAGTTAGGAGCCGACGTGCCAGAAACGCTATTAGGAAAAAACGTCGTATGCTGCGATAAAATGCCAAAATTTCCACAAGAAGGAGAGGAAATTCCATCCGAACCTTTGATCTTATTTGGAGACTTTAAATCCGCGTACAAAATAGTGGACAGTGATAACATTTCAATACAACGAGATCCGTTTACACAAAAACCATTTGTAGTGTTCTACGCTGTTAAAAAAACTGGAGGTGAGATAATAGATCCAAATGCAGTTGTAGGACTTAGATACAACCCAGGTCAATAGCCAAAAATGCCATAAATTTTACTAATTCGCAGATCAATTTAGTTATGATACATTACCACTTAAGTGAAAAAAATTCTAAAGTTTTAACTCAAACTCGAACAACACAAAACGCCAGTTACCTAAAGTTAATAACTTTGGATACAATTAAAAAACATCTGTGGATTAGTGAAGGGCAAGAAGTAGAGACACAAGTAATTACGGATCTACTACAATGCGCAGTAGATTATGCTGAAGATTATCTTAACCAGCAGCTAATAGATCAAATAATTACCTATAAAATACGTTGCGGCATAAAAAGAGACGTAAAGGTAAATACATATATAGAAGCAGCTGTACAAGAAGTGCTATGCGAGGGAGAAAAAGTACATAACAATTTAGTACAATTTACCCCAGAACGTGGATTTTTAAACCTTTGCAACATAGAGATAGATAAAATAATTGAGGTTAAGATAGCGGTAACTGGGCTATATCATTTAGCCCCAAAATATATACTTGCAGGGATCTTGCAACATATAAGTGACATGTACGACAACCAAAGTTCTATTGCAGAATTTTCCATTCCATCGGCTGCTAAATTATACCAATCACATAGAAAAATTCAGATATGAGTATCTCTAAAATACCTAAATCTCTAAAGAAAAAAATACATATAATACATCTAACAGAACATCAAAAAGAATCATCATGGACAGTAATAACAACCGTACAAGCGCATCACGAAAAACATACAACAATGCTCAGCATCATGCACAATATAAACTTTGGCAACACAATTACGAACCCGTATCACCTATTTCAAATTAGATATATGAAAAATATATCAAACACGATGTATATAAAGATGGACAATTATCTATTTAAAATAAGAGATATTTCTAATCTAAACGATCAGAACAGATTCCTAAATATTATTGCAACACCTGCACCTTATAACAACGCATAGTAGGTATAATAATGAGCATTTTTGAAATTATTTTCGACATAGAAAATAAAATAAAAGAACATTTGCTATCGATTAATGAAGTACGTAAGTCAAATGCAAAAGTATTCCTGCAACAACAAGAGAACAGTACATATCCACTAATAATAACATCTGTTACAAATGTACAATCAATGCCAACAACGCTACCTTGTTACGAAATGCTGCTAAACATACAAATATTTGATATTAAAAGGCAATTGTTATCGCAACTTGCTAACGAAATTCTAGACTCACTTAAGTGCGAGAGGATAGATGAGAGGTTAGAAAAAACACCAGTGATAGAGAAAAATGTAAAAGGCATTTTTGCACTAACTCAATTATCCTTTAATAAATCCACCTTATCACATGGTGAGGATAAAACGGCAATTAGAATGTCTCTTGAATATTTAATTATGACAACTTTTCAGGTTTTATAATCTCAAACAAATCAAAGAAAAATGTATTTCAATAACCCAATAACAATACAAGAAACGCTTTTGCCAAAATTTCTGTCAACTTTTATCTCAGGAGGTCCAACATTTGACACCCAGGTAATACGAACTTTTAGAGGCAGAGAGGCAAGACTTGCAAGACATAGAAGACCAATAAACAAATATGTAATAGACAATTGTCTTCTAACACATGCACAGATTAATCTGTTACTACAATTTTTTTGCGCAAGGCAAGGAAAACATAACGCCTTCTTGTTTATGGATGTAGCAGATCATATGGCAGAAAATCAACAAGTTATACCATCTCAACAAGACGATAAATCCTTTTATTTAGCAAAACAATATTCTGATATACAACAAAAAGAAAGCCAAGCTACCTATAGAATAATACTTACACCAATAAAAGAAACAATAAGGGTACTGTATGAAGAAAAGCAGCTACCAGAAGAAAGTTTCAAATTTGATACAGAAAAAAAATTGTTAGTCTTTAAAAAAGAGTTAAACCCAGCCCTTATTAGAACATATTTCTCATTTTATATACCAGTCAGGTTCAATAACGATCAAATAGAATATGAATCTAGAATTGACAATATGGTAAAAGTAAAAAACTGCAGCTTGCTTGAAATTCTTTTGTAATAAATAAGTTTTTAAAAATTTTATGAGTTTACCTAGTAATGTATTTTATCTCTTTACTATAACAAAACAAAACAATACACCTTTGCTATTTTGCAATGCTGAACAAGATATAGTAGTAGATAAACAAAATTTAAGGTACAGTTCCCACTCTGATATCGATGTAACAGAAATAGTTCTCGATTCAAAAGGTGAAAATTCTGCAATACTAGAAGGCATATTTAGTATGGAAGGAATAAGGACAGAGCTGACCTTATTGAACGCTTACATACAAATAGATATGTATAACGCAGAAGCTGAAACCATCTCTTCAGTAGGAAAATATTATTGCGTAAAAGTCGAAAGTTCTTTTTTGCGATTCAAAATATTCTTACAATCAGAGTTACATAAATTAAAAAAACATGCTCTCATATACCTTTTTCAAGATTGTCAAGCATCTTTAGGAGATCAAAATTGTACAGTTAATATGAAACTTTTTGAAAAATCATATAGAATAGTTTCCATAAAGGGCAGTGTGATAACAATACAAGTACCAATACAAACTAATCTAGAGGTAGGATACTACAGCAGAGGTTATGCAACAATTGACAAGAACGATGTATTAATATTACAACATACTTCTATGGGAGAAAAAGATGGTACAAGGTTGGACAAGGTTGTTGTAGGTACATCTTTTTGGAAAGCTTATGCAGAAAGTATTTTAGAACGGAAAGAAGAAATTAAGCTCAAGCCTGGATGTGATAAAACTATAGAAATGTGCAAAGGTCGTTTTAATAATGAACACAATTTTTGCAAAACAAGGATACATTAAGTAATAAACATAGTATGGAAAGAATAATTAAACATTTTATTATCGGATTTATAGAGAATTTTTCCATATACAAATGTCACTACGTGTCAATGCATGAGTACTCATCCACATTAAATCTCTCTACACTTACCAAAACAGATATATACGAATTACAAAAAAAATAAATGGCACGAAAAGATTCAAAAAATTTCTTTTATAAGAAAAATAATTCTCTTAACAAAGGGTTTACAAAGACAAAACAAGACAAAAGAAGAGGATATAACACAAACATAGGGAAAATTCTTCCCCCTGTAGAAGTTGTTGCGGCATACGAAGAAATGAGTCCTGGCTCATTTGCAAAAATTTTAGAAATGACGTATCTAGAACAACAAGTCAAAAACTCTTTATCGAAACAAACTGCAAAAAACACCTATAAAGCTAGAATATCAGGACAAATATGTGGATGCATATCATGCATAGCAGCATGCTTCACTACAGTAAAACTTGCAAAAATGGGAGCTATAATATACTCGGTTTGCTTTTTTTCAGCTTGTATAACGACTGTATTAATCGTCTCTATAGTATCTATCTATCTCAAGAAATCCTCTCAAAGACAATTTACACAAACATTTTAAAAATTTTGTAATAATATATCAATTACAATTATGTCAAATTGTAAAGGCTTTACAGATAGCATTAGATCCAAAGGATTCATATATCAATGCACTAATGAAAACCAACTTTTCGATCTCCTTGCAGAAGGAAAAGTAACGTTTTATGTTGGGTTTGACTGCACAGCTCCATCTTTGCATATAGGAAATTTGTTGACATTAATGTTGACTAGATTTTTACAAAAATATGGCAATAAACCCATTATTCTTCTAGGTAGAGCTACAAGCAAAATAGGGGATCCCATACTAAAAACGGAAACTAGACCAATGTTAGAATACGGCGCGATAGACAAAAATGCTGAAGGTATAAAAAAATCCATATCAAAATTCGTAGATTTTGATGGAAGAAAGAATTCTGCAGTTTTAGTAGATAACGATCAATGGCTCGGAACAATAAAATATCTAGATGTACTAAGAGAGTACGGAAAATACGTCTCTTTAAGCAAAATGTTATCTATGGAGACCGTAAAAAATAGGTTAAATTCCAAATCTCACATATCGTTTTTGGAATTTAATTATCCTATCTTGCAAAGCCTAGATTTTTTGCACTTAAATAAAATGTACGATTGTTCTCTGCAAATAGGAGGAAGTGATCAATGGGGAAATATAATCGCTGGAGTAGAGTTGATACACAAAATTTTGAATAAAAAAGTATACGGACTTACATTGCCTTTGCTGTCAACTTCCTCTGGAACAAAAATGGGAAAATCAGAAAAAGGAGCAGTATGGTTAAATGAAGAATTGCTAAACGCATATGAATATTTTCAATATTGGAGAAATATAGAAGATAAAGACATAATAAGATTTGCGAAATTATATGGAGAATATAGCGAAGAAGAAGAATGTGATTTAAAGAAAATGGCACAAAAAGATAAAAATATGGCTAAACAATGTTTAGCGCTCAAAATTACGACTTTATGCCATGGTAAACAATTAGCACAAGAAGCATTACAAACTTCTTTGAATGTATTTGCTAATATCGATACAAAAGACCATTCAGTTCAAGGACTACCAATAATCAAAATAAATAAAAACCTGACAAAAGGGATTTTATCAGCATACGAAATTGTGAAGTTATCAGGCTTAGCATCGTCTAATTCTCAAGCAAAAAGACTAATACTAGAAGGAGCTGTAAAAATTGATGGGATAAAAGTGTTAAATCCGTCACAAAACATAACGTGTAACGATAAACAGACAATCATTATAAGTGTTGGAAAGAAAAAACACATCTCTGTAAAGATCTATCAGTAAAAAGCTTTACTTGTCTTGTACAACCATTTTTTCCGCTGAAGATCTGTAAAAAATACAAAATATCAGCAAAAATCCTAAACTGACAGCCATCATATAATAAGCAGGAGAAGAAACATCCTTCATATAATCTACTAATACTCTTGATATAATAGGAGCAGTACCACCAAAACAAGCAATACCTAAATTATAGCTAACAGATACTCCAAAAAATCTTTGCGATGGTTCAAAGAGAGTAATAACAAAAGAATACGCGGAAGAAGATGCAGCGCCTGCAACAATACCCAATAAAGTCAAAGCCAAAATATGACTAGCCATTTCCGGTTGCGACATTAATGTCAGTGCCGGTATAGAAAAAACGATTATCATCAACGCAGATAATATCAAAATTTTAATCCCACCAAACCTATCTATCAAATGACCCCACAGCGCCATACTGACTATTAAAAATAAGGAAGCATACATCATATATAGCAAAGATACCTCTGAAGATAAATTCATTATATTTTGATAATAAACATACACGTAACCCTTTATAATCTGTACAACGCTACTTGCCATAGCACCAGTAGCACAAGTAAGAATCATTTTTCTCCAACTAGAACGCATTATAGAAAATAGGCTATATCTCTTTTTACGCTTTATAACTTGCATTTTACGAAAAATAGGAGTCTCCGATACACGCATTCTTAAATACATTGTAACAAAGCCACAAACACCACCAAATAAGAATGCTATCCTCCAAAAATGTTCAAAATCTCCAAGATAACATCTCAAACCCAATGCAACTAAGGTAGCAAGAAACGTCCCTGCTATATTTGTTCCATGAACCAAACCAGAAATTAATCCAGTTTTTCTAGAATTATTATGCTCCAAAACAAAAATAGCTGTACCAGTACCTTCTCCACTAATGCAAAACCCTTGAACTACTCTAAAGCAAAACAATAAAACAGATGATATTTTACCAATAGCATGATAAGAAGGCAGTACTCCTATACCAAAAGTAGCGAAAGTCATGCCAAAAGCAGAGCATAACAGTGCAGCCCTTCTTCCAAACTTATCTCCTATATAGCCAAAAAAAATCCCACCTAAAGGCCTGGCAATAAAACCAACAGCAAATCCAGCTAATGCATATAACACCTGAGATAAATCAGAATTATACGGAAAGAAAACCCTACCTATATCAAGAGAAAAAGCTATATAAACAGTAAAATCGTAATATTCGAGTACATTACCCGCTATAGCAGCAAGAAAAATAGATTTAGGGCGACGTAGTTTTAATCTCACGAATCAAGAAATTTTCAAAATATAGAGAAATGTACAAACATTTTCAATTCAAAATGTTACTACTTAAATGCTACTACTTGTATAACAGAAACAAAGTTGAATCCTTCATACAAACACGCATGGGCCTGATTGTCTTATAAAAACACCCTTTTGTAAAGATATTAAGCTATTCACAACTCTCTACAATCTCTAAATATTCTTTTTTTATATCCAAAGTAAAAAAGCTATCTTTCATTCTAATCATCCAAGCTTCTATGTGTGCCACCTGCTCATCAGAGAACATTTTATCATCAATGGCAGACTTGATAAACGCCAACTGAATTTTCAAATCTTTCTTCAATTGTCCTAATTCATGCTCGCTTAAACTTTCCCAAGATTGAGCTAAAACAAAAGGATTGTGTAACCTCATAAATTTTTTAGTATAAAACTCTATGTAGAAAAGCATGTAACTCACCTGAGCAATTGTACCATCGAACACAACAAAAAAGAATGGCTTATGTAGACAAATAATATGTATTATCCTACTCTGCCTTAAGGCTATTTTAATAGATAGCGTGGTATCGTAACTGTTACATAGAAATCTAAACTATGGTAAATGGAAAATTCTCGTTCTAACAGATTAATATCATTTCTAAGGCTAATAAGAAGCGAAAATATCAGCCCAAGAACTTTTTTTAAGTTACTGGAAATGTTTGGCAGTCCAGAAAAAGCATTAGAAAATTTGCAAAATTGCGCAAGAAGAGGGGGGAAAGATGAACCGATAAAGATATGTTCAAAAAATGAAGCAACAGATGAACTAGAATCTTTGGAAAAAGAAAAAGCGCACATAATATCATTTGAAGATGAAGATTATCCAAAACTTTTACTACATTTAGAAGACTGCCCCCCTTTGCTTACATACAAAGGAAACATAAAACTCGCGCAAAAAGATTGCATAGCAATAGTAGGATCAAGAAATGCGTCTCTTAATGCGGTAAATCTTACAAAACATATAGCTGAAGATCTATCGCAATCATTTAATATGTGCATAATCTCTGGAATGGCAAAAGGAATAGATACCGCAGCACATCAAGCATCTATACCAAATACTATAGCTATTTTAGCAGGCGGAGTAGATAACATATATCCACTGCAAAACGCCGATTTATATAATAAGATTGCAGAACAGGGTCTTATAATGTCTGAAATGCCCTTGTATTCCAAGCCAATGACTCAAAACTTCCCCCAAAGAAATAGGATAATTGCAGGTATAAGTTTAGCGGTAGCTGCAATAGAAGCACGTTACAATTCCGGGTCATTAATCACTACAAGGTTAGCATTGGAGCAAGGAAAAGAGGTTTTTGCAGTACCAGGATTTCCACTAGACCCCAGATCAAAAGGAACAAATTTACTGATAAAAAATGGTGCAACAATAATAGAAAATGCACAAGATATAATGGATAATCTTCCTAGATTCACCCACATAAAAAACAAAATGCAAGAAAGAAAGACAAACAAATTCTTTGATCAAGACAATGCACAAAGCACTTACGAGGAAAGTACAGAAGAGACGAGATCAAAAATATTAAACACTCTTTCAAATATTCCTTTTAGCGCTGATAAAATTTCTCAACACTGTAATTTATCTCCAAAAGAAATGTACTTAGCACTGTTAGAATTAGAATTAGCAGGTAGAATACAACGACATCCTGGCAATGCATTTTCTTTAATACTTTAACCACATGAAACTTGTAATAGTTGAATCTAAAGCAAAAGTAAAAACTTTAGAAAAATATCTTGGAAAAGAGTTTAACGTCATTGCATCTATGGGGCATGTAAAAGCATTACCGTCAAAGCAAGGCTCAGTACTACCAGAAAAAGATTTCCAAATGATTTACGAATACGTAAAAGGAGCTTCATCAATAGTAGGAGATATTGCAAAAAAAAGTCTAAAAACAACAAAAATATATTTGGCAACTGACCCAGATAGAGAAGGGGAGGCTATAGCATGGCACATTTACAACTCTGTAACGCAATATTTAAAAAATAATAGCGAAATATCAACCGATACTAAATTTTCAAGAATAGCATTCAACGAAATAACTCGAGATAAAGTAAAAGAAGCAATACTAAATCCAAGAGATATAGATATGAATTTAGTACAGGCGCAACAAGCAAGGTTGGCATTAGATTATTTAGTAGGGT
Organism: Candidatus Sneabacter namystus; assembly: GCF_008189685.1. Lineage (GTDB taxonomy): Bacteria > Pseudomonadota > Alphaproteobacteria > Rickettsiales > Rickettsiaceae > Sneabacter > Sneabacter namystus. The sequence continues at coordinate 480,066 of NZ_CP043312.1, forward strand.
TTACCTTATCTCCTTTATTATGGAAAAAATTACCAAAATGCAAATCTGCTGGAAGAGTGCAATCAGTAGCTCTTAGACTTATTTGCGAAAGAGAGTTTGAAAGAGCAAAATTTGACACTCAAGAATACTGGTCAGTCCTCTTGAACTTTCTCACAAAAGACAATAAAGAAATTAAAGCAAAACTAACTCACAAAGACGGAAAGAAATTAGACAAATTTGACATATCAGAACAAGAAGCAAAAGAATTAGAAGTAAAGTTAAGGGAAAAATATTTTAAAATATTACGAATACAAAAAAAGAAATCTAATAAAAATCCACCCCCACCATTTAATACAGCATCTCTGCAGCAAGAAGCCGCAACGAAACTAGGATTTACGGTGAAAAAGACTATGCAAATAGCTCAAAAGCTTTACGAAGGAATACAAGTAGAAGATGACATAGTTGGACTTATTACATACATGAGAACAGACGCGGTCGTATTATCAAATGAAGCTTTGACGCAAATAAGAGATTTTATCAATACAAGCTTTGGAAGCAACTTCGTACCTACCAAGTCAAGGATATACTCAACTAAAACCAAAAATGCACAAGAAGCACATGAAGCAGTAAGACCAACTAATGTAAATTTGACACCAGAAAAAATAAAAGACAGCTTATCAGATGAACAACGTGCTCTTTACGAACTTATATGGAAGCGCTCCGTAGCATCTCAGATGAAATCTTCTGTAATTGAAACAATATCTGCAGAAGCAACATGTGATGATGGTAGTCATATTGCACAAGCTACCGAGTCTTATATATCATCTAGTAATTGTTATAGCATCATATATAACTCATATGATGAATATGATGACAAAATAGAAAAGGCAAGTATTATGTACTCTTTACAAGAAGGAGAAAGTTTAACTACTCAAAGCATAACTCCAAAGCAACATTTTACAGAACCACCGGCAAGATATTCCGAAGCAAGTTTAGTGAAAAAATTAGAAGAATTGGGCATTGGTAGACCATCTACATATGTAAATATAATATCAGTACTTCAGAATAGAGAATATGCAAATCTAGATAAAAAGAGATTTATACCAAATTTCACAGGATCTATACTTATCACATTTTTAGAAAATTTCTTCGACGAATATTTTCAGTACAATTTTACAGCAAAATTAGAAGAAGAATTGGATGAAGTAGCAAAAGGAAAAACGTGTAAAGAAAAACTTTTGAATAAGTTCTGGAAAAAATTTAACGAAAAAATAAAAACAATAGAAGATAAGAGTTATCAAGAAGTATCTGATCTGATGGCAAAAGCATTAGAAAAAATTGTCTTTCCAAAAGAAGATAGTAAAAAACCATGCCCTAAATGTGGAGAGAAAAATATAGAAATAAAAATAGGGAAATTCGGCCCATTTTTAACGTGTGCTCAATATCCTCAATGTCAATTTTCTAAATCTGTAGCAGATTATTTATCTAACGATATAGAAGGAAATACGCAAAACGATCTTGTTTTTGAAGATTCTAATAAAAAAGAAATATCAATAAAACATGGTAAATATGGAATGTATATACAACAAGAAGATAAGGAAAACAAATCAATAAAACGGATATCTATACCAAGCGGTTTAGATAAAAATTCACTGTCAAAAGATTTGATATTAAAAATGCTGGATTTACCAAAAGTGATAGGTCAACATACAGAAACAGGAGAAAATGTATACTTAAAGGTATCAAAATTCGGTTTTTATATAGAACATCAATCAATTACAGCCAATATAAAATATAAGCAAGATCCATTTAACATAGCAATAGATGAGGCTGTAAAACTTTTAACGCAAACACAAAAACTTAAGAATAAAAAAGCCACAACAAAAAGAATAAAAAAATAATTGTTAAAAATGTTGTTTTACAATCAATCTTGTTCTTGCCTACTGAAAGAAGGCGGTATACTATAAGCCTTGGTAGTTTTGTACCAAAGCTGTTTTCTTTGTGAAAATATATAGTCAAGTGACTGTCTAAGAAAGAAATTTTGTAGCCAAGAACTAATATAGAGTTAGTTCTGTATGCACTATTTGTAGGTGATTTATACTTATAAAATTAATAAGGGCATTTGGTGGATGCCTTGGCGCTAAAAGGCGATGAAGGACGTAACAAGCTGCGATAAGCTTCGGGGAGCTGCTAATAAGCTTTGATCCGGAGATTTCCGAATGGGGGAACCCGTCCGTTTACGGACACTTTGGAGTTAATAAATACCTCCAAAGAGCAAACCTGGCGAACTGAAATATCTAAGTAGCCAGAGGAAAAGAAATCAATTGAGACTCCGTTAGTAGTGACGAGCGAACACGGACCAGGCCAGTCTTACAATCATCAAAACCAGAATGGGGTGGAAAACCCAACCATAGAAGGTGATAGTCCTGTAAGGGTAACGGATGAATGTAAGCTCGAGTAAGGCGAAACACGTGGAATTTTGTCTGAAGATAGGGGGACCACCCTCTAAGCCTAAGTACTCTTTAGCGACCGATAGTGAACTAGTACCGTGAGGGAAAGGTGAAAAGAACCCAGATGATGGGAGTGAAATAGACCTGAAACCGAATGCCTACAAACAGTCGGAGCAACCTGTTTTACAGTGTTGTGACGGCGTACCTTTTGCATAATGGGTCAGCGAGTTAGTCTATCAAGCAAGCTTAAGCCGTAAGGTGTAGGCGCAGCGAAAGCGAGTCTGAATAGGGCGCTTTAGTTTGATGGACTAGACCCGAAACCGAGTGATCTAACTATGGCCAGGTTGAAGGTAAGGTAACACTTACTGGAGGACCGAACCCGTTAATGTTGAAAAATTATGGGATGAGCTGTGGTTAGGGGTGAAAGGCTAATCAAACTCGGATATAGCTGGTTCTCCGCGAAATCTATTTAAGTAGAGCGTTACGTGTTTCTGATTGAAGGTAGAGCACTGGATGGAAAGTGGGGTCGAAAGATTTACTGCCTCCAACCAAACTCCGAATGTTAATCAGTTAAACGTAGCAGACAGACTGCGAGTGCTAACATCCGTAGTCAAGAGGGAAACAACCCAGACCGCAATCTAAGGTCCCTAAATAATGGCTAAGTGTGCAAGGAAGTAAGAAAGCCAAGACAGCCAGGAGGTTGGCTTAGAAGCAGCCACCCTTTAAAGAAAGCGTAATAGCTCACTGGTCTAATTAAGCTTTCTTGCGCCGACAATGTACCGGGGCTCAAGCCATTTACCGAAGATGTGGATTTACTTTCGCATCAAGGCTTTTTCTATGTTATAGAGCTAAGATTAAATCGCTTTTTTAGCGGTTTTTTCAAAAAGGTTCTATATCTTAGAATAAGCCTTGATAAGCCGATTGTAAGTGGTAGCGGAGCGTTCTGTAAGCCTGTGAAGGTAAATCGTGAGTTTTACTGGAGGTATCAGAAGTGAGAATGCTGACATAAGTAACGATAAAGAGTGTGAGAAACACTCTCGCCGAAAGTCCAAGGTTTCCTGCGTAAAGTTAATCTGCGCAGGGTTAGTCGGCCCCTAAGGCGAGGCTGAAAGGCGTAGTCGATGGGAATCAGGTTAATATTCCTGAACCAGGAGGAAAGTGACTAAGTGACGAGTTTATTTGCGCTTATTGGATTGTGCAAGTAATTAGAAGCTTACAGGAAATAGCACCTCCATTAAAGACCGTACCCCAAACCGACACAGGTGGGCTGGTAGAGCATACTAAGGCGCTTGAGAGAACAACACTGAAGGAACTCGGCAAATTGCATCTGTAACTTCGGGATAAAGATGACCTTGCCTGGGCAACCAGGTTAAGGTGACACAAACTAGGGGGTAGCGACTGTTTATTAAAAACACAGGGCTCTGCTAAGTCAATAGACGATGTATAGGGTCTGACGCCTGCCCGGTGCTGGAAGATTAAAAGGAGGAGTGCAAGCTTCGAATTGAAGTCCCAGTAAACGGCGGCCGTAACTATGACGGTCCTAAGGTAGCGAAATTCCTTGTCGGGTAAGTTCCGACCCGCATGAATGGCGTAACGACTTCCCCGCTGTCTCCAGTGTTGACTCAGTGAAATTGGATTCTCCGTGCAGATACGGAGTTCCCGCGGTTAGACGAATAGACCCCGTGAACCTTTACTACAGCTTTGTATTGATAGCAAAAAGTAAATATCCAGGATAGGTGGGAGACTTTGAAGTATGGGCGCCAGCTTATATGGAGTCACCCTTGGGATACCACCTATTTGCTTTTTGTTATCTAACTGAGACCTTTGAATCAAGGTCCAGAACAGTGCATGGTGGGTAGTTTGACTGGGGCGGTCGCCTCCCAAAGAGTAACGGAGGCGCGCGATGGTTAGCTCAGGTTGGTTAGAAATCAACTGCTAGAGTGTAATGGCATAAGCTAGCCTGACTGCGAGTCCTACAAGACGAGCAGAGACGAAAGTCGGTCATAGTGATCCGGTGGTCCCGTGTGGAAGGGCCATCGCTCAACGAATAAAAGGTACTCCGGGGATAACAGGCTAATGGTTTCCAAGAGTTCATATCGACGAAACTGTTTGGCACCTCGATGTCGACTCATCACATCCTGGGGCTGAAGAATGTCCCAAGGGTTCGGCTGTTCGCCGATTAAAGTGGTACGTGAGTTGGGTTTAGAACGTCGTGAGACAGTTTGGTTTCTATCTACCGTGGGTGTATGAGATTTGAGAGGACCTGCCTTTTGTACGTAAGGACCAAGGTGGACATACCTCTGGTGCACCAATTGTTACGCCAGTAGCATAGTTGGGTAGCTAAGTATGGAAAAGATAACCGCTGAATGCATCTAAGTGGGAAGCTTGCCTCAAAACTAAATCTTATAGAATCGTGGTAGACCACCACGTTGATAGGCCAGGTGTGTAAGCGTGGTAACGCGTTGAGCTAACTGGTACTAAAATTCGATCAATTTTATTCTTATAAGGCCTACAAGTGCATACAGTACTAACTCTATTAAAATAGGGGTTACAAAACATAATAAAGCTTTACATTACTGGCTTGGTAGTTATAGCGCAGGTGCCACACACGACTCCATTCCGAACTCGAACGTGAAACCCTGCAGCGCCGATGGTACTACATCATAAGATGTGGGAGAGTAGGTCATTGCCAGGCTTGTTATGTAAAATGTACATCTTATTTTTACATAAATAAATGTCACATTATGTGACATTTATTTAAATTTAGACAGTTAGATAATTTCACACCATCCACAATCCATAATAAAGTAATCACGATCTACTTCACCTGAGTTAAGTGTACCTAGTGATAAGTGAACTCGTGCATTCTCTCCATGAATCTTTTTGAATAGTGCAAGCATAATGCGAGGCACGTTGTTTTCACGAAATGTATTTTCCAAAGTGCTAATGTTATAGTCCCCTCCTCGTGCAAAAGTATCTCTCACATAGCTAGTATCGGAAGTTTCGTCGCAGACATTTTTTGCACTGATAGCCGTAACCTTATTTTGGGGAAATTCCCTTTGCCATCTACAAAGAATATCTTCAAGTAATGCGTTAATAGAAAAGCGATCAGCTGTTTCATACTTACCACCTGTGTTATATTCAGAATTATTGTAAACATGATTTTGCACATCAACCACCTCAAACATGTATCCCTTTTGATGTTCACGATGTAAAAAATTACAAACACATTTAGAATTATGAAGCCATGGTTTACATTTATCATACGCTCTTATAGTTAAACAAAAATGAGGACTATTTGGCTCTTGTAAGACATCAATATTCTGAGTCTCATCTGAATCTTCAGCATCATCAATATCTAAGGTCCAACTTTTATGCCCATCTGTTGCAAACCCTTTATAACGATTCTGAGTATAATGTGCACTTGCAAACGGGTTATTCATCTCTTCAAAAGGTACGCTATGTACGATATTGTTCCTTACAACTTTTTGAAAAATGTCATAAGAAAACGGCTTTCCTAGCCTTTGTTTTAGTTCTTCGCTTGGCATAATATATACCTATATAAGTTAGTTAAGATAAATTTTCAATGGGAGCAGTACATACGTAATGCTCCCTTTTTCATGATTATATTTAGTCAATCCATGTCCATAGGGTTTGGCCCCGTTGGTAAGGTCAACATATTCTGTTTTACCAGATTGGTTATAAACGTTGGCAATGCTCTTAAGATTGCCAAAATTGTTACTGTTTTTATTTACAGATCCATCTTCAAGGAATTCTTCAAATTCAACAAATCGAAATATTGTCCCACGCCACAATCTATTCCTTCCTTGCAAAGGTGTGTCATCATTATCCTTAAAGTAAAAAGGAATTCTATGTTGCGGATTTACACAACGCTTTGCTTCGTGATACCAACGCTCAAACGTCTGCACAAGACGTGCTATCGTATGTGTTATTTTGCGTAAGAGTCGCCCGTAAGGCATATCACTACCATTGTCCATATACTGCGTATGAACATTACCTAGTTTAGCAGGTCCAAGAAATAAATTCTTAGTACACCAACAGCAGCGCTTTAGCAACCTTGCGGCACAATTAATATCGAAAACCGCATTAAATATTTCCCGACTCTGGATCTTATTTTGACTAGTAATATCAGAAAGAAGATAGCGAAATAAGTTATTAAATGCGTGCTGAAATTTTTTTAGCTCCCATGGTGGCGTAATCATCTGCCTCAAAGAAGAAAATGATGTATACGATATATCCACAGCCTTTTTCATTTCCTGCCATCCAAAAATATGACGAAAATCTAGAAATACAGCACCACGCACAGATGTAGTATACAAGTAGTCAGAAATAGGCCTTCTTCCCATATCGCTTTCAGCAAATGCTCTCTTTAAAGTTTCGAATCTTGTATAGCGTCCTTTAGCTTTGTTTTTATGTCGCTCTAAATCCATTATCTGTGTCATATTTTTACGTTATAGCGAATTAAACTTTGTATTCTCTTTTTCAAGAACATCAACTTCTCAACGATGATACAAAAAAAGAGAATTAAAGCAACTATAGATTGTAAGAATTCAAATATAGCTATTTAGAGGTTGCGACTACAAGAAGGAATTTTGAACTTTATACCAGATAGAGATTCATCTACAAGTATCTGACAACACAATCTAGATGTTTCTTCTAAACCAAAAGCTAAATCCAACATATCCTCTTCTTCTTCGGATGGCGCTTTTAAAGAATCATATGCCTCTTGACTTTCTACAATAACATGACATGTTGAACATGCTAATCCGCCACCGCATGCACCTTCTATAGGGATATCATGTTGTTTTGCTACTTCCAACACAGATAATCCAGGCTGCGCATTGACAATTTTTTGTGTACCATCCGGGTAGATAAAAGTGATAGGAATACCAGACATGTAACCAACAACAAAGAATTTATTTTAAGATTCAGGTGTTAGATTCTATAAGAAAAAAAATCATGAAGCAAATCAAAACTTGTTCCGCATCAGTATGCATACTAGGTAGGCCCAATGTTGGTAAATCAACCTTGTTAAATACCATTTTAGAACATAAGGTGTCCATAGTAACGCACAAACCGCACTCAACACGATGCGCGGTTACTGGCATTTTGACAAAAAGCAATACCCAAATAGCATTAATAGACACACCTGGAATATGCGAAAAAAAAGATGCAATGAAAAGGTTTATGCTAAAGCAAACAAAAAATAATGTTAATACAGCAGACTTTCTTTTATTAATAGTAGATGGAAGATTTTATCCAATAGATGCAACATCTAATAAACTACTGTCAACCATGTACAGGAAGTTTAAAAACAAACTCCTTGTCATAATTAATAAAATTGATAAAGCTCACAATGTAAAACAACTGGTACATGAAATAAAGGAACTTTTACCAAAAGTGTTAATATTTACCATTTCTGCCAAAACTAAAGAAGGTATTAGTACATTAATACAACATTTATTAGACAAAGCCCCACCAGGAGCTTGGTTATACGATAAAAAAGAATACACAACTTCATCTTATAGAGATTTAGCATCTGAGATAACAAGAGAACAAGTTTTTCTATGTTTAGGAAAAGAACTGCCATATAGCATAAATGTAGAAACAGAGCTTTGGGAAACAAATACTTGCAACAATAAAACTACTATAAAGCAAGTTATTACGGTGCTAAAAGAAAGCCATAAATCTATAGTACTAGGAGAAAAAGGCAAAAAAATTAGGCAAATTCGCGAAAGAGCGCAAATAGAAATAAATACACATCTACAAATACGTGCCAAATTAAGTCTTTTTATAAAAGTAAGACCAGATTGGATAGAAAAACTGAATCAGTCACCTAAATGAACATTAGATGATATATATATATACGTACAATTGTAATTTACGTAAACTTGTAGACATAAGCGAAATTTCTTGTTACTTAAAGTAGTAGGGAAGAAATTATTTAAACCGAAAGTACAAAAACATAGATCAAAAACACAGATATTAATTATAATAACAATACAAGTATAGGAATGTGAAACTTACTGATTCTGCGTTTAGCTTTCAAAATTTGTTGCAATATAACATCCGTAAAGTAATTCTACAATTATCCAAAAAAATAGCAAAACATACAGCATGTATAAAGAGAAAAAAAGTAGATAAATTTTTTCTAGAAGAAGAGGAATTACAAGAGGTGCTCAACATCACAAAAAGCGCTATTTTATGCACGCACTTTAGCCCATCTACACCCCTTAAAGCTTTTCTCAATGATCATGAGTTGATCATACAAACAAAAGATTCTTCTTATAAAATTCAACATTCAGAATCAGAAACATCCGTCTTTACACTAAGTGGTAGTACTAGTAAACATCTAGAACAAATAGTAGCAACAAATAGCTACAATCATTTGACTCAGCTGTTTATATATAAATTTTTTTCTAATACAGAACTAGAAATAGTATGGAAAAAATTTCAAATGTTACTGAACAAGGAGAATGACAACAATTCACTTTTACAACAGAACTTAATAATAGCATTCTTATGCTATATAAACTCAATTCAAAAACATCCTTACATAAATCCATTTGCAGATATATCTGATTACATCTTGTGGAATCCTTCAAACCTCTTAACTGCGCCAGATTTATTGTGCAGAAAATGCAATACAGTTTCTTCTAAACCTAATCAAACACAACCACATCCTTGCAATGCTCTTAAAGAGCTACAAGAAGAAATGTGGCAAATAGAAATTGAAAAGCAAAAGAAAAAAATTAAAGAAGAAGAGGAAGAAGAACTAAAAAGACAAAAACTGCTGGAAAGACAAAAACTGCTGGAAAGACAAAAATCAAAAATAGAAAATAAAAACTTACAAATCAACGATACCAACACTAAGTCTAAATTATGTATCGAAGCAATACTAAAAGCAGGGAAAGAAAAAGTTATGACAAAAGCTAAAGAAGAGAATAAAACTCAAAAGAAAGATACAGCATCTTCACTATCACAATTTTGTGGCGTTTCAAACGAAAGAGATGTAGACAAAAAAATACAAACACCTCTATCAGAAATAGATAAGCTTAAATCGTCTTTAAAAGAGAAAAAGTATAGTTTTTTTGAAGACAAAAATATAACAGAAGAAAAGGCAAAAAAAGAAGAAATAAAAAAAGAAATATCAAAACAGGAAACAAAAAAAGAAAAATGTGATAAGAAAGTGCCAAAACATGAACCCACCAAAAGAAAAAAGGTAATACCACCAAAAGCTAAAGATAGTCCATTATATTCATTACTTCAGTGCTACGATATAGTGTACTCAATACAATATCACAGCATGTCTGACGAAAGTATGATGTTACTCATAACAAATTTTTGGCGCACTTGGACATCATTATTATTCGGTGATGAAAAAAAAGAGCTCTCGCAATGCTGGAAGGGAACTTATCAGTTAATAAAAAGATATTATGAAAATACAGATGGAAAAGTAGTACAGGTAAGACTCACTTCGGTAAACAGATAACTTCAGTACAAAAATAATGTGCTTCTTAAAACTACTACTTTCAATAAAAAACTTTAGAGAACAAAGTTAATTATTTTGTTAGGTACAAAAATTGTCTTCTTTGCCTCTTTATATATCAACCATGATTTCAACTTTTCATCATTACGCACCTCTGTTTTGACACATTCTTGATCTGCGTTTAGTGGTACAGTTATTATCCCTTTAGTCTTGCCGTTTATCTGCACTGCAATTTTAACTTTTGAATTAATTAATGCAGAATCTATATTGACCTTAGGCCAAACATCGTCTAAAGCCAAAATATCATCATGTCCTAACATATTCCATATTTCTTCTGTTACATGAGGAATAAACGGATTAAACATCTTTATCAAGGTTACGAAACATTCTTTCGTAGTAGAAGTAAAATTTGTGTTTACACGATCACTAATTTCATTACACAAAGTCCTTAGATAAGCTATAGCATTGTTAAACTTAGACTGTTCTATAGCATAAGATACATTCTTAACTATGCCATTGCAAAGAATAAGCAAGGACTCATCCGGCCTTGCATGAACACAATCTTGCTTTACAAAAACTTCAGCAAGAGAAAATAATTTAGAAATAAATTTGCTACATCCCTCTACGCCTTCTGTTACCCATTGCACATCTTTTTCTGGAGGAGTGTCAGATAAAACATATAAACGCAAAGTATCTGCACCATACTGCTTAACTATATAGTCTAGCCCAATTACATTTTTTTTAGACTTACTCATCTTCTCTAATCCATCACTTTTGTATACCACTTTCCCAGAAGATTTACTTTTTCTTCCCCCTTCTTGCATCACTACATCCTCTGGATAAATAAAATTACCGTCAGAATCTTTGAAAGTATGATGTAAAACCATTCCTTGATTAAGAAGATGATCAAATGGCTCAGGAACTGAAGTATATCCACAATCTATCATTACTCTTGATATGAAACGTGCGTACAACAAATGTAAAACAGCGTGTTCCACACCACCTATATAATGATCTACTGGCATCCAATAATTACAATCTTTTTCATTTATCAGAGTTTTGGAATCTTTACTACAAAATTTCAAAAAATACCAAGAAGATTCAAAAAATGTATCAAACGTATCCGTCTCTCTTTTTGCTGATTTTTTGCATAATGGGCAAGCAGTATTAACCCACTCAGCGCAAGATTCAAGAAAATTACCTTTAGCAATAGTGACTTGATCTGGCAACGTAACAGGCAATTGCTCTAAAGGTACAGGAACAATACCGCAATCGTTGCAGTGTATAATAGGGATAGGACAACCCCAAAATCTTTGTCTAGATATACCCCAATCTCTTAATCGATATACAACACGCTCTTTGCCCAACTTCTCTTTAATCAAACGCTCTGTCACCACACTTTTGGCCAGCTCGTTATCCATACCATTTAAAAACTTAGAATTTATCATTGTGCCACTTTCTATATGTGGCAATTTAGACGAATTCGACTCTATAACTCTTACTATCTCTAAGTCATATTTTACAGCAAATTCATAATCTCTTTCATCATGAGCAGGGCATCCATATACCGCCCCACTTGCATAATCACTAAGAATAAAATTGGCAATATAAATAGGTATTTTTTTCTCTGCACAAAAAGGATGCACACCATACAGACCTGTAAATAGTCCTAATTTTGTTTTATCTATCTCTTCATTCTTTAAAGCCATGCATTTGTTTACAAAAGCTTTTACATTAGGGGTATCTAAGTAACGCTTAACGAGATAATGATCACATCCAATAGCGATAAAGCTACAGCCAAATATTGTATCTGGTCTGGTAGTAAAAACATCTATGATTTCAGAAATACCATGTACCTCAAACTTTATCTCAACTCCTTTTGCGCGTCCTATCCAATTTTTCTGCATAATACGCACTTTTTCTGGCCACTTATGCAAATTATTTAGGCTTTCGATAAGATCGTTGGCATAACGCGTAATACGAAAAAACCATTGATGTAGCTTTTTCTTTTCTACAACAGCTCCGGAACGCCATCCTCGTCCATCTACTACTTGTTCGTTTGCAAGAACCGTTTTATCAACAGGGTCCCAATTTATCCATGATTCTTGTCTATAAGCCAAATCTTTTTGTAACATTTTTAAAAAGAGTTTTTGCTCATGCAAGTAATAGCTACTGCTACACGTTTTAATTTCCCTACTCCAATCGTAAGATATTCCCAACAAACTCAATTCATGTCTCATTGATGCGATATTTTGTTCTGTCCATACAGACGGACTAACACCTTGATCTATTGCCGCGTTTTCTGCAGGAAGTCCAAATGCGTCCCAACCAATTGGGTGCAATACGTTAAAACCACATAACCTTTTATACCTTGCTATAACATCCCCAATAACATAATTTCTTACGTGACCCACGTGAAGTTTACCAGAAGGATAAGGAAACATTTCTAATACATAACACTTCTTCTTTTTAGGATTTATATCAACTTCAAATACTTTTCTCTCTCTCCAAATCTTTTGCCATTTCCCTTCTATACCTTCTGATTTTCTACTCATAATCCCTTTTTTTCATTTAAAACAAATTAATTTTTAAGCTATTTTCTCAATTTACTACTTTCATAAAATGCTATAGCAGCAGCATTAGAAACATTGATACTACCAACATCTTCTTTTTTCATGTCTATCTTCAACAAAAAGTCACAACTGCTCTTGATAAGACTTCTTATACCAACACCTTCTGAACCTAAAACCACAGCTAATTTATCATATTCACTAAGAGTAGTGTGTACAATACTTTCTCCTTTACAATCCAGTCCAACTATCCAAAAACCATTATTTTTTAACTGCGAGATAACATTTCTCAAATTTACAGCAATAACGCAATTAATGTATTCCAAAGATCCACTAGCTGCTTTTGCTACTGCACCACTTTCTATAACAGCGTGATCTTTAGCAACAACAACAGTATCAAAACCAAATGCCACTGCTGATCTAATAATAGCCCCAACATTATTTGGATCATACACCCTATCTAGTATAGCAATTTTTCTGGCCTCTTTAGGTATCTTTAATAATGACTTTCTTTTAACCTTGATTACAATACCTTGGTGCAAATTACCTGCTGTCATTTTTTGCAATAATATATTCTCCACAACCCTAAATCTTGCATTAGATGAAAGAATGTAATCACGCAATTCTAAAAATATTTTCGACGTACAAAATATATCAACTACTTTTCTTTTCTTATTTTTTATGCAGGCAATGGCCGCATGCTTACCATAAATTAAATGTTCTTCTGTCATAATCGTTTATATTTACTATGTGCGCAAAATTAGTGTGATAGTTGTTGTTATCAAATATTAAATGGGTTAGAATACGATCGTTGATATGCGTTTTCAATCAAATTTGCTCACTTTTATTAGCATCTTTATTTGAACCAAGTTATCAGATGATAAATGGTAAAACTAAAGGCTCAGTGGTAGTTTAATTGCCTATGTAGTGGTCCTTTGCACTCTTTTGGGGAGATGGCCGAATGGGATGGCAGCAGACTGTAAATCTGCCCGCGCAAGCGAGAGTAGGTTCGATTCCTTCTCTCCCCACCATGGACGCGCGGATGTAGCTCAATGGTAGAGCTCCAGCCTTCCAAGCTGGTGGCGTGGGTTCGATTCCCATCATCCGCTCCGAGAACAGCTCGGTCAGGTGTTTGCAGGTAATCCTGGTAAATAGGTAGATAATGCTTTATCACATTGATATAATACGTAATGAAATACTTAGTTTAATTGTAAGTAGATATGTCTCAAAAATACGAAAGAAATAAGCCACATTGTAACATAGGAACTATTGGTCACGTCGATCATGGTAAAACAACCTTAACAGCAGCTATTACTCACGTTTTAGCTAAAGAAGGAAAGGCGAAAATTAGAGAATACGGAGAGATAGATTCTGCGCCTGAAGAAAGAGAAAGAGGTATTACGATAGCCTCAGCTCACGTAGAATACGAAACCGAAAAGAGGCACTATGCTCATATAGATTGCCCAGGGCACGCAGACTATGTAAAAAATATGATTACCGGTGCTGCTCAAATGGATGGAGCGATATTGGTTATATCTGCAACAGATGGTCCTATGCCTCAAACAAAAGAGCACATTTTGCTCGCTCGTCAGGTTGGTGTGCCATCGATAGTCGTCTTCTTAAACAAGGTAGATATGGTGGACGATCCTGAATTAGTGGACCTTGTTGAAATGGAAGCTAGAGAAGAATTAAGTAAACAGGGGTTTCCTGGCGATGATGTACCAGTAATAAGAGGATCTGCTTTACAAGCATTGGAAGAAAAAGAAGAAGGTATAGCAGCTATCAAGTCTCTTCTAGATGCTGTAGACTCATACATACCTCAGCCAGAGAGAAATATTGATCAAAGCTTCTTGATGCCTATAGAGGATGTGTTTAGCATATCCGGAAGAGGGACAGTGGCAACTGGAAGAATAGAGCAAGGTGTGATAAAAGTGGGAGAGACCGTTGAGATTGTGGGTATCAAGGATACTACAAAGACTGTTTGTACAGGAGTAGAAATGTTCAAAAAGCTTCTAGACAGAGGGGAAGCTGGTGACAATGTTGGTTTGTTGCTAAGAGGTGTTGAAAGAAAGCACATTGAAAGAGGGCAAGTAATAGCTGCACCAGGTACTATTACACCACATGATGAATTTGAAGCTCAGATATACATATTGACCGCAGCAGAAGGAGGTAGAAAGACCGCCTTTGATGCTAAATATAAACCTCAATTTTACTTCAGAACAACTGATGTGACGGGAGGATTTACCTTCCCAGATTCTATGCAAGTAGTAATGCCGGGAGATAATATAACCGTGCAGGTGAAGCTCATATCAAAAATTGCAATGTCAGAAGGATTGAAGTTTGCGATCAGGGAAGGAGGTAAAACAGTTGGGGCTGGTGTAGTGTCTAAGATTATACATTAGTAAGGTTTTTTCAAGCAGGTTAGAGTTAACAAATTATGTCAAATCAAAAGTTAAAAATTAGAGTAAAAAGTTACGACTACACCCTAGTAGACAAAACTGTTAAAGACATAATGAAAATAATAGCTGGAGTGGGAAATGAAGTAAGGGGTCCTATTCCTCTTCCTGTGAACGTGAGTAAAATGACATTAAACACTTCGCCTGGACAAGATAAAAAGGCCAGAGAGCAATTTGAGATAAGGGTGTCAAAACGCCTCATAGTTGTCATTTGCCCGACGCCGCAAATTGTTGAAGCCTTGGAAAAATTTGAAGTTCCAGGCGGAATAGATATAGAAGTTGCTTTATCATCTTAAGTTTAAATTAAAGAAGTATTATGTTGCAGGGATTGCTTACGAAAAAGCTTGGAATGACGAAAATATGTTTAGATAGTAATGAGGTAGTACCAATAACATTACTACAAGTTATACGATGTGTGATAGTAGGAAAAAAGACCTTAGAAAATGATGGTTACGAGGCCTCTGTGTTGGCGTATGGACTTGCTAAAGACAAATCTTTAAAAAAGTCTCATAAGGGTATATTAAAAAAGGCAAACGTGAGCGGGTTGAAACATTTATGTGAGGTAAAAGGTTATACAAATGTAGCTGTAGGAGAGGAAGTATCTATAGACAATCTTGAAGCTGGAATTTTAGTAGATGCGTCTGGCACCTCAGTTGGTAAAGGATTCAGTGGTGTTATGAAAAGACATAATTTCGGTGGAATGTGTGCATCACATGGTGTATCTATAGCACACAGATCTCAAGGTTCTACCGGAGGCTGCCAAGATCCAGGTAAAGTATTTAAAAATAAAAAAATGGCAGGTCAATTAGGTAACAAGAAAGTAACCGTGCAAAACCTTAAAGTGGTGCAAATAGATAAAGAAAGAAATATATTATTTATAAAAGGCGCTGTTCCAGGGGCAAAAAATTCCCTAGTTAAAATAAAATCAGCGGTCAAACAAGCTGTACATTATAATGTAAAAAACTAATGAAGCTTAACAAAAGAATATATCATGGCTGAAAGTAATTTTTTAAATTTCCTAACCGCTGAAGTGCAAGGAAAGATAAATTTGAGTGACAAAATATTTAGCTCTAAGCCTTCTTGGGCTAATATAAAAAGGTATATTGACTGGCAGATGTCAAATTCCAGACAAGGTACTAGAAAAAGTAAAACGGTCTCTGAGGTATCTGGAACTGGAAGAAAATCACACGCTCAAAAAGGATCAGGACGAGCGAGACAAGGTGGAAAAAGAGAAGTACATATGAGAGGAGGGGCAACGGTACATGGACCTGTAGTTAGAAGTCATGCTACAAAATTGCCAAAGAAATTGCGTAATATTGGACTCATTTCTACTATTTCTGCAAAGTTTAAAAAAGGAACAATGGTTTTTGTAGATCATCTAAAAATGGAATCTATATCTTCTAAACAGTGTCATAAAATCTTAAAACAATTATCTTCACTACGATCTACCTTATTAATCACTGATTCAGTAGATACAAACTTGCATCTTTCTTGCAGGAATATAAAAAATTGCAAATTGTTGCCTACAGTTGGTATAAATGTACTGGATCTTGTAAAATATGAATCCGTTGTGGTGTCAACTGAAGCTGTAAAAAGTTTAGAAGCTAGGTTAGCATGAAGAATATAAATCTATACGACATAATCAGAAGGCCACTGGTAACTGAAAAGGCATTGAAGCTGGAGAGTGAGTATGTTGACAAAAAGAAATACTTATTTTATGTTTCGAAAAAAACAAATAAGAAAGAAGTTGAGGCTGCCGTCTCACGCATCTTTAATGTAAAAGTTATAGGTGTGAACATGCTAAATGTTAAAGGTAAGGTAAAGTCTTATAAAAGGACTTTAGGAAAAAGGCCAGATATGAAAAAGGCTGTGGTAACTGTGCAAAAGGGTGACACAATAAAAGAAATAAGTGATATTATAAGGCAATGAAACTGAAGAAATATAACCCAACAACCCCAGGAACGAGATTTTTAATTAGAGAAAATACTTCTCATTTGTGGAAAGGATCTCCTATAAAAAGCTTGGTGCATGGCGCTAAAAGTAGTGGTGGCCGTAACAATCTTGGTAGAATTACGTGCAGACACAAAGGCGGGGGACATAAAAAGAAATATAGGTTAATTGACTTCAGAAGAAACAAAGAAAATATTCCAGCGGTTGTACAAAGAATCGAATACGATCCTCATAGGTCAGCTTTTATAGCACTTGTGAAGTATGAAGACGGAGAATTATCGTACATTTTAGCAACGGATGAAATGAAAAAAGGGTATGAGGTAATCAGCGCAGCTGATGCTGAGGTAAAGTCGGGTAATTGCATGACGTTAGACAATATTCCAGTAGGGTCTGTTGTACACAATGTAGAACTTAAACAGGGTAAAGGTGGACAAATAGCAAGATCCGCTGGTGCGTACGTAAAAATAATCGGAAAGGATAACGGCTATGCTCAAGTAAAAATGGTATCCTCAGAGGTGAGGATTATTCCTCTCACTTGCAAGGCAACAATAGGAGTGGTCTCAAATGCTTCTCATAAAAATGCTGTTTATGCAAAAGCGGGAAGGTCTAGATGGCGTGGGATTAGACCAACTGTCAGAGGAGTGAGTATGAACCCTGTTGATCATCCCCACGGAGGTGGAGAAGGGAAAACTTCAGGAGGTAGACATCCTGTAACTCCTTGGGGAAAATCTACGAAAGGAAAAAAGACTCGTAAAAATAAGAGTACTAATAAATTCATATTAAGGTCTCGTAAAAGGTAGGTATGGCTAGATCTGTTTGGAAAGGTCCATTCTTTGACAATTATTTGTTAGGAAAGGTAAAAAAGGTAAAAGAGTCGGGAAAGTACGAGGTAATAAAAACTTGGTCTCGTAGGTCCACCATATTGCCATCATTTGTAGGAATTACATTTGGTGTACATAACGGAAAAAAATTCATCCCTGTGTTAGTTACAGAAGATATGGTAGGAAGAAAACTTGGAGAATTCTCTCCCACTAGAAATTTTTCTAGTCATTCTGGTGATAGAAAAGCAAAAAAGGGATAAAAAATGAAAAGAGAAAAAAATGAAGCAATTGCTTCTGCCACAAACTTAAGAGTAAGTCCAAGAAAATTAAATCTAGTTGCAGCGCTAATACGCGGAATGAGCACTAAGGAGGCGATTACACAGTTGACGTTTTGCAGAAAAAGAATAGCAAAAGATGTCAAAAAATGTGTAATATCAGCTATTGCTAATGCAGAAAATAATCACAGATTAAGAGCAGATCAGCTAATTATCACAAAAGCGACAGTTGGTAAATCTGCTTGTATGAAGCGCATAAGAGCAAGGGCTAAGGGGAGAGCTTCTCCTATACATAAATTCTTCTCAGGGATTTATTTAACTATAAGGGAAAAAGAAAATGGGTCATAAAGTACAAGCGAATTCATTTAGGCTAGGACCAAAGCTGTGCAACAATTGGCATATCTTGTCTTATTCAAGTAAGAAAGACTATTCAAATGTAGTTGCTCTTAATCTCACGATCAGAGCTTGGATAAAAAGGGAGTTTAAACAAGCACAGATATCAAAAATAGTTTGTGAATTATGTAAGACTAAGGTAAATATATCAATCTCTTGCAAAAGACCTGGTTTAATAGCTGAAACTGGGGGTGCTGGAATAGATCGTATTAAGCAAGCAGTAAATAAGATCACAGGAGTAGAAAGAATTCTCGTATCTGTAGAGGAGACAAAATATCCAGATTTAGATGCGACACTTGTGGCAAATACTGTAGCGACTCAAATACAAAAGAGAGTTTCTTTCAGGAGAGCCATGAAGCGTTCGATCCAATCAGCAATGAAGCAGGGTGCTAAAGGTATTAAAATTGTTTGTGCTGGAAGACTGGCCGGAGCAGAGATTGCAAGAACAGAAAAATATATGGATGGTAAGGTTCCTTTACATACTCTAAGAGAAAAGGTATCTTATGCTCTTGCAGAAGCAATCACACCGTATGGAATAATTGGCATAAAGGTTTGGATATGCTTACAAGGAAGAGAAACTACCAGTAAAAAGAAAGTGTAGAAAGGTATATTAGAATATGTTAGCTCCGAGTAAACAAAAATATAGAAAGATGCAAAAAGGGCGAGTTGCTTCCGTTTCAAAAGGTGGTACTACCTTAGCTTTTGGATCTTTTGGACTGAAAGCTTTACAGATGGATCGTATCACGTCCAGACAAATAGAAGCTGCTCGTATTGCAGCTACTAGGTATATGAAAAGAAAAGGTAAAATGTGGATAAGGGTCTTCCCTTCTATACCTGTATCCAAAAAACCAACGGAAGTAAGAATGGGTAAAGGTAAAGGTTCTCCTGAGTGTTTTGTCTTTAGAGTTTCTCCCGGAAGGATATTGTTCGAGGTAGATGGAGTAAGTAAAGAGGAGGCAATGGAAGCTTTGAGATTAGCTGGAGCTAAAATGCCAATTAAGACAAAAGTAACTATAAGACAAGGGTTAGCGAATCTATGACGGCAGACAAAGATGATGATTTTTTACACAATGCTTTTAAAGAGATAAACTCTTTAAAAAAGGATTTATTCCAGTTGAGATTAAAAAAGTCGTATGGAGACAATAAAGATACATCTAAGCCGAAAAAGATACGAGTCAAAATTGCTCAAATTTATACCTCTATATCTTTGCGCAAAAGAAAAATTTAAACATACAACTAATTTAAGATGCCGAAAAGAATTTTACAAGGAAGTGTGGTAAGCGCAAGTCGTGATAAAACTGTCTCTGTTTTGGTAAAAAGAAGATTTACATCTCCTTTGTACAAAAAAATAGTCAGTAGAACTAAAAAATATCATGCACATGACAGCAAAAACATGTATAAAGTCGGGGATAAAGTGAAAATAGAAGAAAATTCTCCTATCTCAAAGACTAAGAAATGGGTAGTTTTGTATTAAAAGCTTTGTTTAATAGAATTAGTTTAGAAATTTAGAATAAAGATATAGTCATGATTCAAATGCAGACGATTTTGGATGTCGCGGATAATTCAGGAGCTAAGAAGGTAATGTGCATCAAAGTTTTAGGAGGATCAGGTAAAATGTGTGCACAAATAGGAGACATAATAGTAGTTTCTATAAAAGAAGCTATGCCAAACTCAAAAGTTGGAAAAGGAGAAGTTCATAAAGCTGCTATAGTACGCACCCGTTCTGGCATTGCTAGAAAAGATGGAGGTGCTATAAGGTTTGGTTCCAACTCCGTGGTATTACTAAATAATAATAAAGAGCCGATTGGCACCCGTGTTTTTGGTTCAATACCAAGAGAGCTGCGAGCAAAAAACTTTATAAAGATAATCAATTTAGCACCAGAAGTGTTATAGTAAAAAGAAGTTTATGTCAAAAAAGATAAAGAAAGATTTAGAAGTTGTAATACTGACTGGCAACGATAAAGGTAAAATTGGTAAAGTAATTAAGGTAAACAGACAGTTAAGGAAAGTTTTAGTTTCTGGTATTGCTTTGAAAAAAAAACATAAAAAACCGAATAAAGAAGATGTCGGGGGTATAATAATACAAGAGTCTTTTATAGATCTTTCAAACGTTGCACTTAAAAAGGATAAGTAAAGAGAATATGGACCGTTTTTGTGATTTATATAAAAAAAAGATTGTACCATCTTTAAAAGAGAAGTTTGGGTATAAAAATTTGCATCAAGTCCCCAAAATGGAAAAAGTAGTGCTAAGTATGGGAGTTGGAGCTGCAGTGACAGATGGAAAAAAACTTATAAGTGCAGCAAAAGAGCTGGAGCTTATAGCAGGACAAAAATCTATTACGACAAAAGCAAAAAAATCAATATCTTCTTTCAAATTAAGAGCCGGTATGCCAATAGGGTGTAAAGTTACTTTAAGAAAGTCAAGAATGTATGAATTCCTGGAGCGCTTGGTGTTAACTGCGCTGCCAAGGGTAAAAGATTTTAGAGGTTTCTCAAATAAGGATTTTGATGGAAGGGGAAATTTTTCTTTTGGCATAAAAGAGCACATAGTGTTTCCTGAGATAGATTATGATAAGATCAGCGAGATGAGGGGTCTTGGTGTTTGCTGTGTTACGTCAGCACGTAACAACGAGGAAGGGCAAGCATTGCTGGAGGGTTTCTTTATGCCTTTTATCAAATAAGAAAAGCTAACATAAAAAAGACTTAAGTATTATAGAAATGGCAAAGTGTAGTGTGATAGCAAGAAATAAGAAAAGAGTTGCGATGTGCGCCTCTTTTACTGCAAAGAGAAAAAGTCTGAAAGAGATAATATATGATAAAAATTTACCTTTAGCACAAAGATATGAAGCGGTAAAAGCATTAAATGAGCTTCCTAGAAATTCTTCTGCTGTTAGAATAAGAAATCGTTGTTCAATCACAGGTAGGCCTAGAGGAGTATATAGAAGGTTTGCTTTATGCCGTAATAAAATTAGAGAACTATCTGGTCAGTGTTTGCTTCCAGGTTTAGTAAAAAGTAGTTGGTAATTTATGATATCAGATCCATTGGCAGATATGCTAACTAGAATAAGAAATGCGCAAAGCTGTCGTCTTCTTTCTGTTTGCATTCCTTTTTCAAAATTAAAGCTTAGCGTATTAAATGTTTTGCTTGAAGAAGGGTATTTAAAGGACGTATCAGTAAAAGAAGAGCCAAGTAAAAGAAAGTATTTGGTAGCAAAACTTAAGTATTTTGGATATAAAGTCTACGGAATAAAAGAGCTAGTAAGAATTTCTAAATCAGGAAGAAGGGTATATTCTTCTATTAAAGATTTGGAACCAGTAAAAAACGGGTTAGGTGTGTGTATTTTATCTACCTCTAAAGGAGTGATGTCAGATAGAAAAGCTCACGAATTAGGAGTAGGGGGAGAAGTTTTATGCAAAGTATTTTAATTAAAGAAGGAAAGGTTGTTTTGGTATGTCAAGAGTAGGAAAAGTACCTATAGTTCTTCCACATGAGGTATCGTGTGAGATAAACGAAAGAACGTGCAAAGTACAAGGGCCAAAGGGGAATTTGGTCTTTTCTATTCCGTCAGGTGTGAAGGTTGTGGTAGAAACGAATACTGTGTTTGTGTCGGCTGAAAATAAGGGGGCAATCGCTTCTTACGGTACTACTAGAAGTATAATAAACAACATGGTTATAGGAGTCTCGCAAGGCTTTGAAAAAGAAATAGAAATAACCGGAACAGGGTACAAGGCCTCATGTTGTCCTAAGTATTTATACCTGGCTTTAGGAAAAAGTCATGGTATTTGCATAGAGATACCAAAAGACATAGAGGTGAAAATTACAAAACCTACGTCTGTGTTGCTGCGATCTATAAATAAAGAAACATTAGGACAATTTGCCGCTTTGGTGATTCGCCAAAGACCTACTGAACCTTATAAAGGTACTGGAGTTAGAATAAAAAATGTGCCAGTATTTAGAAAAGAAATAAAGAGAAAGTAGTGATCCATGATAAAAAATAAAAAAAGAATAGAAAGGAGAAAATCTAGAGTGAGAAATAAAATTGCCAAAGTGGCAAGTGAGTACAATAGACTTTCAATAACAAAATCACGTGCTCATATCTCGTGTCAGATTTTTTCTGTCAAAAAAGACGGTAAAACTTATACTTTAGCATCAGCATCTTCTATGGAAAACTCTTTGAGAAAAAAATCTGCATCAAACTGCAATAAAGATATGGCAACTAAAGTAGGGGGCCTCATAGCAGATCGAGCAAGCAATGCGGGTATTACGAAAGTAGTATTTGATAGAGGTCAACATAAATATCATGGAATTGTAAAAGCTTTTTGTGATGCTGCCAGATCTAAGTTAAACTTTTAGTATATTATTTATAAATGCAGAAAGATTTTAGAAATAAAAAGATACACCAAACAGAGGAAGAATCGCAGATCAGTGAATCTGTCTTAAGTGTTAGAAGGGTAACAAAGGTAGTGGAGATGGGTAGAACTTTTTCCTTTTCCACTTGTGTTGCTGTAGGTGATAAGGCTGGAAGAATAGGATTTGCTTCCGGACATGCAAGTGAAGCATTGAGTTCAAAAGCAAAAGCTGTAAATAAAGCCAAAAGACGTATGATGTCTTTTCCACTTTATCAAAAGAGAACAATACATCATGATGTTCAAGGAAGAAGCGGTGCAACAAAAATTTTGTTAAGAAGAGCATCAGCAGGAACAGGAATAATAGCCGGAGTTGTAGCAAGAGCAATTCTAGAAAATCTTGGTATAAAAGATATTGTGGCTAAATCTCATGGATCATCTAATCCATACACTGTAGCAAGAGCTATACTAAATGCATTAGGTAATTTATGCTCTCCTGGGTCAATAGCAAAAAGACGAGACAAATCGATACATGATATTTCTATTAATGCCCATAAAGAAAAAATGGTCTTAAGAACAGTAGTTGCAAAAGAAGACAAAAATGCACAAAATGAAGACTCTGTTGTTGATACCGCGGTACAATAGAGAAAAAAGTTCTTTTTATAAGGTTTTACGTAATTTGATATGCTAAGTTTAAATACATTAACAAATCCAAAAGGGAGTAAATCTTCTAAATTGAAGGTAGGAAGAGGAATTGGTAGTGGAAAAGGTAAAACATGTGGAAGAGGTGTGAAAGGGCAAAAAGCAAGATCTGGCGTTTCGATACGCTTCTTTGAAGGTGGACAAACAAGCTTGATTAAAAGATTACCTAAGCGTGGTTTTAATAGTTTGAGTCAAAATACTACAGAAACTAAGCTCTTTACCGTGGATGATATTGCAAGGATAGTATCTCAAGATACCACTAAACAGTTTGTATTTAGTTTAGATAATCTCATCAAAGCAGGTATTATCAAGAAAGGAAAGAAAATTTGTGCAAAGGTAGTCTTGGGTAAAAAACAGCATGATGCGGCTCTTTTCCAAAATGTAGAAATCAGTATACCTTGCTCCAAAGCAGCAAAGAAAGCTCTAGAAGCTCTTGGTGTAAAGCAAAGATGACCTTTGTATCTTCTCTCTAATCCTTTTTTATATATACACCAAGAAGCTGAAGAGCTATTTACATTTACAGTATCACACAACAAGAAGGAGGAACATCGTATTGAAGATTTGTCAGAATGTGTGGACGATTATCTTCTGCTATAATTCCATCAATATCTGACATCTCAGGCCACAAGGTAATAGCCTTTGGAAGCGTAGCATGACCAATACGCTCTATCCCCCCTTTTACCATACGCACAGTAAAATATTTGTTTCTCATATGTACACGATTACTCACTACTGTGTCATTATCATAATTGTTAATATCCTCAGAAAATAATCTATAAACGCCACACCTTTCAGCACTCACCTCGACTTTTTGTCGTTTGTTGAGAGGATGATACGCTTGTTGTCCACGTATCTCACTCATTTTTGTGAATTTAGAAGTTATCTCTTGTGCAACTTTATCCTTTCCAATAGGACCGGTATGGTACGCAATCTCTGCATATATTCTGGGATTCCATCCTAGGTTAGGTAGTGTCACATGCAAAGTATCATTATTTTCTATCGCCTCTATCCCTTCACTTCCAGCAGTACCAATATAAGCAGTAAAGAATATTTTGGTTATAGCACCAACGCCCAAATTATCTATGCAAGCACGTCCTCGCCTTTGTACGTTACACAGCGCATTCATTACCTTTTGCAGTATGACCCCTTGTCCATCATTTTGTAAAAATTTTGAAGACAGTTCATCTCGCTCTGCTACGTTACGGCCATCAATATCTGCCCCAGCCCCATGTCGCTCTCTGGCATGTCCTCTCTCTTCAGTACCAGCAATATTTGTATGTGTTAACATATCTTCTATGTTGTTTTGAGTATAAAAATGGTTGTAAGTCATTATACTACCTATAGTTTTAAAAATTGAATTATGATTTATATAAAAAGCAATTATTTTTTTATCCTGCAATTGGCTATATTAGTTATTATATAATAGCTATAATATATATTATGGAAAATAATAGGTTCGGTTGAGAAAAATATCAAGCAATAATTTTTATAATTTATAGTTGTATAATATATAAATTGCAAGCGCCAAATATTTTAACAGCAAGCTTTTTGAGAACTAGCTTTGCAATTACCACAAATCACACATCACAATAGAAAAAGGGATAATTAGAGATATACAAACTCAAGAAAGATGCACAAGAAGGATCAACTACAATATCAAAAAAGCGTAGAAAAGTGACAGATGCTGAGTTTTGGAAGAATAATAATTCCCCATTTGAAGTGAGAAAACTAAACTCTTGCTAGTACAGTGATGCATTATATAGCCAGCAATACTCCTCAAAACATATGAAAGCAACCGTGAAAGGTTCACTCATTTATGCGCAACATTATGTCAATAGAATTAAAAAATACCGGATTTTTATAAAGAGAAACGGTATACAACCCACTAAATGTAACCTCAGATGAAACGCTAACCTACAACAACGCCTCTCAATAGATCACTTTCAGAGTAATAATCTATTGAGCAGCAGCTTGTGCAACTGCAGATGAAACACTCTCTATGAGCCTTGTGTCAAACACAGAAGGAATGATATGGTCTGGTCCGTATATAATATCACTAGAAATAGGATTTCTTGCCAAACCTGATATTGCATAGGCCGCAGCTATCTTCATAGCATCCGTAATATCTTTTGCTCTTGCATCTAAAACTCCTCGAAATAAAAAAGGAAAACATAATACGTTGTTAATTTGGTTTGGATAATCAGATCTTCCAGTAGATATAATAGCATCAGGTAGTACAGACTTTACCACTTCAGGCAAAATTTCTGGATCAGGATTTGCTAAAGCGAAAATAATAGGCTTTTTTTGCATAGAAAGCACCATTTTTGTTGTCAGTACCCCCTTTACCGATAAACCAATAAACACATCAGAATCAAGCACTGCTTCGCTAAGAAACCGTTTTTTAGTATCAATAGCGTATCTAGCCTTCCAAAAATTTAAATCTTGTCTATCACTGTGTATCACTCCCTTAGAATCACAAATAATAAGATTACTTTTTGAAACTCCAGCTTTTACCAATAAATCAGCACATGCAATACCAGCTGCCCCTGCTCCATTTATCACGATCTTTGCTGATTCCAAAGATTTTCCTTGTATGTCTAAGGCATTGATCAAACCTGCTAGTACCACTATTGCAGTACCATGTTGATCATCATGAAAAACTGGGATATCCACTTCTTGTTTTAAACGCTCTTCTATAATAAAGCATTCGGGAGCCCTTATATCCTCAAGATTGATTCCACCCCAGCCAGTAGAAATAAGCGATACCGTTTTTACAAAATCATCAACATTGGAAGTATTTACTTCAATATCATAAGCATCTATATTTGCAAACTTCTTAAATAATGCTGCTTTGCCTTCCATCACAGGCTTAGACGCAAGAGCCCCTATATTTCCTAAACCTAAAACCGCACTGCCGTTCGTAACAATTGCAACTGTATTACCTTTTGCTGTATAAAGGTAGGCGTTTTCGGCATCTTCTTTAATTGACATGCAAGGAAAGGCTACTCCAGGAGAATAAGCTAGAGATAAATCTTGCTTTGTTGAACAAGGCTTAGTAACAGACACAGCTATCTTACCCTTAGGGGAAGAGCTATGGTATTGCAGAGATTTTTCTTTTAACACATCAGAATCATTCATAAACTTTTACCTTAAATTTTTACCTTTAATGAAACACGCTCATAATAAATGCCAAACTAAATATTGCAAGAACAGTCTGAACCGTAGCAATAGAAGCATCTAATTCTGCATCACCACCTAACTGCCTAGATAAAACCACTACACCATTTGCACAAGGCAAACAACTGTATAGTAAGGCAATACTTCTCATCATCCCTTCTACTCTTAGCAATTTCAGCATACATACTGCTATAATAGGCAAAATGAGTAACTTTGTAATAGTACTTAAGCAAATCTGAGGAATGTATACTCTTTGTATTTTAAGCCTCAACTCCCCCCCTATAGTTAAAGAACCTATACCTAATGCAGCCTGACCTAAGACATGAAAAAACTGCTGCAACCCATGAGGTAACACAACGTTGTTGTAGCTAAAGAGAATCGCACAACTACTGCTAAATATAATTGGATTTTTAAGCAATTTAATTACCACTGCAGTAACAGCCTGCGTCCTACTTTTTGAGGAATGTTTCTTTCTACCTATATACGTATCAAATGCCAAAACTGATATAGCATTCACCAAGGTAATCATGTACACAATTACAATAGATGCAATTCTATTAGCCTCATCTCCAAATAATGCCTTACCTAAAGCTAGGAAAACATAAGTATTGTACCTTATACTACACTGCAATACAGATGGAAACCTTCTATTTGGAATTGACTGACTATATCTTTGGTACCAAATTAAAGCAGAACATACTAAAACATTAGTTAAAATGAGAGCTATAACCATACTCATAGATCCCTTCAACTTGAAGTTCGCCTCACTCAAATAACTAAATAATGCTGCAGGAAGAAATAACGCATACGACATCTGTTGCAGCCCCCTCCAAAACTCATCTGAAGAAATCCAGTACCTTCTTATCAAATGTCCAGAAAGAACGATAAGAAAAATAGGCAGCACGCTCTGGAAAAACATTAAAAACATGCTACCACCAAACATTAATATTATTTATACAAAAGGCCTAACGCAATACCCTACTCTATTTATGAATAAGCTGTTATTTACGTCCTAACTTATTATCCCTCTTACCAAACCGCAATCCTTGATTAGACAAAGACTTCTTAGAATACACCCCTGCCATTCCATGATTTGAAGCAAGGTATAATCCATAGTACACCTCACTCCTTGCCTTAAAAACTTTCTTATAATACTGAGAAGATTTATAAGGATCTTTAGAATGATAACATCCTATCGCTCTTGGCCAACTGTGATACCTATCATATTGCTTACGCAGAAAAGACGCACTGTATTTAATATTACAAGCAGGATCCAATGCCTTATCTAAGGAAGCAAAAGAACGTGCATGATACCTTAAGTTCACCTGCATACAACCAACGTCAATATTCCTAATGCCTCTATTAAGCATGCGATTAACAAACCTCTTAGCCTCTCCTTTAGAATCAAACCTATATCCCTTTCCCTCTACGCTCACAGCCCAAGGAGCTGGTACTCTATACCTAAAATCTCCACAGCTTGTGCCACTCTCAACAAGAGAGATAGCGTGCATCGTACCACGAGGAATTCCATACAACCTCTCATAGTAATGTATCCATCTAATACATTTACTTATATCACTTAATCTTTGATCACAAAAAGCCTGCACAGGCACAAGAACAACAACAAGCACATACATGCAAAACAGTAGCCTATTTCCGACACTATTAACACACACTTTTATAAACGACAAAACCGACGCAAAATACGGTAACATCTTAATTAGAACCTATTAAAACCAATTCGTTTTATTTACATAAATTACATGCTAGCTTAATTATAGCAATAATACACTCAATCAAAAAGCTATAATAAATAAACAAATAAACATACTAGTAGCAAGCATATATAATACTCTTTTACACTAAGTTAACTTCACCTACACAAATAAGGCATTTTAACCAAAAGTATCAGAACATCTTCATGCTATTCAAGAATATCTTTATGCTGTGCAACTATATACAGATAGTTAATCTATCAATTTTTTGAATTTAATCAATTACGTAGATTAAATTGTCACTCTTTTTATAGAAACAAATTGCAATTTATGCCATACTCGCGACCATGGAATGATAAATACGTAACTTATTTTTCATCAACCTAATACTTTAAAACGACTTAAAAAAATGGGTTTCGACATATTCAGCATCTTAGTGCTTGTGTTTTCTTGCTCTATGGGTATCTGGAAAGGAGGAGTACGTACCTCCCTCAGCGCGATATTTTTCGCAATTACAGCAGCAATAGTGATAATGCTTGTGCCCTTTGCTAAAAAGATATTATCATCTTACATAAAAAGTGAGATTGTCTTAACAGTAACTTCATTCGTCGCTACATACATTTTTGCTAGCATAATCGTTTCAATATTAGAAAATATACCAGAAGTCTCACAACCTTGCTCTATAGATAGAATATTTGGGTGTATAGTTGGAATGTTAAAAGGTGTAACTTTGTGTACAGTGGCATTTGCAGCCTGCGTTGTTGTTAGCACAGAAAGCTATAACAATGCAAAAAATGCGTGGGAATTAGTGCAAAATGTAAAATCTGCCAGCTCTCCTAAGTGGGTAAAAAAAAGTGTGTCTGCAGAAATATGCTCTACTATAATTTGGCAAATATCTTCACTTATAAATACAAAATCTTTACAGAATTTTTTGTCTAAGATACACTTCTGATCTAAATATGAATAACGGATAACTTACGCTTATTCTGAATAACGGATAACTTACGCTTATTCTGAATAACGGATAACTTACGCTTATTCTCATTATTTAATAAAAGTAGTTAAAATAATTTTTGTAGCCTGAAGATCCTCTATGCAATACTATTGTTCTATAGTTCATGCTTTACGATAAAAATTCTAAATTTACATATGACAAAATCAAACAAAACTCAATCTGATAACACTAACAAAATTGAAGCTCTGAATGCAGCAATTGGACAAATAGAAAAGGCTTTTGGTAAAGGGTCTGTAAGAACGTTAGGAGAAGATTATAAAAAAGATATAGAAGTTGTACCAAGCGGCTCTCTCGCGTTAGACGTTGCACTTGGCGCAGGAGGTTTTCCTAAAGGTAGAATAATTGAAATTTTTGGACCAGAAAGCTCAGGCAAAACAACATTAGCACTTCATACCATAGCAAAAACACAAAACAATGGAGGAACGTGTGTTTTTATAGACGCAGAAGGGACTTTTAATTCCCTGCACGCTGAAAACATAGGTGTAAATATGTCTAACCTGATTTTGGCAGACAGTCTATACAGCGGAGAGGATATATTGGAAAGTGTAGATACTTTGATAAGATCTGAAGCTGTAGATGTAATAGTAGTAGATAGTGTCGCAGCTCTAGTACCGAAAGCAGAAGCGGAAGGAGATATGGGAGAAAATCATATAGGACTACATGCCAAACTCATGAGTCAAGCTTTAAGAAAAATAACAAGATCTCTCTCTCATAGCAAATGTGTCCTGATTTTCATAAATCAGTTAAGAAAAAAAATAGGAGTACTATACGGTAACCCAGAAACTACTCCTGGAGGCGAAGCACTTAAATTTTACGCATCTGTAAGAATTGATATAAGACGTATAGGAGGAATAAAAGAAGGAGAGGTAGATATAGGCAACCAGATAAAAATAAAAGTGGTGAAAAACAAGGTATCTCCACCATTTAGAATAGCCTTTACAGATATATTGTTCCGTGGCGGTATTTGTGAAACGAGCGAGATAGTAACGTTAGGCACAGACTTAAATATAATAGAAAAAGCAGGAGCCTGGTACTCGTACAACAATACAAAAATTGGGCAAGGAAAAGACAAAGCAAAACTCTACCTAGAAGAAAATGAAAAGGTGAAGGCAGAAATTAAAGATAAAATTTTATCTTCTATATTCGTGAAAGATAAAAACAACGCTAGAGATAAAAACAACGCTAAAGACAAAAAAGAATAACTATCAATTATGTTATCATTAAATGAAAACTCTGTAGCACTGGTAACAGGAGCGTCTGGTAGTATAGGCAGAGCCATAGCACTTGGATTGCACAAAGCGGGGGCCCACGTGGTAATCAGTGGAACAAACAAAGATAAACTTGAAAAACTTGGTCAAGAACTGAAAAATAACTACGAAATTCAGGTATGCGACCTACGCGACATAGACGCGTGTTCAGCCCTTATAGAAAGTATACCAAACTTAGGTATTTTGGTGTGTAACGCAGGAATAACAGATGATGGACTCGCGATACGAATGTCTGATGAGACTTTTCATAAAGTGATATCTGTGAATCTTGAATCGAATTTTGCACTCAATAGACAAGCAATAAAATCGATGTTCAAAAGAAGATTTGGAAGAATAATTAACGTCGCATCCGTAGTAGCAATAAGTGGAAATAAAGGACAAGTAAATTATTGTGCATCAAAAGCAGGATTGATTGGGATGACAAAGTCAATAGCACTTGAAGTAGCCTCCAGAGGTATTACGGTCAATTCAGTGGCACCAGGATTTATCTTGTCTAACATGACGGAAAAATTACCACAGGAATACAAAGCAGAAATAATGAAAAAAATTCCTCAAGGGCGTTTTGGTATGCCAGAAGAAATAGCTAATGCCGTGCTATATCTCAGCAGTACAGAAGCATCTTATATAACAGGACAAACATTGCACATCAACGGTGGCATGCTAATGATCTAGTTAATATAATTAATTATTCTCTAGAATAGATAAAACAAGATCTAAAATCCCTCCACGCCCTTTTGTTTTGAACTGCACAAACAACCATGAAAAAAAGAGACTCTGTTGCAGAAACACACCTTAAACGCTGTTGTCATCTAAAGCATTAGTAGAAGCCGCTTTTATATATATATCTAATGATCTACTAATACACACAGACATAAATTCAACATAACTTTCTTTAGCACCAGCATATTGTGCCTTTTCTAAACAGTCTATATATTCCATTCTATCTTCTTTTCTAACGATTGCAGGAGGGTATCCATTCATCATAAGAATCATATTCATAAGTAACCTAGCAACACGACCATTACCTCTTAAAAAAGGCCTAATAGAAAGAAGTCTACTATGTGCTTCTAACGCTATGGTAATAGGATGATCTTGACTTCCAGAGATATATTCTACTAACTCTTTCACTAATCCTTGCACACGTGTTGGATTAGGAAATGTCACTACAGATCCACAAAGTCTTACAGGAATGGTCCTGTATTTACCGGCATTACTCCTACCTGTACTAAGCAAAATCTTGTGATGCAGATCTAATATATCTTTCTCTGTAATATCCTCTAATCTATTACGTGCCTGATCATTAACAAAATCTATTGCATTTGCATAATCTTTTATCTCTAAATGTTCAGTTAAAGTTTTGCCACCTATAGTTATATCATTCATAACTAATAAATTTGTCTCTTGCCTAGTAAAAGTGTTGCCATCTATAGCAGTATTGGTGTAACTCAATTCCACCACAAACCATTCTCTCAAATTATCTAATATAGCCGGAGATATAGGCCTTAAAGAATCTAACTGTTCTTTTTTTTTGATAAGTTCTGAATACATAATTTAACTTTAAGTTGTTAATTTTTAGTTATACTAAATGATATGTAATTTAATGTAAAGTATATTAATCAAAGATACTATAAATTCTAAAATAAATGTCAGAAATAAGCATACTTTACTAATAGTGCAGGATATTAATACATCAGTAAACTTATATAGATCACTCCTTTTTATATGAACACAAATAATTGTTTGTAATTACAAATTTCCATAATCTATAAAAATAGTAAGATAGATAAAATCACACAATCCAAATATACTTTTGACAAAAATATGGTATCATGTGATCTCGTCTAACTTGATCTAATTGTAAATCAATGAAGTAGAATATGTATAGGCAATCATTGATGATTAAGTTATTTTTAAGTGAATTTAAAGTTGTATTTGTTTTTATGAATAAATTGCCGTAGATTGTTAAAAAAGATGTTGATATCATACACTTAAAAGCTATTGGCAAAAGCCGATCATACGAGATACAATAAATGATTGTCACTCGAATAAAAATCGCTAAGCCAAAAATTCTCAGTAAATGCATAATTTTGAGTGAACATTTAAATATTAAATAGGTTAATTAAATATGTCTAATGATGTAAAAAACGATTCTGAAAATAAAGAAGATTTCAATAAAACACTTGATAAAGTAATTGATGTAGCTTCCGATACTTTGAAAATTAATAAAGAGAAAATTTCGCCAGATTCTCTTTTTGTAAAAGATTTAGAGCTGGATAGTTTAGATATGGTAGAGCTTGTTATGGCATTAGAAGCCGCCTTTGATTGCGAAATACCAGAAGAACAGGCAGAGAAAATTACTTCTGTAAAAGAAGCTGCCGAGCATATAACGAAGCTGAAAAGTGGCTAATTGTGTGTTACACTTACGGAGTGTGAAATGTCTCAATTCGTAAAGTATAATTAGAAAGAATGAAAGAACGTAGGATAGCGATCACCGGTGTAGGCATGGTAACGCCATTGGGGCGTGATGCGCGCACAACTTGGGATAGCATTCTAAACTGCAAGAGCGGAATAAGACAAATAAAGTCATTTGACGCAAGCAGGCATAACTGTCGCATAGCAGGAGAGATAGATAATGAATTGCTGCAATTTACTCCAGAAGGCTGTATAGCCGAGCGTGACCTAAAGAAAATGGGACGTTTTATGCAATTCGGTTTTGGTGCAACGCATGAAGCGATAATTGATTCTGGCATAAATCTTTTAGAGGACAATAAAAAAGATAGTATTGGAGTGTATCTTGGCTCTGGTATAGGAGGGCTAGGAAACATAGAAGAAGCAAGCGTTGAATTTAATAAAGGAAAAAATATCTCACCATTTTTCATACCATCTACCCTTATTAATTTGTTAGCTGGACAAGTATCAATAAAGTACGGTTTTACAGGACCAAATTTATCAGTTGCAACAGCTTGTACAACAGGAGCACATGCAATAGGAGAGGCAGCAAAAATGATAAGATATAACGAAGCAGATATAATGATTGCAGGAAGCGCTGAAGCTTCTATAACCCCGTTAGGAGTAGAAGGATTTTGCGCTTGCAAAGCTTTAACTACAAAGTTTAATACAAATCCAGAGGCCGCATCCAGACCCTGGGATGTCAACCGAAGCGGTTTTGTAATGTCAGAAGGAGCAGGTGTAGTTATACTAGAAGAGCTTCAGCATGCAAAAAATCGCAATGCAAACATATACGCCGAACTAACAGGATATGGCACAAGCGGAGATGGGTACCATTACACATCACCACATCCAGAAGGCAAGGGAGCTTTGTCATGCATGAACAAAGCTCTTAAAGACGCAAATATTCATCCACAAGATATAGATTACGTAAATGCCCATGGAACCTCTACACAGGTAGGAGACAAAATAGAATTAGTAGCAGTGCAAGATCTTCTTTTTGCTGCTAATTCAAAGTTAGTGATGTCATCTACAAAATCATCATTAGGACATATGTTAGGAGCAGCGGGAAGTGTGGAAATAGCACTTTGCGTCCTTGCTATGAGAGATAGCGTAGCCCCCCCTACGATAAATCTTGATCAACAGATCTCTGAAGTCAAAATGAATCTTGCAAGAAACGCCCCTCATGAAAAACGAATGCATTATATAATAAGTAATTCATTTGGATTTGGAGGTACAAACGCTAGTATAGTAATAAAATCAGTTTAGCAATATTTGAGTTTATGGAGGAAAACAGCATATTATCTAAGCGTCACGTATCTTACGCACAGTCAAAACCAATACAAAGAGAAACCTGTGTTGAAAAAGTAGCATCTGTAGTAATTGAAATTTTGGAACAAAAAAAGGCACTTAGTATCAAAGTATTCCAAAACCATCCTTTAGCAAGCTATATCATAGTTGCGGAACATGAATCAGCAAGAGGTATACAAGCCATTGCACAACATGTTGGCTTTGCTCTAAAACAGTGCTCAAAATATGAAATAGGATACGATGGGTTTGAATCATCAAAATGGGTAGCAATAGACGCACAAGACATAATAGTGCATTTGCTTACTAATGAGGCACGCATAGAATACGAAATAGAAAATCTATTACAACAAGCCTCTGAGGAAATTAATCTTTCTGCATTAATGCAAAACTGAAGCATGTCATCTTGCTCCCTGCTTACGCCGCTGTAAGTAAAGGTATATATAAAGAGGTGCACTAGAAAACAAAAAGGCTAGTATAGCAAATATCACCGTCTTGATATCGTTACTACATATACCAAAAATGGAAAACACTACAACATATAACCCCATAAAAGCATATCTACAGCTAATCTTTCTATTTTTCTTTGCTAGAATAAGACATAGTGACACGGCACACATCGCATACACAAGCAAAAAGATAATCACGCTAACATCTATCACTAACTCTAATTGATCTATAAATCTTTTTTGCAAACAAAACACCAAAAATACAAAAACCAATAAGGAAGCAATGAACATACTAACGTAAGGAGCACCATACTTATTTTTCTTCGCAAAAATACTTGGAAAAAAGCCATCATCAGCAAGATTAGATGCTAAATGCCCACCAGATAATGTCCAAGCATTTAAGTTATTAAGACACACTATCACTGCAATAAACGAAATAATTACGTCAATTCTACCAGCATTTACAAAAATTGCCTTAGCCGCTTCAGAATAAGGAGCAGCAGAGTCTGCAAGCACTGAAACAGGTACAACAGCCCTCACACCAACACTATTTATAAAATACAATGCAACAAGTGATAAAGTTCCCCAAAAAATAGCTTTTGGTACATTTTTACTAGAACCTTGTACTGAGATCGAAGGAGCGGTAATAGCCTCTACTCCTATAAAACTCCACATTGCTAAAAAGCTTGTTTTTTGCAGCACCTTCCATACATTTTCACCATCAGAAATAAAGGGAATGAAGTGCTCATAATTAAATTTCAAATACAGTCCAAGAATAGGAATACAAATTAAAGGTATTACTTTTAAAATTACTAAAAACAAACCATATATTCCAGCCGCTCCTATACCAAATAAATTAATCAAAAACACAATCATAAGCATACAAAATTCAAGCAGTATCACCTTAAAAGTAGACAACGACCCGAATACAGAAGATAGATATCCAATCGCTGTCACAATAAGCGCCGTGTTACTGATCACAGAAATAATCCAATAAGACCATCCTATTAAAAATGCACATTGCCTGCCAAACGCAGCTTCCACATATACATGAACACCTGCCCTATCAGGAAAAAGCGTAAACAACTTTGCAAAAATGAGTGCAAGGCACATAGCAACACTACCAGCTATTACCCATCCAAATAGTCCAATGGACGCATGCCTAGCAAAGTAAGCTGGTAACATAAACACCCCTACTCCTAACTGACAACTTATTACCAAAGCAATAAGAGAAAAGGTACTAATTCGTTTCATCAATAGATCGTTAATTAATTATTTATTTTAACTATGGGTTTATACCCCATATGCATTTTTCAATTGCAATAGAAACCCATCCTATCACTACTATTGCAAAACTCAACAAATATAAAGACAATGAGACTATACATTTTTCAACAAACATAACAAACAAATGTCGCACTCCTATGTCACAACTCCAATTTTCTATGTAAACGATAAACCCCATCTAGGACATTCTTATACATGCGTTATAGCAGACGTAATAGCAAGACAACATAGATTATTTGGAAAACAAGTAATATTACTAACAGGTACAGACGAACATGGAATAAAAATAGAACGTGCTGCAAAAAGTCATAATACATCACCACAAAATTTTGTTGATGTGATCTCCATGAAGTTTAAAAACTTGATGACAATATGCAACATCAGCAACAATGATTTTATAAGAACAACTGAAACTCGACATAAAGAGGCAGTACATTCTTTATGGAACACATTATCACGCAATGGCTACATATACCTGGGGAAATATTCTGGCTGGTATTCAATAAGGGATGAAGCCTTCTACAATGAATCTGACCTTACGGAAGACAAACTAGCCCCTACCGGAAGTACAGTAGAATGGGTAGAAGAAGAAAGTTATTTTTTCGCATTATCAAAACTACAAAATAGACTTATATCGTTTTACGAAAATAACCCGTTATTCATATACCCAAATACAAAAAGAACAGAAGTAATAAACTTTATAAAGCAAGGACTACAAGACATATCAATATCACGTACTAGTGTCTCTTGGGGAATTTCAGTACCAAATAACCCAAAGCACGTAATATATGTTTGGTTGGATGCTCTTACTAATTACATCACTGCATTGGGATATCCAAATGTTGATGACAAAAAATTTAAAAATTTTTGGACATCCGCAATACATATTATAGGAAAAGATATACTAAAATTTCATGCAGTATATTGGCCAGCTTTTTTGATGGCAGCAGAATTATCATTACCACAAAAACTTGTAGTACATGGATGGTGGACAATAGAAGGAGAAAAAATGTCTAAATCAGTAGGAAATGTGATAGACCCAATACAATTACAGCAAGAAGCAAGCGTAGATGCAATGCGATACTTCCTACTCAAAGAAATTCCATTAGGAAAAGATGGTAACTTTTCTAAAACAGCATTTGTAAATCGAGTCAATAGTGAATTAGCGGATAAAATAGGAAATTTGGTACAAAGGGTAACAGCATTTTCTGGAAAATATTTTAATCACGCTGTACCAGACATAAAAGATGCCTCAGTGTGGAAAATACATCCATTAAGCGTTACCTCAACACATGCATATGAAGCAATAAAAAAAATAAATATAAACTTCGATATCAAATCAGCACTGTCCGCAATTTTACAGCTAGCATCTGACACCAATAAACATATAGATACAACCACTCCCTGGACAACAATTAAAACCAATAAAGAACAAGCATCCATAGATATGTATATAGCCCTTACAAGCATTAAACATATAGGAATCTATTTACAACCCTTCATGCCAGACGCAGCTAAAAAAATCTTGAGCATCTTTGCATTAAATATGACACCATGCCCAATACAACACTTGGCAATACCTCTGCTCCCAAAAGCCATACTCCAGCCTTGCCAAATATTGTTCACAAAAATTGAAAAATAGAATGCTTAACGCACAAAATGTAAACCTTTTGCAAGGCAAAACAAAAAAGTGACCCCTACGGGAATCGAACCCGTCTCTCCGCCGTGAAAGGGCGACGTTCTAACCGATAAACTAAGGGGCCTTAAAAATATATATGTGCCAGAAAAGAGCATAATGCCTTAGAGAAATAATTGCAACACTTTATAAAGCTGTAGTAAAACTACCGCTACCCCTTAGAAACAAAACAGATAAAGTGCAAAAAAGTAGGTAGGATACGTACCTACCTACTTTAAAAATAGAACTATTACCAAAACTTAGGAGAAGAGCTCATGTCTTTCAGTGTACCGCCCATCTTATTTAAGGCATCTGATCCGCTATTAGCACCTGATGATTGAAATAATGTAGTGCTTTTATCAAGACCATACCTAGAATCCTTCATTTCATAAGACACTTTAGATACATTACCTTTTACAGCACCTAATCCAAGACTTAATGGAGAAGTTGGGTTTATAGTACTACAAAGACCACCAAAGGTACCTGACACACTAGGACTAAAGTCAACTTTCGCCCCTTGCCATGCAGGAAAATCACTTCTAGAAAATTCAGTAGAATCATTGCATAACATTCCCTGACCTAGCGTAGAAAACGGATCACCAAAAGAAATAGAAAAATCAAACGGCATAATTTATTTACCTTATTAGTTAATACATCATTACCATAGTTGTATACTTATATTAACAAAAAAACAACATTTTTTAATTTAAGTTAATTTATATAAATCTAAGACAATGTACATACAGTCAACAACCAAACAGAACAAAATAAACAACTCGTCGTAACAAAGACAAAAATTTTTCTACAATAACCAGATAACGTTGATCTTGAAAATAAATGATCACATCCTATATGCATTTTTGTGAAAGACATTTAACAATTTTAGTTAGGTAGCTTATGAGTAAAAATTTAGAAAAATCTCGCTACAACCCTTTCTATGGACTAAGAGAGGATCCTGCTGCTATGTTTGATTCACCAATAGAAAAGGTTATGGATCAGCTGTTCAGATCTGCGTTAGGTATATACGATAGAGAGAATAAAAAGGGAATAGGAAGAGCTTTCTTTCCGAAGGTTGATGTAGCGGAAAATAAAGAAAGTTTTTTCATACAAGCAGAGTTGCCAGGAGTGAAAAAGGAGGATGTGAAAATCGAGATGATGGATGACTCTATGATCATCTCAGGACACAAAGAAAGTGTCGAGAGGCAGACTGACAAAGAAAAAGGATTTTATCATTGCGAAAGTTATTGCGGAGATTTTAGAAGAGTTATCAGTTTTCCATGTGATATAGAACGAGAAAATATTAAAGCTAAGTTTAACAATGGAATTCTGACAATTGACATCCCTAAATCTAAAAAGTCTATAGACAAATCTAAAATCATACAAATAGAAGGTTAACCATTCCCCCAGACAACACTGGGGGAAGTGGCGCATAATTGATAACAGAGTAGCTAATTTACATTATTGAGGTGATCTCCTTTCCCTTTATACATGTCTGTAAAACTTCTGAAAACAAATTGATAGACGCAATATTCAGCTGTTGAGTTAAATCTATTACCAACTGCTCATCATTTGAATCCAGAGCTGTACGTAACCTTGAAACAATACCTGTAATATCAGGATATTCCGTTTTAGTCTTCGATAATGCTAAACCGATCTTCTTTATAAGAATTTCTGCATTTCTTCTACTTTCCACAACCTCTCGAAGTAAAGAGTCTTTTTGCATATAGCTAATAGAGTCTGATATCATGTCGTGAACGACATCCTGAGAGAGATCGCAAGACGTATGTACAATCACATCTTGTGATATATTCGTTAATAACTCGGTACTTTGCACAGAAAGAACGCCGTTCATATCAAGCGCAAATGTCACTTCCACACGTGGAACGCCCGCAGGCATAGACACAATACCGTCTAATTCAAATGTTGCTATAGAAATACAATCTTTGGCAAACTCTCTCTCTCCTTGCAAAACATTAAATTTAATCGATGTTTGACCAGCTAATTGAGTAGTAAAAAGCTTTGTAACATTACTAGGAATCGGGCTATTTCTAGGAATTATTACTTCTACTAGTCCATCTGCAACCTCAATCCCTAAGGATAAAGGTACAACATCTATTAATACGTCTTTTCTATTGCCACTAAGATTATATGCCTGCAACGCAGCCCCTATTCCAACTATCTTTTCTGTATCTTTGCTTTTTTCTATTATCACACTTGGAAAAGCTTCTCGTAATGCTTTATCAAAGACAGGTAATTGAACACTACCACCAACTAGCAATATCTTATCTAATTTTACACTTGCATGCTCCGACAATAATGACTTTGTCAAAGCAATAGTTTTATTTGTAATACTTAAAAGCAGATGCTCAAGCTCCGATATTGTAAAACTTATTTCAACACTAACATTGTCAGCTGTCATAACAAACGTTCTATAGCAAGACATTGAAGACAAGGCTTCCTTGATTTGGCGTGCCAATAAAAGAATATTTACATCTTTGTGTACCTGTAAATCACTCAATTTGGCTCTAATACTATCGGCTATAATAAAGTCAGCATCATCTCCTCCCAACCAAGCATCACCTTTTACTCCCAAAACTCGCAATATCCCTTTTCTACTTTGTAGAAGAGAAACGTCAAACGTACCGCCACCTAAATCAAACACCAAATACGTAGACATGTCTTTATTGTCTACCTTATAAGCATACGCAGCTGCAGTAGGCTCACTTATTATTCTTAACACCTTGATACCAGCAAGCTTTGCTGCTTTGAGTAGAGCGCTTTTAGCATTGTTATTAAAATAAGCGGGAGCAGTTAAGATAGCAAAGGAAATCTTCTTCTGTAAAATATTTTCCACCTCAAGTCGCACATACTCTAAAATTTTACTCACAAGCAATACGGGAGAAAGTAACTTTTCACCAACTTTGATAAAGCATTCACCTTTCACTAAAACTAAATTTGGAAAAAATGCTTTTATGGCATCTGATAAAGATTCAGAATCTTTTATGTCTCCACTTAACAGTCTTTTTATGGAAGATACATTTATTACACCTTTATCTTTACCAAGAATTACTGATCCATTTTCGTCAACGCTAACCTCAGATGGCATATTCAACAAAATACGTACTTTCTCTTCATCAATGCAAACTACTACAGTATTAGTAGTACCGAAATCTATACCTATAGCAATATCATCTTTCATTGCAACCTAACAATATTATGATTCCTGATACTAAAGCCAATATAAACCCTTTTTAAGATTAAATATTTGTAGTACAATTCGCGTAGACTATTTAAGTATTGGTGATGCGTGTTTCTTGTGCATTGGCAAGTTACGAGTCATTTTCAACATCTCAAGCAGTATGATAAGAACTTCTATGTGTGCAATCAAAGTGTTTCTGATTGCATTGATAACAACCGTACAATGCCAAGCACATACAATTGCGTTAGGGGCAACAACCACAGCACAATATAACACCATAGCAATACAACACAATAACAACCCTCCGTCATCTATACGCGTAACTAACAATACCATACAAGCAAAATTTTATACACCAACAACACAAATCATTACGAGTAAAGACTTTCATAAAGTAGCAAAATTACTACCATCGAGTACTGATAACAAAACCGTAAATATACAAATAAGAGACAAATATCTGTATCACACTATTACTAAAGGAGAAAAACAAACTGTAATTAATATCAAAAAATTGAAATCTATCAATGATGATATTCCCACTAAAAAAAGTATAAAATCTGCTTCTGCTCCAATAACAATACAAGTCTCAAATTCAAAAATCCACGACCCTCTATCCAAGATATATATGGCTATCTTTGCCATAGGTAAAGATTTATTGATACTTAGCCCAGCTGGCAAAGCAGAGACTATAAAAAAGTATATGAAACTACAATGCTCTCAGTTACATAATATAAAATGTCCAGAAATAGAAGCACTTTTAGTAAAAAATAAAGCAGGTGCAAGATTACAAGACATATTCCTAACACCGCGCCTATTCACTAACACAAAACTTGAAGCTACATTAGAAGAAATATACGACCAGTATAAATTACATATCCCAGAATCATTTAAAATAGGAAATATCTATTTTCAAGGTCAACAAATACAAGTACTAATGACAAAAACACCAACATTACACTTAAGACAACAATACTCAACAAAACTCTTTCATACTTTACACTCGGTACAAGGTATCGCAATAGTATTACATAGTGAAAAATTACATACACATAAAGAAGAAAATGTGTTCAGCATATTCAAGTATAAGATAGATTCTCCAACCCAGCAAAATCTAGGATCAATGTTACCATGGTATCATGAGGGTGAATTCAACAAGCAAAAGCATGTAATAGAGGCTGCGATCAAATCTTCTAAAGAAAAAGATAAATATAAAATAAGACTATCTACTCTATATTTTAGCAAAGGAATGTATCATGAAGCAGCATCAGTACTGTCAGAAATAGTGCAGAATAATAAATACAATCTGGATACGCCAACAATATTCTCACATGCTGTAATATTACAGCTACTGGGAGATAAAAAAAATGCTAAAACAAGCATGCAAAAAGTATTATCCAGATTCGAAGGAGAAACGTTACCAAAAGAAGTAAGACTATGGGGCAATCATATCTTGAATTTAGAAGACAACTGTGTGGAATTTTTAACAGATTGTGAAGAATTTACCTCAGAATATCACGAGGAAGTGCTTTGGCATTTGATTTTTCACACTCTAGAAAAATACTTAGATAAAAATAAGCTAAAAGATTGTGAAATGTTGCTATCTAAAGTTAAAACATCTACAACAAAAGAGATACAAGAAAAATTAAAGTGCTATAAAGCCCGTTTGGAATTAAAAAAAGGAAACATACAACAAGCAAAAGCAATACTGATACAATTAGAAAAAAATGCTGTACTAAGCCCAAATGGCATGCAAATAGGGCTATTACTTGCTCAATTACATGATATAGAACGTTCTTTACCTACAGAAGATATAGCTAACAATCTTGTGAGTTGTAAAATGAGAGCAGGAGATATAAAAACTGAAACAAAATTGTGCTTGTATCTAGCAGATATATATAAAAGACAGAATAATCTAGTACAAGAACTGAGGATACTAAAACAAGTAAAAACCTTAAATCAAGACAATGTAATATCAAAAAGGTTGCGTAACTCATTTAACAAAGTATTTCTGTCTGAACAGTACCTATCCTCTTTTTCTAATATTGAAAAAGCAAACCTTTTCTTAGAATTTAAAAACATTATTCCATCT
Organism: Candidatus Sneabacter namystus; assembly: GCF_008189685.1. GTDB lineage: Bacteria > Pseudomonadota > Alphaproteobacteria > Rickettsiales > Rickettsiaceae > Sneabacter > Sneabacter namystus. Next base: position 523,152 of record NZ_CP043312.1, read on the forward strand.
GGAGAGCAAGGAGATAAAATAGCATTATCAATAATAAAAAATCTTGTTCAACTTGACCTACTAGATAAAGCAGAAAAAATTCTTGAACATCAGATCAAATATAGAACATTCCAAGAAAAAAGATCGTTGCTATCTGAATATCTCGCTTGCATCTACATATACAATAATAAACCTGATCTTGCTATCTCCATACTAAATTTTACAGAAGCAAATAACTTACCAACGTGGTATCAATACAGAAAAAGATCTCAAATTAAAGCTTTGGCATGCATGCGAATGCGCGACTACCGTGCTGCAATAAGGTACGTAAATCATGATACCTCTCAAGAAGGACGCATGATAAAACAAGAAGCAGCATTCAGAGCAAAAGAATGGAAAATGTACGCAGATATGGTAACACCAGGTGTATTATCAATAATAACAAAAAATAAAAACTCATTGTCTGAAAAAGAAATCCAAAACTTAATCAAGTTAGCACTATGCTATTCTATTTTAGGTAACAAACAAGGAATCAATATGATCTGTACCTATGCAGCCGCAGCAAATAAAGCAATGCATGACACAATAAAAAACTTAACATCAACGATCAATACTAAAGTAACTAATATAGACCACTATCTAAAATATAGTACAATTGACAATCTACTTGATAACTATCTCAAAGAGATTGAAGCAAATATTTTTCAAGATAACATTTTGTCATAATGTCTCTATTTGAAAATCTAAAATCCAAAATCACGCAAAGTTCAAAAACATTAAGGTCGGCTGTAAATACTATACTAGCAAAACAAAGCAGTAATGATAAAGAAACTCTTCAATCGATAAAAACAATATTACTGAAAGCTGACGTTGGCATCACAACTACAGATTACATTATACAACAGTTAAAAAAAAGACCTGCTAGTGCAGACATCAACTCTTCTCTGCGCAACATAATACATGAAATTATATCCAAAGTTGAAGGACAGTTTCACCTGAATTGCGCTACAAGTGTAATTTTAGTATGTGGAGTCAATGGATCTGGAAAAACTTCTACAATAGGTAAGCTGGCATACTCATTATCTCAAACTTCTTCTGTTATGGTTGCGACATGTGATACCTTCAGAGCAGCTGCATGCGACCAGTTAGAAAAACTAGTACAACTGACTAATGCTAACTTTTTTACACCCACAGCACAAACACCAAGTAGCATAGCATACGAAGCAGTACAACAGGCAGTAAAAGATAACTATAAAATTCTGCTACTAGATACATCAGGTAGATTAAGCGGAAATAAGAATTTGTGGCTAGAATTAAAAAAGATGAAGACCTCAATCCAAAAAGCCTATTCAGAAGCCCCAGAAAAAATTCTATTGGTAATAGATAGCACATGTGGTCAAAACGTACACAATCAGATAGATTACTTCTCTGAAGCCTTCGATAGCATATCAGGCATCGTTTTTACAAAAGTGGACAACGATATAAAACCTGGTACGATACTGAGCGTTGCTCACAAACATAAAATACCAATATTATTCCTAAGTACAGGAGAAGATGTGGTAAACTTGGTTCAAGTACAAACAGAAGAACTTGTTACAACGATGCTAGATATAAAATTTGACTAATAGTATTGAATATGAAAACACTGAGAGAATTTAAAGGTGATATAGAAAGTGCAGTTAACCTTATAAAAGGTTGTCTTTGACGTAGAAGCTATATCCAATACAGTTGAACTACTCAATAAAGAAATTTCTCAGCCAGATTTGTGGAACACACCTGAAAGGGCAAAAGTTGTTCTACAAGAAAAAGCAAAACTTACGTCTCTTTTAAAAAAATTTGACGATATCATATCCTCATATAATGATATCGTTGAGTTCGAGACGTTATTTTCGAAAAATCAAGAATCAGACAAAGATTTCGACTTAGACATACTAAAAGAAGCTGAAAGTATTTTAGAAAAGGCAAACACTTTGAAAACTGAATGCCTTTTCTCAGAAAAATATGATAGTAACAATTGTTTTATAGACCTTAACTCTGGAGCAGGAGGCACGGAAAGTAACGATTGGTGCTCCATGATGTTAAGAATGTATATAAGATTTGCAGAAAAATTAAAACTTTCATGCGATATAATAGGTGTAGTAGACGGAGAAGAGACCGGAATTAAATCTTGTTCTATAAAAATTGAAGGTCTAAATAGCTATGCCTGGTTTAAAAATGAATCAGGTGTACACAGACTTGTACGTATTTCACCCTTTAACGCAGCCAAAAAACGCATGACTAGCTTTGCAAGCGCTTGGGTATACCCAGAGATAAATGATGACAATGACGTGGAAATTAACAAACAAGATTTGAGAATAGATACCTTCAGGGCGTCTGGATCAGGCGGTCAGCATGTGAACACAACAGAGTCAGCAATACGCATTACCCATTTACCTACTAACATTGTTGTACAATGCCAAAACGAAAAATCTCAACATAGAAACAAAGAAACTGCAATGAAAGTTTTAAAAGCTAGACTTTATGCCCTCAAATTACAGCAGAAAAAACAACAAACCGATCAGCAGAATACAGAAAAAGGGGCTATCAGTTGGGGAAATCAAATACGCTCTTACGTCATGCAACCTTATCAATTAGTTAAGGACTTAAGAATAAATTACGAAGAATATGATGTAAAAAAAGTATTAGATGGAAATCTAAACAATTTCATATTCAAAAAACTCTCTTCCGATGTGAAACAGAATAACGAGTAAGTTGTATACAACTTAAAAAAAATGGCGCGCCCTAAAGGATTCGAACCTCTGACCTACGGATTAGAAGTCCGTTGCTCTGTCCAGCTGAGCTAAGGGCGCCAGGAACGGATATGATAAACAATTTATCTTAACAAAACAACTGACACATTCATCTTACTTCTATCATACCTTTTTTTGTAAACAACTTTAGTTGATCGTCTATCACGCACATAGCTAATACCTTACCGGAATCAAAATTGATTCTAGAAGCAACTCTTCCATTAAAAGGATTAACAGTAAACATTTCACCATTTGCAGATACAACAACCAAATTCTCGTTAACTAGTAAAGGTTGTAAAAAATCTCTAGATCCCTGCTTTGACAAGTTTGTATCAAGATTTGCAACCCATGACAACTGGCCATTATCGATATTAACAGATACAGCCTGACGCCCCATTGTAGTTGCAAAAAGTGTATTACCAGCAAGCAACATCTTTCTTATACCAGGAATTTTTTTACTCCATACAGCTTTTTGCTTTTTTAAATCATACTTAGTGATATAGTCAGGACCAGCAGCAAAATACAGCATATCATTCTTCTTATCTAAAATAGGCTGACATATAACGCCACCCAAAGACAACTGCACAATTTCACAAGCATGCCCCTGAGGAAATAAAACACGCTGATATAAACGCCCTCCTTTTTTGGATTCTATAACACTCAATTGACCAGCTGAATAATCCGTAATAAGCAAATCTCCTTTATACAATAAAGATTTAGTACGTGCGTAAATTTTTATATTATCTGGTGTTCCGAGTAATATCCAAGTAACCCTACCAGAACTTGTATCAACGGAATACATAGCCCTATCATCTTTTATATATGCTTTGGTATCATCATCAGAAAGGCATACACCTGAAGTGATATAGTTTTGAAATGGAACACGCACCAATTCCTCTCCATCTACGACAGATAAAATTAAAAAATAATTGTTAGCAGTAACATATAGCTTATTACCATAAATAGACATAGAAGAAAATTGTACTTTTTCTTTCTTCAATCCAATATCACTTGTCCAAACTGCACAGTAATCAGATTTATCTATTGCCACAACAACGCCTGTATTGGTCATGATAAAAATTTTATCAAAATCACACACAACATCTGACACAATATCCTTACTATAAGCAAAATGCTTCAAGCTCCAAGTGTCTAATTTTCCACTTACCTTAAAGTGTGCAATGTTAGAATTGACAATATCTATATCATCATGCCAAATGGTATTAGTACGCGCTTCAGGCAATAAAATATCGTGTGATGTAATAACATGCTCTTCACTAAGTTTATTAAGAAAATCATCAACTGGTGCATGTTTGCTAAATAAAGAACATCCGCTAAGCATACAAGTAGCAAGCAACAACAAAATATAGTATCTAAACTTAATAAACACGACGATAAATTCCTATTTTATAGTTAATAAAATGGCCTTAGCCTCTTGCTGTATAGAACTAGGAGCTTTATGAGATAAAACAATTGAATCTATAACCGTTTTAGCAGTTTTCTTATCAGCATTGCAAGTATAGAACAAAGCTAGCAAAATTTTAGATCTCCAATATAACACTGCCCTCTCATTCTTAAAGCTGGAACTATAAAGTAAGAATGTTTTTCTTATATTATCGTTTTGTTCCATATCAAGAGCTATCCCCATCCACATTGTCTTAGACAGAGCTCTTATTTCTCTAAGACAAGCATTATCAGCAAGATTTTCTAAATGCATCATAGCAGTCTTTTTTTTTCCTGCATCAAGAAAATATTTAACTTGCCTCAAGCGCACTAAATCTACACTTGGCCTTACTCCATGCAATACCTCACCAGAGATATCAATGTTATGATACAACGAATTTATCAGCAATTCTCCAGCCCTTACATCATATCTCTTATTAACAGAATTTTTTCTATCACAATACAAAGAGAACAATATGGCAACACACGTAATAAAAACAGCGATTACAAAAAATCTTCTATACCACACAACATGTCTATAGTGACGCTTTGCATCTTCTAGTTCAGTCAAAATATCCTTAGTCACTAATCTTGATCAAATTATTTATTTCGTTTAAAAAAGTATACACTACACATCTAATTCGCCTTGCTAAAGTAATCTTTTAGGTATTCTTGAATATTATCTTTATTTATAAACTCTACTTTACCGCAACGCCTATGCAACACTTCGACATTGCTAGATTTAACAAAACTCTTTCCTATCCTGAGTTGCAAAGGAAAACCTAAAAGATCGTTGTTAATCAATTTACTACCAGCCACAGAATCTGTGTCATCGTAACATACATTCATATCAAAAGCACAAGCAAACTGGTAAAGATTCTCAGAGTATTCTACACAACTTGAATCATTACTAAGCAAATTAACAATAGAGCAAATAAATGGAGCAACATTTTTTGGCCATATAATACCTCGTGAGTCTCTATTGGCCTCTACTATTGCTGCTGCAAGTCGTGACACACCAATACCATAGCACCCCATTTCTGGATTTAGCAATTTTCCATTAGCATCCTGCACTGTAACATTCATTGCAGAAGAGTATTTATTAGAAAGAAAGAAAGTATGCCCTACCTCAATTCCTTTTGCACTCCGAACCGACGCAGAAGAACCATTAGCAATATGTTTATCATCGCACATAGCATACAGCTTAGACATTCTGTTCACAGAATCAGCATTTATTTCTCCTTTCACCAATTCAACAAGCTCAGGATCAAAGAATAAGTCACTCTCACCAACCTCAGCTATTACATGAAACTCATGACTTAAATCACCACCTATAGGACCACTATCAGCTTGTAAAGGTATAACATCCACACCCAATTTTTTGAAAAATCTCAAGTATGCCATAAAAACATTCCAATAAGCTTTCATTGCATTTTCAAAATCTACATCAAATGAATATGCATCTTTAAGTAAAAATTCTCTACCTCTCAGAAGGCCAAACCTAGGCCTTATCTCATCTCTAAATTTCCACTGTATTTGATAAAAAATCTTAGGTAAATCTTTGAAAGATTGTATATTTTTCCTAAAACAATCTGTTATCATTTCTTCTGCTGTAGGGCCAAAGATCATAGTATTATTGTGCCGATCTTTGATACGTAACATTTCTTGACCATATACGTCTCCACGACCACTTTCTTCCCATAAATTATAAGGTTGTATACACGGCATAAGTACTTCCAAACAACCGCTTTTATCCATCTCTTGTCTTAAAATTAGCTGAATGTTAGACAACAATCTTACACCCAAAGGTAACCACGTGTACAAACCTGAAGATACTTGACGTATTAAACCAGCCCTTATCATTAACGAATGTGACGCAATAGATGCTCCACTTGGCTCCTCCTTCAAAGTAGGAAGAAAGTATTGTGAAAATTTCATAAAATCTCTATTAATATAAACTTGACGACAGTTATAACAAATGCAAAAAGCATTTACAACACATTAGCCTGGCAATACACATTTTCAAAAAGCACCCTGCCAGTAACTAGAGATTTCAACTGAATCTCAATAACATAAATCAAGTCAAGCATTTTTTTTAATCGTTCCTTGGAGATAGTATGCGCGATTGTGATAAATCTATCTAAATATCTAAAAAAGATTGGTGGCTTTAATTTTGCAACCGCTGCTTCTATAGAATCATTAGAATGTAAGACATACACAAGTTTTAAATAATAATGAAGCAAAGAGCGTAATAAAGTAATATCTGCTATTTTATTTTCAGTGACAGCCTTCAAAGTGGAAAAATATCTTCGAGCATCTTTTTCTTCTAAAGAAAAAAATAATTCATCCGTTGCATAATGGCTACCACACGTACTGATATCGTGCACATTTTGCAAAGAAATTTCTTCCACACTTTGTGATAACAAATCTAATTTTTCAATCTCATTTGATAAGGAAAATCGATTTCTATCTAAATTGCTAATTAGATATAAAACAGCATCTTTTTCGATCTTATATTGCCTACATGCCTTTCTTATAGCATTTTCAAAATCTTTATCTTCATAACAAGCAACAGAAAATAACGCCTTTTCTCGTTCAAAAAACCTTCTTACATCATTATCTTTGGATAGACCATAACCTACAAATACAGGTACATGTGCAAGATCATAAAGCAAAGAATTCTTTATCATATCGCTCACATGACGCGAGCCCACCTGTACTCTGATACACTCTTTACGTCCAAAAAGATTGAGGTTGTAGAAAACAGAAACTGCTTCTTCACAACTTGTCGCATCAAGTTCTATTTTCCTGCAAAATAAACCTAATGATTGAAGTAATAAATTGAAAAAGTGATTAACAAGATCTCTGTCAGTACCATGTAACAATACAGCATTGCAGCTACCCTTCTTAAGAGCATCTATAACTAAATCAATTTTAGTAGAATTGGCCTTCATACAAACTATGCAAAGGTAATATTGCTATAACTAACAAGCTACCCCCTTCTACTTACGCAAACCAAGCTTTTCAATAAGAGCAGCATAACGATTTATACTGACACTTTTCAAATAAGCTAAAAGTCTTTTTCTTTTAGAAACAAGCTTCAACAATAGCCTTTTGGCAGAAAAATCCTTTTTGTATGTCTTTACGTAGTCTGATAGTCCTTTTATACGATAAGTAAGAAGAGCACACTGCACCTCGGAAGAACCAGAATCTACGGCACTAGTACCAAAATCTTTTATAATTTGTCGCACTTGATCTGAAGAAATCATATAAAAACCATTTGTATTTGCTACTTAAATTAAAACTACTATGAGCTTTCAAAAATTTTGTTAGGAAAAAAAACATTAGAATCGGCAACACGTCCAACAGCAACTAAAATGCCCTTATATACAGCACACGCAGTTCCATCCTTCACATCATCACTTAACTGAACCTTACGCCCAAACGACAGATCACATCGCTGACTTTCCGTAACCAAAACCTTGGGTATTCTACCCATAACCAAGCCTAAAGGCAACAAGTGCTGGTATAAATTTTCTTTATCACACTTTTCACTGTCAAATCTGCTCAATGAAATTGAAGATTTACTATCGAATACCCCAACTGAGATTCTAGTAATATCAATAACAGTTGCACATACACCCAAAAAATCCGCTATATCTTTCGATAATGAGCGTACATAAGTACCACGAGAACATTCTACAAAATATCGCGCCTGTTTTAGGTCATTGTCATACCATAAAAGTCTTATATCTTTAATTGTTACAGGCCTGCTTGAAAGAGAAAATTGAACCCCTGCCCTAGCCAGAGCATATGCTCTTTTACCATTCACTTTTACAGCAGAAAAATTCGGAGGTACCTGATTCATACTGCCAGTAAATTTAGATGAAACAACCTCTAACATAGATACATCAAAATCTACCACCTCTGTTTTAGTAACATTACCTTCTATATCTTCAGTATCAGTAGAAACACCAAATTGCATGGTAAATTCATATTTCTTCGTGCAATCTACAACATACTCAATCAGCCTTGTAGCATGTCCTATTCCAATAGGTAAAACCCCATGAGCTAATGGATCTAGAGTGCCAGCATGACCGACTTTCACACTCTTGTTACCTATTATTTTTCTGAGTTTACATAAAGCCTTATTAGAAGATATACCTTTAGGTTTATACAAATTTACCCAACCATGCCAGCCCCGACAATAGAATATATCGTTCACGATTTACTTTAACTTTTCCTTATAACCTGCAACAATTTTTGCACTTGGCTAACGTTATCAAAAGCTGCCGCATAAGTAAAACGTAAATCAGGAGCATACTTTAAGTTCAAATATCTAGATAACAAAAACCTCATCCTTTTTTTATTTTCCTCTAACACTGTTGATACTTGAGCAGGAAGAACATTTGTAACATCAATTCTGAGGGTATAAAAACAAGAACATAATCTTAAATCAGAAGAAACACGCACATCAGTTACAGATAAAAATACTCCTCTCATACTACTGTCAAAAGTTTCAAGTCCAGATAACAATTTGGACAAAAAATATTGGGCGTTTTTAGCTACTTGCTTCTCGCGATACTGTTTTTTCACATTACTACCTTCGCATACTTTTAAAACTTCTTATCAAAAGCATTAACACCCCAAGAGAAATAGCACAATCAGCAAAATTAAATGTCGGAAAATGCTTTCCACAAAGACTTATATCGATAAAATCAAATACAGCCCCGCTGATTATTCTATCTATCAAATTTCCTACAGCCCCTCCAATTATCATGCTCCACAATATAGCAACTCGTTTAGATCTTATAGACAAAATCATCTTATAAAGCAAAGTTACCAATATTGTTCCTATAACAAGAAATAAGTTACCAGAATACGGCAACTCACCTAAAATACCCAAACTAATGCCAGGATTCCATACCGGTATAATCTTAACAAAAGGCAAAGAGTAACCACCACCTTGCGCAAAATATGACTGCAAAGCATTCTTACTAAACTGATCTAAGGCAGCAATAACTACAATAATGGTACTACTAAGTATTTTTACATACACGACACAAAACCTTTTAAATTCAGTATTGATTCAAAATTACTTATACATAAGCTAAGAAAATATTATATTCACCGAGCAATTCAAGCATATTAATAGAAGTTTTACAACAAAGAGACAAGATAATTAGGGAAGATATCATGCAATTGGCAATGCAACCGTACCTTATGTAATACATCAACATCTTGCGAGTCTTGCCCTATCGCAGTTGCAACATTGCCAGTCAGTACAAGAGCAGTACTAATGCCTACATCTATACCTCCTTTTATATCAGTAGTAAGAGTATCGCCAACCATTAAAACCTTATGCTTCTCTTTACTCAATCCTCCAGAAATAAAAACTTTGTTATATATAGCAGGGTAAGGCTTACCGATAAAGAAAACTCTACCTCCCATCTCTTTATATAAATTAGAGAAATAACCAGAACAATAAGCATTTCCATCTTTACCACGAACGTGCAAATCAGGATTGACGCATAACACAGGAACGTTGAGTTGTAATGCCTTTTTGTACAAAGTAACAATTTCCTTACACTCCACTTCCGGTTTTTGTGATCTTACAGTAACCAAAATTAAGTCGGCCATAGCAATATCTTCCACATAATTTACTGCTAAGTCGTCAAACAAGCATCGGTAAGGAGAATCGTAATGTATGCGATAAATATTCACCTGAGATTTAGTACATCCAAAAATACTTTTTTGATATTCTGGATCGAAAAGTAAATCCCTAGACATTTGACCAGAAGTGATAACGTGATCTGCACTCACATTAATGCCCTCTTTTAGAAGAAATTTTGCTAAAATGTTACTCTGTATAGGAGCATTAGAAACAAAATACACATACTTCTCTTTAATTAATGTGTTAATGGTATCAACAACACTAGGTAAAATAGATTCCGTTTCATCAAGAATGACACCCCAGACGTCAAACAAAATAGCATCATAATGCTTTGATAAATCAGTAATTTGTAGTACCTTATCCAGACTGTAAACCATGATGAACCAGTAATAAATATGTAAATTAAGTTCCAAAAAATGACAAAAACACACTTCAAAGTATTTAAACGCTAGATCAGCATAAACAATAAACAATGAAAAACAAAGCTGTCATCACGCTTTTAAAATTTAAACGAACCATACCAACCTCAACTTAACATACTCAATGTCAGAATCACAGGAATTAAAGCATAAATTAAGTAAAAAAGCATCGAATTCTTACGGTGCAGATGCTATCAAAATATTTAAAGATTTAGCTGCTGTCAAAAAAAGACCAGGAATGTATATAGGAGATACAAGCGATGGCAGTGGGTTACATCATATGGTTTATGAAGTACTTGATAACTCTATAGATGAAGCATTAGCCGGATTTGCAAGTGACGTAACAATTTCTATCTTAGATAACGGTGCTGTGCAAGTTAAAGATAACGGTAGAGGTATTCCAACAGAAATACATAAAGAAGAAGGTATATCAGCCGCAGAAGTGATTATGACAAAATTGCATGCCGGTGGGAAGTTTGACCAAAATTCTTACAAAGTATCCGGAGGTTTGCACGGTGTAGGTGTATCAGTAGTAAATGCACTATCAGATTGGCTAGAATTAAATGTATGGAGAGATGGGCAAGAATATTACGTAAAATTTGAAAATGGAAAACCAGTAGAACCGCTAAAGGCGATTAATAAATCAACATTTACTGGAACGCAAGTTACTTTTTTGCCTTCTGCCGAGGTATTTGATTCCATCGAATTTCAATTTAGCATCTTAGAAAATAGACTAAAAGAGTTAGCGTTTTTAAACAAAGGACTAAAATTATTTCTTTCAGATCAAAGAGTAACGCCCAACAAAGTTGCCTCATTCCAATACGAAGGAGGAATTGCGTCGTATGTAGAATATCTAAATAAAGGAAAAAACACCATATGTCCCGTAATACATATGGCAAGTGATGAAGATACGTCAACTCATGCAGAAGTAGCACTACAATGGAATAGCGGATACTACGAAAACATACTGTGCTTTACCAACACAATACATCAAAAAGACGGAGGAACTCATCTTGCTGGCTTAAAAACAGCTTTAACAAGAGCCGTTGTAGCTTATTTGACAAAATATGATGCGGCAGCCATGAATAAGAAAAACAGTGTTACCATAACAGGAGAAGATATACGCGAAGGGCTTTCTTGCATAGTATCTGCAAAAGTAGCAGATCCAAAATTTTCTTCACAGACAAAAAATAAGCTCGTAAGTCCAGAAGTAAGAAGTGCAGTGGAAAATACTGTTTTTACACAATTTTTTAGCTGGTTAGAATTAAATCCTAGTCTTGCAAAAATTATAACAGGCAAAATAAAAGATGCGGCGACTGCAAGAGTGGCTGCAAGAAAAGTTAGAGAACTAGCGAGAAAAAAAGATGCTTTAAGCGTTGCGACTTTGCCAGGAAAATTAGCTGATTGCCAAGAAAAAGACCCAGCAAAGTCAGAAGTATTTATAGTAGAAGGAGATTCAGCAGGCGGAACAGCAAAACAAGGAAGAAATAGAAAGTATCAAGCTATATTGCCACTTAGAGGTAAAATACTAAACGTGGAAAAGGCTAGGTTTGATAAAATGCTTAATTCAGAACAGATTGGTACTTTAATTACAGCTTTAGGTACTGGCATAGGAGAAAAAGATTTTTGCCTAGATAAGCTCAGGTACCATAAGATTATAATAATGACAGATGCAGATGTAGACGGGTCACATATACGTACCTTACTTCTTACATTCTTCTTTAAACATATGAAAGAGATCATTGAACACGGCTATTTATACATAGCACAACCTCCTTTGTTCAAAATAACATCGAACTCAGGTAAAGAGTTGTATCTCAAAAATGAAGCTGCTTTAAATGAATACATAACAAGTACAGCGCTAAAAGATAATATCTCCTTTTATGCTGAAAAAAAACTAGACTATGACGCAGTAAAAACATTACTAGATGATTTGCAAAAAAGCATATATCAGTTAGAGAGACAAAATGTCGACCTTTCCGCTGCTGAAGTTGTAGCATTATGTGCATGTACAGTTGGCCTTCTAAACTTGCCATCACTGGCTAACATGGCAAACAAAGTACTACAAAAACAATCAGAAGAGTGCAGCTGGCAAATCACACATACAGAAGATAAGCTTATTATTTCAAAAAAGATGCATGGAGTTACTTCCAGTAATACATTAACAATCGATGAATTACACAACCACTTTAGTGAAATAGTGCAAATATTATCGAAGTATGCAGATATGTTCCAAAATGGAATCACAATAGAGACAAAAGAAAAGGCAAATACTTTTTACACCCCCTCTTCTCTTCTAAAATTCATACCAATGTTAGCAAGAAGTAAAATAAAAATACAAAGATTTAAAGGACTGGGAGAAATGAATGCAGACCAACTATGGGAAACAACTCTCAATCCAGAAGCTAGAGTACTGTTACAAATTGGTATGCAAGACTACATAGAAACCAGTCAAGTATTTACAACTTTGATGGGTGAAATGGTGGAACCAAGAAGACAATTTATTCAGGACAATGCTCTTAAAGTAAAAAATTTAGACTTCTAGTTAAAATATTTTACTTGTTCTTAAATCCTAATATTTTTTCACTATGGCTAAATAACAACTTAGCTAACATCTAATACCGCTTTTTTATCCTCTTTATTGATGTGTAAATATGCAACAATGTCTTTTTAAAGAAAGGCATATACTCATCTACCTTAAACTTTATTAAAAAAACATTCTAACTTTTGGTTGTATGTAACATATTATCAACACATTCTCATTTGCAAAATAATGTCCTATTGATACTTGATTACTAGCGCAGTATCGAATACCATGGTACGCAAGGAAGTGAAAATTATACTTGAGGTTACATAATTATCGATCTAATAATGTACCGCAGGTATGTATATTATGAATCTTATTTAACTATGGAAAAAAGAAGAAAGAATACTAAAGCAAAAACTATTAAGAAACGCAACAAGAAATCTGAAAATATATTGCAAGACCTGAAGTATATGTGCGTGTCTTCTAACCTAATATTGGATGCATTGAAAAGAGGGTGCGAAGTGGCTCAGTTACCAAACGGAGACTTAATTGTTACGGAAGTAAAAACATTTAGTGTACAATATCGCTGGGATAAAGAAGCAATAAAACTAACTAAGTTGCCAAATAGCTAGTTTTGTGTGCTTTGCTTAGTTCTTTTACAAACTGAGAGAAGCCGTAGCGTACGTTTTTGCCTACTATATGCATCTGATATAGTATTTAAATTAAACTTGGTGTTTCAACATTGCAGCACATGTAGATTTTATCGTTTGAAACGCAACTAGCGCATTTACTTTCTTTAGTAAATCATCTAGAATCCTGCTTACGCTTTGTAAATAATAACTGACGATTAAGTATTTTAAATAATTACACATGCCGACCATCAATCAATTGGTAAGAAAAGGAAGAGTTAAAAAAGTTAAAAAATCTAAATCTCCATCTTTATCAAGCAATCCTTTCTTAAGAGGAATATGCGTACTTGTGAAAACCGCAACACCAAAAAAGCCAAACTCTGCTCAAAGAAAGATAGCAAGAGTAAAGCTATCTAACGGAGAATATGTAAATGCGTACATACCAGGAGAAGGTCATAATCTACAAGAACACTCCAACGTTCTTGTAAGAGGCGGTAGAGTACCAGATCTACCTGGTGTAAGATATCACATAGTAAGAGGATCGCTTGACACACAAGGTGTAAAAGAAAGAAAATCTTCTAGATCAAAATACGGTGTAAAAAGAAAGACAGCTTCGAAAAGCTAGGTGTTTTTTTTTACACGTATAAATGAAACTTTTATGTTTATAAACTTATAAAATAATTGATATAAAGAACAAAAATATGTCAAGACGTCACGCTGCAACCATAAGAAAAACATCTCCTGATCCAAAATTTAACAGCATTATGTTGGCAAAATTTATCAACAATGTAACAAAGAATGGAGCAAAATCTTTGGCATCGTCTATAGTGTACAATGCCTTAAGTTTACTGGAGAGAAAATATGACAAAGATCCGATAGAGGTGTTTAATAAAGCAATGGAAAATGCTACTCCTTTACTAGAAGTCAAATCTCTACGAGTTGGAGGGTCTAACTATCAAGTTCCTCATGCTGTGGAAAGCAGGCGTAGTACTATTCTGGCAACTAGATGGCTCATTAAGGCCTCCCAAAAAAGACCTGAAAAGAGTATGGTGGAAAAATTAGCCGAAGAGTTATTTGAGGCATCTTGCAATAAAGGTGGAGCAGTAAAAATGAAAGATGATTCACACAAAGTAGCAGAAGCTAATAGAGCTTTTGCCCATTTTGCAGTAAAAAGAAAAAAAGTATAAACAAAGATAATCACTAATGGCTCAAGAAAAACAAGCAGAAGCGAAAAATATACGTAATATAGGAATAGCCGCACACATTGACGCAGGTAAAACCACCACAACTGAAAGAATCCTGTTTTATACGGGAATGTCACACAAAATAGGAGAAGTGCATGAAGGAAGTGCAACGATGGACTGGATGAAACAGGAAAAAGAAAGAGGGATTACAATCACAGCTGCTGCAACTACATGCTCTTGGCAAGATCAACGTATCAATATCATAGATACACCAGGACATGTAGATTTTACAATTGAGGTAGAAAGGTCTTTCAAAGTATTGGATGGTTCTGTAACAGTCTTCGATGGTGTAGCAGGAGTTGAGCCGCAGTCAGAAACAGTATGGCGTCAAGCTAACAAATATAAGGTAGCACGTATATGCTTTATAAATAAGCTTGACAGAAAAGGTGCGAATCCTGCACGATGCGTGCAAATGATACGAGATAGATTAAAAGCAAACCCTTTGCAGACACAGATTCCTATAGGAACAGAAGAGAACTTCGTTGGCTTAATTGATTTAGTGTCAATGAAAGCGTTCATTTGGCACGAAGAATCATTGGGAGCGAAGTTTGAGGAAGTTGATATTCCAACCGAACTATTAAAGGAGGCTCAAGAAAAACATGTAGAAATGTTAGAAGTAGCCCTTTCTCTAGATGATGATTTGCTGGAAAAGTACCTGTCGGACGAAAAGATATCAGAACAAGATATAAAAAAATGCATAAGAAAAGGAACAATACAAGGAAATTTTGTCCCTGTATTATTTGGAAGTGCATTTAAAAATAAAGGTGTGCAACTGCTGTTAGACGCAATAGTAGACTATCTTCCATCTCCTGATGATCTTAAGACCGTTAGTGCAACATTAGTAAAAGATGGTTCTGCAATACAAAAAGCATTGGATCCAAAAGGTAGTTTCTCTGCACTTGCCTTCAAAATAATGACAGATCCATTTGTAGGATCATTGACGTTTATAAGAATATATAGTGGTAAAGTCTCGTCAGGGGACATGGTGATTAACACAACAAAAGATAAAAAGGAAAGGATAGGAAGGATGGTGCTTATGCACGCCAATCAAAGAGAAACAATTCTACAAGCTCAAGCAGGAGATATAGTAGCTGTGGCAGGATTAAAAAATACTACAACAGGTGATACATTATCTTCTATAGAAGAACAGGTAATGCTAGAAAAGATGGAATTCCCAGAGGCAGTAATAGAGCTAGCAGTGGAACCAAAATCTACTGCAGATCAAGAGAAAATGGGTATAGCGTTAACCAAATTAGCAATGGAAGATCCTTCTTTTAAAGTAGCAACGAATAAAGAGAGCGGGCAAGTTGTTATCAAAGGAATGGGAGAGTTACATCTGGAAATCATTATAGATAGAATGCTACACGAATTTAAGGTGGACGCAAAGGTTGGAGCTCCTCAAGTCGCATATAGAGAAACTATTACTAAACCAAGTGAAATAGATCACACCCATAAAAAACAATCTGGTGGTGCAGGACAATTTGCAAGAGTTAAGATGGTTTTCGAACCATCTGAACCAGGTTCTGGGTTCTCATTTACAAGTAAGGTTGTAGGAGGAAACATACCGAAAGAGTACATACCTGCAGTACAAAAAGGGATAGAAAATGCAATGCAAACAGGAATTTTAGCAGGGTACCCAACTATAGATTTTAAAGTCACTTTGCTAGATGGCGCATATCATGATGTTGATTCAAGTAGCATGGCATTTGAAATAGCAGCAAAAACCGCCTTTAAGCAAGCTGTAAGAGATGCTTCTCCATGCATTTTAGAACCTGTCATGATGGTAGAAATTGTAACTCCGGAAGAATATATGGGAGATATAATGGGAGACATACAAAGCAGACGTGGTCACGTAACATTCATGGAGAAAAATTATGATGCACAAGTTATACGTGCTCACGTTCCACTTGCTCAAATGTTCGGATATATCAATACGTTACGCTCCGTAGCACAAGGACGAGCGAGCTATACCATGACATTTGATCATTATCAGAAAGTTCCTCAGAGCATAGCAGACGAAATAATATCTAAAGGATAGCGCTTCTTATATACCTTTTTTATATACCTACCCAACACTTGTGAGACGTATAAGTACGCCCAAAAAAAGCGCTCTCGTGATATCACAAATAGAACAATAGTATTTTTGAATATATCCAGATCTTAATCGCAAGAAAGCATTGTAAATTTACTTAGCCCTTTCTGAATTAGAATTTGATCTTTTTCCCATGCATTATTGCCTAATTGTGATGGCCAAATAGCTACAGGACGCAATCGCGTTTTAACCAGCCTAAAGCCCCAAGAAATACCAACAACAGGCTTAATAGTTTTATTTTCATAGTCAACAATTACGGCCCATGCATGACCGTTCCAGAAAGTAATAGGCTTACGAAACAAACTATAATGCCATAAAGGGCAATCCATGAAATCATTTTGACTTTTGTTATAAAATGGATATATGTCCGCTGTAGAGTCAATAAAAGCCCTTAAAGACGATTGGTCAGAATCAGTGTACACAACATGTACCCATGCATTATGAAACTTGCTTACTTTAATAGCAATAGAAGGAAAATGTGGATTTAGACAATCAACAGAGGTGTTTTCTACAAAATCTATAATGCAATTTGTCAGATGAAGCTGCTTTCTTTTAGGGTCTGATTGCCAATCGGCGCTATAATTTGTATTCATTCCAGGCGATTCCCAATTATAGGCACGCCAGCCAAGTACGATGAAAAGTAATAGTAACGGTATAAACTTCTGAAATATTCTGTACATAAACTTAACATTTACTTATCTTTCTTATCCTCTTCTGAATCAAGAATTTTAAATATTCTAGTAGCTGCCGCAATACCCGACTGTAAAGAATGATTCAAATGCATTATACCCCTTATAGGCCTAGCCACAGACATCAAAGATAAAAGAAAAGTTACAACACGACCAGGATTTATGACACCAATATCCGTTAGCATCATTATTCCCATATAGAAAATAATACCGGCAACACAAACACTGCTGACAAATTCAACACTCAAAAATGCTAAGGCATTATATGCTGATTGAGCTTTATATTTTTTTAAAATTTCTCCTATACGGAAGTTGGATTTTGTCTCTAAATCTAATCTTTTATTCATATCCATCAAGTGAAAATCTGTGTACACATTCTCTATGTACTTATTATAAGAGTACAAATTTTGTTGCACTTTAAGCTGAATATCACGCATCTTTCTACCAATAACATTGAGTAGTACCCCTGTTACAATAAATATAACACTTATGCAAAGCGATAAACAAAACTCCATTCTGAAAATCTCATACACAAAAAACATAAATAAAACACATTGTCTTATACAACTAGCAAAAAAATGCACAACTAAGCCTTTAAGTAGAAGTAAGTCATTCGTAAAGCGTGATAAAACTTCACTCACAGATAAATTATTTAGCCGTTCTGGAGTTGCAAAGATAAGATTTTTAAATAATTGAGACTGCACAATGCAAATAGCGTTGTACCCAAGATATCCAACTAAAAAAGTACGAATGTATTCCAAAATTCCCACTACAATACCTAAAACACATACCACACAACAAGGCCGCAACACTTTATATAAAGTAAGATCAGCTAAAAAGAGGCTATTTACAGCAGGAGATAGATATCGTATGAATAACGCACTCAACTTTCCAGAAATAACTGTGCAAATCATCAAGACTATAAAACTCCATCTACGAACCAATATATAATCTCGTAATACACGCCATATGACACCTAAACTACCGCTATTAGTCATGTAAATACACTAAAGGGATTTTTTGCCAATAAATTGTGCTTTATTAAGTAGCTTAAAGGAAAAAATTGTAGTAAATTGTGCAAATCCGATCTAAAAAAGTTCACTTACAAAGCATCAACGTCAGCATAAATGAATTCTGTCAACAAGTCCATATGGTCTTTCTTTTGGCATCACATCAAACCATACAAATGGTTCTATCTGGTGATGCTATTAGCACCCATTACTTATAGTTTTGCACCATTTGCATACAATTATTCTGTAAAAATGCTAGTGGATATTTTAGCAAGACATGGAAGAAATTGGGGAACAGAAATTATGTCACCTATACTGTTACTTTTAGGTTCATTTATAGCATCACAAGTGCTGTGGAGAATAAGTGAGGTAGCAGAATGGATGTCAGAACCCCTGGTAAGGCGTTCTATACTGTTATACACCTATGATCGTATACAAAATCATCCCTTGTCATTCTTTCAAAATACTTATTCCGGTATAATAAATAGCAAAGCAAAAAGCTTATTAGAAGGATATGACAAATTTTGGGGAGAAATGCACTCTGGCGTCTTTCAAGAGGTATTGCAGATAACAGTAGGCCTAGTTGCCCTATATATTACGCATGCACGGCTTGGTTTATATATCACTATGTGGATAACATTATATTGTGGTCTTATTTTCACACTCTCTCGCAAACTGTATTACCTAAACATATCAGAAGCACTAGGAAAACACGCAGTAATGGGAGAAATAGCTGATAAAGTGTTAAATATACTATCAATATATAATTTTGCTACTAAACGACACGAAAGTAGACTACTAGACAACGATATTAAAGATTTGCTAATTCCAAGACAAGTCAAAGTATACAAATATGCGTGCTTTATACAGATAGTCAACGGTGTAGCACACCTATGTATGTTCGCGTTTATATTGTTTTATTCTTTAAAACTATATCACAAAGAATTGATCACTTTAGGAGATGTAGCTCTAATTTTTAGCACCTCTGGTATGCTATCGTTAGATATTTGGCATGCTATGGAGGCAATGCAAGATCTCATAAAAGCTATGGGGGAAATGAAAAGTGCAATGGATATACTACAAACACCTGAAAAAATTAGCAATGGATGTAATGTACAACAATTAGATGCAAAAGAAAAACAGATACAATTTAAGAATATCTGCTTTAGCTATGACAATGATGTAATTCTATCCAATATAAATATTGTAATAAATCCAGGAGAAAAATTAGGAATAGTAGGATACTCAGGAACAGGTAAATCTACACTAATAGGGCTATTATTAAGGAATTTCACACCCACTTCAGGGCAAATTTTTGTAGGAGATCAAAACATACAAAACATAACAGAAGAATCCTTAAAAGCAAATATAGCAGTTGTTCCACAGGACATTATGCTCTTTAAACGCAGTGTCATAGACAATATACGATACGGAAATCTTTCAGCATCTGACGAAGAAGTAATAGCAGTAAGTAAGAAAGCACAATTGTCAGATTTTATAGACCATCTGCCAGATAAGTACAATTCACCGATTGGAGAAAGAGGAAGTAAAATATCCACAGGTCAAAGACAAAGAATTTCGATAGCAAGAGCAATGCTGAAAAATGCCCCTATTCTTATATTAGATGAGGCAACTTCTGCTCTTGATGGTAAAACAGAAAAAATAGTTCAAGAAAACATAGACACGATGGTGTCTGATAGTAAGAAAACTGTCATAATAATAGCGCATAGACTGTCTACTTTAAAAAATATGGATAGAATATTGGTACTAGGTAATAAAGGAATACAAGAAGAAGGTACACATGAAGAACTTATGGCGCAAAAAGACGGCATGTATAAAAAATTATGGGAAGTGCACAGCCAGTATAACAAAACTGCATAAGGCTTTCGTTTAAGTTCAATATATCCAGCTATTACATGTTACAGATGCAAAAAATACATACCTAACCAAGGCAAAGTCAACACGAACATTGTATCCCTCGTATTTTTTGTGATAGTGCTGCAAAAAAATCTCCCCTACCCTCCTTATTCTTTTTAGCTGCCTTACATGAATAAGGTTACAAGAGGAAACGCGGCTTCTAGCCTTTACCTCAATGAACACTAAAGTACGAAATCGCACAGCTATTATGTCAATCTCTCCTCTTTTATGTAAACGCCATCTATGAGCAACAATCTTATACCCAAATAAAATATACCGCAATATCACGACATATTCCGCAATTAAACCAAGCCTAACACGAGATAAACCCAACATAGAACTACTCTAGGTTAAGGAAGATGCTTTACCTAACAAATATGCGAACCTGAGCTTGCTTCATTAAAGAATCAACAACCTGCTCTCCTTCACGTGCCTTAAGTTTATTTCTCAAAGCAAGGCCCACCTGCCCTAAAGAAGGAATATCTGCAACCTGCCTTTTATCAATAATTTTCACCAAGAAAAACTCAGAGCCAATATGTGTAACACCAGAACATTCACCTACGTTCAAACTAAATATCACATTTTCTAGTTCAGAGTTTAAATCACCAGGTCTAAAATATCTTGCATCGTCAGCAAATTTACTACCTTCTGGTAAAGCCTTTACCATATCATTAAATTTACCACCAGCCTTAATTTTTTGTAAAAACGCTGAAGCATCTAATTTTGTAGGGAACCTTAATACTATAATTTTCGCCTCTCCCTTTTCTTTCAAATTTTTCACGAAGCTATTATACTCATTTTCCACAACAGCATCTGTGACGCATTCATTGACTTTTTTGTCTAAAAAAAACTCCATCAAAAACATTTTAGAGTACGTATCAAATGCTTTCTTATACTCCGGAGATTTCTCTATTTTGCTTTCTTTTGCAGCATCTTCTAAAACAAGAGATTTAACATATTCACGAATAATATGCTGTCGCCATTCTTTAGGTAAATCAAAAAATGGCTTCATTTGAGTATCAGAAGCCTTTCTAGACCACAAATCATAAAAGTCAAGAAGTTGCCTTTCTGTGATCTGCTTGTTTTTATAAGTTGCAACAATGTCCAACCCAACACTTTGATCTTTGGCATAAGCAGAAAAAAAACCAAACACTATGGCATAAAAAACAAAAACCCTATTCAACAACATCATAGTAAAACCGTATATATGCTAATCAACTTTATTATTTTCAAGTTCCCTAATAAGAAACCAGCAACACAATAACACAAAAATTCATACATATGAAGCTATATCTCTCTCAGATCAATTTGCTAAAATCAATATATACATCTATCCTTACTACGTGTTTTTTCATCACATTGTAAAACGTATATTTGTTAACGGTTATGCTCGGTATTTTCACTAAATTTTTCAATTTCAAATATAAGAATAAAGTAAAAAAATTATACAAGTGCTTGGACGAAATAAACTCTTATGAAAGTAGAGTATCAAATTTCACAGACAAAGAACTAAAACAGCAAACGCAGATTTTAAAAGACAAAATAGCTACTGAAATACACGTATCACAAGCTACGCTATGTTTAGCATTTGCTGTTGTAAGAGAAGCAACCAAACGCACTTTAAACATACGACATTTTGATGTTCAAATACTGGGCGGAGTATCGTTATATAACGGATGTGTTGCAGAAATGGCAACAGGAGAAGGTAAAACTTTAGCAGCCACAACGGCAACATATCTACGAGCTTTAGAAGGAAAAGGAGTGCATATCGTGACAGTAAATGACTATCTAGCAGAAAGAGATGCCAATGATATGAAGCCAATTTTTGAATTCTTAGGTCTCTCAGTAGGATGCATTACAGCAGAAAAAGATGATAAAGAAAGAAAAAGAGCTTATATGTGCGATATAACATATGCTACTAACAATGAATTGGGCTTTGATTACCTACGCGATAACACAAAATTTAGTCAAGAAGATAAAGTGCAAAGAGAATTGCATGCAGCATGCATAGACGAAGCAGATTCTATACTTATAGATGAAGCTCGTACTCCTTTGGTATTATCAGGCTCAGTAGATGAAAATTTAGACCTATGGAATATTATTGATTCCTTAATATCCCAGTTAGATAGTTGCTTATTTTCTAAAGATGAAAAAATGAGCTCGGTAGCACTAACAGAAGAAGGTGTTCTACATTTAGAAAAAAAATTACAACATCTATCTATACTGCCAACTAAAGCAAACTTGTACGATCCAGAACATTCACACCTGGTTTACCAAATAAACCAGAGTCTAAGAGCTCATACACTCTTTCAAAAAGATGTTGATTATATAGTCAGAGACAACAAAGTATTATGTCTAAACAAAAATACAGGACGAATATCAGAAGGTAAACGCTATGCCAGTGGATTACATCAGGCACTAGAAGCTAAAGAAAAAGTAAAGATCCTACCAGAAAATGAAGAGTTAGCGTCTATAACATTTCAAAATTATTTCAGATTATACAATCACATATCTGGTATGACTGGTACAGCTGCGACAGAAGCAGAAGAATTTAAAACAGTATACAAGTTAGACGTAATCACCATACCAACTAACAAGCCTTTAAAAAGAATAGATCATTCCGATTCAATATATGCAACAGAACAAGCAAAATACAAAGCAGTATGTGCATTAATTAAAGAAAGATATGAAATAGGACAGCCAATGCTAATAGGTACAGAAGACATACAACAGTCAGAACTTCTTTCTAAAATATTACAGAAAGAAAAAATTAAACATAATGTTCTAAATGCAAAAAATCATGCCATGGAAGCCAAAATTATAGCACAAGCAGGGTGCTTCAAAAGTGTCACAATTTCAACCAATATGGCTGGCAGAGGAACAGATATAAAACTAGGAGGTAATGTCAATGAAGAAATTAGGCAATTTGTATCACATAATTCCGATATAGATGAAGAAAAACTGAAATTAAAAATTCAAGAAATAGAAGCGCATCATAAATATCAAAAGGAGAAAGTACAACAAGCAGGAGGGCTATTGGTGATAGGAACAGTAAGACATGAAAGTAGAAGAATAGATAATCAGTTGAGGGGACGTTCCGGTAGACAAGGAGATGTAGGACAGTCAAAGTTTTTCCTATCTCTAGATGATAAATTAATAAGAATTTTTGCATCAGAAAAAAGCATTAATTTTCTAAAAAAGCAACTATCCAAAGAAGCTGATCAAGTTATAGATCATAATATGGCAAGCTATGCAATAAAGACTGCTCAAAAAAGAATGGAAAATCAGCACTATGAAATGAGACAGCATCTTCTCAAGTTTGATGATGTAATCAATAAACAAAGAACCATAATTTATGAACAAAGAAATAAAATTATGGAGAACAATGTTTTAGCAATTGATACATTAGCTGGTATAGTACAAGATGCTCTTTTTGGCTTGTTATCTACGAAAATTACTTCAACTTTCCTATCAGAAGAAGATAAAAACATTGCACAAATAACCCTAGAAACAATTTGCGGTATAAAAGACAGTGATGCTTTATTGAAAGGATGTCAAAATGCCAAAGATATAGCAGAAAAAGCAGCAAATAAAGTGTGTGAAATACACAAAACAAGGGAGGAATTATATGACGCTGCTACTCTAAAGGCTATGGTAACATATTTAAGATTGTCGACATTAGATAACGTATGGAAAGAACACCTTGCAAATTTATCTGTCGTAAAAGAAGCTATCCAAAATAGGGCCTACGCTCAAAAAGATCCTCTATCAGAATATAAAGCAGAAGCGTTTGAATCGTTTACTAAAATGATAGACAAATTCAATATCTTGTTTATTCAAAAGTTATCTTTCCTAGAAAAAATGACACAGGCACAAGATACCAAACAGAAAGAAGAGCAACTAACGAACAACAGTACAAGACGCAATCAAAAATGCCACTGCAATTCAGGAAAGAAATACAAACACTGTCATGGAAAAGACATACTGACAGCATAACTGCCCAATTTACTTTTTAAAAGAAGATTTAAATGATGTACCGTTATTATTCTTCTTTCTTCCACTATATTTCTTCTTTGCTTTGTTTAAATTGTCGTTTTGTATAGATGATAAAAAACGCAATTTTCTTTCAAAATCCCTTTTTTTTGCTTGGTGAGATTTTACAGCATCCGAAAGTTGCATATACAAAGAAGTCTTTAACTTCCTTAACCTAACAAGTTCTTTATCTATATCAGCCAAATTTTCAAAATATTTAATCTCTTCTTCTTTTACTTCCTTTGGAACACTTGAAAGATACTTAGTATATTCATTGATCACGCGCTCATATTCCAACGATTTCAATGCCAGAGAATTATTTTGCTCAATAGCTGAAGTATTAGTGGCGGGATCAGAAGCTGCGGTATTAGAAGCCAAAGATAAAGCCTTATCATCAGACGCTGCATACACATTTGTCACTACACACAAACCAAATATCAGCACTAAACACGAATTGAAAAACTTAAGCATAATATCGACGTCTACTTTACATTTTAATTAAGGTATCCTCTAAAGCTTTACAAAAATTAAAACAAAAATCAACCTCGACACACACATTATTACACATAGAAACAGAAACAAAAAAGTTTAATTACATGCAAAATCACTTGACACTAGACAGAAAAAACCGTAAGGATACTAGTCTGCCAAGTGATCTGCGTGTCAAACATAGACGTGCGGATAGGATTTGTATACGGTTAGTGAGGAATCGAAGAAACTTAAATTTTGAGTAGTAGAATCTAAGCAACCATAAAAAGGCAGATGTATGACTACTAAAAAAGATTTTTATCGTAATTGATTTATATGAGTAATGAAATTAAGTTTTCTGGCCTAAGAGCATGTTTTTGGCCCATAACAGCACATGAAAGCAAGAAAATTATCCCTCTTGCGTCCTTGATGTTTTTTGTTTTGTTTAATTACACTATCTTAAGGGATATAAAAGATAGCTTAATTTTAACAGCACCGGGATGTGGTTCGGAATCGTTTAGTTTCTTGAAACTATGGGGCACCCTACCATTTGCTATTATCATAATGGGCCTTTACAGCAAGGCTTCTCTTGTACTATCTAGACCTAATTTATTCAGGGCGACGGTGATAATGTTTGTAACATTTTTTACCGTTTTTGGATTTGTCATTTTTCCAAATGCAGATATACTACATGCGTCTCCAGAATGGATTACAACTACCGCACATCAATACCCAAATTTCAGATACGTTATAGCTCTTGTAGGTAATTGGAGCTATTCTCTATTCTTTATATTTGCGGAACTGTGGGGAAATATAGCCTTGTCAGTTTTATTTTGGCAGTTTGCAAACGAAATAACAAAAATTTCAGAAGCCAGAAGAGTATATCCTTTGCTAGGCCTGATAGCTAATGTAGGAGGATTTTTAGCAGGTCAAGGTTTAGTTGTACTTGCAAAATCTACGAAACATCTACCTGAAGCAGACAGATGGGCGTACAGCATGAAATGGGTCATTCTTGCACTTGTAATATGTGCCTGCACAGTATTGTACATACACCACTGGATAGTGACTAGAATCATGACAGATGCCACCTTATATGATCCTGACACTCAAGGAGCGAAAAAAAAGAAAGTAAAGTTATCCTTTATGCAGGGTATGAAAGCAGTTTTCAGTTCTCAATACATAGGATTTTTGGTTATTTTACCTTTGGCGTATGGTATTACCATCAATTTCGTTGAAGCTACCTTTAAAAACCAAGTCAAAATTATGTTTAAGACGCCTACAGACATAATGGAATTTTATGGTAATTATTCAAGTATTACATCTACTGTCACAGCGGTATTAATGATCATCGGTGCGAATCTCACAAGATTATTTAGTTGGAGATTCTGTGCATTAGCAACACCAGTTATGACACTAGTTGCAGGATCGTTATTCTTTGCAATTTTATTGCTGCAAGAAAAAACATCTTGCGTGTTATCGTCATTGGCCATATCGCCTATTACCATATCTGTATATTTAGGAGTCGCGCTAATAGCCCTTAGTAAAGGTACAAAATATGCTCTCTTTGACCCTACGAAAGAGATGGCATATATACCTTTAGACGACGATCTGAGAACCCAAGGAAAAGCCGCAGTGGATGGAGTAGGCGGAAGGTTGGGAAAATCTGGTTCAGGAATTATCCAACAGACATTCTTCCTAGTGTCTGCAACAGCTACGCAAATGTCCATTGCTCCATATCTTGCAATGTTATTAGTGGGCTTTTGCCTAATATGGATCATATCCGTATCCAAACTATCTGTGCTGTTTGAAAAAGCACGGGCAGAAAAAAATATGTAACAAATAAATTTGTAATACAGTAAAAGAAGACAGCTACAAAGAAGGGTACATTTTGCAAAAAATAACTATCCTTCTTTGTACATTAGTATTTTAAGTCCTTTCAAAAATCTTTCTAATTTTATCTACAGAAAGCTTTACATAGCTTGGTCTACCGTGATTACATTGACCTGCATTACTTGTGGTCTCAATTTTACGTAGCAGCTCATTCATCTCATCCAAAGACAACGATCTGCCTGCTCTTAGTGAATGGTAACATGCCCATGTTTTACACACATGTTCCAGAATATTTTCCACGCGATTAAGATCATACATATTAACTAAATCATCGGATAAATCTTTAACAATCTGTGCTATATCATGATCTACAAGCAACAGTGGAACAGAAACAACCTGAACAGAGCAGTCATCAGACAAAACTTCTAATACCAAGCCAATACGAGATAACAAATCTAACCTCTCTACAATTGCAGAAAATGCTTCCTCTGAAGACAGCACAACCTTAACGGAATATAACAACTTTTGCGTTTGAGCGTTTCTCTCAAGAAACGAGCTTTTCATAGACTCGTACAAAAGACGCTCATGCGCTGCATGTTGATCCACTAAGACAATACCGTCGGACGTCTGGCTTATAATAAAGGAATTTCCTATTTGAAATCTAGCTGCACCCAAAGGGTAAGAATCACTTTCTACTACTTTCTCATATGTTTTAACATCTGGCTTTAATTCAAAAAGCTCTTTTGAATCAGTAAAATAAGGCAAATGTTTATCTTCTTGCAAAAAAGGGCTCGAAATAGAACAATTGCTTTTTTGAAACGAATCAAGATCAATACTCCGTGTTGCAGATAAATGGCTAACGCTACGCAATACTACTTTAATCGATTCGGTAACAAAATCTTTTAACAAATACGGTCTCTTAAAACGTATTTCTGTTTTGGAAGGATGAACATTAACATCCACATCGTATGGAGAAGTTGTAAGAAACAAAACAGCATAAGGGTAGCGACCTGCTGGTATTACATCTCTATATGCTATTCTCAAAGCTGTAGAAAAAATTTTATCCTTAATTGGTCTGCCATTTACAAAAAATATTTGACTGTCAGTAGATACTTTAGAATATGTAGGAACACTAATTACACCAGTAAGATGGACATCATCTTTACGACTATCTATAAAAAGTGCATTATCTACAAACTCATGACACATAGCACTTGATGCCCTATTCAATAAGTTTTCCTGAATACTTAAATCACAGTAAGGTAAAACCTGAAAAACTTGTTTTCCATCAATATAACAAGCAAAAGATTTATCTAAATGTGCCAAAGAAATATTCTTTATAACAGACAAACAACGCGCCGCTTCTGCTTTGTCTGACTTAAGAAAGTGTAGCCTAGCAGGAGTAGAAAAAAACAACTCTCTTACCTCTATTGTGGTACCGTAATCATGTATCACAGGGCTAATAGTATAATCTGTACCACCTGATAAAAGTATTTGATATGACTCATTGCTACCTTTATATCTACTCATCATGTTAATTTTACTCACAGATGCAATAGATGCCAACGCCTCACCTCTGAACCCAAAAGTTGAAATATTGTTAAGATCATTTTGATCAAGTTTCGATGTAGTATGATTGTGAAAAGACAGTAACATATCATCACGTGTCATACCGATGCCATTATCTTTCACTCTAATAAAATTTTTACCGCCAGATTCTAACCAAATGTCTATCTGAGTTGCACCAGCATCTAAAGCATTTTCTACCAATTCCTTTACAACAGATGCAGGACCCAATACTACCTCACCTGCAGCAATGAGATTTACCGTAACTTCTGATAATTTTTGTATAACGTTACCCAAACTTATATCTTATTAATTATAAAAGATTTATATGTACTTCTCGTAACAATAATATACATGCTAAAAGCAAATGGTATCAACAATATAACTACAATAAAGTAGAGCATAGGAGCCCAATGTACCCCAAGCTTTTTATATAAAAGCATAGCTACAATTTGTGTTGGCAAAGAAATAAACATAGATCCTAAAGCATGAGACACTGCATATAATCTATACCGTACAACTTTTGGCAGCACTTTTTTTACAAACACAAATAACGGAACAGAAACTCCACCTAAACATCCAGAACATATCAAGTATACCGCAGGGATAAAAATATCAAGACGTATACAAACAGTAAAAAAAACAGATGCCAGTAACAGTATCAAAAGAAAAGCAAAAAGAACCTTATTAGCATTCCAAAAATCAGCAATATATCCACTAATTAAAGAAAACAACACATAGAATACTATTCCAATAGTGTTATAAAACAAAAAAGAAGACTCATTGATAAAGTGTAAAACTGTACTAGAGTAAGCTCTAAAAAATATTATAAAAAACGTATACGAAGAGGAGATGCTACCAAGTAATATAGCAGATATGACAACTCTAGACATATACTGCCTTACTACATTCCACAGCGGTAAATTTTTATAGTACTCATATCCTTCCTCTTTCTGTACATCGTTATAATAATTAAAAGCAGTATTCCCTTCTAGAGCAGATATCTTCCTTATACTAATGACTAAAAAATGTAATGTACCTCCTAGAATAAAAGCTACACGCCAAAAATATTCGGGAAAAATACTAGTGGTAAAAATAGAAGCCGAAATAGATGCAACTAGCGATCCTATAACAGAAGCAACTGCAGTAATACCAGCACCGAAATATTGCCTACAACGCCCTATTTTTTCGTACACCATAATTCTCACTCCATCTGTACCAGCGCTAGTAAATCCAGATATAAGCATACGCCCTATAATTAATAGAAAAGTAGACAGTATGCCTATGTAGGAATAATTAGGTATCAATCCCAAAAAAATTGCAGCCCCTCCTGTAATAGCTAAAGATAAATTAACAGCCTTATATCGACCAAACATATCTCCTATACGCCCCAAAAGCACTGAACCTAACGGCCGTATTACCATAGCAATAGCAATTATTCCATACATTTTCAACAATCGTGTTACCTCATCCGATTCAGGAAAAAAATTATACGAAATATTAGCAGCTAAAAAACCTAGTATATGATAGGAATAGTACTGCACTATCATTGTTAAAACAGAAACCAACAGTAACATAAATGTGCACTAACAATAGCTCAATTGAAATACAAGGAGACAAACAATCAATATGGCGGAAAGGGGGGGATTCGAACCCCCGATACGACTATTAAATCGTATAACGGTTTAGCAAACCGCCGCTTTCGACCACTCAGCCACCTTTCCATATTCAACAAGTGTAATACCTAATTGAACACTAATCATTTTACAAATAAGGGTCCTAAGCCCTACCATTATAGGTAAACGCTACACCATTTTACTCGGGAATGAAAGAAAAAAGAATATAATTTATGAAGCTTTAAACTTCATTTTCATACATTAAAAACAAGTAACTTAGAAATAGGTACTAAATCTTAATCGGAACACCCATAATGTTATAACCACAGTCAACATAATGAATTTCACCTGTAACACCTCTAGATAAATCAGAGAATAAATAAACAGCAGAACCTGCAATATCTTCACCTGTTACATTACGACGCAAAGGAGAAGATTCTGAAACATGAGACAACATGCTTCTAAAACCTGATATAGCGCTAGCAGCTAAGGTTTTTATTGGACCAGCAGAGATAGCATTTACCCTTATACCTTTTTGACCTACCTCAGAAGCAATATAACGCACACCTGCCTCCAAAGCGGCCTTCGCAACTCCCATAACGTTATAAGATGGAACAACCTTAACAGAGCCATAGTAAGTCATAGCAACGACACTACCACCATTATTGGAAACAACTTTCTCAAACCCTTTAACCAAGCTATTAAGTGAATACGAAGAAACAGATAAAGACGTGTTAAATCCGGCTGGACTCGTATCTAGATATCGTCCTTTCAAATCTTCTCTATTAGCAAAGCCAACTGAATGCAATACAAAGTCTAAATCACCAACATCCTTCTTAATTTTGTCAAACATATCAAATACAGCGCCTTCATCACTTAAGTCACACTCGTATAATGCTTTACATCCTATTTCTTCCGCTAAAGGACCTACCCTCTTTTTTAAAACCTCCCCTTGATAAGAAAAAATACATTCTGCACCATACTCAGAAGCCATCTTTGCTACAGACCATGCTATAGACTGAGAATTAGCTACTCCTGTAATTAAACCTTTCTTTCCTTTAAGTAACATCTATATTATCGTATAAACTTCATATGTCCGAACAAGACGGGAGTCTACAAGATACTTATATACTAGTCAACTTAACGAAAATCGCCTTGACTGCTACGCGCTGTAAAGCCACAATCTGAGCTGTATCCAAATACAATAAAATGTATATCCATTTATGATGAAAATAGAAGATATAGTACAATTTGTGCCACATAGGTGGCCATTTTTACTAATAGATAAAGTAATAGAGGTTCAAGAAGGAAAGTATGCAAAAGGCATAAAAAACGTCACATATAACGAACAATTTTTTGTAGGACACTTCCCTAATACTCCAGTAATGCCTGGAGTATTAATAATAGAAGCCATGGCGCAACTGTGTTGCGTATTAGCAAAAAAAACTCTAATAACACAAAATAAAATTATTTCCAACGAGGATGCTGTGTATTTAGTAGGATTAAATGACGTAAAATTCAAAAGGCAAGTAATACCAGGAGATGTAATAACGCTAGAGGCGCATCTATCTAAACAAAAAGGCATTTTGTGGAAATTTGATACAGTTGCTATGGTGAGCAATGAAAAAGCGGCAACGGCAACGATAAGCGCCGCAACAGCCTCTTAAAATAATGAAAGTTGCAGAAATTGCAGTAGCAAGACACAACTTGGAGACACTCTCCTACAGAGTGCCAGAACAATTGCAAATAAAGTCCGGAGATGTAGTAGTAGTTCCATTGCGCAATGCGCAAATTCCAGGAATAGTGCTATCAATTAATAATAAAACACCTAAATATAAACTAAAAGATATATTACATTTCACCGGACATACGGTGTGTAATAATTATATAAATTTCCTAACAAAAGCTGCAAGATATTACTGCACTAGCTTAGGAACAGCAATTAAAGCCGCTTTACCCCTTTGTGCAAAAGATATGATGGGAAACAATGAGCTTACATCATTCTCCAATGAAACAGCCCAAGAAAGTTTTACACTTTCTCATCAACAGATGCAAATTCTAGAAAATATACTAAACAAACTAGATAAAGATTGTGCAAAACCGATACTATTACACGGAGTAACAGGATCAGGAAAAACCTTGATATACGTAAAGTTAGCACAAAAAATTTTGCAACAAGGCAAACAAGTGTTAATACTAGTACCAGAAATAGCCCTTACGACACAAATGCTAACTCTTTGTACAAGTATTTTTCTCAATCAACTGCTTACTTGGCATTCCAACACTTCTGCAAAAAACAAACGGAACATATTACAAAAATTAATATCAGGAAAAGCTTGTATAGTGATTGGTGCAAGAAGCGCTTTATTTTTACCTTATAGTAATTTGGGATTAATAGTTGTAGATGAAGAACATGACCAATCTTATAAACAAAATAATTTATTTCTTTATAACGCAAGAGATATGGCAGTGTTAAGAGGTAAAATTTGTAACACGTCTGTCATTTTAGGTTCTGCCACACCTGCGTTAGAAACATATTTTAATTGCATACAGAAAAAATACCACTATGTGCATATAGCATCTCGCTTTAGAGCACAATTACCAAAAATAACTTTGATAGACACTAGCATGACAAAGTTAGGTCTGTGCACACATCTCATAGAGATAATGCGCAAAGAGCTCAATAACAACAATCAAGTAATGTTATTTCTAAATAGAAGAGGATATGCTTCTGTTGTCGTATGTGCCCAGTGCCGCACTGAACAAGAATGTAAATTTTGTAGTAATTGGCTTACATGGTACAAACAAACAAATCAGCTCAAGTGCAAATACTGCAATTATACAATCACACTTCCCATAAAATGTTTATCATGCAACTCTACTGACAACCAGGCTATTATAGGATACGGACAAGGAGTAGAAAAAGTAAAAGAAACAATCGATGATCTATTTCCTCATAATCCTTCTGTAATAATGAGCATGGATACAATGAATAACATAGAGGAAACAAAAACTACACTTGAAAAAATTCAAAATGGTGAATATCACATTGTGATCGGCACTCAAGTAATAAGCAAAGGATATAATTTTCCTAACTTGAGTATGGTAGTAGTAATTGACGCAGATTTAGCAATGAAAGGAGGCGATGTAAGAGCATTAGAAAGAACTTTTCAAATGCTGCATCAAGTTAGCGGTAGAGCGGGACGATTACAAAAGCAGGGACAAGCTTATATTCAGACACGTTTTCCCCACAGTGAAGTGATGCAATTGATACAAAAAAATGACTTTAAGGGATTTATAAATCACGAAATTCAGCAAAGAAAAATGGCTGGCATGCCTCCTTTCAGCAGAATCGCTAAAATATTACTGAGTGCAAAAAACGAAAATAAAGTATCTCAAATATCTCAAAGATTCGCATTACTTGCGCACAAAATGCCTCAGGTAAAAATATTAGGACCAGTAGAAGCAGAAATAACAAAAATTAAAAATATTTTTAGACAAAAAATATTACTAATTGCAGATAAAAACTTCGACTTACAACAATACATAAAATCGTGGCTACAAAATTGCAACATACCACCTAGCATAAAAATAAAAATTGATATAGACCCATACGATTTTGACTAAATAATCATACACAATCACATAAACAA
Source organism: Candidatus Sneabacter namystus (assembly GCF_008189685.1). GTDB lineage: Bacteria > Pseudomonadota > Alphaproteobacteria > Rickettsiales > Rickettsiaceae > Sneabacter > Sneabacter namystus. The sequence continues at coordinate 556,729 of NZ_CP043312.1, forward strand.
ATTTTACAGCCCTTGCAATAGCTTAGCTTGGTAATCTAGAACTAATGCCTCTAATATCTCACCAAGCATACCTTCATATACTATGGCGTTAATATTGTGACACGTAAGCTGAATTCTGTGATCTGTAACTCTGTTTTGAGGAAAATTATAAGTCCTTATCTTTTCCGATCTATCGCCTGAACCGACTTGACTTTTTCTACTATCTGCACACTCCTTATCTCTTTTGTTTTTCTCCACTTCAAACACCCTAGATCTCAAAATTGTTAAAGCCTTAGCCTTATTTCTATGCTGAGATCTTTCATCTTGCTGTACCACACAAATACCTGTTGGAATATGCGTAATACGCACAGCCGAGTCAGTAGTATTGACATGCTGACCTCCGGCACCTGACGCTCTACAAGTCTCTAATTTAACGTCTTTATCATCTATTGTAACATCTAAATCCTCCATCTCTGGCAGCACGGCAACTGTCACAGCGGAAGTATGAACCCTACCCTTTGACTCAGTAGCAGGAACTCTCTGGACTCTGTGAACGCCAGATTCAAACTTCAACTGAAAAAAAGCGTCTTTGCCCGTTATAAGAGCACACACCTCTTTACAACCACCAATATCTGTTTCATGCATGCTTAAAATTTCCACGTTCCAGCCTTTGAAAGCAGCATATTTTTGATACATACCAAACAATTCTGTAGCAAACAAAGCTGCCTCATCCCCACCAGTACCAGATCGTATCTCCAAAATAGCATTTTTCTCATCCAACGAATCCTTAGGTAGAAGTTTTAATTTTATAGATTCTTCCAAAACAGTCATTCTTTGTGATAACGAAGTGATTTCAGATTGAGCATACTCCAATAGTTCCTTATCCGTTTCACCTTTTAAAATCTCAGACACTTGCTCCACCTCTTTGTGTACAGAGAAGTATTCTTCTATCACTTTCACCAATTCCTGCAAACTTGCTATTTCTTTCGTCACTTCTACATAATGAGAAGATCCTATGTCTTTGATAGACATAAGACTCTCATTTAGGCTACAATACTTGTCCCGCACTTGACCAATACGCGATAAAAACTTCTCTTTTTGCATCGTGTTAAATATATATAATCTAGTTAATCAAAAATCTTCTAAAACCGTTTTTATACAACAATTGCTTTACTTGCTAGCATAATCAATAGCCCAAGAAAACTGGAAATAAAAATCATATACAAAAAATGTTTAAGTTACTAGATTACAAAAGAAAAATTAAGGTCTATTATGACTATCACAATGCATGAAAAAACTGTTGATATGAGTAACTATAAAAACACATTTAGCGTCAAAATAGATAAAACTAGGGATCAACTTATCTCTTCTTTTGGAAAAGAAACGTTAAAAGCTAGATATTTATTAGAAGGTGAAGGTATTCAGGATCTATTTGCAAGAGTTGCTGGATATTACGCAGACGATCAAGAACATGCACAAAGGCTATATGAATACATGAGTTTATTATTTTTTATGCCAGCAACTCCCATACTAAGTAATGGAGGAACAAATAGAGGGCTGCCTATATCATGCTTTTTAAACGAAGTAGCAGATAGTCTAAAAGATATAGTCTCAACGTGGTGCGAAAATATATGGTTAGCATCTAAAGGTGGCGGGATAGGTACATATTGGGGTAATGTCAGATCTATTAATGAAATTGTAAGAGGTAATGGTAAAACCTCCGGTATTATTCCATTTATTAAAGTACAAGATGCAACAACATTAGCCATCTCACAAGGATCTTTAAGACGTGGTAGTGCAGCTGTATATTTACCAATATCTCACCCAGAAATAGAGGAATTTATAGATATGCGCAGACCAACAGGTGGAGATATAAACAGAAAGGCACTCAATATACATCATGGAGTAACTATACCAGACGCGTTCATGCATGCCGTCGAAGAAGATGATACTTGGGATTTAACCAGTCCTTACGATCAATCTGTAATATCTCAAGTAAGAGCGAGAGATTTATGGATCAGATTACTTTCTGCAAGAATTGAAACTGGAGAACCTTACCTTTTATTCATCGATAGAGTAAATAGCCTCATCCCTGAACATCATAAAAAATTAAAGCTTTCTATAAAAACTTCTAACCTGTGCAATGAAATTACCTTGCCAACAGGAATAGATCATCTGGGAAACAATAGAACTGCTGTATGCTGCCTTTCCTCACTCAATTTAGAAAAATTTGAAAAATGGAAAGATAACCCCGTCTTCATAATGGATATAATGAAATTTTTAGACAACGTACTACAAGATTTTATAGAAAATGCCCCTGAAGAAATGAGTAATGCTAAATATTCTGCCATGAGAGAACGTAGCGTTGGCCTTGGAGTTATGGGTTTTGCGTCATTCTTGCAAGGTAAAAATGTGCCAATAGAATCTGCTATGGCAAATGTGTGGAATCATAAAATATTCAAACACATACAAGAACATGCTAAATCGGCTTCTAAAGAATTAGCAAAAAAAAGGGGGGCTTGCCCTGATGCGGAAGAAGTAGGTATGCAAATCAGGTTTAGTAATATAATGGCCATAGCACCAACAGCTTCTATATCAGTCATAGCAAATAACACTTCACCAGGCATAGATCCTTTTACAGCAAATAGTTTTACTCAAAAAACTTTAAGCGGTTCTTTTACTGTCAGAAACAAAAATTTAGAACGAGTACTACAAGAAAAAGACCTCAATAACGAGCATATATGGTCTTCTATAGCAGCACATGAAGGCTCTGTACAACATCTAAAGTGTCTGTCAGATCATGAAAAAGAAGTATTTAAAACCGCATTTGAAATAGATCAGAGATGGGTAATTAAGTTAGCTTCAGAAAGAGTGCCTTACATTTCGCAGTCTCAATCTCTTAATGTTTTCTTTCCAGGAAATACGCACAAACAATACTTGCATGATGTGCATTATCAGGCTTGGAAATCAGGCGTAAAAGGGATGTATTACTGTAGATCTACATCTATACAAAGAGCAGAAAAGATTACGTCTAACGTTACACAAAATGCTGAAGTCAGTATCGATAATGAATGCTTATCTTGCCAATAGCTATAAATACAAAACATGTCAGTCAAATCCAAATTAATTTTATATATATAAATGAGTCTTTTAGAGGCGCGTAAAGCGTATAAACCTTTTGAATATCCGTGGGCATACGAGGCCTGGTATACTCAACAAAAAATTCATTGGCTACCAGAAGAAGTGCCAATGAGCGATGATGTAATAGACTGGAAATACCATCTTTCTAATAGTGAAAAAAATCTGTTAACACAAATTTTAAGGTTCTTTACTCAAGCAGATATAGAGGTAAATAAATGCTACATGAAGCACTATTCTAGAGTGTTTCAAGCTCCTGAAGTACAGATGATGTTAACAGCTTTTTCTAATATGGAAACGGTTCATATAGTAGGATATTCTCATCTATTGGACACTTTAGGATTACCCGAAGTTGAATATCAAGCATTTCTAAAATACAAAGAAATGTCTGATAAAGCCGATTATATGGAAAAATTTAATGTCAATGATCCAGAAGGTATAGCAACCACTCTAGCAGCTTTTGGTGCATTTACTGAAGGGTTGCAGCTTTTTGCATCGTTTGCCATCCTATTAAACTTTCCGAGATTTAATAAGATGAAGGGAATGGGGCAAGTAGTGACATGGTCTGCCAGAGATGAAACTTTGCACACACAGTCAATAATAAAACTTTTTAAAACATTCATACAAGAAAACCCCAAAGTGTGGAATGACTCTTTAAAGAATCATCTATGTGAAATATGTGCAGCCATAGTAAATCTTGAAGATGCATTTATCGATTTAGCATTCGAGCTTGGGGATGTAAAAGGTTTAACAGCAAGAGAAGTAAAAAAATACATAAGATATGTGGCAGATAAAAGGCTTGTGCAATTAGGGTTAAGAGAAATGTACCTTACTGAAGAAAATCCTCTTCCATGGCTTGATGAAATACTCAATTGTGTGGAGCATGCAAACTTCTTTGAAGCACGTGTCACTGAGTACGCTAAATCTGCGACCCAAGGTGTTTGGAGTGAAGTATTTAAAGATATAGATGAAAACTCTATGCAGCAAGAAATGCTTCCCAGATAAAAAAGTTGAAGTAATTCTTAGTCATCCATTGACGATATGGATACCATTTTTGCACTATCATCAGCTCCGGGTAAGGCAGGAATAAGCGTCTTTAGAATTTCAGGACCAAAATCATTGTTACTGTTGAAAAAATTAACCAGAGAATCACATTTTACGCCACGTATGTGTTACACAAATAACATATACGATTTCAGAAACGGAAAATATGATTTAATTGATTGCGCTGTCACTATCTTTTTCGCCGCTCCTAAAAGTTTTACTGGAGAAGACGTATTAGAAATACATACACACGGAGGCAACGCAATAAAAGAAATATTAACAGAAGTAGTGTTAAACGAACCAAATGTAAGATATGCGGATCCAGGTGAATTCACAAAAAGAGCGTTTTTGAACAAAAAAATAGATTTAACACAAGCAGAAGGCATATCAGATCTGATAGAAGCAGATACAAAACTGCAACACGTACAAGCAGTACGTCAAATGTCAGGCGCTTTGCAGAAATTATACTCCAAGTGGCGTAATATTACGGTAGAGATAATGGCATTACTCACTGCATTAATAGATTTTCCTGAGGATGACGTACCAGATACCGTACTGACAAACATTTCTCAAATGATTAAAACCCTTATACGCGATTTAAAAAGCCATCTATCTGATAACCGCAATGGAGAAAGATTAAGAAGTGGAATTAAATTAGGCATTTTCGGAGCGCCCAATACAGGCAAATCTTCCCTGACAAATCTTCTTACCAAAAATGAAACGTCGATAGTAACACACATAGCAGGCACAACTAGAGATGTAGTTGTAGCCAACATAAATTTAGAAGGATACCCCATAAGTATAATAGATACTGCCGGTGTACGAGAGAGTGTTACAGATTTAGTAGAAAAAATAGGAATTAAAAAAGCTAAAGACTATTTTGCCAAATGCGATATAAAAATAATTTTAGCAGACCCTACCGAGCAATGCTTTATCCCTGAAGAGCTAAAACAAATGCAAGACAACAATACAATAGTAGCTATAAATAAAATAGATCTTGTAGAAAATTACAATGAAAAAGATACAATATCAATATCTTGCTTAAAAAAGCTTAATATAGGGATGTTAATTAAAGAAATAGTCAATAAAGCTAAGACATTAGCATATCCTACACATGATCCTCTTATCACAAGAAGCAGACATAGAGTTGCTATACTAAAAGCTTTAAATTGCTTAGAAAACTCTTTGCAAGAACAAGACTTTGTAATCAAAGCTCAAGAGATACAAAATGCACACGAATACCTTAAACTTATTACGGGAACAATCCACATAGAAGAAGTATTAGAGAAAGTATTTAAAAATTTCTGTATTGGTAAATGATGCTGCAGATAATTGATACACCTGTATCAGAAACAATAAAAAACTGGACAAGCTATTTGCAAAATCAACTAGGTTATTCACATCACACTGTGGTTGCCTACATAAAAGACGTAAACAATTTTTGTTATTTTTTACACAAATATTACAATAAGACTACAACCATAGACGATATAATCTCCACTGACATCAGAACCATAAGAAGTTGGCTTGCGTGGAGGATGCAGTCTAGCTCTCATGCCTCTTCTGCAAGAGCTATATCTTCCTTAAGAAATTTCTACAAATTTCTTTCGGTACAATACCCTTCTATCAATCATCATATATTTTCCATAAAAATACCAAAAATAAAACGCAATAATCCGAAAGTCTTAGATGCAAATGACGTAGTACTATGTATATCTGCAATAGGTCACAACAGAACAAATTGGACAGCATTGCGAGATCAAACCATATTAATGTTAATGTACGGTACGGGATTAAGAATTAGTGAAACTCTATCTATAACAAAGGAACACATAGGAGAAGATAGTATAAAAGTCGTATGTAAAGGCAATAAAGTAAGAATCATTCCATTGCTTTCTTTACTAAAATCACATCTAAAACACTACTTACAAATCTTACCTTTTCCTATACAACCTAATATCCCTATTTTTTTAGGAAAAAGAGGTAAAACTCTAAAAGCTAGTACATTTAATGCCACTTTAAGACAATTACGCAAAAATATGAATCTGCCTAAACATGTCACACCTCATGCCTTTAGACACAGCTTTGCTACACACCTGCTAAAAAATGGTGCTAGTCTAAGGGCGGTACAAGAATTACTAGGACACGCTAGTCTTAAATCTACACAAATATATACGCATATAGATACTGAACATTTATATAAGTCATACAAAAAACACCCTCTCAACTAAAAATTCAAGAAAGAGGCAGTTGCACTATATGCTTCACAATGTCAGAATGTAGTATCTAAATAACATTCTATATTTAAGTAGGTTAAAGATGAAACTGCTAGTACTATTATTTTTAACTTTCATAATTTTGAGAAAGCTCGCAAAGGCCATTGGAACCATGGTAAAAACAGATTATACCAGTAGCTCCCAAGACTTTTCTGTCGCAAAAGATGTAACATCTTATTCTGAAAGTGCTACTACAATTAATCACGATCTGATAGTAGTAGAAAACAAAGAGGAACTATTAGAAGGTATCAATACCTTGTCCAAAAATTTTGATTCTTTTTCTTTATCTAAGTTTATATCAAGTGCCAAAAAGGCAATTCTACTGCTGAGAAAATCTCTTAAACAAAAGGATGAAAAAGCATTAACAGCATTAGTAGAATCCAGTTTCATCGATACAATAAAGACGATGCAAGATAAGATATTTGAAATAGAGGAAGGGTCTGTTCAGAATGCTAAGGTAGAAAAAATATATTCTTTTAACAATAAGGCTTTTATCACTCTTGTACTGCAATACCCTCTTTCAAAATGGACATTCAGTAGACACATAAAAAACTTAGGTAAAGAATGGTTTATAAGCAATGTATCAGTTTGAAATATAAAATACTGAAGCATGATGAATTCAAATAATAAAAGCTCTAAACCTCATTGGCTAAGAGTAAGGTCTCCAAATTCTAAAATCTATAAAGAAACCAAAAACATAATCGAGACATTAAACCTTAATACGATATGTCAAGAAGCAGCTTGCCCTAACATAGGCGAGTGTTGGTCAAAAAAGCATGCAGCAATGATGATTTTAGGATCGGTATGTACCCGAGCCTGTAAATTTTGCAACGTGAAAACTGGTATACCACAACCAATTGATACAAAAGAACCTTATAAAATAGCACAATCAGTAAAACAGTTATCTCTCTCTCACATAGTCATAACCTCTGTTGATAGAGACGATTTGCCAGATGGTGGAGCAGAACAATTTGCAAAATGCATATTAGAGATAAAAAAACAGTCTCCTGCCACAACAATTGAAGTGCTAACGCCAGATTGGCGTAATAAGTCAGGAGCATTAGAAATCGTGGTGCTAGCTAAACCAGATGTGTACAATCATAACATAGAAACTGTTCCTTCGTTGTATAGAGAGATAAGACCAGGAGCAAGGTACTATAACTCCTTACGCCTTTTGGACAATGTAAAAAAAACAGATCCAGAAATATTTACAAAGTCTGGCATTATGTTAGGTCTAGGTGAAACAAAACAAGAAGTAATGCAAGTGATGGACGATATGATAGAAGCAAAGGTGGACTTTATAACAATAAGTCAATATCTATCACCTGGACCTAAATATGCTCAAGTAAAAGAATACATCTCGCCTGAAATTTTCGATTATTATGGTAGGTTGGCCAAGGCAAAAGGCTTTTTAATGGTTTCGTCCACACCACTAACACGATCTTCTTACCATGCAGACGAAGATTTTCTCAAATTAAAACAAGCGCGCTTAGAACAAAATAAATTGTAATACACACAGTTACACAATTAGTCACAAAAATAGGAAGAAAAATCGTACGTTTTATTGTAAAGAGACTATAACGTGCCGAATGTCAGATTCGAACTGACGACCTACCGCTTACAAGGCGGTTGCTCTACCACTGAGCTAATTCGGCATCACGTGTAGCAAAGAGTAACACAAACAAACGAATTTAGGGACTCTCCCCCTATAACATGCTATTCTACACAGGTATTGTTACATAAAAATAGACAAAATCCCAGAAATTAAATCAATAACAATTCAAAATGACAACACCATCACAGGCAAATACTCAGTTTGTAAGAAAAAATTTAGAATTTTTAGGAAACGTATTTTTACTCACAGCAGCATGCATATCTATACTATTAAGCAGCTCTAAAATATCGCAGCAATACTCTAAAATACTAAACATAGTACTGTATTCAATGTCGATAAAAGAATGGATATCAGAAGGTCTTATGACATTATTTTTCTTGCTAGTTGCAATGGATTTAAAAAAAGAAATAAAAATAGGATTACTATCTGATAGATCACAAATTTTTCTTCCACTTTTTGCAGCAGTAGGTGGGATGATAGTACCAGCTGCTGTCTTCCTATTAGTCAATGTAGCGAATATAGAACATTATAAGGCATGTGCTATCCCTTGTGCTACCGATATAGCATTTGCACTAACAGCATTTGCACTTATAGCGCAACCTTATGTATCAAGATCTGTAAAGTTATTTCTTATGGCTTTAGCAATATTCGACGATATAGGAGCAATACTCATTATTGCTCTTTTTTATAATAAAAACATTATTCTCTCTCCTTTGTTAATTACTTTACTAGGATTTGGAATTTGTGTAGCCTCAAATAAATACAAAACACACAATATCGTATTTTATTTAATTGGTTGCATTACTATGTGGATAGGTTTGAAAAATTCTGGTATTCATGCAACTATGTCAGGAGTATTAACCGGTTTACTAATGCCAGTAAATGTTATAAAAAAGTTTACTATACCTGTGCAAAAAATTGTAGATTTTATGATATTGCCTCTGTTTGCACTTGCGGCATGCACCATAGATACACGCATGGTAGATTTTACAACAATTTTTAAACCAGTATCTTTAGGTATTTTTCTTGGCCTTGTAGTAGGAAAGCAAGTAGGAGTAATGATATTTACTTGGTTAGCAGTGAAATTGAAAATATCATCTTTACCAGATAAAACATCGTGGATGGATTTTTATGTAGTAGCATTATTGTCAGGAATAGGATTCACAATGAGTCTATTTATAGGAGAATTGTCTTTTTCTGATAAAGAAACTTTAAATTTAGTTAAAACTGGTTTAACTTTAGGTTCTATAACAACCTTAGTATTAGGAATGATCGCGGTGCAGGTAGGAAAAAAGTTAAAAATATCAAAAAATAAATATATATAATGGACATAAAATTTAACAACGCCCCAAAAGCAACATCTTTTGTTGTACTAACAAACGACAAATTACAAATACTTAACTACGACACAGATATTACGAAACAGTATCCTGTACTAAGTAAATACCTAGAATTTTCAAGCAGTTTTAAAGGCAAAGAGGGGGAAATTGAAGTAGTGTCACATATGCATAAAGAAAAGCTGGTATTCATACTTTTGGCTGGACTTGGTGAAATGGAAAAAATTTCCAACTTAACATTCCAAAAAGCAGGACATACAATCTCTAGCCATATAAAAAAATTGAAGCTACAAGCGGTACAACTATCAGCACGGATGGATATCGTGAATATAAACAAAGATGTTTGGGTAGCCAACTGCGCGTACGGCATTATGTCTGGTCAATACTGCTTTGAAAAATACAAAAGCGAAAAAGAATCCATAAATACATGCCTGTATCTAGATGGCATAGAAGATACAACGCCTTTAGACCATTTAAAAGCAATTAACAATGGTACGGTATTTGCGAAAGACTGCGTTCATACTCCACCAAATGATCTGTACCCTAAGTTATATGCAGCTAAAGTGCAACAAGAGTTTAAGGGCTTGGAAAATGTCAAAATTTCTGTCTTGTCAGAAAATTCAATGAAAAAATTAGGAATGAATGCATTGTTAGGTGTAGGGCAAGGGTCAGGGCATGAATCTATTTTGCTTACGGTACAATATAAAGGAACAGACAATCCAAAAGATGCACCTGTGGCATTCGTAGGAAAGGGAGTAACTTTTGACACCGGTGGTATATCTATCAAACCAGCACACAACATGCATAAGATGAAGTATGATATGGCTGGATCTGCAGCAGTTTTAGGAGCTATAAAAAGCCTAGCCACAAGAAAAGCAAAAGTGCATGCCGTAGGAGTGGTAGGCTTAGTAGAAAATATGCCTGGTCATAACGCACAACGCCCAGGTGATATAGTAAAAACTATGTCTTCGAAAACAGTAGAAATACTAAATACAGACGCAGAAGGCAGGCTTGTGTTAGCAGACGCACTTTGGTATACACAATCTAAATTTAGTCCAAAAATTATGATAGATCTCGCTACGTTAACAGGAGCAGTAATTGTCTCTTTAGGCTCTACCTACGCTGGATGCTTCGGCAATGATACGACAATTATAAAACAGTTGGAAGAAGCGGGAGAACAAACTGAACAAAAAGTATGGCACATGCCACTACATAAAGATTACGATGATCTTATGAAATCTACAGTAGCTGATATAGCCAATATATCAGAAACACGACCTGGTGCAGCCGGAGCCGCTACAGCAGCACAATTTTTACAGCATTTTGTAGGAGAGACTAAATGGGCACACCTTGATATTGCAGGAGTGGCACTAGAAAGTGGCGCAGTAAACGCTAAAGGTTACGGAGTGGCGTTGCTGGATAAGTTGGTGGAACTGTTTTATGAAGATACAAATAATCAACCTGTTAAAAAAACTGTAGAAAAAAAAAGTAAAGTTAAGATCAAAGAACAAGAAAAGAAATGACAAAGAACATAGAAAAACAAGAACATAACGCAGCACCTTTCAGTAGCAGCACCAATCGAAAAACACACATCTTGGTAATAGGCAACATTAAAGGAGGAGCAGGAAAAAGTACGTGCGCTATGCATATCATAGCAGGATTAATAGATCAAGGACTAAAAGTTGCAAGTCTAGACACTGATGGAAATCAAAAAACTCTTACAACTTATATACAAAATCGCCAAATTTTTAACCAAAAAAATTCCGATATAAAACTACAGTTGCCATTACATTTTTTATTACAAGGAAAATCCTGTAATAGTAGCGTCACAGAAGAGCAAGAGGCAAAAATATTACAACACACTCTCAACAAGGCAAAAGAATATGCAGACGTAATAGTGATAGATACACCAGGCAGTGTATGTTCTTTATCCTCTCTTGCACATTCTTATGCTGACACCATAGTAACGCCAGTAAATGATAGCTTTCTTGATATTGACGTATTAGCAAGTGTCAATCCGGATTCTTTGAAAATTAATAAACTCTCCACTTATAGCGAGATGATATGGAAACAGAAATTACTTAAAGCTCAAAGAGATGGTGGGGAGATTAATTGGGTCATAGTAAGAAATAGATTGAGTAGCATAGATGCAAAAAATAAAAGAGCTGTGTCCCAAGTAATAGAAGAAATATCAAAAAAAGTAAAGTGTAGGGTCAGTCCTGGTTTTGGAGAACGAGTAATTTTTAGGGAACTTTTTTTAAAAGGTTTAACATTACTTGATTTGCCTGCCATTAAACAAGATAATCTATCTATGTCTCATGTAGCCGCACGACAAGAATTGAGAGGTTTACTTAGGTTTCTTAATATAAGCAAAAATAGTTAAGGTGTACTTAACTCCACGAAAAAATCTTAATACAAGATGTTTACAAAATTACGCAGTAGAATAATAAGTTTTTTTCAGTATTTTTGGACAGCGTCAATAAAAATAGTAGAACATGACGGTATCGAGCATGCAGGGTACATGTCTTTTATTATGCTGTTGGCAATTTTTCCGACCTTATTGTTATTTTTATCGATCAGTACTCTTGTAGGAGCGTCTGATATAGGTAAACATCTAATAAAGTGGTTAGTGGATAATATGCCACACGCCACAACACACTCCATAAAACCTCACTTAATAAAGCTAACTTCTGCTCCTGCACAAAGTTTGATGACTTTTGCAACAGTAGGCAGTATATGGACAGCATCTTCTTTAATAGAAGGACTTAGAACAATACTAAACAGAATACATAGAGTACACAATCCACCAAGATATCTTATAAGAAGACTTCAAAGCACCTTGCAATTGCTACTTATAGGACTTGGTACTTTTCTAGTGATCACATCACTTGTATTCTTTTCTTATATAACAGCACCTTTTTCAATAGATCTTATATTGAGAAAAACCGTGACAATGTTTTCCACGATACATAATTTCGCAATATACATAACACTTTTCTGTTTTGTAAGTGCACTGTACTACATTATACCTAACAGAAAAATACGATTACCTTCTGTTATTCCAGGAGCATGCGTTACAGTAACGTTATGGGTATTAAGTGGACGACTTTTCTCTTCTTATCTGTCTTTATATTCCCAGTTCAATATTATATACGGATCTTTAGGTGGAATAATTATGACTTTATTGCTTTTTTACACAGTAAACTTAGTATTTATATACGGAGCAGAAGTCAATAGTTGTGTTGAACAAAATAGCAAAAGAAACAATTTTTTCAGTGCAGTACGATAATATAACACTAAACAACCTTAGTGATACTGAAAGGTTAGGTAAGAATATTATCTCAGGTATTACCACATTTCCTACCGTTGTAGCCTTAACAGGGCCATTAGGCAGTGGTAAGACTACATTATGTAAATACCTAACTCATGCTTATCTGAATGTAGACGTATCGGTTGTCAGTCCAACCTTCAATATTTTAAATATATATACCGGAAAAGATAAAAAAGTATACCACTATGATCTGTACAGAGTGAACAATGCGTTAGATTTAATAGAATTAGGCATTGAAGAAGCATTACAAGGTTGCAAACTAATTCTAATAGAATGGCCAAGTATGGCAATGCAGTACATAAAAAACACAAATGTACTATTCGTAGAAATAACAACAACCAATATCGCTAGAACTGCTTCTGTACGAACTGGTTAAAAGTATCAAAGCTTACCTTGAGCTACTATATAAATCTCTCGAGATTCTTTCCTGCTAGCTTTTGGTTTAAATAGAGTTACCTTTGAAAAAAATGTACGAATATGAGAGATGAAATTATCCTGTTCTGCTCCTTGTAAACATTTCATCACTAAATTACCATTTTTACGTAGTCTATCATGTGCGACTTTCATACAAGCTTCACATAAAAGCAATGATCGAACGTGATCTATATCACCAAATCCGCTCGAATTAGGAGACATATCGCTTAAAATCACATCTACGCAACCATTCTTTTGACCAGTTACATCAAAAAGTAACTCTTGCACTTTTATACCAAATGCCTTGGAAAGACAGTCATTTTGATAAAAATATACTCCAGATAATTTCTTCATCGGCAAAATGTCTACTGCCACTACAACGCCGCGTTTTGCGATATTAATAGCGACCTGACTCCAACTACCAGGAGACGATCCTAAATCCAATACTACATTATCTACATTGATCACAGAAAAAGATTTTTGTATATCCAGCAATTTATAAGCTGCTCTACTACGGTAACCATCTTGCTTAGCTAAGCGCACATATAAATCAGAATCATGACGCTCAACCCACCTACGAGAAGAAGCTGTAATACCTCGTTTTTTATTTTTCATCTTTCTTACCTTCAATACATAAAGCTAAAACAACACCGTCAGCAAAAACCAAATTCACATAATCTTTATTCTTAATACGAGCTGCAGAACTGATTATATTGCCATTTTGATCTTTTACTAAAATGAAACCTTTTTTAAGAATGCTGTTCACATCAAGTCCGTGTATTTTTGCCTCGTATACTTCCATCTTGCGTTGCAAATTAAAGACAAAGGCACCCATAGTAGCACATAGAGAATTGTACAACATCTGTAATTTCACCTTTTCTTTTTTAATAAAATTGAAAATAAGAGCTGTGCTAATTTTGCTACGAGATAACCTTTCCTCATAATTACGTAAAGAACGTACTATAATTCTGTCATATAACTCGTCCAATCTCTGCTCTTTATATAGTAATGATGCTATCATCCAACCTGAGCTAGGAACATGAGCGCAAAGCAACTCTTTTTTACTAAGAAGATATTGGGAAGAAAAAGCACGTAAAAAATCAATAATACGTGTCAATCTTTGCTGCAAATCAGGTAATACCGGTAACACCATCTCTATAGCAGCAGTCGGTGTAGGAGCTCTAACATCTGCGACAAAATCTGACAATACAAAATCTGTTTCATGCCCTATTGCAGATACAACAGGCACTTCAGAGGCAAAAATAGCTCTTACTACTTTTTCATCGTTAAAACTCCACAAATCTTCTATAGAACCACCACCTCTTGCAACGATTATTAAATCCGGTTGTACTGATATCTCATTAGCAGGCCCTGCATCACGCACATACTTTCCAGATCCTAATACATTAATTGCCTTTTCTACTTCTCCTGCACTACCTACTCCTTGTACAGCAACCGGATACAACAAAATGCTGACAGGATATCGATTTTGCACACGATGCAGCATATCTTGTAATACTGCACCCTGCATAGAAGTCACTATACCCAAAGTTTGAGGATAAGCTGGAAGTTTCTTCTTATGTTCTGAAAGAAACAAGCCTTCTTGCTGCAATCTTTGCTTCAAAAGCTGAAATTGCTGCATCAAATCCCCTTTTCCTATATGACTAACAGATGCAACGTTGATCTGATATTTAGATTGTCCACCATAAATGCTGACCTTTCCATAAATAAGTACCTGCATCCCATCTTCCAAAGAGACGTTCAAAGATTTGATGGCAAAACTCCAACATGTACAAGCAACAATACTTTTATCATCTTTCAGGTTAAAATAGGCATGTCCGGAATGTGATACTTTGAACCCTGAAATCTCTCCTGATACTTTGACCCACGAAAATTGACTTTCCACTACAGACTTCATATGACGTGTAAACTGCGTCACAGTATATTCCCCTACTGTATCTGAAACATTATCTGTAAAATTTTGTTCAAGAGACATAAAGTAAGTCTTAAAAAGACCACACAAAGGCAGCCAGAGTTAATAAAGAACTAATAGATAATATCTTTTATCTCACATGTTATTGTTTCCTTATGCTTCCAATAACTTCTACGTAAAGTTACTATAACAGATAAGACAACATTTTTAGTCAATAATACCTTTCCTATTCCATTACTTATCGCTTCGAATGCAATCGCAGGTATTGATTTTTTAGAAAAAATATCCACCAGAATGCAACTTACATGCTTATTGTTAACAACTTTAGCATTTATTACCGATATCTGAGTCATTTTAAAAACAGGTGTAGCATTTCCAACACCAAAAGGCTCAAGAAAAGATAATTGCTCAAACAACTCTGAAGTAAAAGCACTGATAGGTAATTCAAAATCAAAGAAGCAGTGATGTTGTATGCTAGACTTATTAAACTCATTAGATAAAAACAATCGCAAATCTTCCACTTTATCTTTTGTTACAGAAAAACCGGCTGCCATATCATGCCCACCACCTTCCGTAATTAAATTTTTTTCTTTTGCTAGTAAAATTGCTGCCCCAAAATTAAATCCCTTTATCGATCTCCACGACGCTCTTCCTATGCCATTTTCATCCAAAGATATAACAGCAACAGGCCTATCATATATTTCTTTTAACCTACTTGCCACTATTCCTATTACTCCTACATGCCATAAATCACCACATACAACTATAACATTATCTAGCCCATGCTCTACAATAAGCTGACATGCTTCCTCCATAACATCATCTTGTATTTTTCTACGCTTTACATTACATTCGTGCAGATATGTAGAAATCTTGACAGCCTCAGCTTCACTGTCAGTAGATAACAATTTGGCACCCAGCATAGAGTCACCTACCCTACCACCGGCATTAATCATAGGGCCAAATACAAACCCCAAATGTCTCACCGTTGGTTCTTCCGCTAAAGCTGCGGTATCACTGAGATTACGAAGCCCTACATTTTGCCTTTTTTTCAATATCTTCAGTCCTTGAGTCACAAAAACTCTATTTAACTTTATCAAAGGCATGACATCGCATACAGTGCCAAGAGCAACTAAATCTAATAATGACAATAAGTCAAACGTTTCAATCAACCTTTTTAAGTATGTATCCTTCAAGCAACTGCTAAGAGCAACAATAAACATGTATGTTACACCTACAGCTGCCATATAATGTAAACCAGACGTATCATCCAATCTATTAGGGTTAACGACAGCATCTGCATCTGCAACACGCGATGTACAGATATGATGGTCCAATACTACCATAGACATACCAAGACTCTTAGCCAACATAATTTCTTCAAAAGACACAGATCCACAATCAACAGAAATAATACAAGTAGAATGCTGAGAAATACGCTTAATAGCGCTTTCAGATAGACCGTATCCTTCCGTAATACGATCTGGTATATATACATTACATTCTACACCAAGTGCCTTAAAAAATTTTTTTAATACAGCACAAGACGTAGCTCCGTCTACATCATAATCAGCAAATATACATATACGTTCTTTCGCAAGCAAAGTCTTCTTAACACATTCAACAGCACAATCCATATCCTTTAAGACAAAAGGATTTGGCATTTGATGGCGTAAAGTCGGAAATAAGAAAAAGTTCACATCTGATATTTCTATCCTAGAACTAATAACTTGCGCTACTATATCATTTAGCTTGTAGCGTAATTTTATATCCTCAACTATTTCTTTCTTATGTTGCTTTAAAAGCCAACGCTTTTTCAGTATAGAAAACATTTAAATCATAAATTTACAAGATGTTAACTCTAAACAAAGTCTTTTAAACTCACGACCTCTATGCATAAAGTTATCAAATTGATCAAAAGATTTACTCGCAGGAGAAAAAAGTACAACAACCTCAGAGTCTGATTTTCGCGCATCTAATATCACCTTCATTAAGCATTCTCTAAGTGTATTAAATGTATAACATTCCATAAACTTATTAAGTTTGGCATAAAGTAGCTCACGATTCTCGCCAAAAAAATATCCTTTTCGAACATGACCCAACTCTGGTATCAACATATCTTCTTCTATGTTATGTTGCCTACCACCTGCAATCCAGTAAATGTTACGCATTGAACGTATAGCACATACAGTTGAGAGCATATTAGTAGCTTTACTGTCATTATAGTAAGTAACATTTCCATCTTTAAGAACCAATTCAAGCCTATGTTCTAATCCCTTAAAGGATCTTACAGCAGAGGATACCTTGTTCGGATCACATCCAAGCAATAAACACACAGTAATTGCAAAACTAAAATTCTCTTCATTATGTTTGCCTAATAAGCAAAAATTCTTCAAAAAATTACATTCAAGAGAAGGTAAATCCCTGCCATGCAAATTATGAAATACAGCACAATCAGGTAACGAAGAAATAGAAGAAAAAGCACTGCTTTTGTATCTTTGTTGCAACGCTTTATATTCGTAACTACTTTTTACATCTCTTACAACGAAATATCCATCTTGATATAAAAAGTCAGCAAGGTGTAACTTAGATTGCAAATATTCATCGAATGAAAGATACCTATCTTCATGATCGGGGGTAATATTTGTAATACCAGCAATACTGAACTTAGGATACTTTAACAAATCTATCTGAAAAGAGGATAATTCCAGTACATATATCTCAGACTTAGGCAAAGATAAACACGGAGTGCCTATATTGCCCCCTAAAGAATGAGATAAGTCACAAAAATTTAAAATATGTGAAATTAAAGATACTGTTGTACTCTTACCATTGGTGCCAGAAATACCAACATATGTCGCATCAGGATCTCTATTATAGAGCAAATCTATATCAGATATTATTTTTACACCACAAGCAGCAGCTTGTTTGACTATATTGTGAGCTTTTTCACCAGCAATACTAATACCAGGACTTACAACGAGGTAATCTAAATTTTCCCAAGCGTCATCATCAATACTTTTTACAAGAATATCTCCAACACGGCTTTGCGCACTATGTATAGCTGATGCATTGTCATCATAACAAATCAACAACTTTGCTTTGCCTTTTAAAAATTCCAAAACACTTAACCCAGTTACACCAAGGCCTAAGATTCCTATTGCTTTAGTGTTGAAATCATCAATAAAACTAGTTTTCATAATCTCTGTTGACTACATTTATGTCATACAATACAATCTGGCCGTTGTATATTTCTTCTAATGAACAAAACATTGGCTAAATTACTTTCTCAAGCTACAAAATTAACAGCTGCAGCGTTTAGCCACATATTTCCAATAAAAAGAAGCGAATTAAAGAAGTTTTGTGCAATAGCAGCCTTGTTATTCTGCATACTATTTGTTCAAAATATTTCCAAAGCCTTAAAAGATTCCCTAATCACCACATTAGTTGCAACAGAAGTCATTTCAGTACTAAAAATATGGGGAGTTTTACCATCATCCATATTAGCCGGAATAATATACGTAAAACTGACAAAAACAATAAAAGCAGAAAATATATTCTACACGATAATTACAGCCTTTGTGGCATTTTTTCTGTTATTCGCGTTCGTCATTCTACCGAAACATATATACTCCTCACATCTTCTTGATCTTAACACAGCGGCAGTCAAATGGAAAAGTCTAAAACTATTCGCTTTAGTAATATCTAATTGGAGTTGCTCTTTGTTATATGTTGTATCCGAATTATGGTCCAACATAGTGTTATCATTGCTGTTTTGGCAGTTTGTAAATGCTATTACTCCAGTTGCAACTTCAAAACGACTTTATGTGATGTTTGGAGTATTAGGACAAACTGGCCTGTATCTGTCAGGATCATTTTTACAAAATATACCTAACTTAACATCTTGGCTTATCCACAAATTTTCTCTTAAAATCTCTCAAACCGTTTTATGTATACAGGTAGTACTAAGTATAATGGCGCTGTTCGGTATAGCCAGCATAGTGATATTCTTCTTACTAAACAAATTCGTAATCGACAAAGAAGACCTAATAAACTTTAATTTCAAACCAAAAAAATCACAGCAATCAACTCTTGAAAGTATAAAATTAATAACACAGTCTAAATACATAAGACTAATAGGATTGTTGCTAATGTCATACGGTATCTCCATAACCACTGTAGAATCTATGTGGAAAGACAAAGTAAGAATGATGTATCAAATTCCAGAATTTAACCTTGCGTTTACTGGTATGACACTAAAATATAGCGGTATAGTAACAATAGTTGCAGTGATTGTCGGATCAGGAGTAATAAGAAAATTTGGTTGGAAAGCTGGAGCTTTAATTACACCCATATGCACTTGGTTTTTTGGTACCATATTTTTTATTACAGCAAATTGTGAAACAGCCGCTACAGTACTTGCTTCGATATGGGCTACAAATACCTTATATGTCACACTTATTGCAGGTGCACTGCAAAATATTTTTACCAAAGCGACAAAATACACTCTTTTCGATGCAACTAAAGAAATGTCATATGTGCCATTGGATCCTGAACTAAAGACTCAAGGTAAAGCATGTGCAGATACTGTCGGAGTTAAATTTGGTAAGTCGTTAGGAGCTCTTATACAAGCAAGTATATTTTCGTTGATGCCAAATGCGACATTTTCTTCCATATCAGTCTTTCTCATGATTTTATTCTCAATGACATGCGTGCTGTGGTGCTATGCGGCAAATCAATTAGGTAACGAGTATAATAAAGCTGTATTACACCACGACTAGAAAATAGTAAGAAATGTTTTCAGTTCGTTGATAACAAAATATACAAATGTTAAAATGTCGTTCGTGCGGTGGATGTCGTTTTAGATGTAAAAGGTCAGGTCGGAAGAAGCAGCCTACATGTAGCCAACAGGTCACCGCATTAATCTCTCTCGTGCAGTATGTTGTTTTATGTCATTTAAGTTAGACCAAGAGGATGTCAGCTAATGCGTGGATGCTAAAATATAGGCCTAAAAATCTTGGAATGGTACAGGCGCAAAGTACCTTTGTAACGATACTGTCTAACGCTATAATACAAAAAAGAGTATCACACTCATACCTATTGACCGGAATAAGAGGTATAGGTAAAACCTCTATCGCGCGAATAATAGGGAAAACGGTAAATTGCAGCAATCAAAAGATAGATAAAGGGGCTCAAGTAACACCGTGTGAAAATTGTGAAAATTGTGCATCGTTTAACAAAGGAAATCATCCTGACATAATAGAGATCGACGCTGCAAGCCATACCAGTGTAGATGATGTAAGAACAATAACAGAGAATGCAGCATACAAACCCCTGTTAGGTAAGTTTAAGGTCTACATAATAGACGAGGTACATATGATGTCCAAGAGTGCGTTTAATGCAATGCTAAAAACAATTGAAGAACCACCAGAACATTTAATTTTTATTTTTGCCACAACAGAAAGTAATAAACTGCCGCCAACTGTTATATCAAGATGTCAAAGGTTTAACTTAAACAGATTTTCTAACAATGAAATTGTGCAATTATTAAAAGACATATGCACAAAAGAAAAAGTAAATATTACAGACAATGCTCTTGCCATTATTGCAAAAAAAAGTCAAGGCTCTGCAAGAGATGCAATATCTTTACTGGAACAAATAAGTAATATCGCAAATACACAAGGCAATATAATTGAAGTCGACATAGTAAATTCAATACTAAATCTAGAAGAACACCAAACCTTGCTCTCTATGCTGTCACTTGCACTACAAGGTAAAGGCAAAGAAGCATTTGCAATACTGGATCAAATCTCAAAAAATAGAATAAATTTTTCTCATATATTAGAAGAGTTATTAGAACTAGTTGGAGTGTGTTCAAAAGTAAAACTCTGCCCAGAAAGTGCTGTAGAAGACATAGATCTTAAAGAAAATATACACGCTTTAGCAAAATGCTCCTCATTGGAAAAGTTAACTATAACATGGCAGTTAATTTTAAATACAATAAAAGACTTAAAAGAAGCACCTAATCATCTTCCGGTGATAGAAATACTATTATGCAAAATTGTGTATATATCAGAGATGTCAGAGGTGAAAGAAGAAGGAAATCAACAAGATGATGACTCTTATAAGAACATACTAAAAATTTTAGACACCTTAAAAGAAAAAAATCTGTTAAATTTATGCTATTACCTAATGAATAACGTAGAAATAAAATCATGTACATCCACAATCTTAGAGATTATGGCAGACCAAAACGATCCTCTTAACGACAAATTAAGAGCTATCTTAAAAGAAAATGACACAGATTTAGTAGTAACACCTTTACAAAAACATGCCACCATAAGAAGCTTGAAGAATAAACTTGTGGAATTGGTAAAAACCTCTTCTCAATGGAAGATTTTGCATGAACATTACAATGTAAAAGAAGTACAAGATATACTACTCAACACACAATAACTTAAAAAATGCATCAAGAATCTATAACAGCACATGACCTCAAACGCGCAAGAGAAGCACTGTCTCTTTCTATAGAAGAAGTGCATAACGCAATAAATATCAGTGTCAAATATCTTAAACTTTTAGAAGATGAAGAAGATGGGATGCAAAAGTTAGAGAGCCTTGTATCACCAGTGTATGCAAAAGGATATAAGAGAATATACGCTCAATATCTAGGAATAGATACTATAGATGCAAATCAAATGTTCCATACGCACATGAACAGCCATCCTCAACTACAAAGCATCAACAACAAAAGGCATGATTTTTTAAAAATCCTTTTAAATCGGTGGTGCATCACGATAATGTGTACTTTGATCTTTCTTGTAGTATTCTTCTTTACAAAGCCTAGTTAAAACTTGCCTACTACCCCAGCACAATAGGCTATGGCCAAAGCATCTGATTCATCATAACTACTAAATCGTATTCCATTATTATGCACAACCTTTACAACAAAATTACGCACCTGAGCTTTGCCTGATTTACCATTACCAGTAACAACTTTCTTCACAGTTACAGGGGCTACTTCTATTACAGGAATTTTTCTATCCCCTGCAAGTGCAAGTATAATGCCTCGTACATAACTCAACTTAAAGACAACTCCTATATCTTTTCTAAGAAACACTTCCTCTATAGATATAGCATCTGGCCTATGCTCATCTAACAATTCGTGAAACTTTTTCATAAGCTTATACAGCCTTATAGAGATATTTTCAGCAGGGTTGGTAAAAATCGTGTCACTGTCTATATAAGAAGCAGCACCATCAGAATACTCTATTAAACTCCAACCACATACTAAAACACTTGGGTCAATACCAAAAATTCTCATAACTTTCTAAAAATCTAATTCCATATAATGCTCTGGGGGCCTGATACTACTAAACCTAGACTTGAGCAACGCCCTAAAACATGGAACGGACTTCAAAACCTGATACCAACCACGCAATGTAGGGTACCTATACCATTCAACATAGTTAAAATAGTCTAACATTGCAACATGAGACGCTAAAGCAATATCAACTACGCTCACTTTATCGTACAACAGAAAATTTCTATCCCTTATAACACAAGAAAAATAGTTTAAATAGTAGACCTGTCGAGACGTAGCGCTCCTCAACACATCACCTCTAGGACTACCTCTATTGGCTAAAAGACGTAACAATTTTTCCTCTATTATTCTCTGAGATACGTGATAATAAAATTCTGAATTAATAACTGATAACAACCTTCTCATCTCCGAAATGGCACGTAAACTACCGGGAAATATATGTGAATTTGGATACAAGGACAATAGAAATTCTAATATAGGGTATGCACCATCTATAACGCCAAATTTTCTGCATTTCAGCAAAGGTACAGTAGCAAAAGAACTAATATCAGCTAATTTAGCGTTACGATACCAGTATTCTTCTTGCAAGTATTCACAATCAAGAGACATGTATTCCATAGTTACCATTATCTGACGTGATAAAGGGCATGATGGATGATGATATAAAACGTACATTGTTATTTTTAGTAAAACACTTTATAAGAGTTGTCTTTTACATGCAAACATGCACTTTTGACAGTATTTGCCAAAAGAAATGCCACTGTCATTGGCCCAACACCACCTGGTACCGGAGTAATAGTCGATATATATCCGTTTACATCCTGAAAATCAACATCACCTACAAATACATCTCCTACACGAGAAATACCAACATCTATAACTGTACTACCTCTAGAAAAATATTCTTTACCAAACCTATTAGGTATACCTGTAGCAACAATAACAATGTCACCTGATTTAGTTACATTTGCAAGATTAGCAGTTTTACTATGACATATAGTCACAGTAGCATCATAATTAAGCAACAACGAAGCAAGTGGCCTACCAACAATATTTGACCTTCCAACTACAACAACATGTTTACCTTTTACAGATGAGACTGATGTAATTAAGCGTAAACATCCAAGAGGTGTACAAGGTATAAAAGCATCCTCATTATTCTTGGTCAACAATCCTACATTTACAGGGTTCAGTCCATCTACATCTTTGCAAGGTGCAATCGCCTTAGAGATACTATGTGCACATAATGAAGAAGGTAATGGTAATTGTACTATAACACCATGTATCTTTCGATCATCATTCAGTTTTTTTAGAAGACTCATCAAATCATCATACGAACAATCCATATCTTTCTGACAGAGAGTAGTTTGTATACCTACCTCTCTGGCTTTATTAATTTTATTACGCACATACAAAGCACTAGCAGGGTCATTACCAACTATCACGATAGCCAAATGGGGAACGATATCATATGTGCTCTTTAAAAAAAGAGTCACCCGACTAACTTCTTGCAATAAATTTTTAGCAAGTTTTTTTCCATCTATTAGCTTTGATAGCATCTAATTTGGCACACCTTGAGTAGTAGAATACTGAAATCTGAGAGTTTTTTCAGGAAATACTTTTGCATAAGCATCATGTAAAGCAAATGACACCTCAGCAAAGCCAGTTAAAATTAGCTTTAATTTATGTTCATAAAGTGCAATATCCCCCACCGCATATACACCAGGTAAATTGGTCATACAAGTGGGATAACTCACCATAACTTTACCTTTGTCCACGCTCAGCCCCCAATTTTCTATTGGGCCTAGACGACTCTTAAGACCAAAACAACACAACACCTTATCAACTGCTAAACGCCTAACCTCTCCTTCCTTGATGGATGCTATATCAACAGCCTCCACAACACCTCCTTTACCCATGATATCATACACTTGATACGGAGCGCAAATCTCAACAATACCGGCATCAACAAATTTCAACATTTTCTGCAAACTTTCTTCTGCACAACGAAATTTTTCACGTCTATGCACCAAAAATATCTTCTTCGCAACACCTGATAAGATGTTCACCCAATCTACAGCTGAATCTCCTCCTCCCGCTATTAAAACTACTTGTCCATCAAAGTGTGAATAATCTTTAACGCAATACGCCACACTCCCAGATAACTCAAAGCTATCAATGCCTTTTATGTCAGGCTTATTTGGAACAAAAGAACCATTACCAGCAGCAATGAGTACAACAGAAGATTCGCACTCTATCCCACTTTGTGTTTTTATCAACCACTTATCTCTCTCTTGAGTAAGTTCGGAAACCATATCTCCCAAATGATAAACAGGACGAAATGGTGCCGCCTGGTCTATTAAAGATTTAACGAGTGCCTCAGCAGCTATACATGGGTGCCCCGGAATATCGTAAATTGGCTTTTTAGGATACAAAGCTGTACACTGTCCACCTAGCGTTTCCAACGCATCAAAAAGATTTACTTTCATTCCTAGCATTCCAGCCTGAAAAATAGAAAACAAACCAACGGGCCCACCGCCTATAACCACAACATCCGTTTTAATACGACTATCCATAATTTGTAGATTAATTCATAAACAACACTACAGTATATAAGATGACAACATTTAACAAATATAAAATTGATCTTGCAACTGTTTTTGCTACAATGTCTGTGTACATTCGCAGTGTACTATGGCGATAAACTGTACTTATAATAGCAAACGTGGACCCGGGGGCAGTACCCGGCACCTCCACCAAAAAAGGCACATGCAAATGGGGGTGACATAGTATCGACACTTTGACGAAAGGGGTACATTTCTCTCGGGGACAGATCACCCGATTTGTAGTTTCTGCAATAAAAAGATCTATTCCTTAAACGGAAACAACAACAAAAGGTGGGCTCTAGCTGCTTAAAGTAGCTATCCTCCAGCGGTTCCGAGGGCTTTCCGAGCAACAGAAAAGCTCTCAACTAAAATCTTGAATGCAAATTTCTTTTCAAACAGACAAAGCTCTTTCAACAGTGAAACAAAAACTGCCCACGTACGCGCGAAAAAGCTGACGCAAAGAACACTAACAAAATACGAATGTCGTAGATCTAAACGACAGAAATAGCAACCCTGTTATTAGATTGCCTGAAAAATTTCACGATCCCCTCTTGAACAGCAAAAATAGTATGATCTTTTCCAACGCCAACACCAACGCCTGGTAAAAACTTTGTACCACGCTGTCTTACTATAATGGAGCCTGACGAAATCTTTTGACCATCAGAACATTTAACACCTAAACGACGACCAGCAGAATCTCTGCCATTACGTGAAACACCTCCAGTTTTTTTGGTAGCCATAGCATCTTACCTAACACATTTATTATTTTATTCCGATAATTCTAACCTTAGTAACAGGCTGACGATGTCCAAGTTTACGCCTATAGTTCTTTCTTGCATGCTTCTTAAAAACGATCACTTTATCTTCTCTGCAATGCTCCATCACAGTAGCTTTAATTGAAGCATTAGGTACGACTGGCGCCCCAATCTTAATCTCTCCGTCGTCAGATTCAAGAAACAGCACTTCATCAAACATTACATCATCGCCGACATTTGCAACTATCTTCTCTACCGCTACAACATCACCCGCAGAAACCTTATACTGCTTCCCACCAGACTTTATAATCGCAAACATTATCCCCTTCTGTTCTTGTTAATATACATATTAGACATTACATCATCCCACATTTCATGCGCTCTTCTCTCGTCATCGATTAAAGATATACTTCTTGCAACATCCATAGGATCAGGAGAGTAACGCTTTAACACAGCCTGCAGAGATGCAACCTTACTCTTAAGGCTACCTACCACACTCTCTATCTTAGATGAAACACCGCCGAATCTGTCTACAAGACCTCGCACATCTAAAGAAGCCTTCTTTAAAGCTTTAAAATACTCTTCAACAACGACGCTCTTACTCTTACCAGTAACAGTATCAACAGCTCCAGCAGGCAAAGAATCTAACTCTTTTTTCACATCTTTCATAATCCCATCTATATCCTTCGCATCAAGATCCACCTGTTCAAGGTACACAGACTCAGACATTTTATCATCAAATAAACGCCTCACATCTTCAAATCTAGACAAAACAATCACCTTACGAACCGAAACCGCACTCACCAAACGCTCTTCGTCTTCCGATGTAACATTTGCTATACCATTTCGTACAGCATGTTCATATTCTTGTTCAACTTCCTGCATTATTTTATCTAAAGAACTCCAGAAAGCTGTCCAACGCTCTGATACTTCCTTTACAATCAAACTTTTCTCCAAACCATACTCTGCTCCAGAAGAAGCCTCATGCAACTCGCACATACCATCTAAGTGCTGCTTACGCTCAAAAGCAGACATACGAGATAATGGCAAACCAAACATTTTCTTGGTTTCTTGAGCTAACTTTATATTCTGTAACAACGAACCAAGACCCGATAAACCTTGGCAGTTACTCAATTTTGTTAATGACATATCATCCTCTTACTATTCCCTTTGCACAATCTAGCAAGCTATCAAGAAACTTGTTCACAGATTGTATGAGGAGGTTAATATATTCCAGAGTTCTTGCCAAGTCTTTTTCTTCAGAAACTAACTCTGCTTGCAACAAAGAATACTGGAAGACCTGTTCTTTTTGCACAGCATCTTTTTCAGACGCAGCTAGTTCAACAGAGTCATGGTAATGTTTAAAAATTTCAGGTATCTCATTTGAACAATAAGTAATTACATCTTTTACAGTAGAAAAACAATCTTGCACCTGCTTTCCCTTGGTGCAAGTACCCTTCCAAGCCTTGTTAAATTCAATCAGTACATCTCCATCTGCAGGCTTATCTTTCAAAGATAGCAAATCTTTACTACCAGCTGCGTTAGATAAACAAGCATTCACTTCCTTACATACGGATTCGGCTACTTGGGTTAAATACATACGTACTTTAGGAATCACAAGCGAATGCATCTCAGCTAATCCAGACAATCTGCCTCCACCTAATACGCTTACATCTGACTCAAACTGTATACCTTTATCTGATTTTGCGCCCTTGTCAGCCGAGGCACCATCTACATTTGTCTTTGATGTAAAATTATTCAGCATAAAACTCTTAGAACTATCACCTTTTTTCTCTTTTGCACCCCTTATATTGTCTAAACGTACGCCAAATGACAGGCCATCGCTATTTTTATCATCGATATCTATAACAACTGCACCTGAGATAAAATCATTTGCAGAGATAGACGCACCTAATACTTTAATAGGTACCTGTGCCTTTGAACCTTCGAAAGATACTCCAGATGAATCTATTTCAACAAATTCAGACAATTTATTGATCGCTTCATAACATTGCTCTCCCTTACCCATCACTTCAAATTCAGAAGAAGAACTAGGTACACTCTTCATGCTTTTTGCGACATCAGACAATTTTAAAGCAGAATTATTAAAATCATTGACTTGTTTTACAAGATCACTAAACACTGAACGCTTAGTTACGTGCAAAACGCTATTCAAATCATTAACAAGAGATACTAGCCTTTCTACATTAGATATCACTACGTCAAGATCATGAGCACTGAGCGCCCCTTTATCTGTGTGACGTTTCACTACCCCTTGAACATCTAAGATTTGTTTAACAAGTTTAGGGGTGTTACTAGCATCAGAAAAAGCAACTTCTAAATTATCACAATACTTACTCAAGCTAGACATTTTCTCAAATGCACTATTAGCAGCAAATTGCTTTGCACCGCCTGCCCAATCTATATCACAGCTCCAATTTTTGCGTACCGTAGAAGAATAACCAAGCTTATCTACAGCTTCATCACAATTAGATCTCAAGTTAATATAAGTAGCCCTATTTCCCATAGAGCGCCTTGCAACGTTTAAAGCACACCTATCCATAAGATATTTCTGCTGGCCACACAACAAGCCTAAACCCTTTATAGTCATAAACTACACACAAATTTAATTAACATTCTTCGTCTATCACGCCTCCCTTACCAGCAGACCTATACATATTATAGTTTTCATCTCCTATAGCGGACGAAAGCAATGAACGAAAATCATCCAACGTTTTACTCCATATTTCAGACTTACCAGCTATCTCTTTTCTAACCTGAGCAGTTAGGCCGTGCGGAAAATCAGCATGAGATTCAATAGCATCAAACATGCCTGTAGCACTTTCTACTACCTTTCCTAATTCTGAAACTACAGCAAAAAAACCCTTTGTATTACCTTGTCGCAACAAATCCTGCCCTTGCTTACTAAGCTCTACCACATTCTCAACCGCGAGCTTCACATCTTCAACCAGCTTCATCAAGGAAGTAGTCTCACTACTAGGTACGTCCAACATCAAACCTTAATATCTAAAGTATTGCCAGAATATAACTTGCCTTTATCATACCCACAATGTACATCTAGTTCCTGCATTTTTCGAGAGATACCAGAAGAACACAAATCAGCAATCATATCTTGCACCAAATTTTCTATATGAACCTTAACGCACTTACCAGTAAAAACTTCACTTTCATTACTCGTAACATTACCACTAGCAATTTTAGAAACCTTAAACGCCCCCTTAATCAACATACTTACACCTTGGGAAACAGAGCGAAAATCAGATACGGTCGGAGTCGAAACTCCAGGGGTGCGAGCCCCAAAAAAAACACTTACAGACATACAGCAACCACATTTCGTAATCTATCGTTCAGAGAACTGTTACCATAATAGCAAAATTATGTCCAGAAATCTTATTCATATAAAAACAAAATTTCTCTTATAATATGCATATAATGCATATCTATTGAGGATTCATCGAGTCAAAAAAGTCCTCGTTAGTTTTGGTATTTTTCAATTTTGCGAGTAAGAAATCTATAGATTCCAAAGTATTCATAGGAACCAAAATTTTTCTCAAAATCCACATTTTATTCAAAACAGCTTTGCCAACAAGCAATTCTTCTCTACGGGTACCAGATTTACTGATATCAATCGCAGGATATGTTCTCTTATCCGCCACCCTTCTATCTAGAATAACTTCAGAGTTACCAGTACCTTTAAATTCTTCGAAAATAACCTCGTCCATCCTAGACCCAGTCTCTACAAGAGCGGTAGCAATAACAGTTAAAGAACCACCATGTTCTATATTTCTTGCTGCGCCAAAAAATCTCTTTGGTCTTTGCAAGGCATTAGAATCTACACCTCCAGTTAGTACTTTACCAGAAGACGGCATAACAGCATTATACGCTCTTGCAAGTCGTGTAATAGAATCCAAAAGGATAATCACATCCTTTTTATGTTCCACTAACCTTTTTGCTTTCTCTATAACTACTTCAGCTATCTGCACATGCCTATTAGCAGGCTCGTCAAAAGTAGAACTTACAACTTCACCTTTTACACATCTTTGCATGTCAGTTAATTCTTCTGGCCTTTCACCTATCATAAGAACAATAAGAAATGCTTCTGGATGATTTTGAGCAATAACATGAGCTAAATTTTTCAACAACACAGTTTTTCCAGTACGCGGCGGTGCCACAATTAAGCTTCTTTGTCCTTTACCTATAGGGGCTACAATATCAATAACCCTAGTACTTATATCATTTTCACCAGCATTGTCAGTTTCAAGTAATAATTTTTCTTCAGGAAATATAGGAATTAAGTTATCAAAATGAGAACGCTTGACCGCTTCTTTCACAGGTAAGAAATTTACCTTATTTACTCTAGAAAGAGCAAAATATCTCTCAGAACCATTGCGTGGAGCGCGCACCTCCCCTTCCAATGTGTCTCCTGTAAGTAAAGAAAATCTTCTAATTTGACTAGGAGAAACATACACATCGTCAGGACCGGCAAGATAATTTGCCTCTGCTGATCTTAAAAAACCAAACCCTTCTGATAAAACCTCTAACACTCCTTCAACAACTATCTCTCCTCCATATTCTACAATTTTCTTCATAGCAAAGAAAATAAGATCTTGCTTTAACAATCCGGCATAATGCTTGAGTCCTAACTTGTCCATTAAAGCATACAAACGCTCAGGATCCATTTTCCTAAACTCTTTAACGTATACCTTACAACCACCAAACAGCTCTTCTAATAACTTCTTTTTTCCAGAATCTTTCTTAGCATTAGAATCCGCTAGCGAATCTTCGCAGCTAGTTGCACCACCATCGTGTGCAGGAATTTCATTGTGAGAATTTTCTTTCATAAAACTTGTCAAGGGCTGTTAAAAAACACATACGTATATTGAGTGGAAATGTATAAACTTTTGCCTTACACAAAACGTGCAAATAACAAGAGATAAGGTTACTAGTAAACCTAGATCAAAACTCGTTGGGTAAAACAACACAAGATCTCAATGAGAAAAGGCAATTAGATACAAAACGCTGAAGCAATCAGCTGATTGCCTTAGATATCATGCCCTTGCTCTTGTGTCAAACAAACTTTAACACATAACGTGTACAAGAATAAGTAATTAGTGTAATTCTATCACTCACTGAGTAACAATCTTTTTTTTATGGCAAACACCATATTGCTCAAGAACACTCTGATATGCTATCATAAAGCGGGTTTCAGCTTTTTTACTAATAGATAGATGGCATACGTAGTAACTGACGCTTGCGTCAAATGTAAGTATACAGATTGTGTAGATGTATGTCCTGTTGACTGTTTCAAAGAAGGGAAAGAAATGCTAGTGATAGATCCCGTCACATGCATAGATTGTGGGATATGCGAAATAGAGTGTCCGGTAAACGCAATAGAGCCCGAGTCTGAAAAAAATATAGTCTGGACAGAGAGAAATGCAAAATTTAGCAAAAAATGGCCATCAATTACGAAGTCTAAATCTCCATTAGAGGATGCAGAAAAATATTCTAAAGAAGACAATAAATTTGATAGATACTGCTCAGACACAGAAAAAATATAAATACCCCGAATATAGCGTAATTCAATGTAAGAATTTAATTCTTAATTACTCTTAACTTAACAAGAATATGTACTGTATATGCACATAAACAAAGAACATTATATTCAGTCAAAAGCATGGCCTTTTCAATTAGCCAAAAAATTACACAAAAGAATACAAAATACAAACTCACAAAAAGACATAGTGTCATTTGAAACTGGGTATGGACCATCAGGTTTACCACATATAGGTACTTTTGGAGAAGTGTCAAGAACAAACATGATAATACAGGCTTTTCAAAAAATATGCGATATACCAACTAAGTTGATATGCTTTTCAGATGATTTAGATGGCATGAGAAAAATACCAGAAAATGTTCCAAACCAAGAGATGTTAAGACAACATCTACATAAACCACTATCCCATGTACCGGATCCTTTTTGTGAAACTAAAAGTTTTGGCGATTACATGAATAAACAGCTAAAATCTTTCCTTGATAAATTTGGCTTTTCATACGATTTTTACAGCGCAACCCAATGTTATTCTGAAGGTCTTTTTGACGAATATTTGTTAAAAGTATTAAAAAAATATGACGAGATAATGAATGTAATGCTTCCTTCTTTAAGAGAAGAACGTAGAAAAACATACTCACCATTTTTGCCAATATGCCCCACAACAGGAAAGGTTTTACAAGTCAAGGTAGAAACACTTGATACAACTAATGGAACTATAACATACATAAATACAGACACGAACAAACACGTTACAGTGCCAGTCACTAAAGGTAACTGTAAGTTACAATGGAAACCAGATTTTGGTATGCGGTGGGCAGCCTTAAAGATCGATTTAGAAATACACGGCAAAGAACATGCACCAAACGCTGATATATATTCCAAAATATGTAAAATCTTAGGGGGAAGACCGCCGGTATTGTTCTGCTATGAACTGTTTTTAGACGAACAAGGAGAAAAAATTTCTAAATCAAAGGGTAACGGTATAGAAATAGACCGGTGGTTGCAATACGCACCATTAGAAAGCTTGCAACTTTTCCTATATAAAAATCCAGAAAGAGCGAAGAAACTACACATGGGCACAATAGCATCATGCGTAGATGAATACCTCATGCTAAACGAAAAATATCACTCTCAAAATATCAAGCAAAAATTAGAGAATCCAGTATACCATATACACAATGGCCAGGTGCCAATTGTCACAACACATGGAATAACATTTAGCACTCTGATCAATTTAGTAGAATCATGCAATGTAGAAAATAAAGACATGATATGGAGCTTCATTAAAAATTACGATGATAAAATAGTACAAGAAACTGATTCATATTTGGATAAGTTGATAAAGCATGCCATCGCTTTCGTAAAAGCGGCCGACACAACAAAAGAATACTCTGTTATCACTGACGATATACAACGCAATATTTTACAACAGCTAAAACAAAAAGTTCTTCAACTGTCGGACGCTACTGCCATACAAAAAGAAATCTACGCTATAGGGATGCTATACCACGCGCATGATATGCAAAACTACTTTCAATTCCTATACAAAACCCTCTTGGGAAAAAACGTTGGACCAAGATTAGGATCACTTCTGTCACTTTTGGGAAAAGAAAAATCTATCAATTTAATAGACTCAGCTCTAACAAGAAAATAAGTTTCCTTTAGTGCAAAAAAGACCGTCTTAGTAGTATTCTATATACACAATATTCATTCTTATAAGTGTAGGAGGAAATCTTGCACGTTGGGTATTTTTGTGTTAATATTACAACTATAGGTTAATTATTAATAAAGCTGCATTAACACCTAAAAACACATCCATTACGTCAAATTTAATACACCGAATTTCGATAAACTAAAAAATATTTCGTACTTGTATATGCTTCCTAACATATCACCACAACAAAAAACCGCCGTCACATTGTTATCAATTGGTACATTTCTTGAATTTTTTGATTTGTGGCTTTATTTGCACATGTCTGTCAAAATAAATGATTTATTCTTCCCACCATCTTTTAAACATTCTTGGTTACTATCTAACTTTGCGCTTTGTTCCGCATTCTTATTTAGACCAATAGGAGCAATAATTTTTGGATGGATAGGAGATACTTTAGGAAGAAAAGCAACTATCCTCATAACAACTTCTATGATGGCGATGTCTTGTGCTGTCATAGCAATACTACCAACATATGAATATATAGGAGTGTTGGCCCCAATCATATTAACAATTTGTAGAGGGGTGCAGGGTATCGCATCTCTGGTAGAAGTAGCTGGTGCTAGACTATATTTATTAGAATCTAGCAAACCTCCAACACAATTTTTTCTTATATTTCTTGTATCCGCATCAGCAACTTTTGGCAGGTTTGCAGCAGTAGGTTTAGCCTCCTTAATAGAATTATTAGATTTAAGTTGGAGAATTGCTTTCATGTTCGGAGTAGTAGTGGCAATAGTAGGAACAGTAGCAAGAAGAGCATTGAAAGAAGCAAGTAACTTCTCTAACGCAAGAAAAAGACTTATATCCTATATGTCAGATAGTAGTAAAAAAGTACTAGAAAAAAGTCCATTGCTAAGACGTCCAATAAATAAGTCATCACTTTTATTCATGACATTGGCTAGCATGGCTCCTAACACATGTTTATTTTTTCTCTACAACTACTCTGCAGATTTTCTCAGATCAAAGTTAGGGTTAACTCCAGCGGAAGTTCTTAATCATAACTCTATACTAGGATTGGGCGAAGTATTATCTGACTTTGCGCTTGGTTATCTTGTCCTAAAATTTCACCCGTTTAGGATCATAATAACGCGCTCTGTGCTGCATTTAGTAGTAATATTTGCGGCTCCGTTTGTACTATCTAACGCCCAATCTCCAGTAAGTATATTAATATTACAGACCCTTGCAATGCTATTCGCAGTAGATGTAGAACCAGGTGGTGTGGCAATATTTTATACAAAATTTCCTATATTAAAAAGGTTCAGAGCTGTAGGTATGTCCTTTGCCATGGCTGGCGCAATATCATATACACTATGTGCATTTTGCATGAAACCTCTTACAGATAGACTGGGCCTATGCGGAATGTGGGTAATTTTGATACCTGTGTGGATCAACTTTAATATAGCTATTTTCTACTTCGCAAAATTAGACAAGAAAACTAGAAATAATGAAGACATCATGTAAAGAAAGAATTAATAAGTTAGTTGACATAGTTAAAAAGTAGGGTTAGCCTCATTGTTGAGGATGTTTTTAAGTATTTCTACGAAAGGATTTAATGGTTTCCATTGAAAGTTTTCTTAACGTTTTTCTTCCTTGCACAATTAGGCAAGTCTTTTCATATATTGTCATTTTTCTTACACAAGCAGGATCAGCTTTTTATGCTGTCAGTAGCGCTGTAATTTTTACATTTCCTATTCTTTTCCTAGACTTCATAAAAAACATACTGAATCTAGCGATGAATGCTCAGTTAGAATTAAATTAAATATAGTCACAAATATGGCAGTCACCATTGCAACTGAAGATCTTGCTTATCAAAGAAGAGCAGCTATAATCCTGGCAATTGGTACATTTTTAGAGTTTTTTGACGTTTGGCTTTACATCCATATGTCCCACATTCTGAACTCCTTGTTCTTTCCAGCTTCGATGAAAGGGTCTTGGATACTTGCTAACCTTTCTCTATGCACTACTTTTGCTTTCAGACCGTTTGGAGCTTTGTTGTTCGGTTGGATAGGCGACACATGCGGACGTAAATTCACATTTATATTAACTAATATAGTGATGTCAGGAACTTGTGCTGTAATGACTATATTACCAGAATATAGTGTTATAGGTGTTGCTGCGTCTTTCGGGATGTTGTCATGTCGTGTAGTACAAGGAATTACTTCGTCTATAGAGGTAATAGGAGCGAGAATTTTTCTTTTGGAACTTATCAAACCCCCAAGGCAGTATGTATTTGTCAGTACTCTTACCTTATCTTGCACTCTAGGAGGATTGTTTGCTCTTGTAGTATGTGCGGCAGTGGTCAATTTAGGCATTAATTGGCGTTATGCTTTTGCTATAGGTACCATGATAGCCATTGCAGGAAGTGTGGCACGAAGAGCGCTAAGGGAAGCGCCAGATTTTTTACAGGCAAAAACTGCTGTTAAAAAGCATTCAGATTCCGCAAAAGTAAAAACTTCGATAAGTAAAAAATCCATTTTCTATATGATGCTGATGAACCTAGCATCACCTGTAGTAATGTACGTGCTTTATATACACTGTCCAAACGTGTTCAAGGCAAAATTTGGATTCGTTGCAAAGGATATTATAAACCACAATCTACTATTAACTTGCATAGATCTGTTTGTGGACTTTGCTGTAACTATGATAGTAATAAAAATACATCCGTTGAAGATAGTTCAGTTCAGATCTCGTGCTTTTCTGTTGGTAGCGCTGCTGATGCCTTTCATGCTGCAGTATGCTAGTTCAGCGTACATTGTGTTACTAGCTCAAGCGTTAATGATTATGTGCGACCTGCGACAAACTCCAGCAACGCCTATTTTTTACTCACATTTTCCTGTTCTTCAAAGATTTACAACTGTATCTTTAATTTTCGCAATATCTAAAGGAATTAGCTTTCCACTTGGGGCTTTTTCGATGCAGCCTTTGACAGAAAAATTTGGCTATTACTCAATTTGGATAGTCGCTATTCCTGTATGGGCGTGTTTTCTTACCGGATTCAATTATTTTAACAAGCTGGAAAGAGATAAATTGATAAGGAACTAGAATAGAATCTTGTTACAAAAATGAAAATTTAACTTTATAACTTTGGTACAATATGAAAGAAAGTGATAATGAAAGGCTGCAACATGCAAAGACGACAGCTCTTTTATCTGTTGGTACCTTCCTTGAATTTTTTGACCTATTCCTATATGTACATATGGCTCAAATCATCAACCCTGTATTCTTCCCACAGGGGGCGTCGGG
Source organism: Candidatus Sneabacter namystus (assembly GCF_008189685.1). Classification (GTDB taxonomy): domain Bacteria; phylum Pseudomonadota; class Alphaproteobacteria; order Rickettsiales; family Rickettsiaceae; genus Sneabacter; species Sneabacter namystus. The sequence goes on from NZ_CP043312.1 coordinate 593,007, forward strand.
TTCTTGGTTACTAGGAAACTTTGCTCTTTTATCAACTTTCATGTTTAGACCTATTGGGGCCCTAATTTTTGGAAGAATAGGTGATGTGTTAGGTAGAAAAATTACAGTGATAGTTACCACTATGATGTCTGGGATAGCATGTGTTACTATGGCCGCACTACCAGGATACGAATCGATAGGAATGTCGGCTCAGGTATTGATGATACTATGTAGAGTGATACAAGGAATGTCAGCAATGGGAGAAGTAACAGGAGCAGAGATATACCTACTGGAGTTAACAAAACCTCCTCGTAGGTATTTTTACATAGCCATGGTTGCTTCTGCTACTGGACTTGGTGGTTTGTTCGCTCTTGCAACGTGCAACTTTATACTGAAATTTGGATTGAGTTGGCGTTATGCGTTTGCGTTCGGATCGTTGATAGCAGTCACAGGAGGTGTCGCCAGAACAGCGCTAAGAGAAGCTCCTGAGTTTACAAGGGAGAAAATGATAATGCTGCGTAACAAATCAAGTAGTTTGACGAAAACCATGACCACTTCCAATAAGGTAAACATAAGAAGCTTTATGTGGTTATTGGCGATAAACGCAGTTTTACCAATGATGTTTTGTCTACGTTGTATACACATACCGGAAACTCTTCAAAATAGGTTTGGATTTTCCACTCAAGACGTGATCAATTGTAATTTAGCGGTAAGTACGGTCGAAGTTATAGTCGATGTAGCATTGGCTTGTATTGTATTAATAATTTCGCCAATTAAGATAGTAAAATATAGAGCACATATATTTTTAGCTTTAGTGCTGATATTGCCACCAATATTAGAGTATTGTCCTTATTCTTCTGTGATAATATTGTTACAGATGTTAGTGACCATTTTCTACTTATGTGGTTCTCCTGCTACTCCTATTTTCTATTCTCATTTTCCGACGTTAAAAAGGTTTACCGTAGTTGCATTTGCATTTGCTTTCGCCACTGCAGCAAGTTGGGCACTTGGTACCGTAGTGTTGGACCCTCTTAAAGCAAGATTTGGAGCGTTCGGTTTATGGGCAATATTAATACCCTTGTATATACTATTTGCTTTAGCGGTTGTATACTTCGAAAGGCTAGAAAAGAAAAGAGACACTGCTTCTGCTGGCAGTAATGAATAGCAAAAAGGTCTATTTATGTCATGCTAGTTAACATACAAGATACTCCCAATCCCTTAGCAGTAAAGTTTGTATGTAACAGGGAGGTTAGCCCTTTAATGCCTCAAACTTTTACTTCCAAAGATCAGTGTAGAAGTAGCTCTTTAGCACAGGAGCTACTTTCTCTTCCAGAAGTATCTATGGTGTTTTTCGGTACAGATTTTATCACTATTACAAAAGAACAAAGTACCTCTTGGGAAAAAGTAAAATCTAAGATTGTACTTTTGATAACAAAGCATTTTGAAAAAACAGATCAGGTCTTTGACATAGAGGCAGATAGGTCGCAACCTCTACAAGAACAAGAAGAAGTAAGTCTACCAGATATAGAGCGGCAAATAAAACAAGTTATAGAAGAATACATTAGGCCAGCTATAATGCTAGATGGAGGAGATATAGAATATTTGAGATTCAACAAAGGGATTGTATACGTAAAACTCGTAGGAGCCTGCAAAGGTTGTCCTAGTTCAACTATCACATTGAAACAAGGAGTTCAAAATACAATTCAATATCACGTACCAGAAGTTATATCTGTAGAAATAGAAGATCTTTTGGAAGATAATTGAGTTCTAGAACAATTGCTGCTTTTCCTGCTTTATTTCATAAAATTCTATTACATCTTCTTCTCGGAAAGTATCAATGTTAAACTCTAGGCCACATTCAATCCCTTTTTTCACCTCCTTAACAGGCATTTTTTCCCTTTTGATACTTTTTATAACAGTACTGTTATATTCCTTTTTATTTCTTACAATCTTAGCAACACAGCCCACTTTCGCAATACCATCAACAATCAAACAACCAGCAATTTTGCCTATTTTAGACGCACAAAATACCTTCTTAACAATAGCAGAACCTATAGGATATTCTTTATGTATCAATGGCAGCATGTCGTTTAACATACAACGTACATCTTCCAAAAGCTTGTATATAACGCTATAATGGCCAATGTGTACACCTTGCAATTTCGCTATTTTTTCTACAGTATTAGATACTTTTACGTTGAATGCTAACACTATCGGCATTGAAGAAAAAGAATGTGCCAAATTTACATCTGCTTCTTGTATATCTCCCAATCCACTATACAAGACATGTAAAGCGACCCCCTCGAATGTCTCTGTAGGCAAATTATTTAAAATAGCATCAAGTGCACCTTGTACATCTGCTTTTACTACTATAGAGAGTCTATTAAGCTTACTAGTAGTAATATCAAATACATCCTCCTCTTCCTGTTTCTTTGTTTGAAGGCCTTCTTCTACAGTAGCAAGTGCCCTTGCCTTTTTTTCATCCTCTACTACCATAAAAATGTCGCCAGCTTTAGGAACAGAGCCAAGGCCAATAACTTCTACGGGTGTAGAAGGACCTGCAGAATCAATTTTATTACCTAAAAAATTAGACAAACGTCTTATCTTTCCCCAGCTACTGCCAGCTACGACAATATCACCTACACGCAGCACACCTCTTTGAACAACAACTGTAACTGACACACCAATTTTAGCATCCATTTTGGACTCTAACACCGCACCAGCAGTGATACCCTTATAATTTGCTTTTAAAGACAAAATATCAGCAACAAGGACAATTGATTTAAGCAATTCATCCAAGTTTGTTCCTTTCTTTGCTGATACAGGTACAATCACCACATCACCACCCATTTCTTCTGGAACAACATCATAATTTAATAAATCGGCTTTAATGGCCTCTATCTTTAAATCAGGCTTATCAATCTTATTAATAGCAATTATGACAGCAGCACAAGATGCTTTAGCGTACTTGATGGCCTCTACAGTCTGATCTTTTATACCATCATCTGCTGCAATAACAATAACTGCAATATCTGTCACACTAGCTCCTCTGCGACGCATCTGAGAAAAGGCTTCATGTCCAGGAGTGTCAATAACAACAATAGCTTTTTTACCTTCACCAATGACATAAGCGCTAAGATATTGTGTAATTCCACCTTCTTCACTATCTGCTACGCTCGTTTTACGTAGAGCATCTAAAAGGGAAGTTTTACCATGATCAACGTGACCCATAACAGACACAACAGGTGGCCTCCATTCCAAATGTTTATCAGAATCGTTTATATTACTCATAATACTATACAATCCCATATTAGCATCTGAAGCCACCCTTTTTACTGCATGACCAAGAGACACAGCGACCATCTCTGCAGTATCTCCATCTACCACATCTCCATGCGTAACACCAAGGCTTTTAAGACTTTTTAGAACATCTTGCACCTTTTCTGAAAGAGCATGAGCAAGGTCAGATACCAAAATAGAACTCCCTATCACTACATCACGATAAACCTTTGATTTTATCTCATTACGCCTTTTTTTACTTTTATTAAACGCTCTTTTTATTGACGACAAACTACGAGTAGTAGTCACAGTATCTATACCTTCACTAAGATTAAATAAATTTGCTTTATGTAATCTTTTATTAGCCTTATCCTTGCTTAATATTAAAGATTTTTCATGTTTTACTTTCTTCTCTTCTTCATTTTCATTATTAGTACGAGCCTTTACAGTATTCGTCTTTTTTCTAGACTCTGCACTATCGCTGACTTCTTTATTTCTTAAATCATCCTCTTGAGCAACATCAAACACTGAATCTACATTTTTTGCATCATTGCCCTTCTCTATTTCTGCTTCATTTTTGACTTTCTGAATCTCTTTTGCTTTATCAGCCATATTAGCTACAACTTCCTCTTTCTTACTCAAACCAGAAATAGAAGACACTGAGTATGAAGTTACTTTATTAACTTTTACATCTACAGAAATACTATTTTTATCAGCATTCGATAAAAATTTCTCCTTTATCGCCTTCTCATCTACATTCACTTTCCCTATACTCAGAGTAAGACGCTTTTTCTCCTTATCTTTTTTCTCCATAACATCCATTAATGATCAGTATTCTTAGCATGACTAATTAATTCCCTTACCTTTCTCTTATCAAGAGGTTTGTTTATGACACAACTTTGAAATTCTTTATCTGTAATAGCGCCTAAATCTTCGACTGTCTTTATTCCATACTCAACTAGTCTTACAAAATCTTCCCAACACACCATAGATAATAAATTACACAACTCATCATCAACACCATGAGATTGCAAAAACTCAGCTTTAGCTATCTGTTCTTTTTTATGCACAGAAACAGCCCTAGTAATAACTTCTTCAGCAATTTCACTGTTCAACCCTTCTATACCAGCAACTTGCTCCACTGTCGCATTTGCCAACGCTGACAAAGAATCAAAACCCTCTGATATCAACAATTGTGCTAGAACTTCATCAATATCTAAAACATCTTTAAATATACTAGTAACACTTTGAAATTCAGCAAGGCGTTTCGCAGAAGCATCATCTGCCGTAACAATCCTTATTTCCCATCCAACAAGATGAGAGGCAAGCCCAACATTCTGCCCTTTTCTACCTATAGCAAGACTTAACTGATCTTCTTGTAGTATAGTCTCCACCACATGTTGTGACTGATGTATTACCACTTTTTCTACTACAGCAGGCGATAAAGCATTTACAACAAATTGTGCCAAGTCAGAACTCCACTTCACAACATCTATCTTCTCACCATTCATTTCATGGGATACAGCCTGCACTCTTGCTCCTCTACTACCAACACAACATCTAACAGCATCAATAGAATCATCAGAGCAATAAACAGCGATTTTAGCTTTAGAACCTGGATCACGAGCAATTGCCTTAATTTGCACAATATCATCATAGATTTCAGGAACCTCCAAGGCAAATAACTTAGCCAACATTTGCTCATCTGTCCTTGACAAAAAGATTTGTGCCCATCCATCTCTTCTTTCAACTTTATATATGTAAGCCTTTACCCTATCTCCTATTTTAAAATTATCTACAGGTAGCATCTGTTTACGAGCTAGCCATCCTTCAGCATTACCAGCAGCTAATCCAACCATGACACCGCCATTACGCTCTACAGATTTTACTACTCCAGAAATCATATCTCCAACTCTGTCGTGAAATGCATCATACTCTCTCTCTTTTTCCGCTGTGACAAACTCTTGTGAAATTGCACGCTTAACAATTTCCGCAAACTCACAAGATAAATCTAAAGGTGGCAATTTTTCCTCTATCACATCTCCAATTACACAATCTGGTTTTATCACACGTGCATCTTCAAAAGATATTTGAGTAATATCATCATCTTTATTAGTATCAACTACTGTAAGCACTCTATATATGCTTAAAACGCCATCTTTTTTATTAATACGAACCTGAATTTTGTGAAATTTACCATACTTTTTACTTCCTGCAGCAGCGACAGCATTCTCCAGCATTTGTAGCACTATATCTTTGGATAAACCCTTGTCCTTTGCAACGGATTCAACCACATGCAATAACTCTTCTCCAGAAATACTCATACACCTACAATCAAATTAGTGAAATTAAAACAGAAAAATACAAAAAGCATAACGCATTACATAGCAAAACCATACATAATGCATCACACAGTATAGTAGCAAACACAGAAAAACGCACCAATTTTAGACCAAAGGACTATTTAGCAAAAGATTTCCCAGATTTGTAGTACACAATTACACTTAATATAACACTAACCAAGTAAATTAAAGCCATAAATGGAATAAAGTACCAAGGATACAAATACAATAGTACAAGTATTATTACTACTAACAGAAAAAACATCCAAACATATTCTGTAGAAATTCTGATAAATTTTACGGAAAAAGTAGGAATTCTACTTGCCATAAAAAAACCTATCACAACAAGATAAGGAGCAAGAATAAAACGATTATTCAAAGAAAAATCTAATAACTTAGCAATATCAAACTCTATCACTATAGGCATTATTGCAAAAGCAGCTCCAACAGGAGCTGGCATGCCAAGGAAAAAATGCCTCCCCCTACCATTATGAGCGTTAGGTTTATGGGCAACTAAGTTAAACTTTGCAAGTCTTATTGCCGTGCAAGTAGTAAAAAAAAGAACAGATCCCCATAATAAAACATTCCTACCTGGCAAACACATACACCATACATAAAGTAACAATGACGGAACAACACCAAAATTAACCATATCAGAAAGAGAATCCAGCTCTACACCAAAAGATGATGTCACCCTTAAAAAACGGGCGACTCGCCCATCCATCATATCTAGAAAACCTGCAATAATGATGCACCAAACAGCACTTTCCCACTTGCCATTTAAGCCAAAACGTACAGAACTCAACCCAACAGATAGGGCCATAAGAGTAATAATATTGGGTATCAATCTAACTAAAAAAAGAGATCGCGGCACAAGAAATAACTATATATAATCAACAATAACTAGAGATCATTCTTTGACCTCATAAGCAAGATCACCAGTAGATGAATGTTGCTTTTGCAAATCAGATAAAACAGTCTCACCCGCTACCATTCTTTGCCCTTCAGCCACTTGCACGACAGAATCTGATGGCAAATACACATCCATCCTGCTACCAAATTTTATTATACCAAAACTAGATCCTATAATGACATCTTGTTGTTCCGATAAATTGTTTACTATTCTCCTTGCAATAAATCCAGCAATTTGACTAAAAGCCACCACCTGCCCTGCTTTGCTACGTAACAAAACGTAACATCTTTCGTTCATGTCACTAGATTTATCTAGAGACGCATTGATAAATTTACCAGCAATATATTTGACACATTCTACCTTACCCGTGCATGGTACCCTATTAACATGTACATCAAAAACACTAAGAAAAATACTAATTTTGATTACCTCTTCCACACCCTCTACTGCGATTTGCTCAGGTAATTTAGTAACAGATATAGATGTAACCACGCCATCTGCAGGACTCACCACAAGATTGTCAGCAATAGGAACAACTCTTGAAGGATTACGGAAAAATCCACACAACAATACGACGAAGACTAAAGCAAACCAACCAAAGCCTGCATGAATCATAGAAAGTAAAAAAGCTGCTATAGCAGCGACTAAAATGACGGAATATCCTTCTCTATGGATGGCTGACAAATAGTACTTACTCTTGCTCATAACGATACTAAAATGTGTATAACGATGAGATTTTATACCAAATATTTACAACGGTAAATAGAAGTTAAACGAAAACGTTCATTATGTTTCTGAAACATGAGACTTAAATCTATTTACAACAACGAAAGAAAGAATCAATAAAAGAATATAAATACAAATAATCGGGGTAAAGCCATAATTCCTTACCAATATAATGCTTAAAGCAGAAATTGGCCAAACAAAATTGTAAACAAAGGCCATAGCTATTCCTTTAATACCTAATACTCGTGTGCAAAACACAGGTATTACTGCAGCAAAACATGTAGTAACAAATTGATATAAGCAAGTAAATAGAGTAACGGTACCAAATCTTTCCAGTAAAAAAAAAGACAACGGTAATAGCATAACTCCAATGCTAATGCTGAATAACAAAGAATACCTAATATTTGTTCTATAGGTGAAAAAACCAATACAAGGTGCAAATATAAAAGAAGCAAATAAGCCAATCAAAGAAGCAAAGTATACTTTTTCATGGCTGAAAGAATACAACGAAGTAAGAGTAGAGCTAAAATAAGCCGCATTTGTTATCAAAAGCCCTTGTATCATAAGCATAGAAAAAGCCAACATAATGTTATGCACCTTAACTTTTGGAATAGTCAAAGCCTCTTTCGAAGTAACGCTAACATTACGTCTCATAAAATATCCCAAAACTCCTAACACTCCTCCCAACAAAAAAGGTATTCTCCAATATTTTTCAACAATTTGAGCACAACTAAAATAGTGGGTCATACTCCACATCACTACATGAGCAATTATTGATCCTAAAGTAAAACTTGAAATAATAACCGAGGTAAAAAGGCTAAAATATCTGCCTAAGTAATCACTACCAAAATGCAAGTTATACGGTAGTTCAACAGCAAAAGCAGCGCCTTGCAAAGAGCGAAAAACTATTAACAATACAGGTGCCAAAACACCTATGACTTCAACTGAAGGAATGATACCTATAGCAAAAGTACTAAACGCCATCAACATCATGCTCAAAATTAACGAACGACGTACATCCATCCTTCTTAAAAAGGAAAATAACAATATACCTAATAAAGATCTAGCCCAAGGTGCTGCGGAAAATACAAAGACAGTTTTAACAAAACCCTGACCACCGCCAGAATTTGGAAAAAATACCTGAGCTATATACTGCGCTGATAAACCAAACAAAACATAATCGTAATATTCAAGTGCAGCCCCTATGCTGCTCAAAGCAGCAAATTTGCCATAATCACGTTTCATAATCAACAAAGTAGAAAAATCAAGCAAGCCGGATGCTATTACTTTTCAGTCCAAAAAGCAATTTTAATTGTTAACCAATTCTAGACAACGCTCTGTTAATACGATTACTCATATCTACAACATTTTCTGGGAAAGAACCATCTAAAAAAGTGGCTTGATCAAACATCAAATGCACAACATCTTCAGTATCAACACCACATGTACCAGCTTCAATTCTAGAACGCAATTTCTGCAATATATCGTGAGATGGATTAATTTCTAGAATTTTAGACGATGGCTTTTCTATATGCTTTCTTGTCACCAATATTCTCTCCATATGTGAATCCATACCACCTTCTTCTGATACCAGACATACAGGACTATCTACAAGTCTATCAGAGATTCTTATATCTTTAATTTTTTGCCCCAAGCAAGTTTTAAAATATTTACATAAAGCATCATTGTCACCTTTACTGTTTGCTTCACTTGCATCTTGATCTTTTTCTATTCCTAAATCAAAGCTAGATGCTGAAACAAATTTCTTGCCCTCAAACTCATTAATCATACCAACCCAAAAACTGTCTACAGTATCTGTAAGTAGCAAAACATCGATATCTCTTTTCAATAAACCTTCTATAGCAGGGTTAGCTAACATACGCTCTGTTGATTCACCAGAAAAATAATAAATACTCCTCTGATCTTGTTTACATCCCTCTATATAAGAAGAAAGGGTAATAAATTTTTTCTTCAACGCACTGTAAAACAGGGAAATTTTCAACAACAAGGGGGCATTTACATGATCTTCACATAACCCTTCCTTTAATACTGACCCAAAATTAGACCAGAAATGTAAATATTCATCAAAATTATTCTTGAGCTTACATGTTAAAAAATCTATAACCCTCTTTACTATCACGCTTCTAATTTTACCAATCACAGGACTGTTTTGAATATTCTCTCTACTAATATTCAAAGGTAAAGCATCAGTTTCTATCACGCCTCTTAAAAATCTGAGGTAATAAGGAACCAAATCTACCCCTTCATCTGTTATAAAAACTTTTTTAATGTAAAGTTTCACTCTTCTTTTTCTTTCCGAAGAAAATAAATCAAATGTACGATTTGTAGGAAGGAAAAGTAAATTCGTAAATTCAACAACACCTTCGTTTACATTATGAAGTACCCCCCATGGAGAGTCTGGCACTTCTGCAATCTCTTTGTAAAAATCTTCATACTGTTGTTTAGAAACTTCATTTTTACTCTTTCTCCAAACCGCAATAGATGAGTTGACACACTTAGAATCTTCTTCTTGCACCGCATCACCATGAACATTTAACATTATAGGTACGGATACATAGTCAGAATATTTCTTTACCACCCTTTTTACATTATGGAAATCTAAATATTCAGAGTTGGGATCAAGGTGTACCACTATCCTTGTACCTCTTATCTTTTCTTCACTTTTCTCCACACAATAGTGACTAACACCATCAGAAGACCATTTGTAAACATCAGCACTTCCTGCTTTACAGCTAAATACCTCAACATTTTTAGAAATCATAAAGACAGAGTAAAAACCAACACCAAATTTTCCTATAAAATCACTATCCTGTTGCCTGTCACCAGTTCTTTGTTCTAAAAATTTCTGTGTACCAGAATGCGCCACACTTCCTAGGTTTTTTCTCAACTCTTCTTCTGTCATACCTATTCCAGTATCATAAATGCTCAATGTATTTTCTTTTTTATTAAGAATAATTTCTATATGCAAATCCTGCACATAAGAAGACAGAATTTCATCACTTTGAGCCAAATATCTCAAATTTTCGCATGCATCTGAGGCATTAGAAATAAGCTCTCGTAAACAAGTGTCACTATTGGTATAGATAGCATTAATCATAAGGTGCAATACTTTGCCTACCTCAGCATCGAATTGATGCAAGTTACGTTCTTGTTGTGCGTTGTTCATGTCACCACTATCTTGCATAATTATCTTAATATAGATGTTAAATAAAAGTCACAGTATCGGAAGTACATTCAATTCTCATTATAACTAATTATATACAACAAAAAGCTATACCAAATTTGTGCTAACAGCCTGCACATCTTCTGTATCTTCCAAGGCTTCTAAAAATTTCTCTATTTTGCTTAATTTATCCTGGTCAAGAACATTGACCAATTCTTTTGCTCTCCAGGTTAAATTTGCATTTACACACTTTCCAAGCTTATTTTCTAGCTGCTCTACTACTTCACAAAATTTTTGAGGCTCAGCAAAACACACATAGTAATCTTCACTTATACAAAAATCTATCACACTAGTATCTGCAATTACTTCCAACAGTTCATCTTCGTTACAAACATCGGTATCGTAATATATCGCTCCTACATATGAAAACATGCATGATACACACCCAACTTCACCCAAGCTGGCACCATATTTGTTGAAGATAGATCTAACATTTCCAGCAGCTCTATTGCGGTTATCTGTTAGTACTTCAACAATACAAGCAACACCATAAATGAAGCCTTCATATCTTACCTCTTCATAATTTTCCCCATTGCCGGACGAAGTTGCTTTTAATATAGCAGAATCTATCCTACTTTTCGGTACATTTACAGACTTGGCATGAGCTATCACAGTACGTAATTTTTGATTTAAAGATGGATCTGCACCAGATTTAGCGGCATGATACAAATCTTTCAAAATCTTCGTAAAAAGCTTCGCCCTTTTAGCATCTTGAGCACTTTTTCTATGTTGTATATTTTTGAACTTTGAATGACCAGCCATACTATTTAAACGCAATTGCTCTAATTTTCATTATACTAAGATTAGGTATCATAATAAAAAAGCATCCACACACACTCAAACATCCACTCCAACAGATGTAAGAAGATTCTTCAATTCAAGCAATGGCAATCCCTGAACTCCTGACACAGAACCACTCAAAAAAAGAATCAAGGCCTGGCTTTTCCCGTATATAGAATAGCCGCCAGCCTTATCTAATCCCTCTTTCGAATCAACGTACCATTGTATCTCGTGCTGAGTTAATCTTTTAAAGCGCACCCTACTTTCTACAACTTTAACTCTTTTTACATGTTGCACTCCATCAGCATTCAAACTTCTACGTATAACACACAGACACGTATACACCCTGTGCCTCCTTCCAGAAAGTTGTTTTAAACATTGTCGTACAAGATCATCACTTACGGCTTTAGGTAAAATTCTTCTACCTAAAGCAACAGCTGTATCAGCACATATCACATACTCATTGTCTACAGTGCGCGAAACCTTTTCTGCTTTAGCCTCAGCTATACGTTTAACATATTCTCGAGGCAACTCTTTATCTAACACTTCCTCATCAATGTCTGGAGGATGAACATCAAAATCTTCTTTCTTTAGCAAAGACTGAATCAAAGTAAATCTGATCGCAGAAGAAGATCCTAAAACAAACCTCTTCTTACCTTCCATATAAAAAATTTCTTTTTAGTTTAAGCAAATAACAGGGCACTTAAAGTTGCACTAGGTAGTCAAAACAAGAAAGCAATGGTGGGCCTGGGTGGAATCGAACCATCGACCTCACGCTTATCAGGCGTGCGCTCTAACCCCTGAGCTACAAGCCCAACTTGATAAAATGAACACCCAAGTTTTATCTGCAATCAAACTTTCGTGTCAACTACAAATTTTAACCAAGACATGATAAAAGAAATCTCACACCAACACCCCACGTACACCACAAGGCAACATGGCAATGAATATTGACAGTAGAGCCTTTTAACTTTAACCTTTAATAGGGTCTGGTATGCTTTAGTCAAAATCCTCTAAACCGAATGATACACCACAATAGTAT
>NZ_CP043313.1:0-27632 GCF_008189685.1 Candidatus Sneabacter namystus
ATCAGCGTAGTTGCGTATATTGGTATCACTAATGTACCAGTATCACGGTTACCGCCGAACATACTAATCGAAGATAATTTATCTCCAACATCTTCCCCTTCTTCAAGAGAAGGAAAAATATCCATACCGTATTTTTCTATTAACTGAGTAAGTACGTTAAGGCTTTGTGCTAACCCAGTAAAACCATTTGCCCTTGATGCAGCTTCTACAAGCCATGCACCAATTTCTATATCTTTGGTACTAGCTAATAAATCAATGCAAGACTCTACTACATTTTGCCACTCGTTACTCTTAACAACGAGCTTACCCTCTTCTTCAAGAATTTTTCTTTCCTCTCTACGTAATGATGATCGATCCAATCTAGTTTTTTTGTACAGTTGAGCAAGACTGTCGGTATCGTCTAAATTACGTACATCATTACCACATGGCTTATCTTCCGAAATAGGAGCAACAATCTCCTCTATTTTCAATTCAGACATCTAATGTATTGAGAAAAAGATTCATTTTTTTTCATTAACTAAACAACACTTTAAATTGAGTTGGAACACTGATACTCACCATCCCACCTAAAGAACACATGGCTTTACCACTATTATCTTCCGCTGGCATGTTACTAATCAAAATCTTAACTTTAGGAGGTATCCAAGGAGAGGCAATAGGAGCAGTACAAGGCTTTGGAAAAGGAGGTAATGTACACATAACAAACGACCCAATATTTACCATAGGTAACTTATCCATGATATTGCCAAAAAAACCACTTGGTCCTAAAACTTTACTCTTAGGTAGTGTTTTATTTGGCATAGGAGCTGCGCCCAAAACACACATCATTAACCCCCCTGCAGAAAGACCAAAAGCCATAAACTTGCCCTTTATATATAAAAATTTGCAACACATGCACTGCTCACGTAGGTGACAATGGCACAACTAAAAGTATGCTAAATATTTACAATAAAAAACGAAGGTTTGCAACTATAGATTACAAGATATAAACCAAAAAGATATTTTGATCGTAAGTCATCTCAATAAGTTAAACTTAAGTTATGAACGAAAAGTAAAGATGTTAAAACATAAGTAATATCTAAATTCAGTATACAAGTAGGTCGCAATTGCGACCTCAGTGCTAAAAAATACGGTAAAGAAGCATGAAGAAATATTCATGCAGTAAGCGCGGAATAAATATTGTTCCATAAACGCAAGACAGTTATCTTACTGCGATGATTTTTACATCTAACTCACATTCTTGCCAAATCCTATCACATGTAAGAACCGGAAGATTATGTACCATACCAAGAGCAATACACGCCCTATCTCCAAGAGATAAACCTTTATGTCGAGTACGCAAAGATAACGTAGCAGTGAGCCACGCTTGCCTATAATCAAAATTAATCATCTTGATACCCAAAGTATCCAAAAGAGAAATACCATCTTGCTCGCTTAATTTTTTCTCATTCAATATATATTTAAAAATCTCGGCAACATTGATACTAGAGATCAAAGCTCCTTGCATATGCTCTTGCACAACCTCATGCCCTCTCTCCTCTTCCAGTAATGCAATGACTGCCGAGGAGTCTAGCACTACCATTTTTTGCATTTCTCCTCTTCTAGCTCAAATTCTTTTCTTCTGTCTGCAAGCAGCTTTGCTACACCACTTCCATCTGGTTTACGATTGCTATTAAAAAGGCGACGTGCTGCCTCTAGAGCTGTATCCGGACCGGAGATTATGATCTTATCCTTTTTCATCTCCACCGTAACATTGCCACCACTGACTATGTTAAGCTGCTTACGCATTTTCGCTGGCAAGGCCATTCTGCCATTTTTATCAATACGAACCATTTTAGTTTTCATAGCTTGTTTTTATATAAAATTATTTATAACCATAATAATAAATTCTTCTTAGAATGTATATTACATATTCAAAAAATTCTCCATATAATCATTTATGGTAATATATACTTCACACCACAAACAATGTGGTTATTAGAACAGAAATAAAATGAAAAGTTGTATTATATACAACAACTTATAATTCATTATTATATCTACAAATAAAATGTTTCATAAGGTGCTAAAATCGAATTATCTTTGTATGTAAGTCTTTTATGTGACAATTAGAGAAAACGATATTCAATTTTTAGTTTGAAATAAAAATCTTTTTGACAAAAGATAGAAACATGTTATACCAAACATAGCCTTGTAGATATAAATCTGTAGTTGAAAGAATGTACCTCATTCAGAATATCATTTTTACATCAGCAATTATGTCTAAAGAAGGGCTATTATTAACAATTTTTTACAATATTAATTATGACTACTAATTTCTTAGGATCAAAAAATGAATTCGTGGTAACAATAGACGGTATTAAACCTTTAGATTCCAAAAACCACTTTGGAATACCTGGTTCATTTGTAGTGAGAAACATTCACTTTGCAGAGCGTTTAAGAGTTGCTGATTCTCTTTCTGACAACACAATGAGAGAAGAATTTCAACATGCAGCACTAGAATTATACTCTCCAGATGCATCAAGTGCTAACAAACTATCTGCAACTGAATTGTCCCAGTTACAAGAGGAACTTGTAAAACTATGTAAGAAAAGTGAGACTAAAAAAGTCTGTATGTTCCAATTAGTACAAGTGGCAAGAGATGGTGTAGCAGCAGATGTTGCAACATGGGAGCCAGAATTTACACAAGAATGTGTAGGTACTTTTGCAATGCTCGGAAGTTCTAAACTTGCTTTCGGTCTTAAAGCTAAAGAATACACATGTGGAGATGGTGTAAAATGTGCTAATAAATACAAACTATCCGCTGTTGGTGAAGCTGAATAATAACACACTATTCAAAATACTGATACCTGTTGTTACAGCAGGTATCAGTAACATAAATCACTAAATGGAGAAAAATTATATATCGTTACAAAAAGTACAAAGGCGGGCGCGCATACTCATATCGCTAATAGATGATATAGTAGAGCAACAAGTCAGGGCTGTTGTAAAACATCCAGCATTTCAAGACATGCTAACAGTATGGTCAGGGGTGCATTATTTAACAAAATCTTGCGCTGAGAACATTACATACATTAGAATCTTCGATGTAAAAATGTCAGAATTGACAAAATTTATGGATGCAGAAAGCGGAATAGATTCTGTAATATCCACAAAAATTCTGAATGAACAAGACATTCCAAGCTATTCGCCATTATCTCTTATAATAACTAGCTATAGTTTTGACCTGACACAAAAAACACATGTAGATATTTTAGAACAATTAGCCTTAGTATCATCGTATGCTTTTACACCGTTTTTGTTCGATCTAACCTTTAATATTTTAGGAGTGCAAGAAATATCCAACCTAGAATATTTTTCTCTGGCAGATATCGATAAAAGCCCATTATTTAAAAAGGCATGCAATTTATCTTCTATTCCACATTCTTGTTTTTTGTTTCCAATCATGCCAAAAATCAATCTACCTTCAATACAGAAAAATTCTACTAAGCACCTATTTTTATCGCATTTAGAATTAAATAAAACCGTATTGAGTAGCGGAGCTTTTGGCGTTGCTGCAGTAATTATGCAATCATTTATATCTACAAGATGGTTTTTAGATATGATGGGGCTACCAATAGATGATACCGGCAAGATACTGCCATACGGGCTAATACAAAATCTTGTGTCACAGGGAGTTTTTAACACCAAGAAAATGAATATAGTATTTTCAAAAGCCAATATACCATTTGCAATCTCAGAAAAGAAAGAAAAAGAACTATGCGATTTGGGTATTACCCCTTTATCACATATAAAAAACACATCCTATGTTGTGCTGTTCAATTCTCAATCTCTTAGAACATTATATTTTAAGAGACAGGCAATACACTTCAAAGACCCCTCTTGTATCTTACCATACCTACTTTGTGCATGTAGATTTGCTGCTTATATAAAAATAATAGGAAGAAATAAGGTAGGAGAGTTTACAAACGCACAGGAATATCAGGCGTTTCTCAATAAATGGATTCTACAATATGTCGCAGCAAACCCAGATGTAAAACCAGAACTAAAAAGGAAGTTTCCTCTTTTAGCTGCAACAATAGAAGTAAGAAAAAGCCACATGCTAAAAAATAACTACCAATGCACAATGTCTCTAAAACCTCACCTTATGTCTTCTGCAATTGCTACAGAATTAGTATTGAAAACCGAAATAGATGATACAATCAAAGCAAGTTAGCAATCAGCATTATTGTTAAAAACAGATCCTATAAGGCGTTTAACATCATTTTTTTGTGCTACGCTCAAGTGATCTAGTTTGGCACACTCTATATTTGCCATACCTTTTTCATCTATCACAACGCTAAAAACTCTTTTTCTTAGGCTTTTCTTACTTGATTTTCTGGCTATTTGATACTCCAAAAAATTATTAATCGATTTCTCGTGTTTAGACTCTGGAGTTTTAAGCAATGTCCTTAAAAATTCTCTACTCACTATTTTATTATTCAGTAAAAGGTCACGAACATTACTACTAAGCTTTCTTAAATTCAAAACTTCTACCACACTACTTTTAGAAACACCTAATTTGCTTGCTATATCTCCCATAGAGAAACATATTTCCTCATCAAGCAAATTACTATAAGCTTGCATCAATTCCACAGGATGAAGATTCTCTCTTTGTATATTTTCTATTATAGCTATTTCGTTTGCCTTTTTATAATCTTGCAAGATAATGCATGGCATGGTTTTTTTTCCAACTAACAGACCTGCTCTATACCTACGTTCTCCACTTACTATTTCATATTTTCCCTCCATTGTAGGAGAAACGACAACGGTTAAAGGTTGTCTTATACCATGTTGTTTAATTGTTGATGCCAGAGATTCTAACGACTCTTTGTCAAACGATTTTCTTGCTTGGTTTTTAAAAGGAATAAGTTTTGTAGCATCAATATTGTAATATTCTTCTACAAAATCATCAGTATAAGCACTAGTTCTAGATTTTTTTCTCTTGTGCTCTAAATCTGAATCTTGTTTTTCAGGCACCCTAATTTTAGCATCTTCTATTTTCATATTATATCTACTGATTATTCGTGTTATAAAATGTGCCTTGGCTAGTAGAATTTTCTATCATTTCTTTTCCTAAGTCACAAAAGTCTTCAAAAGCGTTGGAATTTTTGTTCCCCCAAAAAAATACAGGCAGCATACGCTTTGCTGCAACGTTCACATCTTCACACTTTCTTATAACAGAATTCATGAGATGGTTTTTGTAATCTAGTCTCAACTTTCCTAAAGCTTCTTGAGAAGTGGCAGTTTTAGACTCGTACTTGTTTGGGATAATTTTATAACTAATTTGCATATCCATCACTTCTGACAGATGCAGAATCTCATCTATCAAAATTTCTAATCCCCTTAAACTATAAGGCTGTGTTTCACAAACGACATTAAGTTCATCAGAGGCAAGAGTAACGTTTCTATTTATGGTACTAATCGTAGGGTTAGTATCGATAAAAATAAAGTCATATTTATCCTTAATTGGACTGATAAGTTTACCAAATACCCTTTCTCTGTTTGGCATTTGATTTAGCGGTAACTCTAACCTTGTTAAAGACAGATTTGATGGTAAACAATGCACCCCCTCACAAACCTCTACTACAGCTTCTTCAAAAGGTACATGGTTTACAATAACATCATATAAAGTTTTATAATCATCATATATGTCAAATCCCCATGAGTAAGATAAATGTGCTTGGGGATCACAATCTACAACAAGTACATTAAATCCGCATAGAGCAAAAAAAGAAGATATATGATAACAAACGCTAGTCTTTCCTGTACCACCCTTAAAGTTAAAAAACACCTGAACCTTCTTTTTAGGTACCAGACCTTTATACCCAAAATGTTTGACTAATTTTCTAGTATCTTGATAGGAAAAACTTTTTCTCTTCCCTCTTTTAACGGGTGATATGTCGCTACTTGTCATATACCTACTGACATTAGAAGGTATAGCACCACTTAGGTAACATATTACAGATTGAGAAAAAAAAGCTTCCATACAATTTAACTAAAATAAAGAACAAAGATTAGTGTGTAATATTTTTTATATAAAAACAACATTTTTTTGTTGCAATAACACTTTTATAAAGTTATAGATTTATTTATGCATGATGTAATAAATTTTTTGAAATAGTATTTAAGCGGGAAAGGCTATAATATGTGTTATTCAAATAAGTGTGTTGATGACATCTATTTGCATGAAAATAGCTGAAGGTGTGGCAACAATTCCTGACTGCTGTGGATGTTTGTGTAAAACAAACGTCATTAATTGAAAAAACGACTTAGTGGTAGAAGAAGAAAATGTATAACTAGAGAAGAAAGCGGCCCAAGCATTTTTAGGAAAGATAATGCCGGCGGCCGCAAAAACACCAATACAGGAAGAGGTATTAATGACATTCTCAAACCAACTTCTCTGACATGTGTATTCTATTTTATTGGGTATATGATGTCAACTTTTCAAAGTTGAATATGTGGGGTTATTGTGCTTCTTCTTGCTGTATTAAAACATCAATAACAATAGAAGAATTTAAGTATGGAATCCCAAAATAAAATAAGTGGAAATATTATACCTCACGAGTGGTATAAGGTAGTTACTACATGTGGTAAACCAGACTTAGTAGCGATAACCATTTTAGGAGAAGTGTTTTTTAGGCACAGGTTGGATAATAAAAAAATCTTTCACTGGCAAGTGGGATATAGATACTTTGAAGAAAAATTTTCGCTTTCAAAAAATCAGGTTAGAAGCGCTCTATTAAGGCTTGAGTCACTAGGAATAGTGAAAAGGCAAATATCTACGGCAATTGTCAACAATATCAAACACAGTGGAATAGTAACTCTGGTATTTTTTGCACAAAAATTGTCCAATTTGGTGGTAAAAAATTTTGCACAAGATAGTCGTAAATTTTCTAACCCCTTATCAAAAATTTCTAATCCTGATAATAAATCTATAGAATATAAAGAAGATCTATCTGAAAAAAAAGATTTTAGGTTGTTTATTGATCAAGAACTTCTAGAAAAAATAAACAAGAGAACTAAAAAAGCTTTTACTCTTAACTTTGCCTCACAAATAATAGAAAAACTCAACTCAGTTTATCCGGAAAAGACCTTTTCTTCTCTTCTGCGAATGGAAAACTACCTGGTTAAAGTCTTTGATGGTGAAAAAAATTACAAACATGAAAGTCTTACAGCGTCATCTACATGCGACATACCCTTTGACACAAAAGTGAAGAGACAAATTCTAAAAGATTATTCGTCATCATCAATACACCCCCTAATACTATCTTGCAGATTTATTAAAAAAGAAAATCAAATTCATGTGTTTGTAAATGTTAAACATTTATCATCAGAACAAGAACAAACGGCGCTTAATGTAATAAGAAATATCGCACCAGAGTGTAATGTCAAATTCTTGTTTGATAAAAAACACTGCGTAGATATCAATACATGCTCTTATTTAGGAAAGGAGTTGATGCAATACTTTGGTAAAAATATCTATTCGGGATGGTTTAGTAAACTAACTTTAGACTTGCTTACGGAAAAAAAATGCGTACTTGGCGTATCATCTAATTTTATAAAAGATTGGATAGATTCAAATTATTATGATACAATCTTAAGTTGTATAAAGAATGTAAATAAGAACTTACATTCTTTAGAGGTTTGTGTAAATGATAACTTTTATGATACTGGCAGTTACTCATGATTGATGAAAACGGAGAAAAAATATGGAAGGTGCAAGAAGCAAAATTAAGGTTTTCTGAGTTGTTAAAGCAGAGCTTTATACAACCTCAGTACATTTTATTGTCTAACAACAACGAATGCAAAAAGGCTGTGGTTATGTCTCTACAGCACTTAGAAGATATGCAAGCACAAAAGCCTTCTTTTATTGAATTGATGGAAACTGTACCATGTAGAATAAAGGTATAAAATGTATCTACTGAACCATGATGTGGTGTTTGAGCTGCTAAAGAGCAGCAGTTGTGATAATGTTAGTAACTGGTGTAAGGCCATTGCACCTTCAGATCTGTATATTAGCGTGATTACCATAGGTAACTTAATCAAAAAAGTACAAAAAGATATATCTATACAGCAAAAAAGTTTATTTCAATTTTGGTTGCAGACTAATTTTCTTGCTTGGTTTGGTGAAAATGTATTATCTGTAGATTTAAGAATAATACAAAGATGGGGTCACGTAATACCTGACTCTTACACATCCACAGTGGATTCTTTACTTATTGCAACTGCAATAGAGCATAACTTAGTGTTGGTTACTTCTTTGTATGCTACAAATAGGATTAGCTACTTAAAGCTTTTCAATCCCTTTATTTAAGAGTGCATTCTTTTAAAAGGTCGCAATTGCGACCGCATGTTTTTTAGCAAAACAGAGTCTAAAGCACTTTGTACAATTGTGAGTATTACAATCTAAAAGTATTTAGTTTGCTTCTACTACAGATCCCATATCATATTCTTCAGAAGAAACCACTAATCCATTTTTCGGATGAAATACTACTCTCTTTCCGTGTAGTACATCATTTTCATAATTTTCTTCTAGTATTAAACTCAATCCATCTTCGCTATATGCTTTCGTTGTGCCATGTTTTTTTCCATTTTTATAATTTATTCTAGCTGTAATAATGTTGTTTATACCAACGCCTATAGACTCTCCGTTTAACTCACCATCTTTATACCTGTTTAATAGAATGATATTTCCATTTGCGTAAATCAAAGTATTTCCATGGAGTTTATTATCTTTAAACTTACTTATCTGAGATTTTTGCTTATCCTTGTCAAAAAATATACACACTCCATCTAACTCTCCATTTTTAAACAACAGTTCTTGTTCCACAGAGCCATTTTCGTAATAAGAGATATATTTACCGTGTAATACACCTTCTTTCATATGTAGCTGTTTTTCAGGCATACCATTTTCATAAAATGCTTTATACATTCCGTGTACTTGATCATCAACCAGCTGGTATTCACTTTCTATATTGCCGTTATCAAAATGTGTGATAACGGTTTTAGAGTTTTTGTCATCTTGTTTCATGTATTTTACCCTGCTTTAATTATGCCTCCTGATATAGCTGTCATAGCTGAGCCTTCTACGGCAGCTTTTGCATTTGCTTTTAGAGTTGCATTTGCCTTAGCTGTTACGTTTGCATTTACTGCTTGAAGGTTGCAATTTACCTTTCCTTCGACATTTACATCTTGTCCTGATATTGAATTTTTTCCTGTTGCTGTAGAGGACATTGTTCCTTTGGCGGTTATAGATGTATTTTTACCAGAAGATAAGTTCAAATTTCCTTTTGCATCTATAGATATGTCTTTATCTGCTACGAATTTCATAGAGTCTTTTGCTTTCACTTCTAGATTTTCACATGTTATTGTCATCTTTTCTTTTACTGTAATTACAGCTTCTTTACATGTGATGAGATATTTTCCTTCTGCAACAGTTGAGGTAATTTGCGCATCTTTTTCTGTTGTTGTTATAGAGTACAAATCTTTACAATTTATTACACTTCCTCCATCAATTTTTAGAAAGTCTTTGGCTTTTTCGTTCTTCTGTTCTTCTATTTTATCGCCTCCTACTTGTGCTTGTCTTTTTTGCTTAACATGTGTCACCATCGTATGTGGGGCGTAGAAGGTGAAGAATTGTTTATCTTTTGTATCGTCAGTTTTCATGTAGTTAAAGAGATCTTTCTCTTGTTTCGTGTGAACTGTTCCAAATGTAGAGCAAGGATCATCTTCATCTTTTTCTCTATCCAACACTTCTCCACCGGCATCTTTGATTGGTAAAGCTGATACAATTCTTGGCAAATCTTCATAAGAATTTGTGCGAGGAAATCTCACTTTCACTATATCGCCTGGTTTTAATAAACTAGTTGCTGCAGGTGGTGTACTAAGCAATGCTTTGAATGTGACTTCATCATTTAATATTTGAGCATATTGTTGTAGTTTACTTTCTAGAACTTCTTTTGCAGGCACGCTACCTGTGTCTTTTCCATCTTTAGTTACTATTTTTGCGTCATATTCTTCTGATGCAGATGTTTGCATAAAAGATGGTGTGAAGTACATTCCTAATGGAGCTGCTATATACTCAGCGGAATGAGCTATTTTTTCTGATGGGGCAAGTCCTACTATGCTTTGATTTTCTGCGACAAAATTTAGTCCTACAATGACAAATTGTTTACTTTTTATATTTTTCTCTTTGCTTGCATTTAGCACCAGGGACTCTCCTTTTATCTTTTTTCCTACTTGTAATCCTATATGTTCTGTTTTTCCAAAAATGAAATAGGGAGAGTTTTGCTCTTTATGCAGTATACCTTTTGCCATTGCTTCTAGTATCTGTACATTTTTCACTTCTCGTAGCTGTACATTGATTTCGCAAGGACATTCTATGTTTGTTCTTCCGTCTAAATGGTCATTTATTGTTGCTTCTTTTTTTACAATACTTCCTTTATCTGTTCTTGCTGTTACTTCGACCTTTGAAAAGTCTGGTTTTTTTCCTTTATATACTAGTGAGATATTGTTCACTTTGCCTTTTGAATCCAGATCTTTTACTTCCTCATAATCTGCTTTATTACTTATTACTACTTTTCCTTCTGTATTAAGGAGTATTTCCCATCCTGCTTGAGCACAGAGTCGTCTTATGAAATTATAATTAGTTTCATGAGTTTGTTTACATACTTGAACAGTAAAGCTATCTGCCCCTGGTGTTACTTTCCACGTTGGTGCATCTAATTTAGTTTCTTGAAATACCTTTTCTATTACAGTTTTCAAATTTTGATCTTCTCCTGCAAAAATACGATTAGCCTTTTTAATGGAGTTGGCTTTGTAGAAGAAATTATCTTGCATAACAAGTGTATATTCCTTCATCGTAATATCACTTTGAGGCGAGGAGGAACAATCCGCTACTGCATAGTCTATTATTGTTCCTTTATATGTGGCTTTTTCTACTACTGCACCGTTTTCATCTTTCCACGAAATAGTGAATCCTGCTTCTTTTCCTACTAAATCTTTTAAAGAGTCAAGTATGCTTTGATTTGATGTCAACCCAGTTGCAGAATATTGAAATATTCCAGGGCTAGGGTCGTCTGTGGTTATTCTAGATATTTTAGATAAGGAAGATACACTGTCTTCTTTTGCTAATTTTGCAAGATAATTTCCGTCTGCACAAAAGGCTTTACCTTTTACTTTTGCTACATCTCCGTATACGTTTTTATCCTTCAGTGGAGCTTCCCACTCTATTGTTATAGTTTTCATAATTTTATTCTAATTTTAAGTGATAATTTTGTGTCATCACAATTTCTTTTGGTATTTTAATTTTGTCAGCGCATAGAGAGAAAAACTCTGTGCTGAAATGTAATGAAAAATTCATTTCTTCTCCACCAGGAGAGAGGAATGTTCTTCTAATGGCTTTGCCCGGTGTGCTTTTACCAACATGATCTAACTGTAGCAACTTATACCAAGACCACGGACCGACATATACTATACTTGTTGAAGGTGATGACCTTGTTGAAAACACTACCTTAGCTATGTCTACAGTTGGATCTTCCCATATAAACTCATTTGGTCCTGGGTTACTATGAGTAACATGGGTAGTTTTTCCGCACATGGAAACAGCCACTTTTTTTACTTTCGGTTCTATTGTGACATGAGTTACGCTAAATGCAACTTTTAGTTGTTCATCTTTTGCAAACCAGTGATTTTGTATATTCTCAAAAAATTTCATGGCCTTTATAGCATCTGGTGATAATAGGTGCAGTCCTTTATCTACATATTCTTGTTTAAATGTACTGAGGTGCCCACCTTCTGCAAAGAATTCCTTAAAGTATGCAAGATTTACTTGATCATTGTAATTTGCTGAACAAAATGGATATTTTTTAGCAAGGTGCTTGATGTAATAGCTTCTGATCTTTTTGTCCCAGACGGAGTTTACATGTTCTGCGCTGTGTTTATGTAGTAAATGTTCTAGTCCAGATATGAAATCTGCATAAATAGCATCTATCGGAGTTGGTAAAGTATTTGCTAGAGTTTCACCTTTTCTTATGGCTGAGTCTTCTTGTTGTATTGCACTAAAAATACGATGACAGGCTAAGTTTGGATCATTTGCAGATACTATGCTGGCAGAATAGGAAATAATCTCTTGTAAATTTTCTTGAATTTTGGCTTTTATTGCATGTGCTTCTTCTCTTTGCAAAGGGGTATATTGTATAAATTTTTCTGGTTTTAGGGCTTCTATTTCTATATCTTTTTTGGCTAGTATATTGGACGTGACATCAGAGATCACATTAGATAAATGGCTGTTATCTTGTATAAGTATTTTCTTTTCTAACTGAGTAATGAGTAGAAAGATCGTTGACAATTCTGCAGATAAGGTTTTGGAAAATTTGAGAAAATCTCTAATGTTACTAGTGGGTTTTATTCTTATTTTTGCAAGTAATGAAAACCATTGATTTTCATAGTTATCTTTGTATATTTCTTCCATGTCTTCTAATGCTGTTTGTACAACTGAGATATCTAGTGCATTTTCTAAGTATGATATCCCTACAAGAGAGTTCACAATTTTCTTCTTCCAAGTTTTCAAAGCTTTATATCCCTCTTTTGTGTATAAGTAAGGCATTTGTGCTTCTGTAATAGATGGATGTAACAAATACGTCATACCCTTTGGTATACAATCTATTACTTTAATTGGGGGTTGTTTTGATAAATTATGTACTATCATATTGTATACAGACTGTGACAATGTTGGAGACTGCACAGTTGCTATTATTTTTGCGCATAAATTTCCGTCTATACGAGCATTGCTAAACATTTTGGGGCTCATATTGTCAAGGATGTATTTTATTTCTTTATCGGTAGTTGATGTTAATTGTTGTAGGCTGTCCTTATGTTCGTAAAACCATTGAGAAACAAGTTTTATATCAAAACTTTCTTTATTGTGTAGCATGAGATAAACCCTAAATGCTGACAGTAGATCATCCCATTTTCCTTTACTGAGATATGTTTGTACTCTTTCGTGGGATAGGTATAGTAGTGATGGGGCGCAGCTATTTTTTGTTGTTGTAATTAGTTTATTCTCTAGCAATTTATTTATTTGAGAATTTGATAAAGAGAAATTGTACAGCAACGATGCCCAATTTTTTTCCACTGCATTTAATGTACGTCTTATACCTTCTACATTTTTGGAAGTATTTTTTTTTGAGGAGGTCATATTTTTGGTTACCTCTTCCATAAAATGTATCTCAGAGACATTTTGTTGATAGGCTACAAATAATATGAGGATACATATGGAAAAAGATATAGCTAAAACAGAGAAAAGAAACATTGTAAAAACGCTGATTTTTTCCGACCTTTTTGCAGTTTCGGTGTTAGGTTGAATATTGCGTGCAAAATGATCGAAGAATGCTTCTTTAAGGGTATTATTTTTCATTTTTATCTAGACACAATTGTAAATCTTTTGCGACAAGGCTTATTTGTTGTTCTGGGGGTGTGACACTTTCTGTTTTACCTAAGAAAAATATGTTAAATTGTATCTGGTTACGTGTTCTAATTGTGCTTATTTTTGAGGTTTTTATTGCAATTGCCATTATCTCTTTTAGGGGTTCTTTTAGGTAATGTAGTTGTTGCATAAAAATATAGATAAGTTGAAATTTGTCAGACTCAGAAAAGTGGCAATTACCAATGACATTTACTACTTTTTTTATGAAGTTCGCATAAACACTTTCAAATGTTGTAAAAGTAATTTGTTCATCTTCAAGAGAAATTGGTATAGATAATGATGTTAGATCCGGATTATTTGGATATATTTCGTTACATATTTCATGAAAGCCAGTTACAAGGTGAAGATTTTCTACTACAAAGTTTATGTTGAACCTTTTATTCATATATGTATGCAGCATGTTACAACAGCTTTGCATAGCAATGGTGATATTGTTTTTTGATTGCATGGAGATTAAATCTTGAAACCCTACAACAAATGTTACAGTGTCTGAACTATTGCTTTTTATAACATCTAATATTTTTTGTATTATTGGATGCATGGCTATGTTTTTCAGGACATCTCGTAAATGATCTAGCGAAATTGCGACAAGGGGTTTGCTAAAATGATCTAGCAGAGTTACATGTTCTGTATTTATATCTTCTACAGCTAGTTCATAATATGTATCTTTTGGGACGAAATCTTTTATGGAAACCGTGTTGCTCAAAACGAGTAAGCTAAGATTTTTTTTGGATAAAAACCCTTTAAAGCTTCTTACTATGAAATCTTTATTAGTTTGATTTCTTGTTTTTGATGGATTGATATTGCCCTGAGTGACTAGAAACAACCTAAATGAAATTAGCTCTAATAACAAAACGCACAAGATGAAAATCTGTAATTTGTTTCCTAATGATAAAGATTTAAAAAGCAATGGGCAGAACAAAAATACCAGTACCGCTACGAACAATGTTCTTAGAAGCATTGCTATGAATTTGGGGCTAAAAATTGTTAAGCCAAGGCTTTGAAAGAAAAATAACAACGGGGAATTCATAGTTCTAGGCTCTCTTTTATCATAAGGTGTAATTGTTTCTTTTTTTGTTCAATATTGTATAGAGAAACCAGGTACACAATTACTATCACAACGGCCATTGTAGGGACTATTTTTTTTATGATGCTTTTTACCAAGATGGCATTGTATGGCAGCTGTTTTTCGGTTTTTTTATGTTTTTCTTTTATAGATAGTGCTCTTTTTACGGCATAAAAAATTCTATCTTTTATGTCTGATAGGTCTGTTAGTCCATTTTCAGATATTGCGTACTTTCCTTTAAAACCTGTAGCAAGAATTATGTACCCCAAAGTTGATATAGGAAGATAGGCTATAGGATTGTGTAAAGTTGTTTCTAAGATGTTGAATATTTTTTCTCCGCCTGTGTTTTCTTTGTAATAATATTGGATTAGAGATCTGCTAAATGCTGTAAAATCTTCTGTCTTTCTTGCATAAACACCGGTTGCTTCATCTAGAGCGGCACACAGCATGTATCGTATTTTTGTAATTTCTTCATTTGAGAAGTTGTTTTCTACAAGTGATGTTGTGAGATCCTCCATTTTGTGAATAAGTAGGGCGTAAAGTTTTGATAAATTTACGGCATATAAAGCCTGATTTAGTATGCAACAAATGTAAATTATCTCTTTTGTTGCAAGTGTAATAATTACTGTTTTGTCCCATACTTTTTCATTTTCTTGTTCAAAAGTACTTTCTATATTGGGGGTAGTACTATGTAATAAATTCATGTTAAACAGATACTATCCAAAGTTGCACAATTTTCACTTGTGTTATAAGACCTCCTACATATACAGATAAAGTTCTTGTTTCTATTATCTGTTGCCATATTGTTCCACTTTTCTCTATATTCAGGTAAAGGGCATTTTCACTGAAATCCACGTATGGGGGCACTGCTTGCATGAGCGTTGTTTTTAATCCAGTGACTCTTGCTGATACAACCGATTTTATGTGTTCTTCAGATGCACATTTAATGTGATGTAGTAGCGTATTTTTCGGCTTATCTTGGGGTTCTAATTCTATTTCTATTATGCAATTTGCATCCTGTAGATTGATGCTTTTAGGTATATTGATATAGAAGAATTGATTTTGCTGTCTTGCGTCTAGATGTAGCGCTGTTTGTTTACTCAGTTTGGCACAAGTGTTGCCTAGTATATCTAGTAGCGGTGTAAATGATTCATGCAATTTGTTGTGATTGTATGTAATTTCTTTTTTTGAGAATTCATTTTCTGTAGTAAATATACAGATAGAGCTTAACACTTCAATTAACCTTTCAAAAAGTTTGTAAGGCGTAAGGTGTATGTCTTTAGACATCAATGTAAATATTTGTGTATATTTAAAAATTGTTTGAAAGACTAGTAAATTTTCAGTTTTATTCATGTGTTTAATTGCATTATCAGACCCTAATAATTTCAAGCTAGCGTTTATGTAATTGTTTAGATTAATTAAAATTTTATTAAGATAAGAAGAAAGGTTTTGCGAATTATGCACTACAAGAGAAGGTGGAGTATATTCTTCTGTAAGTGTTATACCTTCTAATGCATCTTTGATTTTGACTATTGGTATATAACTTACTGAGTTTTTGTCTTCTTTTTTTGTAAATAACATCAAGTTTAGCTTGGCTACTTCTATTTCTTTTACGCAATCTTTTTGTTCGAGATTCATATCAGAGACTGTATTTGTATCTGCTAGGTAACGAATTTGTGTTTTACTAAATTTTTGATCATTGAAGTTAGATTGGCATGTTCTATCTATGCACACCCCTAGGTAGACCATGTCATCGGAAAATTCATCTGGTATTTCAATTGGCTGTGGCAAAGGATCTTTGTTTGGTGCTGAGAAAAAGGTTCCGTCTGGCAAGACTCCTATACAGCTTTTTAGTAGTATTTTATTTATCGAAAGCGCGTCGTAGTCTAGATCTAGTTTAAATAATCCATAAGATGCATAAGGTAAAATATTGACATAGGACGATATAAGATGTTCTACGTAAAAGTCTTGTTGTTGGAAATGATGTGGATGCATGAACATGCCGTCTTTCCATAGTACTTTGTTGAAAGTTTTCATGATTTATCTCTTGTGGCAAGTTGAATGTACATATCTGTTCCGACTATTTTAACGACAACGGTGCTTGATATTGTTGGGTCTATAATTATTTCTCTTCTATGTAAGATTCTATCTGGGCTGTTTAATATGCAAATTAGTCTTTCTGCTTCTTTTGGGATTATTACTGAGTCTTGTATCATTTGCTCTGGTATTATTTGATAGACATTGAGTTTTTTTGTTTCCTTTCTTTTTGGGGTATTTTTATACGATTGTTCTAAGATCTTGTCTGGTAGTGTTACTGTACCTTTTAGTAATTTTCTGTGTCTTATAAAAAATACTTTTAGCGTTAGGTTTTTTGGCATTCCCTGTGTTGCCATTGTCATACTGTCTACAATTAACATGAATTCTGCAGGCTCTTTTTTTAATAACTCCAGGATTTGTTTTGCTTCGTCTATACACCCATTTAGCAATAGAGAGCATAGTATTAGCAAAGGGAATCGTAATTTCATATAATTTGGTAAAACATTTTTGGTGCATTCTTTCCATTCATACAACTTTAAGTTGTTAATATGTAATATATAAGATATTTTTTTGACATCTAAAAGTCAATTTGATAACAAAAAATTTAACTATATATGGTTATTATTATGATGATAATCTTAACTAAAAGTATTGCAACCTGAAAATATTTGTAACAAGGTTGTTTGCTATATCTTATGGATAAATCAACGTTCAAGTAGTTGACTTTTCTCCAAATAACTTCTCTACTCTTTTAAGAAAAAGTGGTATACGGATATCTAACGTTGCTGCCAAGGCGTCTAATCCAAGTGCCAATTGTGCAGAATTGCCATCTGGCCCTGCCCCTTCTATCTCTATATCATCTTGTATTTTAAAAGATATATATCCATTGATTTGTGGTATGTGCTCAAAATTATTAGTCAAAGTTTTCACTAAACTGACCGTATGGTATTGAACAAAGGGTTGATTTGATATTACTAATATTTTTGTATTAGGTTTTCTGTAGGTTTTGTTAAATTTTTCTAGCCACAACTGATTTAATGTTTGTCCTGATGTTTTTTTCGTATTATCTCCGTTTGGTATATAGATGTATTTAATTGTTTTACATAAGGACCAAGGCAGATGTTTTGTTATAACACATCTCACCATCGCCAACTCATCTTGAGGTAGTTTATTCATTTGTAATAGATGTGCTAACGACTCATGTCGTGGATCTAATTCTCTGTTACCTACTATAGCGTACACAGTAGAAGCAGTGATACCTCTTTTAAGCATGCTTTTTAGATATTTGACACGACGTAGCACTCGTTCTTGCGTTGCGGATTTTAAAATTATGACATCATAATGTTTTTGTGATGGCATTTTTTCTTTGTATAAATTCATTGCCATTAGGGCTTCAAAAATTTGAGCTCTCTCTTTTCTAGAGAAGCAATCAGATAAATCTCGTATTTCTACATTACTTGTAGTTCTCCAAGTTTGTTGTATGGCTTTGTTGGTTTCGATGAAAAGCTCTGCATAACTTGTTTGTTTTTTTGGTAATAATCTCATTATCCCTGTAGTTTCCATGAGATTGATCCAGTATTTATATTTTCTTGGAAATAAGCGTTTGAAAATTTCCCTGACTCTATCTCCATTGCTTTGTGACTGTAACACCGTGGTGTTTTTCATAAATTTTGTGCTATGAGCATTTGTTATGTTTGGTGCCATCAGAAGAGGCAAGCAGAGGATTGCTATAAGAGTTTTATTGATCATTTTGTTTAAGGTACATTTTTTGCTAGTTTGCAAATTCTTTGAACTGATATTATATACCCATAGGTATATAAATATATATATTTTATACCATATGTGGATATGTGTATAAAACTGTGTATAATCGTTAGTTGTAGATAAATTTAACTAAATACTGCTACTATATAGTATATTTTATATAATAAAAGAATTTCTCTGTAAAAGAGTTTTAATTTAAAGGTGTATAAAATTTATCAAACAGGTGGAAATATAATGTACGCTATAGATATATTACTCGGATATATCACGCAAGAGGGAGACAGTGCAAAGGCTTTTATAGAAGGTAGTGAGGAAGCCATTGTGCGGGAGATTGTTGGCGATGTCACAAATCTTCTAAATTCCAGGCCTCAATATTGTATGCAAGAGGAAGAAAGTTGTTCTATTTTAGGTTATGGGATACCTGATCTTAGTCAGTACACCCCTTATTCTATTAAGGATCGAGAAAGGGTGGTTGTAATTATACAAAAATGTTTAGAACGTTTTGAGCCACGATTAGAAGATTTGAGTGTTGTTCCTGTGGAGAAACAAGATCAGTACACAAGTGAGTTTCATTTCATCATAAGGGCGGCACTTAAAGTCAGCGGTAGATATATATCTTTTTCTGCTGATTCTCGTTTTGATAGTGCCAATAACACCTTTATCATAAGGTAATGCGGCAGTGCAAGATCCAGAGATAAAAAAACAATTAGCTCTTAGACTATCTGCATTATATGAAGATGTAAAAGATTTTTCTAAGCATTACTCTGACACGTATCTTGGTAGCGTAACTGAAAATCCTCATATTACTAGGTTAATAGAGTCTTTTGCTTTTCTGCATAACAATTTTCTCAACTATGCACTGGACGTAAAGCACTCGTACTTAGTGTCATCTATTTTAGATTTACTGTATCCGCATCTAACAAGGCCTATTCCTTCTGTAATGTTTATAAAGATGGTACCAGATGCTAAACAAGAGCAATCTATATTTATATCTAATAAAACTTTATTAGAGGTAGAGTACAAGGAAATGAACGCTACGTTTAAAGTGGGTTATGATACAGAAGTTGTACCATTAGCTATCGATAGTATTAAATCTTTTAATGTGGAGAACGATAAAAGCAGCCCTACTGGCAGCGTGAGTTGCATGTCTCTTCTAGTAAGCAGTACAAACGATCATAGTATAGATACATTAGGAGTAAAAAAAATAAGGTTTTTTTTACAAGATATAAAACATATATCATATATGCTTTATGAGAGTTTATTTTCTTATCTAACAGGTATAATTATTGAAGATGAGACTAGTTGTAAAAAAGTTGTTTTGAGTAAGGAGTCTGTATCTAGCGTAGGCCTAAAGTTAGATGAGAATCTCTTATATCACAATAATAAAACTTTTCCAGGTTATCTTTTTCTAACAGAGTTTTTTTTATTTCCGCAAAAATTTCTCTTTTTTGACTTAAATGTTGAGAATAAATTATCGAATTTTTCATCCTCTGTTAAAATAAAATTTTATTTTAGCAACCATTTCGTCATTGATTCTGTAAGTAATAATACTTTAGCAATGAATGTAATACCAACTATTAATCTTTTTGAAAAAGAGTCTGATCCAGTTGTTATGGAAGATGGTAAAATAGAGTATCCACTTATAATAGATAAGCAAAAACCCCAGCAATATTCTATTTATTCAATACAGAAAGTTGTCGTTGGATTGGGGGATGAGCAAATGTTAGCAAAGCCACTTGCTCAGTCTGCTAGTGAAACATCCGATACAATATTGTGGCATGTGGAACGGAAGACATCTGCTAGTCTTAACAGCGTACCTTATATAAGTTTTGTTACGAAAAACAGTACAAAAGAAAAGCCATATTTTTACGCTAACGCGTTGTGTTTTAATGGCAATATTCCATACGAAATTTTTCTTACTTCTCAAAGACAGGTACAGTTAAGGTTTATGGATGACACAATTCTTACAGGTAAAATTGAGGTTATAAAAAACCCTTCTAAAGTACAGTATATATGTAGTAATGTGGACAAGAAGATACAAGTATTAACCCACTTATCTGCTCATTATATAAGCATAATTGGTTCTGATGTAAAAGGTTTTCTAAAGGATATTATATCTGTGTACCAAGGAGCAATCCCAGCACTCAACAACAGTATATTAGACTCTATTGCTGACGTGGCAGTAGAAACTGCGGTCGAGCGTGTAAATACCGTAAATGGACCTAAATTTTGTACTGGTTTTTTATGTAAAGTAGTATTCGTTCTACCAGAAAAGAGCGATATAGACAGAGGTGTTTTGTACCTATTTTCTCAGATATTTGAAAAAGTATTAATATATTACTGTTCGATGAATTCGTTTATCAAGCTCAACACTTACATTTCAGATCAAGCATTGTATGTTGGGCCTTTAAGAATATCTTCCACATGATTAGTATCAAAACTTGCAAAGCTGAAAAGTATTTTTCAGATGATTTAGACTTTGAAAGTCTAGTCAAGTATCTTGAATTGTTTCGTAGCACACAAGAGCAAGGGTGTGAAATTAAGTTTTCTTGTTATTTAAAGTCACGATTAGATCATAATGGTATTGCTAATATTTCATACTTCCATGACGCACGTGGTGTCGGCAAACATACGTATAACATCAGCAGCTCTATGTTATCTCTTATAGGTTCTAACGGGGTATTTCCCAGTCATTATACTGATTTTGCGATAGCTAAGAAGAAAGAGGGAGATGCTAGTTTATCTGATTTTTTAGATATATTTTACAATCGGATTATGACCCTGTTATATAGAGTAATAAAATGGAATGACTTATATTTGAATTTTCAGCAATGTTTGCTAGGTAGCAAAAAACAAACTCCAAGATTGGTAAGCGAAATAAGCAGCTACATAGGTATAAAATATAACGATACTACTAAACCTTTACATATACTTTTAGGTTATGGTGGAGGGTTTGCCTTCAAGACTCGTCCCGCTTTTTTCATAAAGGCTATGCTATCTGAAATATTAGATAGCGAAGTGGATTTAAGACAATTTATACCTTTAGTGATACCTTTAAAAGATGAACAAAAAGCAATTCTTGGAAGACAAAATAGTATATTAGGAGTTTCTTTTTACATAGGATCTAACATATATTTGTATCAGAACAAGATATTAATCAAAA
This sequence comes from Candidatus Sneabacter namystus, assembly GCF_008189685.1. GTDB lineage: Bacteria > Pseudomonadota > Alphaproteobacteria > Rickettsiales > Rickettsiaceae > Sneabacter > Sneabacter namystus. Next base: position 21,559 of record NZ_CP043313.1, read on the forward strand.
TTAATCATTTGAATTTAAATCAATACGAAAAAATATATTCTTCATTGCAGATGAAAAATAGCAAAGTCATAAATATTTTAAATGTCTATTTAGGATATAAATCTAAGTACGAAATACAATTTGATGTCGATGCATCACATCAGGTCAATCAGTTAAGTGGTAACCATCCAGCTATTTTAGGCAAGATGGCATGGTGCCGCAGCGCCCAAATTTCTTACCCTACATCATGCACAAACAAAGAGCTTAGCACGTTAGAATTATAAAATACTAAATACAGATGTGAGACAACATGTTTTTATCCGCTAGATTGAATGTTTTCTACATTTATTTTTTGATCCTTTGTCACTTTTTTCATTTCAATTAGGAAGTGACCAAATCTTACACTTAAGTTAACTTGTCCAAAACGCATTCCTTGAGATTTTATATCTAATATTGCTATTGCAAGGTCTGGCATTATTTTTTCAGATATGATATGTTCGATCTGGCGTGCACCCATTGGTGAAATTGCACAATCTGCAAGGATCTTTTCTACGACTGAATCGTCGTATGTCAAATCTGCCTCATGGTTGTCATTCAGGCGTTTTTCAATCCTTTTAAGGTGTATACGTATTATACCACGAAGAGTTTCATGAGTGAGCGACAAGTAAGGTACTACAACTAAACGGCCTATAAACTCTGGTTTCAAATGTTTTAGTAACTCTGTGTGTACGGTTTCAGTTAATTTTTTAATATCAGAATCCTGAATAACATGCTCTTTTTCCTCTTCTGGCTCTTCTTCTTGCCCTTCTTCTTCATCCTGCCCTTTTTCGTTCACCTCATCATTTTTTCCATCTTCTTGGGTGTTATCGCATTTTTGATCTTGCTGTTGGGTATCATCTTGTTCATTTTCCTCTCCATTTTTTAAATCTTTTTCTTCTTCAAATTGAGCCGCCCTTGCGCCACCATCACCTACGGCATTATCTACTGAATCTTCAGAATCTAAAGATGCATTTTGCTCATTTTCCTCTTGTTTTTGCTTTCTTTTTCTATGTTCTTCATACTTGCCTAAACAAAAGTCTCTTACGGTTTTTGCACCTAGATTAGAAGTTAGAATTATCACAGTATTTTTAAAATCGACCACTACACCTTCACTATCTGCCAAAGTTCCTTTATCGAATACCTGCAAAAATAATTCCTGAACATTTGGGTGTGCTTTTTCTATTTCGTCCAGCAATATCACACTATATGGATTTCTTCTAACTTGTTCTGTAAGTCTACCACCTTCTCCGTACCCAACATATCCTGGGGGGGCACCAATAAGGCTTGCAACTTTATGTCCTTCTTTATATTCGGACATATTGATAGTGATGATACGGCTTTCATGTCCATAGATTACTTCTGCAATACTTAAAGCGGTTTCTGTTTTTCCAACACCACTTTCTCCAACCAATAAGAACACACCTATTGGTTTTCGAGCATCAGACATATTAGCTTTGGAGATGCGAATACTGTCTACAATACGCTCTACAGCATGCTGTTGTCCTATTACACGTTCTGCTATTTTATCATCCAGTGTCAGTACGTTTATTAGCTCTTGTTCTTGGCCTTTACTAGACACTGGTATGCCTGTCCAATTAGTTAGTACGTCTGCAACTACGTGTTCATCAACACACTCTGAAATTGTATCACTTTCTTTTTGTGCATTTTGTAATACTTGAGACTGTATTAGGTAAGCTTCTTTATCTTTATTTTTTCGAGCAAGCATCATTTCGCTAACAATTTCTATCTGCTCTTGCCATCTTTTTGCAGCATCATCAAATTCTTTTTGCATAGAATTTATCTCATCTTCTATCGACTGAACTGATACATCGGTTGCAAAAAAATCCTTCTCTATTCTTTTTTTGAGATGTTTTTTTATGTTAATTTTCTCCTGTAATTGTCTTAGAGACAAAGGAGGTAGGGAATTTTGTATTTTCACTCTAGCACAAGAACTATCCAGCAAGCTAACAGCTTTATCTGGTAAACGTAAATGAGTAAGATAACGTGCTGATAAATTTACAGAATTAATTATAGCTTTATCGGTTATATGTACGCTGTGATGTTTTTCTAAAAGTTGTGCCACGCCACGCATGATATCCACAGTGTGTTCTTCATCAGGTTCTAGCACTTTTACCAGCTGAAACCTTCTGCTTAGGGCGGCATCTTTTTCAAAAAACTTTTTATATTCAGCCCAGGTGGTTGCTCCTATAACGCTCAGCCCACCTGCAAGGGCAGGTTTTAGCAAATTTGCAGCATCTGCTCCTTTACCACTTGCCCCTAAAAAATTGTGAATCTCATCAACAAATAAAATAATTTTTTTTTCAGATTTCTCAATTGCAGAAAGTAAATCCTTTATCCGAGACTCAAATTCACCTTGTACACTAGCACCTGCATGCAACGCTGCTACATCTAGAGAGCGTAGAGAAGCATTTTGCAAAAGATCTGGCACTTGTTTGGCTAGTATACGATGAGCCAGCTCTAACACGACAGACGTTTTTCCTGTACCTGCTTCACCAACTAATACTGGATTACTTTGCTTTCTACGGCATAGTATATCCATAATTTGATTTAACTCCTTACCACGACCTATGGCTCTGTCAATTTTACCTTGAGCAGCTTCAGCAACCAAATCTACAGTGAACTTACGCAAAGTATTATTCTCATCTGCTCCCAAACCATCTGCTGGTAATTCCATACCAGAAACTTTTTTCTCATCTCTTTCTTTAATAAGATCATGCAACGTGGATTTTAACATCTCTATGTCTACATTTTTTAGTAAAGCCTGAGTAAGGCTGTTAATGTAGAATCCTGATGTATTACTCAAAAAACAGATACAAATATGACCTGAATTGATCTCTTGTGATTGATAATCTACAGATGCTAATGACCAACCATCATGAATTAGTGTTGTTAACGCAGTAGACAATGAAGGTACACCTTTATGTGTGCCTCTTAGATCATACGCACTTGGGCTAATAGCGCGTATAAAGTCTTCTGGTTTAATGTCAGCTTTTTGTAGTAATGCACAGAACAAAGAATTAGAATCTTCTGCAACTTTACACAAAAAGTGTGCCACACTCACCTCTGATGTTTTTCTAGTTACAGCAAGATTAATAGCAGCTTCTAGGGCTTTTATGCTTGAGTGATCTAATTTTTTAATTAAGGATTTTGTGCTAATTTGCATAATTCAATCGTTGCTGTGTAGAGGTTGTAAAAATTTATCAATCTAAAGAGGTTATAGTACAAAAATATTACCCAGGGATTTTAGCTACTAATCTAAGTGAGGTAGTCAATTCTTCGAGTTGCAACCATGGTCTTAAATAAGCTACAGCATTATACGACCCCGGTTTACCTGGCACTTCTTCTACCACTACTTTAGCATCTGCCAAAGGATATCTTGCTTTCAAAGCTTGGCCTGAATCAGGGTTAGAATTTACATAATTGAAAATCCATTTATTAAGCCAAGATTCAACATCTGTACGTTCCATAAAGGAACCGATTTTATCTCGCGCAATCACCTTTAAGTAGTGAGCTATTCTAGATGTAGCAAAGATATAAGGTATACGAGCAGCAATTTCAGAATTGGCGGTAGCATCTGGATCATCATATTGTGCTGGTTTGTTCATGGTTTGAGCTCCAAAAAACACAGAATAATCTTCACCCTTATAATGACACAACGGTAAGAATCCAAGCTTACTCAACTCCGCTTCTCTTCTATCTGTAATACCAATTTCAGTAGGACAAGAAAGGTCAATTTCACCATCATCACTTAAGAAAGTATGTACTGGCAAAGATTCAACTTTCCCACCATTTTCTACACCACGTATTGCAGTACACCAGCCAAATTCAGAAAATGCTCTAGTTAGCACTGCACCATACACAAACGCTGAATTCATCCAGCAATACTTGGAAGCATCAGTTTGTAAAGACAAGCCATCATTTCTAGTTTCAAATTCTTCATAAGAAAAATCTTCTATAGGGCAAGTAGCACTACCGTAAGGTACACGTGCCAAGGTACGCGGCATTGTTAATGTAATAAACCTTGATTCATCAGATTTTCTAAAGTTATTCCATTGAGCATATAAAGGAGAATCAAATATGCGCTCTAGGTCTGTTGGATCTCCTAACTCTTTCCATGATTTCATACCCATAACAGAAGAATCAGCAGCTGTGATACAAGGAGCAAAAGCTGCTGCAGATACCTCTGATAAATACTTCAAAAGACTAATATCTTGGGGATGATTTTTAAACTCATAATCAGCTACAAGAGTACTGTATGGAGCTCCACCGGCTGTACCATATTCTTCTTCGTATACTTTTTTAAACAGTTGGCTTTGGTCAAATTCAACTGCTTTATCAAAATCTTTAAGTAGGGTTTTTTTATCCACATTAAGGACTTTAATTTTCAATTGTGCACTGCATAAAGTATTTTTGACCATATAATGCAAGCCACGCCAAGTACCTTCTAGCTTTTGAAAATCTGGGTGATGCATAACAGTTCTTACCTGATCGGATACAATTTGATCCATTTTTGCAATGGCAAATTCTACTGTTTTGATTATGCTTTTTTCCCATGTAACAGAACCTTTTATAGCTTCATCGGCCAAAATTTTGATCAAGCCTTCTGTATAATCTTTATCACTGTCAGCGCTAGTGGCTTCTAGTACTTCATCTAAAATGCTAACTTGTTCGGATGCTGTTTCCGCAGACTGAGATTCCTCTTTCTGACCTTCTGTAGACATATTTTATTACTACCTATGAGATGTTATATTTTCACAATTATTCTGTTGGTTTTTCTTCATCAGGAGCCTGATCGCCATCTGCATCTGAATCACCTTTATCTTTAAAAGCCTCTGAAATAGACTTAAGATTTTCTTCGCTACTTAGCACTTTTTCTAATGCAGCTTCAAGTTTTTCTGATCTTTCAGCTTTACTTAATAACTCTTTTAGCTGAGCACGTATGTCCATTAATTTCTTTAAAGGTTCAATACCTTGTGCTACTTTTCCTGGAGAAAAATCGTCCATGCTATTAAAGGCAAGTTTTACTGGTAGTTCAGTACCATCATTTGTGACTTTATTTTCAACTCTTATTTCAACTCCGGGAGTCATGCTAGACATCACCTCATTGAAATTTTCCCCATGAATGTTAACAAATTTTCTCTTTTTTAAGGCTTTTAAAGGTTTGACTGGTTTTCCTGAAAAGTCACCCAATACACCAACAACAAAGGGAAGTTCTTTTTTTACAGTCGCTCCTCCATCTTCCACTTCATAAGAAATTTGTACACGAGGTTTTCTAACCTTTTTTATTTTGTCATAAATACTTTGAGCCATATCTGTACCGTATTTAAGTTAATTATAATTGTCATTAATCGTAATAATCTCCATCCCTTTCTTCGTTGCCACTTTTAGCAAATGGCACACCCGTAATTTTGCAGTAGCTCATCATCACATCACTACTTACAATATCTAACATCATTTCTGGAAGGGATAATTTAGCCCACCTTTCAATGCGCTCTAAAGAGTATGCTATAGGCGAATGCGGATCAGAATTTTTGAAAAACTTCGACAAAACAACCAATAAAGAAAGGGCTTGCTCTTTATTCAGTTGATCAGGAGAAAGTGATTCCAAAGCAAGAGAAGATGTAGCAGCAGGGCTACCACCTACTCCACCTTCACTTAATGCCGCTAACCTTTCTTTTTCAGCAAGGGCAGCGGCGGCTTGCCTAGCTTCTTCTTCTTCTCTTTTTTGTATAATTTCTTTGATTCCTTTAACTAAAGAAACACAATAAGTCAAAGATTGAGATACTTGCTGCAATTTAGGAGCATGCCTTGAAAAAACCTTACTAAGGGCAGAGTCAAATTGCTCAAAAGCTTTTTCACATTCAAGCACATCTTTTTCTACCTGAATAAAACCTGCTTTATCTATAACAGATATAACGGACTTTATCTCATCAATAGATTCTAATATTTCTGATCTAAGATCTTTAGCACCATCAGATTCTTCTAACATTTGCCTTACTGACCAAGCATTTAGTAATTCATCTGAATGCGTTGGT